>JAHEYP010000032.1:0-4453 GCA_023251535.1 Bacteroidota bacterium
ATTGGAACGGTTCTCCTTTAACTACTACGTTTGTTAATGCTACTACGTTAACTGCTTCAGTTCCTTCAGGAAATATTGCATCTGCTGGAACGGCTTCCGTAACCGTTGTAAATACAACGCCAGGTGGAGGAACTTCAGCCGCACAAACATTTACAATAAATGCAAATGTTAGTCCAACTATAGCTGTAAACTCTTCTTTCACTTCTTTTACGGGTGAAGCTAGTGTTGCTTCTGCTTCTCAATCATATACTGTAGCAGGATCAAACCTTACTACAGATATTACTATTTCTACTGCATCACCTTTCCAAGTTTCTACTGATAACAGTAGTTGGTCGACTTCTGTAACGTTAGTACAGTCTGGTGGTTCTGTTGCAACTACAACAGTTTATGTAAGATTGCTTGCTTCAACTTCGGGAAGTTATTCAGGAACTTTGTCGCATTCAACAACAGGAACATCTAATGTTGATGTTAGCATTTCAGGTAGTGCAATTGATGCAACACCTTCAGTTCAATCATCTATTACATTAACTTCTGCAACCGCTAACTCTTTATCATTTTCTTTAAATGGTGGAAATGGTGCAGGAAGAATTTTAGTTGCTTCTACATCTCCGGTTACTTACTCTCCATCAGATGCAGTTGCTTCTACGGGAGTAAATGCTGATTTCTCATTGGCAACTAATCAAGGGGCAGGGAATAAAATTGTATTTGACGGATCAGGAACAACTACAACAGTTACAGGATTAACATCAGCAACAACATATTATTTTGCTGTTTATGAATATAACGGCAGCGGAGTAACGATAAATTATTTCCAATCAACTCCAGGAACAGCCTCGGCTTCAACAATTGCTGCTGAACCTACAACTTCCTCTACCATTGTGTATACGCGTATGACTTCTGATACGGCTTATGTAAGTTTTGTAGGAGGGAATGGGGCAAATCGTTTAGCAGTAATTAATAATGGATCTGCAGTAAGTTTTGTTCCTGTTGATGGAACAACTTATTCGGGTGCTAATACCGATTTATCGTTAGCAACAGATCAAGGATCAGGAAATAAAATCGTTTATATAGGAAGTGCTACTTCT
Source organism: Bacteroidota bacterium (assembly GCA_023251535.1). Taxonomy (GTDB): domain Bacteria; phylum Bacteroidota; class Bacteroidia; order AKYH767-A; family OLB10; genus CAINEC01. The sequence goes on from JAHEYP010000032.1 coordinate 1,086, forward strand.
GCAAAAATTACAGGATTCCCTCTAGGATCTGTATTAAACATTTCCGTTTATGAATATAATGGTACAGGAAGTGCAATTAATTACCGTTCAACTGCAGGAACTACAACAGGAACTACGCCTGCATATATTCCTTATGTAACTGGAAATTACTTCCAAGACTTTAATACGCTTCCATCAACTGCAACAGCTTATACTACCGGAGGTTTTGGTCAAGCAGGATATCATATCGCTTCTGCTCCTTTCAATTTTACCGGTTCAACTGGTTGGCAAATGGCAGCTATTTCGGGTTCTGCTTCAAATGATGTTAAATTGTCAACCGACAATGGTTCTTCTACGAGTGGTTCTGCATTCAACTACGGAACTACTGCTTCGACAGATAGAGCATTTGGTTGTTTAGCTAGTGGTTCATATTTAGGAACCATTGGTGCTGTTCTTGTAAATAATGGAACAGAACCATTAACTAAGGTTACTATTACTTATATGGGAGAAAACTGGAGAAGAGGTGGAAGTGGTAACCCAAATAAATTATTGTTCGCATATAAAGTTGGTGCAAATAATATTGGAACTACAGGATTTACAACTGTTCCTTCATTGGATTTTACAACGCCTACCGCAATTACTGGTACAGGTGCTGCACTCGATGGAAATAGCTCAACAAATCGTTCATTAGTAACTGCTACGTTTGATCTTGATAATAACTGGATGCCAGGGCAAACCCTTGCTATTCGTTGGTTAGATGTTGATGAAAGTGGTAGCGATGACGGATTAGCTATTGATAGCTTAACTTTTGCAGCGATAGGAGCAACAACTCCTTTACTTCAAGATAGTATGATCTCTTTCTCAAACGTTTTAACAACTTCAATGGATGTTAATTGGTTAAATGGAGATGCTATTACTCATATGGTAGTAATGAATACTTCTAATTCATTTACAAACCCTGTTGATGGTAACGGATACACTGCAAATAGTGCTTACTCAGGTAGCGGAGAACAAATTGTTTATAGCGGTACAGGTTCATCTGTTAATGTAACAGGATTAACCCCATCTACTACTTATTATTTCCGTGTCTTTGCTTTCAATGGCGCAGGCACTGCAACTAAATACAATACTTCATTAGCAACGGATAATCCGAATTCACAAATATCAGCTTCTCCGCAAGTTCCAACGAAATTAGTTATCACTAGTTTGAATGGAGGAAGCCCTATTTTAGAAAATACACCGTTTACTGTAACTGTTCAATCGCGCGATAATAGTAATAGTCCGCAGAATGTTACAGCAAATACTACTGTTACCTTAACCGTTTATTCAGGTGTTGGAAATTTAACAGCAAATGTGTCAGGCGTTATTTTAGCTGGCACTAACACAGTTACTATTACAGGAATAGTTTATGATATTGCGGATTTCGGAGTACAATTAGAAGCTGATGCAACTGCTGGTGATGCTTTAAATTTCGATGTTTCTACTTCATTCGATGTATTAGGAATTGCAACACAATTATTCTTTGCAAATGTTCCTTCAGGTGCAGCAATCAATACTTCTCTTTCTAGTTTCCAAGTTCAAGCAATGAGAAGTGATTTCACTATCGATCCATATTATTCTGGTAGTGCAACAATTTCTGTTATCACAGGTGCTTCAGGAAGTATTTCAGGAACATTAACTCAACCGTTCGTAAATGGTATTGCAACTTTCACGGGAATTCAATTCTCTACTGCTGATTCATATATTATTGATGCAAATTCAGGGACTTTAACTACGGCGTATAGTAGTGCAATAACAATTACCCTACCAGTAACTATGACTGAATTGGTAATCCCTAAATACATGGGCGCTAAAACAACTGCATCTGCAAATAATGCAAGATCACCATTAGCAATCTGTATTCAATTAGATAACTTATTGCCTAATACTACTTATAATATCGCAGCAGGTATGGGGCTAACTTCTGAAGCTTCTACGTCGTTGGGTGCAGGCGGAATTTGGAATGGAACAACTTACGGACAATCAATTTCAAATGCGTTTACTACTGATGCAACTGGTAGCAGCGGACCTTATTGGATGTATTTCCAACCTACAGGAAATGCTACTCGTTTTGATGCAGGTAACATTCATAATTTACGTGTTGCTTATAGTGCAACTCCTTTCGGAACAATAACTCCGAACTTTGTTTCAACAAAAACGATTACAACTCTTGATATCGGAACAACAGAAAGAACTGCTGGTGTTGCAAGTGATGATGGTGCGTTCTTATTAGGAAGCCTTAACGCTTGTATGTCGGGTAAAAACATTCTTGTTTACGATAATGATTTAGGAACAGGAGATCCGTTATATGCTTACCCTGCAGTAACTGTTAGTGCTACTCAAGTTGCACAATCTGAATTACCTGACGGACTCGATTCAGTTTATGCAAACACAGCACCTGCTGGTTCATTCGCTGCTATTATTCCAATAGGTGCTAATAACACTAACGGAGTAAGAAGAGTAGAGGCACGAAATGCTGCTAACGTTGTAGTTAATTCTGCAACCGATGCTGATGGTATCTGGCCTTCTGGTGTAAATACTACTACTGTTACTCGTCGTTCAGTTTCTCGTTTAACAAATACTGACGCTTCATTAACAACAATGACTGCCCTATCTGCAACTGGAACGAACGTTACATGCTTTGGTTCAAATGATGGTTCTGCTGTAGCAGTAGCAACTACATCTGCCTCACCTGCAAATTATAGTTGGTCGGCAGGAAGTACTTCTGATACACAATCAACATTGACTGCAGGTACATATACTGTAACCGCTACTGATGCTAACGGTTGTGCATTAACGACAACTGTTGCAATTACTCAACCAGCTTCAAATAATCCTGTTGCTTCTAATGGTGGAGCTACTTGTATCGGAACAAACGCATCACTTTCTGTTAATAACGGAACATCATGGTCTTGGTCAGGTCCTCATGGATTTACTTCTACATCTCAAAACCCAACAGTATCTACTTCAGTATTTACTTTAGCAGAAGCAGGAGCTCATACTTATACAGTTGTAGTTACTTATGCTAACGGTTGTACTGAAACAGCTACAACTAGCTTAGTTCTATTAGATTGTTCTTGTACTCCTCCAACATTATCAGCTACACATACTAATGTTACTTGCTTCGGCGCTAATAATGGTACAATTGATTTAACAATAACCGGCGGAGTTGCTCCTTATTCAATCGCATGGTCGAATGGTGCAACAACTGAAGATCTTTCAGGATTAGCACCTGGTTCATATAAAGCAGTAGTAACGGAAAATGGTGGATGTAAAGATTCTATTACAGTAACAATTACTCAACCATCTGCAGCATTAAGTTCTACGCTTACAAGTGTAAATGCTACTTG
>JAHEYP010000032.1:4553-38571 GCA_023251535.1 Bacteroidota bacterium
GCAATTGTAAGTGGTGGAGCTGCAGGATACACTTTACCAACTAATGACAAATACAGTGGAGGATTATTACAATCAACAAGTTACTTCATTCCTTCAAATCCAACTTCAGGAAAATCATTCTTCGCAACAGGAACTTATAATTACCAAACTGGTGTTTATACTACTCCACGTACATGGACAGTAGATCCAACTTCATTCACCAATGCAACTTCTTCTGTTTCATTAGTGAATAGTGTTTCTTATGCTTGGTCGAATGGTGCTACTACTCAAGATCTATCAAATGTTGCAGCAGGTACTTATACAATTACCGTTACTAATGCTGCAGGATGTACTGCTACTTCTGCAATTACAGTTTCTCAACCGGCTGCATTAGCAATTACTGCAACTCCTGGAACTATCGCTTGTAACGGTGGAACAACAACAGTTTCATTAAGTGCGACAGGTGGTACAGGTGCATATACTTACACTGGAGCATCAACAACTGTTTCTGCTGGTACATATTCTTATACAGTTACCGATGCAAATAATTGTACAGCGTCAACTTCAATTACAGTTTCGCAACCAGCAGCAATTACTATTACAGGATTTACTCCTTCTTCTGGATCAACAGGAACAACAGTAGTAATTACAGGTACTGAATTATCGAATGTTTCTCTTGTTTCATTCGGAGCATTTTCTGCTGCCTTTACGGTTAATAGCAATACTCAAATTACAGCTACCGTTCCTGCAGGCGCTACTACAGCCGCTATCACTGTAGTCACTCCGGCTGGATGTAGTGCTACTTCAGCAACTAACTTCGTTGTGAATAGCTTCCTTTCTCTTGACGTTAAAATGTTCATTCAAGGATTCTATATGGGTAGTGGTACTATGACACCAGTATTGTATAATAACGGATTAAGTACTGATCCAACTGATGTTGATAGTGTAACAATTGAACTTCATGATGCTTCATCTCCTTTCGGCACTGCTGCTTCAGCAATTGGCTTGCTTAAAACTGATGGACACGCAGTTGTTCAGTTACCAGGTTCGCTAATCGGTTCTTCTTACTATATCGTTATTAAGCATCGTAATTCTATCGAGACATGGAGCGCTAACCCGGTATTGATGGGTTCTACTTCAACTTTCGACTTTACAGCTCCTTAATAGCTTTAAAACTTAAATACGAGGGACAGATCTTTACAGGTCTGTCCCTTTTTATTTACATGCATTATTCTCTTTTTAATAAAAAAGGTTTGGCTACCTTTGCCTCATAGATCATAATTATGAAATCAGATTCTCGTTTCGGAACGAAAGCCATTCATGCAGGTCAGGAACCTGACCCTACAACAGGGGCTATCATGACGCCTATTTATCAAACTTCTACTTACGTACAGGAATCACCTGGTAAGCATAAAGGATATGCTTATGCTCGTGGAAAAAATCCTACTCGTAGCGCTTTAGAAAATTGTATCGCTGCACTTGAAAATGCTGAATATGGTTTGTGCTTTAGCAGCGGACAAGGAGCTTCTGATGCAATCATCAAATTATTACTTCCAGGTGATGAGGTGATCGCTACCAACGATCTTTACGGCGGAAGCTATCGTATGTTCACGAAGATTTTTGAACCAATGGGAATAAAATTCCATTTCGTGAATATGTATGATGCGGATAATATCAAGAATTACATCAACGCGAATACTAAGATGCTTTGGGTAGAGACTCCTACAAATCCTACCATGCAAATCATCGATATTAAAGCTTGCTCTGCAATTGCAAAGGAGAATAATTTGATGTTGGTTGTAGATAATACTTTCGCATCACCATACCTTCAAAATCCCTTAGCATTGGGTGCAACCATCGTTATGCATTCTGTAACTAAATATTTAGGCGGACATAGTGACGTAGTGATGGGTGCAATTTGCTTAAATGATAAGGCTATTTATGATCGCCTAGCTTTTATTCATAATTCTTGTGGAGCAACTCCTGGACCAATGGATAGCTTCCTAGTTTTACGCGGAATTAAAACATTACACGTTCGTATGGATCGCCATTGCGAAAATGGTATCGCCGTTGCTAATTATTTGAGAAATCATCCTAAAGTAGATAAAGTTTATTGGCCTGGATTCCCTGATCATCCAAATCACGATATTGCGAAAACGCAGATGAAAAAATTCGGTGGTATGATTTCTTTTACGTTGAAAAATGCTACTGTTGAAGAAACGTTTGCTATGGCTTCTAAAGTAAGAGTATTCTCTCTTGCTGAGTCTTTGGGTGGTGTTGAATCTCTATTAAATCATCCCGCAACTATGACGCATGCTTCAATTCCTAAAGAGGAGCGTGAAAAAGCTGGTGTTACCGACGGATTAATTCGTTTAAGCGTAGGAATCGAAGATATCGAAGACTTATTGGCTGATTTGGAACAAGCAATAGGCTAAATAAGACTATATATGGAAACGACCTTTATCAAAAGATGGAGGTCGTTTTTTATTGTTTTTTGATTTTTCTTGGAGATTTTCATCCTTTTATTACCTTCGATTATCTATTTCTTCATTTATGCCCGACCTGCCCAATAATTTTCATGAGTTAAAACAGAAGCTGGACGATCTTCAAGCAAAGCAAAATATACTTTCTGATGAAATCAATGAGCTAAAAAATGAGTTGCTAGGCCGTATACCGGATCAAGGAATAATTAATCCAGCACCGCCCATCGATTTAATGCCTCCATTGCCGCTAGTAGAGCCTTTGAAGAATGAGAGAGTTGAAGCAGAGCCTCAAATATTAAATATGTTTGAGGAGGTGAAGAAGTCCGATATTAAGAATAATACTTCATTCCCTTCTTATAATGCACCAACTGTTTTTTCTGAAAAGAAAAAAAATAGTCCGGGTTGGTATGATGAGCTTACTTCAAATTTCGAAAAGTTTATTGGTGAAAATCTCTTAAATAAAATCGGAATCTTAATTACTATCATCGGTGTTGCAATCGGTACAAAATATGCCATCGATCATCAGTTGATTAGTCCGCTGACTAGAATAATTTTAGCGTATATAGTAGGACTAGGATTGCTTGGTGTCGCGTTTAAATTAAGAAGTAAATATGAAAAATTTAGTGCGGTCCTACTAAGTGGAGCAATGGCCATAAATTATTTTGTGACCTTTGCTGCTTATTCATTGTATGCACTTTTTCCGCAGCCTGTCGCATTTGTATTAATGATATTATTTACGGTCTTTACAGTAATAGCTTCATTGACGTATGATAATGTTATTATTGCTCATATAGGATTAGTAGGAGCTTATGCCGTTCCTTTTTTATTGAGCACCGGGTCAGGTAGAGTGGAAGTACTTTTAACTTATATAGCTTTAATCAATTGCGGAATACTATTCATTTCTTTCAAAAAATTCTGGAGAAGTTTGTTCTATGCCGCTTATGTATTTACATGGGTAATTATATGGTTCTGGGTACTTGATTCATTTTCGAATGATTATTTCGCTGTAGGATTCACATTTAATTTAATTTTCTTCTTGCAATTCTATGCAATTTTTATTGCTTTTAAAGTGGTGAAAAATCATTTGTTTGAGAAGAAGGATGTTATTGTGTTATTGTCGAATGCTTTTGTTTCGTATGGCCTTGGCTATTACTTAATGACGTATTTGAACTACGATAATTATCTTGGGTTATTTACTGTCGGATATGCACTAGTTCATTTTGCAGTCTGTGTGTTCTTGTTCAAAAAAGCAGAAGTCGATAAAAGTGTATTTTATTTGGTAGCAGGACTAGTATTAACATTTTTAACAATTGCTATTTCTGTACAATTCAGTGGACAATATGTTACATTGCTCTGGTTGATAGAGTCGATTATTGTATTTGTAATTGCCCGTAAGAATAAAGTTCCTTTTTATGAGCAATTGTCGGTCCCCTTGTTCTTGCTTTCTTTCTTAAGCTATTTTGAAGCAGGTAGATCAATGCAGTATTTCAGTTATATGGGAAGTTCTCACGAATTTGTTCCATTCGCAAATATGGATTTTATATCTGGTGCGTTAATGGCTGTAGGTTTCTGTTTTCTAACATGGTTCTCTCGAAGAAAAGAGTATCCTTCTTTGCTAAATCAACATAGTGTTTATAGTGCAATGGTAAAATACGGACTACCTATTATCAGTATATTGCTTACTTATGGTTTAGTGAAAGTTCAAATTGATACTTGGCTTATAGATTTGTATCAAACAACTGCTATTGTTGTAAACGGGAAAAAAGATACTGTTCCTGCTTATTATTACAATGAGAAATGGAATCATTATCGCATTTTATTTGATATTGCCTACTCTATGTTTTATGCTTTAGTTCTCTGTTTTGTAAATAAGATAAAGCTGAAGGATAAAGAGTTGAACGCTGTGTTTTTATTGATTTCAGGAATTAGTATTGTATTGTTCTTTACAGGTGGCCTTTATCAACTAAGTATATTACGAGAAAGTTTTCTTCACCCATCATCAGGTTTCTTAGCAATTGAATCTTTTAATTTATGGCTGCGTTATCCACTCATATTATTGGCACTAATTACATTGAAATACTTTATCAGTTCTATCGAATTATCTTTCTCTCTATTGAAAGATAAAATTCAACCAGAGTTGATTTATGCTGTTGCTGCAATTTGGTTGCTGAGTAGTGAGTGGTTAAATTGGACAGACATTTTTGATGTTGCATGGTCGTATAAATTAGGATTAAGTATCCTGTGGGGAGTTTGTTCATTAGCATTAATTGTTAGAGGGATATTTAAGCATTTGAAAATGTTACGCATATTGGCAATTGCATTATTTGCAGTTACCCTCTTGAAATTGTTTTTCTATGATATTGCTTCTCTAAGTACTATCTTGAAAACTGTAGTGTTTATTGCGTTAGGTATATTGCTGTTAATAATCTCATTCCTCTATAATAAGTATGGTTTAACAATATTTAAAGATGATGAAGCGAACGAAAATTAGTCTGTTGGTCATTTTGTTGCTCAGCTTTTTCTTTTCAAGTGCAACAAACCAAGATCGTTACTATAGAAGCGTTGAAGTCAAGGATACTGGTTGGTATTCATTATTATTGCCTCCCGATATCTATCTGAAATCTAAAGCGGATCTCTCTGATCTTAGAATCTATAAAATATCCGATAAAGATTCAATTGAAATTCCATATTTGAGAATGTCGATTGAATCTTCAACTACTGTAAAATGGAATGTTTTGAAATTGTTTAATCAAGTTAAGTCAAAGTCAAATTCATTAGCTACAGTTGAGTTGAATACCGAGAATTCAATTGAATTGGAGTTTATTTTCAATAATCCCAATTTTGATATTGAAGCAATTATTGAAGGAAGTAACGATGGTTTAGAATGGTTTCTTGTTAAAGATTCAGTCAGACTTTTATCGCTGCATAAAGAAGGAGAACATTACAATTATACCAAATGTAAGTTTGATGATATTTCCTTTAAATTTCTAAGAATTACATATCCCAATACCAACAACCTTACGTTAAATGCTATTTCGCAATCTTCTAAAAAGGTTGATCAAGTAAGAATGAAGCGTATTCTCTTGCCGACATTAAATTCTGAAATAAAAGATAAATCAACTTCAATAAATTTTAATTTGCCTACCCCTGAAGAAATTACCGGGTTTATTCCTAAGGTTGTTTTTAAAGGTGAATATGCACGCCGCTTTATACTGTATGGGTATAGAGATAGTGTTCTTGTAAATAAAAAATGGATTCTAAATTATTTCGAAATTTCTAGTGGCGTACTTAATTCGTATTCCAATAATTCAATTTATTTCACTCCCGAACTTATCAAAGGACTAAAGTTGAGAATTGAGAATGCAGATAATATTCCTTTAAAAGTTTCGAATGCAGAAGCACTTATATTTCCAATTCTTCTTAAATCTTATTTTCCTGATTTAAACGGTAGGTATATTATTTCTTATGGAGACAAATCTCTGTCTTCTCCGGATTATGATTTAGCAAACTTTAAAGATAAGATTCCAACGATTACTGATACGCTTTCGGTCTTGTCAGAGAAAACAATTCCGTATATAGCTAAGAAACCGCTATTTAGTCTCCCAGATAATTTGCTTTGGTTTGTATTACTTGCAATAATTGTACTGTTATCGTTTTTCACTTTTAAAATGATAAAAGCAAAAGCATAAAAAAAGGCCGACAAATTATGTCGGCCTTATCTTTTTCAAAGTTATTTTTATTGAATGATCATTCGGAATATTTGATTCTCTCCCGACGCTTTACGTACACTTACTAAATACATTCCTTTAGGTTGATTTCCTAAATGTAAATTGTATTCAGTAGCTGAACTGTTGTCTTTGAAGATCGTTCTTCCTAACATGTCATTTACAATTACATCGTAGCTTGATTCTTCATCGCCTACAAGTATTGTTGCATTACCATCATTCGGATTCGGAATTAATTCCATTGTTGAAATACTTTCAAATCCAGTTCTGCAGTTCACAACAACCGACTTGGTTTTTGTTGTTTGAGTTCCACAGGCATTAGATGCTGTAACTTTAACACTTCCTGTGCTTGGTCCCCAATTTACAGTGATAGATGGAGTTCCTTGTCCACTAACAATTGTAGCTTTCGCAGGCACTGTCCAAGTGTAAGTAGCTCCTGTTTGTCCAGTAACACTATATACTAATCCTGTTTGGTTTTTACATGCTGTTCCCGGACCATTTACTGTTGAAGGCATTAATGGCAATGTTGTTACTGCAGCTAAACATTTTGATGTGCTGCTTCCGCAAGCATTGTTTGCAGTAACACAGATACTTCCCGATGCTACACTATTGCTTGGCCATTGAACAGAAATGGCTGTTGTTCCTTGTCCTCCCACTATTGTTGCACCTGCAGGAACTGACCATGTATAGGATGTTGCTCCTGTTGTTGATGCTGCAATACTGTAATTCGTAATTGTATTACATAAGTTATTTATCGTTCCGGTAATAGCACCCGGACTAAGAGGTGTACTTCTTAAGGTAGCACTTTTAATATTACTTGTAGCACATCCATTTGATGCCGTTACCGTAATTGCTCCTGTGGTAAATCCAGCTAAGAACGAAACATTAATACTGTTTGATCCTTGTCCGCTATTGATTACTGCGTTTGCAGGAATTGTCCAAGAATATGTTGTTGCATTCGCTACTGAAGGGCAACTGTACACTTTAGTAGTTCCCGGACAAACACCAAGTTTAGTTCCTGAAATTGATGAAGGAGTTGATAATGTTCCACCTGTACCTTGACTTGCAACTGTTATAGGTGAGCTAAATGAACATCCATTAGCATCTGTTACTGTAATCGTGTAAGTCCCTGCAGATAAATTATTATTAGTTGCAGTAGTAACTCCATTACTCCAAGAATATGCATATGGAGTTGTTCCTCCTGATACTACCACTGTAGCACTTCCGTTAGCACTTCCACAAGAAGCTGCCGTTGAAGATGCTGTTCCATCAAGTGCAAATGGTTGAGAGATGCTTATTGCCCCGTTAGTAGTACATCCATTACCATTTGTTATTGTATAAATATATGTTCCTGCTGGGATTCCATTTAAACTTTGCGAGGTAGATCCTGTATTCCATAAATACTGTGGCGTTCCGATAGGATTAGAAATGGTTACTCCTACAGATCCGTTAGTCCCTCCAAAGCAACTTACATTGGTTTGTGTTGTTGAAACATTTGGTGAACCAACATTACTTTGAGTTACTTGAATTGATGTTGATATACTACACCCACTTGCATCTGTTGCAGTAACCGTAAATGTCCCTGCACCTAAGCCATTGATAGATGAAGTTGTAGCTCCGGTATTCCATAAATATTGGTATGGAGATGTTCCACCTGTCATAGCAATAGATGCAGATCCATTAGAAGTAGCACATGCAGCATTTGTTACAGATGGTGTTGCTGTTAAAGCTGAAGGCTGACTAACAGTTACAGAACCTGTTGCCGTACATCCATTTCCATTGGTAACAGTGTAGCTATATGTTCCTGCTGCTAATTGATTTATTGATGATGTTGTTGCTCCGTTATTCCATAAGTACGTTGGAGTTCCTACAGGGTTTACAACTACTACATTTGCAGAACCGTTTAATGATCCGTTACAAGTTGCATTCGTTTGAGAAGTTTGAACTGCTAAAGAACCAATTGTTACTGTTGTACTAGATACAGCAGTACATCCATTGTTATCTGTTACTTGAACAGCATAGGTTGTTGTAGCCGCAGGTGCAGCTAAAGGATTTCTAATTGTTGCACTATTTAATCCTGTAGATGGTGACCAATTGTAAGACACAATTACATTTCCTGGTAATTCTATCGACCATTTCCAAAGTGTTCCAACATCAGCAGCACCTAAGTCAGTAATTTTAATTGACCATGTTCCATTTGCTGACCCTGTTAATCCTGCAAATGATCCTGCAGAAGGAACAAAGCTTCCGGTAAATGGAGCTGTTCCGTTTGCAATAGCAGTGCCTGTAGGAACAAATTTAGTGCGAATGAAATTGTCGCCCGAAGTGCCAACGTTACTTGCTAATACAATCGATGATCCTGAAGGAGATACTAATTCAATCTTTAAATCTCCATCGTATGTATGCGTTAATGAATCAATAGTTACAGAAATAATTGCATTCGCATTTGTGCTTCCGTTGATGTTGATTGAGCTACTAACTCCTGCATTCGGATAATCTGGCAATGCTAAAGGAGTTGAATTACTTCCGATATTTTGTCCTTGACCACTGGCAGATGCATTTGCATTTAACTGTACAGTATTTCCATTACATACTGTCGTTCCTCCTGTAGCTGTTACACTTGGTGATGCACTTACTGATACAACTGCAGTAGCTAAACCACTACATCCTGAAGCATCAGTGATGATACATGAATACAATCCGTTGTTGGCTGCTGATGCATTTGCAATGGTAGGATTAGCAATTGAAGAAGAGAATCCTCCTGGACCTGACCATGAATATGTTGTTCCGCCAGCTGCAGTGAATTGAATAGTTGATCCTGTACATGTTCCTCCAACAACAGATGCTGTTGCAGCTGAGTTTAATGGAGCACCAACTACACCTACCGCATCCCAAGCATTCTTAGTTGAGAATGATTCAGATGAACAATTTCCGAAAATATCGTTTGCCGACTTCACCGCATAAAAAGCAGCATCAGCATACTGTGATCCGCTTGTTAAATAGAAAGTATTATTTCTATAGGCAACTTGTCGGGCTTTATTCATTGTTATGCCGGTTACATTATAAGAGAAACCGACATCATTCGTGCCGCTTCCTCCGGTACATAATAAGTAATACCAAAAATTTTGTACACCGCTGTTATAATGCACTCCTCCATTATCTCCTGTTCCTGTATACCAGTTTGTTCCATGGTAAGTATCAGGGTCGCCTTCAAGATTTGGATTATTCATGTATCGAATTCCATCTCCTGGAGTAGCTGGAGTATAACTCTGATCTCCTAATGTCCAATTTGCAGTTGCAGGACGTGCAAAGAAATCGGTAGAGATCCCAAAGATGTCAGAGAAGGATTCATTTAATGCACCAGATTCATACGAATAGGTTAAGTTCGAAGAAGTACTAGTAACTCCATGTGATAATTCATGCGCACAAATATCTAATTCTGTTAATGGTGAAAATGTTGATCCGTCACCATCACCGTAAGTCATTACAGATCCATTCCAAAATGCATTGTTGTAAGAAGTAGAATAATGAACATATGATTTAAGTACTCCTCCTGCATTATTATAGCTATTGCGATTGTGTGCAGCTAAATAATAATCGTAGGTCATTTCTGCTCCCCAATGTGCATCGTATGCTGCATTATCTTGGTTTGTTGTTGCATTAAATGATTTTGAAGTGCTGGTAAAATCCACAGCTGTTGCATAGTTAGTGCCGTTTTGAAGATTGTAAGTTTCAACTCCTGAACCTCTTGCTGTTTCGCGTAAACGATAGCTTGTTGCACTTACACTGTCAATTTTAACAGCTTGTGTTCCGCTATATTTCGTAGCTGCAGTACCGTTAGTAGTGATAGTGCAAATTTTATTTTCTTTGAATTCTATTTTACCGTTTTGTGCATTTACATATACTAACCAGCGTTCGTGAGGTTGAGTAGCGTAAACATCAAATTGCCAACATAGGTTAGTTCCTTGCTTACGATCACCGTTGAGTGATGGTAGGACTACTAATTCACCACGAGGCGCTGCGTTTGTAGCAGCTCCTCCCGATAAAATTCGTTGCTCGGCTTCCGAACATTGCCATAAATATTTTGATGCATGAATATTGTTAAGCGCAGCATTTAATGCTTGTTGTTCGTTTAGCGTCGGAGTAGTATTCAATGCTAAATGATCAAAGAACATTCCGTTAGCAGCAACAACGCGTCCTTGCTTCTCATGCAAGATGTATTCTCCTGTTATAACTTTAATGTTTTTGTAGTATTGTTGATAGCGTGCATGATTCATTCCTAAATCATCTCTATCACTTCTAATAATTCTCCAGTTATCGTTTGATGTGGTTCCTAATATGCTATTCAATCCTTCCATGCCAGCAGAAGCAGATATAAAAGAGTTAGCTTTGAATTCCACATAGAGAGGAGCGTTCGAGCGTGCATCATACCGCAATTCATTCGCGTTTGCATTGACCTGCTCCGCTGCCCTTCCGCTGAGGATTTGTGACTTTGCTGATGTCAGCGATAGCAACAGCAAGCATCCGGTAAGGATTTTTTTCATAGTATTTATTTAGTTTTGGTTGAATGGCTCTTATCGGTAAGGGACGATAAGAAACAATAAATTTATGGTTTTATGTTATTGCCCCAACATTCTATGATGATTTTTTATGCTTTTTTCCATAAAAAACTCGTTTTTTTACGCCGACTTGGCTTTTCTAGATTTTAAATAGTTAAAATTCACCGTTTTTACCTTCTTACTGTTGTACTTTTGCAGTTCAATTTTTAATGATGGAATACAGAAAATTCGGAAATACAGGCATTCAAATTAGTGCTCTCTCCCTTGGCTCATGGCTCACTTTCGGAAAGCAAATCGATAATTCACTTGCTGAGGAATTAATGATTAAGGCTTACGATAACGGAATTAATTTTTTCGATAATGCTGAGACGTATGCTCGTGGTAAAAGTGAAGAGGTAATGGGAAACATACTTTATAACTTGAAATGGAGTCGTAGTTCATTTATGGTGTCAAGTAAAGTGTATTTTGGATATGAAGAAAACAAACCAAATCAAAGAGGATTAAGTCGTAAACATATAATCGAAGGTTGCGAAGCTGCATTAAAGCGTTTACATGTTGATTATATCGATTTGTTTTTTTGTCATCGTCCCGATAAAAACACGCCGATACTTGAAACTGTTCAAGCAATGAATTCCTTAATTCAGCAAGGAAAAATTTTATACTGGGGAACATCAGAATGGAGTGCTCAAGAAATTTTACAAGCACATCTCGAAGCTGAACGTCATCATCTTATTGCGCCTGTGATGGAGCAACCTCAGTATAACATGTTGGAGCGAAAGAAAATGGAAGATGATTACCTCCATATTTTTCGCTATCAAGGAATGGGAACTACGATTTGGTCTCCTTTGGCAAGCGGAATTTTATCAGGAAAATATCTGAATGATAATCCAGAAGATACTCGTTTAGCGATGGAAGGATTAGAATGGTTGCGTGATAGAAATTTGACAGAAGAGAGATTAAAAAAGGTGAAAGCAATTAAAGCGATTGCTGATCAATTAAATATTTCTATGCCTCAATTAGCTATTGCATGGTGTTTAAAAAATAATCATGTGAGTACAGTGATTTTAGGAGCAAGTAAAGTGAAGCAATTGGAAGAAAATTTGGAGGCTGTTAATATTCTCCCGCTCATTACTTCCGACGTAATGATGCAAATTGATGAGGTGCTTGCTAACAAACCTGTAATTTCTGAATTTTAATTGAGCGCGCTAAAACAAATTACTGTTAATGATACAGTGCTGAATTATTCAGATGTAGGAAGTGGTGTGCCTTTTATTTTTGTGCATGGCGCTGCTGCAAGTTGTAATCATGTTATGTATTTACAAGATGATCTAAGAACACATGCACGTGTAATTAGTTTTTCTCAACGATTCCATCTGCCAAATGATCCATGTGATAGAGGCGTTTTTGGCCCCGATCAACATGCTAAAGATTTAATTGCTTTGATGGATGCATTGCAGATCGAAAAAGCAGTTTTATTCGGACATTCATACGGAGCCTTGGTAGCAACTACCGCAGCTATTCTGGCACCCGAAAAAGTGATTCATCTTTTTCTTGCTGAACCTACTCTTCCTTTATTAGTAAATAATAATCCTGAGTATACTTCAATTGTCGAAGTCAGAAAAAAAACATTCGACGAAATTAAAAGGGCATTTCTTTCAGGAAATCCTGCGAATGCCGTAAAGCAATTACTCGATTATGCAATAGGAGGGAAGGGGTTTAATACCTTACCTGAAGAAATACGCCGAGATATGATTGCCAATGCTGCGGCTTTGTATCAACTAGTGTTCAACCAAGAGCCTCCTACAATCTCATCTCCCGAAAATATTGCCAAGCTTAAAATGCCGGTTACTATTCTTTTAGGAGAAAAGTGTACTCCTATGTATACTGCCGTATGTCTGGAGCTTAAAAAGCTGATCTCAACGGTTTCGATTCATCATTTTAGAGATGTTGCGCATGATTTAATTTACAATGCAGCAGAAGATTGCGCGCAAGTGGTTATCAATGAATGCAAATGGGCCTAAACACTCCTTATACAGATAACATGTACTTTTCCGACGAAAAAGGAAAAAATAAAATTTTCTCTCTGAAAATCAGTCGTTATCACTGGGTAAGGGAAGAATTCAATAAATTATGATTTTATCCCTTTTTTTGAAGGTTGGCATTTCTATTATTACGATATTTTTCGGTCTTTCAAAGGGTTTTCATAAATAAATTTTATCAACCCAAATTTTGTTGAAAAGTGTATCCGATTGTGAAAAAATAGTCCTTGGGAACGACGTTATCTTTAACGTGATTTGTAACCGGCTCACCAAGCATACCCTGATTATCGGAAAGTGCTGGTTTTCAAACTCAAACACGTTTCGTGCATACTTGAAAGCAACAGAAAACCGTTGCAGGCCTTATTGTCCCCAATTTTAGGGGAATTTGTGGGAAGAAGAAAAAGAGTAAAAGCATATTTATTAAAGTAAAAGTACCTAACCTAATTTTTAAACTTAGTATAAACGCCTGACCGTATGTTCGTAATAAAAAGAGATGGGAAGAAAGAAACCGTGAAATTTGATAAAATCACGGCTAGAATTCAAAAGCTTTGCTATGGTTTGTCGCCTGATCATGTTCAAGCGGCATTAGTAGCACAAAAAGTGATTGAAGGGGTCTTCGATGGCGTAACTACCACTGAATTAGATAACCTAGCAGCAGAAACAGCCGCTTCTTTAACTACCCGTCACCCTGATTTCGCTCAGTTAGCGTCTCGTATTGCCATTTCTAACCTTCATAAGAATACGAAGAAGGGCTTTACGGATACAATGCGTGACCTTTATAATTACATCGATCCTAAAACGGGAAAGAATGCTTCTTTGATAGCAGATGATGTAATGGCGGTAATTGAGTCAAATTCTGATCTTTTGGATTCGAGCATTATTTATGACCGTGATTTCGGTTATGATTACTTCGGATTCAAAACATTAGAGAAGTCATACTTATTACGCATCAATGGTAAAGTGGTTGAAAGACCTCAACATATGTTAATGCGTGTTTCGGTTGGTATCCACAAGAATGATGTGGAATCGGCTATCGAAACGTATAACTTAATGAGTGAGCGTTGGTTCACGCATGCAACGCCTACGTTGTTTAATGCAGGAACACCGAAGCCGCAATTAAGTTCTTGCTTCTTATTACAAATGAAGTCTGATAGTATCGAAGGAATTTATGATACTTTAAAGAATACTGCTCAAATTTCTCAATCTGCAGGCGGTATCGGTATCAGCATTCATAATGTTCGTGCTACAGGTTCTTATATCCGCGGAACAAACGGAACCAGCAATGGTATCGTTCCAATGTTGCGTGTATTTAATGATACTGCTCGTTATGTTGATCAAGGTGGTGGAAAACGTAAAGGTTCTTTCGCTGTTTACCTTGAGCCATGGCATGCCGATATTTTCGAATTCCTTGAGTTGAAGAAAAATCATGGTAAGGAAGAAATTCGTGCCCGCGATTTATTCTACGCGCTTTGGATCAGCGATTTGTTCATGAAGCGTGTGAAGGAAGAAGGCGAATGGAGTTTATTCTGCCCGAATGAAGCTCCGGGATTAGCGGATTGCTACGGAATGGAATTCGAATTGCTTTATACTAAGTATGAGCAAGAAGGAAGAGCAAGAAAAACTATTCCTGCGCGTGAATTATGGACAGCCGTTCTAGAATCTCAAATTGAAAGCGGTACCCCTTATATTCTTTATAAGGATGCTTGTAACGAAAAGAGTAATCAGAAGAATTTAGGAACTATTAAGAGTTCTAACTTATGTACCGAAATTATCGAGTATACTGCTCCTGATGAAATCGCCGTGTGTAACTTAGCTTCTATCGCATTACCACGTTTCGTAATCAACGGAAAATTCGATCACCAAAAGTTATTCGATATCACTTACGTGGCTACGAAAAACTTGAATCGTATCATCGACGTGAATTACTACCCTGTTGAAGAAGCGAAAACAAGTAATATGCGTCACCGTCCTATCGGATTAGGTGTTCAAGGATTAGCAGATGCATTTATCATGTTGCGTTATCCTTTCGAAAGCGAAGAAGCACGTATGCTGAATCGCGAAATTTTCGAAACGATCTATTATGCTGCATTAACTGCTTCTAAAGATCTTGCAATGAAAGAAGGTGCATATTCGACATACGAAGGATCTCCTGTTTCTAAAGGAATTTTACAGTTCGATATGTGGAACGTAAAACCAACAGATCGTTGGGAGTGGGATGTGTTACGTGAAGAAATTAAGAAATATGGTGTACGCAACTCTCTATTGGTTGCTCCAATGCCAACAGCTTCTACTTCTCAAATCTTAGGTAATAACGAATGCTTCGAACCATACACTACAAATATTTATAACCGTCGTGTATTAAGTGGTGAGTTCATCGTTGTAAATAAACACTTATTGATGGATCTTGTTCGCCTCGGATTATGGACGAACGATATGAAGAATAAAATCATTGCTTCTAATGGTTCAGTTCAAAGTATCCCTGAGATTCCTCAAGATATTAAAGAACTGTACAAAACAGTTTGGGAAATCAAACAACGTACAATCATCGATATGGCTGCCGATCGTGGCGCATTCATCTGCCAAAGTCAGTCGTTAAACTTGTTTATCGCTGAGCCAAACTTTGCAAAACTTACTTCTATGCATTTCTATGCATGGGAGAAAGGATTGAAAACAGGCATGTACTACTTAAGAACAAAACCTGCTGCAACCGCTATCAAGTTTACAGTTGATAAGCAATATGAAATGATGCCTCAAGCAGTAGAAGCTGTTACAGTTACTTCAACATCTGCAACTGTTGCATCTGCTCCTGTAACGGAATCTTCAGCTGCAACAAACGACGTTACAACTACTTTTATCGATAATGCAAATGATCAAATCTCTTGCTCTCTCGATAATCCTGATGGTTGCTTAATGTGCGGTAGCTAAGAACTCGAATTATTCGAATTTCAATCAAACCACTATAGTTAAAAGCCCGGTCAATTTATTTTGATCGGGCTTTTTTGCGAGTTTCGATTTTTTCTACCAACTGCAGCTAATTTTAGGTTCTTGTAAAGCCAACGTATAAAATTTGATTTTAATCGAATCCGCAATCAAATCCATTAACAAATAGTCAATAATCGATTGTCAATCGCCTATCATCTTTTTTACAATCATTTCCCTAACTTTACAATATGAAATATTCCCTATCCTTATTTTTATTTCTGTTATTAGTGCCGATTCTTTCGTTGTCACAAAATACTTCAATACTTTTTGTTGGGAATAGCTATACTTATGTAAATGATTTGCCACAATTGGTAAAAGATATTGCACTAAGTAAAGGAGATAGCGTTACAACAGATATGTCGGCTCCGGGTGGATATACCTTTCAAAGCCATTGTACAAACTCTACAACTCTCGCTAAAATTAATTCTGGATCCTTTGACTTTGTAGTGCTTCAAGAGCAAAGCCAATTACCTGCTTTCCCACCTTCTCAAGTTGCTACCGATGTTTATCCGTATGCTAAACAACTCGACAGTTTGATTCATAGAGCTAATAGCTGTGCTACAACGGTGTTCTATATGACTTGGGGTAGAAAGTATGGCGATGCGTCTAACTGTAGCGCATATCCGCCAATTTGCACTTACAGCGGCATGCAAGAGCGCTTACGCGAAAGCTACATGACAATGGCTGATTCAAATAGCGCTTTAGTAGCTCCCGCAGGAATGGCTTGGAATACTTCTTGGTCAACCGATTCTTCTATAAATCTCTGGCAAAGCGATAATAGTCATCCATCTTTGGAAGGTAGTTATCTTACTGCTTGCACTATGTACGCAACAATCTTTAGAAAAAGTCCGTTGGGTGCGTTTGTTCCAACAGGCCTCGATAGCACTACTGCCTCATTCATGCAAGATATCGCGGTGAACACTGTACTCGATAGTTTGACTAATTGGAATATCGGTTTGTTTGATTGTAAAGCCGATTTCTCTTTTAATACTAATTTGTTAACTGCCCAGTTTTCTAATCAGTCGCAAAATGCTACGTATAATCATTGGCGATTCGGAGATGGAACAACTTCTGCAACGTCTAATCCATTGCATACTTATACTTCTTCAGGCACCTACAATGTTACTTTGGTTGTCGGAGATAGTTGTGTTTCTGATTCGATTACAAAAGCTATTACTGTTACAACAACAGGAATCACATCGCCCAATATTCCTGCATTAACAGTCAAGTCACTCGGGAATAATATTTTTATTGTATCGAATATTACTGCTACAACTGATTACAGTATAGTTGACTACACCGGAAAAATTGTCGAACGTGGCACTATCAATAAAGGCGAGCATTCGTTTGATTTGAAAAAAAGTGCAGCAGGTTATTATTTGCTTCAGTTGAATTCTGAGACGGTAAAATCAATTCCATTGGTGGTAAAATAATTTTTAATTCACCTTATTGCATGTCTTCGAAATAATTTTTCCCTTCTTTGCTGATACCGATAGGAAAGTCTACGCGCGATTTCCAATCTTCTGTTGTTAGTATTTCTACTTCAGGATCAGTCATTCGTTTTTCGAATAACGCTCTGCATTTTTCTGTAACCGTTTGCTCTAAATTTGAGTTGGTGATTTTAAAGAAATCTACTGTGTGTGATGGAATATGCAACAATAGTATTTGTGTGCATCCCTCTATTTCATAGACATCCAACACTTTGAAAAATGCTCCAGCATTCAATACCATCATTCCGTATTTCGCAACTTCTGGTTGTACCTTCCCTAAATCAGCTGCTTTTGAACTAGCGATTAAATAACGTACGTTTCCTGTTGGATGTCCGCCTAAATACGAACAATCGGTAAAAGCAGGTTCTAATAAAATACTTCCTTTCTTATAGCGAGATATTAATTCCGCCGATAAATCGGTATCGCGATAGTACAATGTTAATCCTGGAAATACTTCGTTGATTATCGCTTCTACTTCTTCGTTTGTCATGGTTTACTTTATTATAAAAGCCTCGACGAATATTTTAATTTCCGTCGAGGCCTTCACTGTTAAACAGTTATTTTTTTAGAATTCTACTTCTGTTGTTTGCTCTTCTTTTCCTCTCATGAAGTGAACTGTAGCTTTTTCGCCTTTGTTGAATTTTCCAAGGGCTTTCATATAGCTCATCATGTCCAGTACTTTAATATCGCCGATTTGAGTTACAATGTCTCCAGCTTTCATTCCTGCTTTAGATGCCGGTTTGCCATCAGTAATTCCGTCGATACGCATACCTGATCCTTCAAATGCATAATCAGGAACTACTCCTAATGTTACTTTAAAGCGAGGTGCATCTTCGTTGTTATCGTCTTTTGTTTTGATGAAGTTAGCTTTGCCTTTGTCGTCTAATTTCTGAATAACTTGAACAATATAATCGATGATTCTCGCTTCTCCCATGTAGTTGATTAAATTCTCGTCATCACTTGGTTTGTGATAATCGCTATGTGTTCCACTAAAGAAATGAGTAACCGGTACATTATTTAAATAGAAGGATGTGTGATCTGATGGTCCAACTCCTGAATCAGTTGTTTTTGTTTTTAAACTATCAATAGTGATATGCTCCATTGCAATTTTCCAAAAATCACTCGTGCCAACGCCATTGATTAATAGAGTAGGTTCTTCGCTTTTTAAACGACCAACCATATCCATGTTAATCATATAATTCATTTTCTCTAATGCGAGTGTAGGATGCTTCACAAAATACCCTGAACCTAATAATCCTTTTTCTTCTCCTGAATAAGCCATGATAAGGTAGTTGTTACCTTTCAGGTTGCTTTGTTTTAAATATCTCGCGAGTTCAATTAACGCAGCTACTCCGCTTGCATTATCATCTGCTCCATTGTGAATTGCCGGCTCTCCTCTGTATAAAGATCCGTCGCCACCCATTCCCAAGTGGTCATAGTGGGCGCCGATTACAACTGTATTGGCTGATTTGTTATCAATAAATCCAATTACATTATGTCCTTTGCCTTCTTCTTTGTCAAATTTAGATTTAATGCTGATGGCAACTCCGTCTTTCTTTAAACTAGCACCTGCTTCTCCTTTTACAAATACAACCGGAATAGAAGTTGCAGTAATTCTTTTTGAATAATCCATTTCTGGATCTTTTTCTTCTGCATCTGTATTTACAAATACAACACCTAATGCTCCGTGCTTGATGGCATTGTCAATTCTTGTTCTAATGTCAGCATCATCTTGATACTTTGTATGCGGACCAGCATGATCAGGTGTGCCGTATTCCATTACAAAAATTGAATTCGCAGGATATCGAACTCCTTTGTATGAATCGTATTGTTGTTTTTCAGATACGATTCCATATCCTACGTTTAATGTGTTTCCTACAATTGCTCCTTCGGTAGAATAAGGTAATAGGAAGAAATCTTTTTTAGCTTCTAAATTTTTTCCTGCAAGTGTGAAACTACATGTCGGCGACATAAATACAGATTTTACAAATGTAAATTCTTGTAAATAGTTGTCAGTTCCCTTCGGTGCTAATCCGATTTCTTTAAATTGGTTGGTGATGTAAGTATAGGCTAATACTTCTCCTTTTGTTCCCGGTTCTCGACCACCGTATTCGTCAGATGCCAGCGTACTGATATGCTTCTTTAAATTCGGGATAACCTTTTCGCGGTTGGTTTGTGCAAATCCATTGGTTGTGATTAAAAAACTCACAACAAACATGAATAATAGTGATTTGTTTTTCATGGTATTATTTTCAGATGACAAAAATATCGTTTATCAGTTTTTAATACACTGCTTTTTGTCAGGATTATGTATGATCATTCAAAAAAATAGAGACCCAATTTTCATCAAGTCTCTATTTTTTGTTAGGCTGTCCAGCTTTTCACATCATCTAATGATGGAAGTCCGGCTTCTATTTTTAATTTCTTACGCATTCCTCCTAAATCGTTGAATAATTTATTCGGATTCATCGTCTTTAATTGCTGATTACTACTTACTCCCATTTTCATCAGTACTTCGTCCCAAGGTGAAGGAACTCCATCTAATTTCAGCTCTTCTTGAACTATTGACGTTCCTGCTAATTCAGGACGCATTTGAGGGAAGAACAATACATCTTGAATACTCGGTGAGTTCGTCATGATCATTGATAATCGATCGATTCCGATTCCAAGTCCTGATGTAGGTGGCATCCCGAATTCAATTGCTTTTAGGAAATCTTCGTCCAGCATCATTGCTTCTTCATCACCACGCTTTCCAAGTTCTAATTGCTCTTCAAATCGCTTACGTTGATCAATAGGATCATTTAACTCTGAATATGCATTGCAAATTTCTTTCCCGTTGCAGATAGCCTCGAAACGTTCTACTAAGCCTTCTTTGCTGCGGTGTTTTTTCGCCAACGGACTCATCTCTACTGGATAGTCAGTAATGAATGTTGGTTGTATCAATTTAGGTTCGCAGAATTCTCCGAAGATTTCATCGATGATCTTTCCGCGTCCCATACTTTCGTCAACATCCACTCCTAAGCTTTTTGCCGCTACTCGCATCTGTGCTTCATCCATCTCCGTAATATCAATTCCCGTGTAATGAGCAATTGCTTCATACATCGTAAATCGTTTCCACGGACGAGCGAAGTTGATCGTATGTTCACCAACTTGTAATTCAGTTTTGCCGTGGAGGTCTAAGGCGATTTTTTCTACCATCGCTTCCACAGTATCCATCATCCAGTTGTAGTCTTTGTAGGCTACGTATAATTCCATTTGGGTAAACTCCGGATTGTGGAATCGCGACATCCCTTCGTTGCGGAAGTCTTTCGCGAATTCAAATACTCCATCGTATCCTCCAACAATCAATCTCTTTAGGTAAAGCTCATTCGCAATACGTAAATACAATGTCATGTCGAGAGTATTATGGTGCGTCTTAAAAGGACGAGCCGCTGCACCACCATATAATGGTTGTAATATCGGAGTTTCTACTTCTAAATATCCTTTTTCATTTAAGAAGGAGCGCATACTGTTTACCAACTTCGAACGCTTAACAAATGTTTCGCGTACTTGAGGATTTACAATCAAATCAACATAACGCTGACGGTATCGTTGCTCAGGATCACTAAAGGCATCATAAACTTCTCCGTCTTTTTCTTTTACCGTTGGTAATGGATGTAACGATTTCGATAAAATGGTGAATTCAGTAACGTGTACTGATAATTCTCCTGTTTGAGTGCGGAATGCATATCCTTTCGCTCCGATGATATCACCGGTGTCGATTAATTTCTTGAATACGATATTGTAAAGCGTCTTGTCTTCTCCCGGACAAATTTCATCGCGTTTGAAATAAAGCTGAATACGACCACCTGCATCTTGTAGTTCCGCAAATGAAGCGTTCCCCATGATACGACGCGACATTATACGTCCAGCAACTACAACTTCTTTGAATCCCTCAGGATTTGCATCAAATCCTTCATGAATTTGATTTGAATGCGTGTTTACTGGATATAAAGCTGCAGGGTAAGGGTTGATCCCTAAGTTTAATAACTCCTGTAGACTTTTACGGCGAATAACTTCCTGCTCTGAAAGATGTAATGACATAGTATTTACTGAAACTGATTTGAGTGTGCAAAGGTAACAGTTTATAGGATGTCGTTTACAGTGAATAAAACAGAATTTTAAGGGAATTTCAGCTTTTTTGAGATCTATTGGAACGATTTACCCTACTGTTACATCAAAACCTAAACATTAATCCGCACCAGCCAACCATGCAGTAGAGCTGAAATAGCACACTGCATGGCAAGGCCGTAAACCGTAAACCCCAAACAGCGTTAGCTTAAACCGGCTTTGCCGAACCATGAACCATGAACCATGAACCATGAACCATGAACCATGAACCATGAACCATGAACCATGAACCTTCTACAACCTCTCCAGCCCCCAAAAATACCCGTACTGCACTACAAATCCGGTTAAAAAACCTACATAAATCTGTGCAGGACTATGTGCATTTCGCCAAAGGCGTACAGAGGCTAAAAGCCCCGAAACCAAAGCGGTGATAATTACAGGTAACAATACATTCGAGTGAAATATGTCTGAAAAGCCAAGTAGTAATCCCATTAATCCGCCAATTCCAAGCATATGAAGACTAATCTTCCATCGAAGATTGATTAAAAAAGCGGCAACAAGAACGATTAATCCGCCACTTAACATAACCGCAAATATTTTAGGTAAAGGAAGTTTTATCAATAGGTATAACCCCGCAATATAGCTAACGATCGCAGAAAACAATGGCAGGCTTCTCTCTGCTCTAGTCTCCATTTCCAACGATTTAATTACTCCTTTTTGATATAAAAACCACGAGCTAATGGCTGGTAAAATATAGGTGGTGATCAATACTATCATATAAATTACCGTTTGCATCGGTTTGCTTACCGCAAAAGATAAATAGCTCCCTGAATTTAGAAGAATCCAAGTTGCATAAAGCGGCATGAATAGAGGATGCAGTAAAACGGAAATAAGCTGAGTAATGCGTTGCATGGTTGTTTTTCGGTACTTCGCTAACGTTAGAGTTCTTTTCTTAAACGTGCAACAGGAATATTTAATTGCTCACGGTATTTGGCTACTGTTCTACGAGCAATATTGTATCCTTTGCTGTTAAGTATGTCGGCTAACTTTTCGTCAGGCAATGGCTTGCGCTTATCTTCTCCCGAAATAGCATCTTCAAGGATCTTTTTGATTTCTCTACTCGATGCTTCTTCACCAGAATCTGTTTGAAGTCCTTCCGAGAAGAAATATTTTAAGAGGAATGTTCCATATGGCGTTTCAACGTATTTGCTATTCGCCACCCTCGATACGGTAGATATATCGAGCTGAACCATATCCGCAATATCTTTCAATATCATTGGCTTCAACTGACGCTCATCTCCCAATAAGAAATATTCTTTTTGGAAGTTCATGATCGCCATCATCGTTGTGTACAACGTTTGTTGTCGCTGACGAATAGCATCAATGAACCATTTGGCTGCATCAATCTTTGAACGAATAAAGGTTACTGCTTCTTTCCCTGCTTTATTTTTATCTTTCGCATACGAATTCAACATTTCTTGAAACGATTTGCTGATGCGTAAATCTGGATCGTTGCGCGAATTAAGTGTTAACTCTAAATCTCCGTCAACTACCGAAAGGATAAAGTCAGGAATGATCTGCTGCGAACTTCTTGTCTCTTCTGCAGAACCTCCACCCGGACGAGGATTTAACGATAGAATATTATGAATGGCTTCTTTTAAATCATCATCAGAAAGCTCTAGCGATTTTTGAATTTTCTCGTAATGCTTCTTACTGAATTCTTCGAAGTAATCATGTAAAATTTGATAGGCAACCGCATGCGGATGATGCTCTTGACGCTGACGATCTAATTGTAATAACAAACATTCTCTTAAATCTCTTGCCGCAATGCCCGGAGGATCTAACGTCTGAATTACTTTCAGCGTTTCTTCTAACTCTTCTTTGTTGGTTTGTATGTTCTGTGTGAACGCTAAATCGTCAACAATCGATTCTAAATCGCGACGTAAATATCCATCGTCGTCTAAACTTCCTATCAAATGCTGCGCAAGCATATAGTGATGATTGTCGAATGGTAACATTCCCAAATTCGATAACAACACATCTTGAAAGGCAACACTAACCGTAATCGGTGTTTCAAATTTTTCATCATCAGCTGATGAATTATTTGCGTTTAATTTGTAATACGGAACGTCATCGTCTTCGATATAATCGGCTATATCAACATCGTCTTCTTTCTTGATGATCTCGTCTTCTCTTTCTTCTCCAAAATCATCTTGTTCGTCAAGAGAATCTTCAATCGGATCAATATCGTCTTCGTTGTTGCGATCTTCGTCGTCAGAAATATCGTCGTCTAGCCCTTCTTCTAAAGCGGGATTAGCTTCTAATTCTTCTTTTATTCTTTGCTCTAAAGAAGCCGTAGGCACTTGCAACAATTTCATTAATTGAATTTGTTGTGGCGACAGCTTTTGAAGCAGTTTTTGATGTAGTCCTAACTTTTGCATAAATCAGTTTCCGAAATTATAGAATGATTGCAAGATTTGGTCAAAATATGGGCGAATCATTGCAAATATCTTGTAAAATCTTTCATTCTATACCGTAAAACACAAATTTAACACTAAACCCAACAAAATATTGTGACAATAATTACAAAAGAAAATCGCAATAGTTTGATATTTATCACTATCATTTACTTAAAAATTGTCTTAAATTGCGAAAAAATTTCCCCATGATTAAGCGGTTTATTGTTGCATCAGCGCTCTTGCTGTGTGTTGGTTCTTTGTCGGCTCAAGAGTCGAAAGTGAAGCCTCCTGTCGATTATTCTAAAGTTCCTGCATGGATTGATATGATGAAAGATCCTCAGGTGAATTATTATGTTGCTACTGAGGCTTTTGAAAAGTATTGGGAAAACCGAATCGAACCTGAAGAGGAGTCGGAGTTAATCACGGAGGGAAAAATTACCAAAGCGCAAGCTGATAGTATGCGGAATGTTCGTAGCACGTGGACGCAAGCTCAAATGAATGATTATATGGAGATCAAGTACCAGTTTAAACGTTTCAAAGATTGGAAACGTAGCAATTTCCCTTATGTGCAGTCGGATGGTCGTATCCTTTCTGAACAAGAACGCCTCGAAATATGGCAAAAACAACAGAAAGAATTAAACGGTTCTAAGAAGTAACATTTCACGCGATTATCACACATGAAAAATATTATAATAGCCATTTGTTGTTTGTTAGGTACTTCGGTATTGGCGCAAACTGCTAATTGGTCTCCCGTAGGTCCAAATTTCTTTCCTACTAATGTCAGCGGACAAATTCATGGTATCAGTCGATGTAGTCAACTGAAATTCCATCCTTCTAATGCTAATAAAATGTATGCCGTTAGTGCTCGAGGCGGATTGTTTATCAGTACTAACGCTGGCGCTAATTGGTCTATTGCTCCCGGTTGTGATCCATTGCCAAGTGGTACTCGCTTTGCTTCCGTTTGCATCGATCATGTCGATGATCAAATTATTTACCTAGGTGGTGGCGATCATAATTATTATTCTACAGGTAGTGGAGTTTGGAAGTCAACTAATGGTGGTACTTCTTTCACTCAAACAACACTCACAGGTAAAATTGTATCTGAATTGATTATGGATCCGAATAATCATTTAATCGTTGTTGCAGCAACTAATACTGGTATCTATAAAACTACAGATGGTGGTACTTCATGGCTGT
Source organism: Bacteroidota bacterium (assembly GCA_023251535.1). GTDB lineage: Bacteria > Bacteroidota > Bacteroidia > AKYH767-A > OLB10 > CAINEC01. The sequence continues at coordinate 29,577 of JAHEYP010000032.1, forward strand.
TGAAATCTGCTTCACGCACTTTCGATGATATGAAACAGAAAACGCCTACTTCACGAGTGCTATTTGCTACTACTACCGATTCAGCATTTTTCCGTTCTTCCGATTTTGGTGATACTTGGACACAAATCACTAACGGTATCGTATTACCGTCAGGTGTTACTACAGGTGCTGGTTGTCGTGTTGCCGTAACTCCTGCAGATACAAATGTGGTCTATTTAGGAATGGTGGGTAACGGTGGAATGATGTATAAATCTACTGATGGTGGTACTTCCTTTGTTGGAGTAAAAACGAATCCTTCACCTTATGTCTCTTATTACACTAACCTTTCTACCGATCCCGGCCAAGGCGATTATAACTTTGGTATTGGTGTCGATAGAACAAATGCGAATATCGTTTATCTCGTTGCTCATGCAGTATGGAAATCGACCGATGGAGGAGTTAACTGGACGCAATTAACCGATTGGTGGGCAAAGGTTCATACCGATATGCATCAGATTGTTGTCAACCCGTATAATACTGCTCAGTTATTTAATGTGAATGATGGTGGCGTTTGGTTAAGTACCGATGGCGGAAATACTTGGGGCCCGAAAAGTAATGGTATCAATGGCTATGAAATTTATCACGGCAGTTGTAGCCCTACTCGAAAAGATATGATCAGTATCGGTACACAAGACAATGGCGAGTTGTATTATATGAACACCGGAACCGGCTGGTTCACGAATCGTGGTGGCGACTGGGGATCTAAATGCGCATTCGACTTTTTTCCGAATAGTCAACGTGTATATTACTATGGTAATGCTAAACGAAGAAGTGTTACAGGAAGCGAATCGTTAATTGGAATTCCTCGCACTAGTTTTAGAGATATTGGTTTTTATAGAGCCAATGCAAATTTGGCTGTAATAGGTGATAGTAATGTGTATATTACATCTAATCTTTCAGCCGCAACACCAACTTGGACGCAAATAGGCGCTATCAATAAATCAATTATGGCAGTGCATATTTCTCCTGCCGATAGTAATCGTGTGTATGTAATTACCAGTGATCAAAATATTTATGTTTCAACGAATGCATTTTCTGTTGCTCCTACTTTTACGCAGTACGCATTGCCTGCTGCTTCTAATAATGCAGCCTCAGTTGTTTCCAATAAAGCAAATCCTAATGTCCTGTATGCAGTATTGAATACGAAAGTATATCGCTCTGCAAATAATGGTAGTACATGGACAAATGTTTCCTATAATCTACCTGCAGTGAACTATGTTGATATTGTTACCGATGATTTCTTTCCGGCTAATGAAATGATTATCGTTGCAGGAGCCAATGCTGTGTATTTTAAACAAGGTCCTTCTGTTGCATGGACAAACTATAGTACGAATCTACCATCACGTACTACAATTAATGATATTTCTATTTATGATGATGGTACCAGCAATGCTTCACTAAGAGTTTCTACTTACGGACGAGGAATGTGGGAAACACCTATCTCTGCATTAAGATCGTTGAATGCTTCTTTTGTTGCTTCTGTAAATACTCCTTGTGTAGCTCAGTCGGTTCAATTCAATGATTTGTCTACCGGTGGTGCAACATCTTGGACTTGGTCGTTCCCAGGCGGAACGCCTTCTAGTTCTACCTTGCAAAATCCTACGGTAGTTTATAATACTTCAGGAACATTTAATGTTTCTTTAACTGTTGGCAATGGTTCTACAACTAATTCAATCACTAAAACATCTTTCATTACTACTTCCGGTAATGCAATACCGTTAGTTGAAGGATTTGAAAATACTACTTTCCCTCCAGATGGATGGAGTAACGTGGATGCCTTGGCAGATGGAAAAATTTGGACACGCACAACTGCTGCAAGTGGTTTTGGGGGAAGTACTGCTTCAATGTTATATGAAAATTATAGCCTAAATGCGGGCGGAACGCGCGACGATATGTTAACAGGAAAATATAGCTTAACTGGCTTCGATCAATACTGGTTGAAGTTTGATGTGGCATATCAATTGTACAGTACTAGTGCAACATACCTCGACTCTATGTCGGTGGCCGCATCTTCCGATTGCGGAGTAGGTTTTAATACAATTTATGTGAAACCTGGAACAACACTTGCATCTGTTCCCGGCACTACTGGGTATTTTACTCCAACCCCAAGTCAATGGAGAACTGATTCTGTGAATCTAGCTTCATACGCTAATCAATCAGTGCTTTTCTCTTTCAGAAATCACGGCCATTTCGGAAATAATGTTTATGTCGATAATATTAAAGTGGAAGGGAAATTTCTTTTCGTTCACTTAAACATGAAGTTATTTATTCAAGGATTTTATGTGCCTGCAAATAATGGAATGTCTGCAGTTATTGATCCGGCAACTGCACCAAATAATGGTGATACTGTAAGTGTAAGCTTAGCTTCTACAACAGCACCATATAATATTGTTTATACCGATCGTAAAATTGTAGGAACTAACGGAAATGTTTCTCTTTCGTTCCCTGCAGCAGTGTTAAATCAATCGTATTATGTTGTTGTTCGTCACCGAAATTCTATCGAGACTTGGAGTAAAACACCAATCTTGTTTAACTCGTTCACCAAGTCGTTCGATCTTTCTTCAACGCCTTAGCGAATTATGAAAAACAGAATTTTAGATAAAAAATGTTTTTAATAAAAAAGCCCTAATGTAATTTACGTTAGGGCTTTTTCTATTGTTATTTGCAGCGATTAAAACTCTGCATTTTTTGGTGTACGTGGGAAAGGAATTACGTCGCGAATATTGCTCATTCCTGTTACGAATAATACTAAACGCTCAAAGCCTAAACCAAATCCTGCATGCGGACAAGTTCCGAATTTTCTCGTCTCTAAATACCACCATAAATCTTTTTCAGGAATATGCATTTCATTCATGCGTTGTAAAAGTTTATCGTAGTTTTCTTCACGCTGCGATCCTCCGATGATTTCTCCAATCCAAGGGAATAATACATCCATAGCACGTACCGTTTTTCCATCTTCGTTTTGCTTCATGTAAAACGCTTTGATATGCTTAGGGTAATCAGTAAGAATTACTGGTCCTCCGAAATGACTCACCAAGAAATTCTCATGCTCTTTTTGTAAGTCAGTTCCCCATTCAACATCAAATTCAAACTTCGCTTTATTCGGAACTAATACATCAATTGCTTCTGTATAAGTCATTCGCTTGAATGGCTTGTCAACGACAGATTGTAGTCGTGCAAGCAATTCTTTGTCGTACATGTTATTCAAAAATTCTACATCGTCTTTGCAGTTTGTTAATGCATAGTTGATGAGGTATTTCAACATGTCTTCTGCTAGATCCTGGTTGTCTACAATATCATGAAACGCCATCTCAGGTTCTATCATCCAGAACTCTGCTAAGTGACGAGGAGTATTCGAATTTTCAGCACGGAAAGTTGGTCCGAAAGTGTAAATCTTTCCTAATGCCATCGCTCCTAATTCTCCTTCTAATTGTCCCGATACCGTTAAGTTGGTTTCTTTCCCAAAGAAGTCTTGCGTATAATCGATTTTCCCTTCTTCGTTACGTGGAGGATTTTCAGGATTCAATACGCTCACTCTGAACATTTCACCTGCACCTTCCGCATCCGATCCTGTAATGATAGGAGAGTGGAGGTAGAAGAATCCACGGTCGTTGAAATATTTATGAATGGCAAATGCCATATTGTGACGAATACGAAGTACTGCGCCAAAAGTGTTTGTCCTCGGACGTAAATGCGCGATTTCACGAAGGAATTCCAATGTATGCCCTTTCTTTTGCAAAGGATAAGTATCAACATCAGCCTCTCCGTAAACTTCTAATTCTGAAACTTGCATTTCAGTAGCTTGTCCGGAACCTTGCGATGCTACCACTTCTCCCTTCGCACGAATACATGCACCGGTAGTGATTTTCTTTAAAGTCTCTTCGTCGAATTTTGTTGGGTCAGCTACCAATTGAAGATTGTGAATCGTGCTACCGTCATTCAATGCGATAAATGCCACATTTTTGTTGCCGCGCTTTGTACGTACCCAACCTTTTGCAATGGCGGTTTTCCCAATAGAAGCCGCGTTAAGTAAATCTTTTACTGAAGTATGTTCCATAATTTAATCGAATTTCCCGGATTATTCAACCGGGCTGCAAAGAAACTGCTTTTAAGGCAGATAGGCAATTGCTAAACGTATATTTCAAATTATCAAATCATCAAACAGCCTCAAACTTTATCTGTTTTGCTAGAATATGAAGAAGGGATACAGGAAGAGTGATGAAGGATTCAAGAGGCAGAAAACAAGTTAAATTAATTGCGTCAGCCCAAACCCATCGGAGCAAGCCGGCTTAGCCGAACTAAGAACCATGCAGTAGAGCTGAAATAGCACACTTTCCTGACGATAACTGTCAGGACATGCCGTAACTTGCGTCAGCCCAAACCGCGCCAGCCCAAGTCCGCTTCGCGCAACCCTAAAGTAGAGCTGAAATAGCACACTTTAGGGCAAGCCTCGAACCACGCAGTAGAGCTGAAATAGCACATTGTTCTGACGATAACTGTCAGGACAAGCCGTAACCTGCGTCAGCCCAAACCGCGCCAGCCCAAGTCCGCTTCGCGTAACTTTGAACTTTGAACTAAGAACTTCGAACCCCATTACCCCTTATTTTTCCCAAACCGAATAACAAATCCCCTGTTTTTTTGTTTTACCTTTGCACTTCAACCTATTCTCCTATGTCGCACGTAATTCAGGCCGGTCCACTTTTAAGCAAAATTGAGACTCCAGCCGACCTTCGCAAACTCAAGCCCGAGCAACTCGAGCAGGTGAGCAAAGAACTTCGTGATTATATCATCGATATCGTGTCGGTAAATGGTGGCCACTTTGGCGCCAGCTTGGGAGTGGTGGAATTGACGGTAGCCTTGCATTATGTGTTTAATACCCCTGTAGATCAATTAGTTTGGGATGTGGGGCATCAGGCCTACGGACATAAAATCTTAACAGGTCGTAGAGGCGTTTTCCATACTAACAGGATTTATAACGGTATCAGCGGTTTCCCTAAACGTAGTGAAAGTGAATACGATACGTTTGGTGTAGGACACTCTTCAACGTCGATTTCGGCGGCTTTAGGGATGTCGGTAGCTTCTCGTCTGAAGGGTGATAAAAAGCGTCAGCATGTGGCAATCATCGGAGATGGTGCCATGACGGCTGGAATGGCTTTCGAAGCTTTAAACCATGCCGGTATAGAAGATTCGAACTTGCTAGTTGTTTTAAATGACAACTGTATGAGCATCGACCCAAATGTGGGTGCACTAAAGGAATATTTAACCGATATCACAACTTCTCAGACTTATAACAAAGTTAAAGATGAAGTGTGGAAAATGCTCGGCGCTATCAGTAAGTTTGGCCCGAATGCGCAGGCCGTAGCTCAAAAGGTTGAAAATGCCGTGAAGAGCGCCTTGCTGAAACAAAGTAATTTATTTGAATCGCTGCAATTCCGTTATTTCGGTCCTATCGATGGACATGATGTGAACCACCTCGCTAAGGTGATGCAGGATTTGAAGAAAATCCCAGGACCAAAAATTTTACATTGCCTTACTGTAAAAGGAAAAGGATATGAGTTGGCCGAGAAAGATCAAACGAAATGGCATGCTCCAGGATTATTCGATAAGATTTCGGGAGAGATTATTAAGCCTGTAATCACCACGCCTCAGCCTCCGAGATATCAGGATGTCTTTGGACATACCATTGTGGAGTTGGCAGAGATGAATAATAAAATTGTAGGAGTTACGCCTGCAATGCCTTCGGGATGTTCATTGAATATTATGATGAAGGCGCTTCCCGATCGTGCATTCGATGTGGGTATCGCCGAACAACATGCAGTAACTTTCTCTGCAGGAATGGCTACCCAAGGAATGATTCCTTATTGCAATATCTATTCTTCATTCATGCAACGTGCTTTCGATCAAGTGGTGCACGATGTTGCTTTGCAAAAATTGAATGTGGTATTTTGTCTCGATCGCGGTGGATTAGCTGGCGCCGATGGACCAACTCACCACGGAGCATTCGATTATGCGTTCTTCCGTTGTATTCCGAACATGATTGTTTCGGCACCAATGAATGAACAAGAATTGAGAAATTTAATGTACACTGCTCAACATCCGAATATGGGTGCATTTTCTATACGTTATCCGAGAGGAAACGGTGTGATGGTGGATTGGAGAAAACCATTCGAAGCCATTCCGGTAGGAAAAGGAAGAAAGCTCAGAGGAGGAGAAGGAGTAGCGATTTTAACAATAGGACATCCAGGCAATTTTGCTGTTGATGCATGTGATAAGTTAGCGAAAGAAGGATTGTATCCTGCGCATTATGATATGCGTTTTGTTAAGCCTTTAGATGAAACATTATTGCACGAAATTTTCCATGAATTCAGTAAAGTAATCACCGTAGAAGACGGTTGCTTACAAGGAGGATTCGGAAGTGCGGTAGTTGAATTTATGGCCGATCATAACTACAAAGCACAAGTAGTTCGACTAGGAATTCCTGATCGATTCATTGAACATGGTGAGCAAAAAGAACTTTACAGAGAATGTAATTTCGATGCGCAAGCAATTATGGAAGCGGTGCATTCGATGATGGAGAAAAAAGAATTAGTAAAATAATTCTTAGCCTTTATTTCCTTCTAATAATTCTTCAATCACTCTCGGAAAATTTTCCATCTCTAACACTGCAATTTTTTTAGAAATCGTTTGAGGTGTGTCGGTATTGTCGAGTGAAGTTCGTGCCTGAAAAATAACAGCACCTTCATCGTAATGTTCGTTTACATGATGAATAGTGATGCCTGTTTCCGATACGCCTGCAGCAGCTACCGCCTCGTGAACATGCATTCCGAACATTCCTTTCCCACCGAAAGAGGGTAGGAGTGCAGGATGGATATTGATAATACAACCTTTAAAGGCCTCTGTAAGCTCTTTAGGGATCAATTTAAGATAACCTGCAAGGATGATGTAGTCGATGTTGTGTTCCTTCATTAAATCGACAATCTGCGAAGGATTTTGAATTAGTGATTTAGAAAGATAAATCGATTTTACTTGATGCTTTTCAGCTACTTCAAAAACACCTGCTTCTTTTCTGTCGCTGCAAATTAATCCCACATGAATGGATGAATGATTTTTAAAATACGAACAGATATTATCAGCATTACTTCCCTTTCCAGAAGCAAACAAGGCTAGTGTTTTCATGCTGCAAAGCTAAATCAAAACAGATTAGGAAATTTTGAATTTTGCGAAGCCGTGCAGTAAATAGCACACTGTCCTGACGATAACTGTCAGGACACGCCTCGAACCAACGAATGCGTCAGCCATAACCGGCTTCGCCGAACTAAGAACCATGCAGTAGAGCTGAAATAGCACACTGCATGGCACGCCTCGAACCAACGAATGCGTCAGCCATAACCGGCTTCGCCGAACTAAGAACCTTGAACCATGAACCTTGAACGATTTTCCTTCCCCCCACTATTCTGCTGCATAGCCGGCATCATCATCATACTAATAATGGTAAGGGTACCGATTAATAGAATTAATAATCGTGATCCGAGAGAGAGGTGGTGTCTTTTATTTTTATTTTTTGATTTCTTTTTCATGTGAATAAAACTTAATGGGAATAGAAAGGGAGCTGAAATTTTTCAGCTCCCTTGTCTTTGAAGGAGGGAGGATTAACGATTTCTTTTTTCGACGGGAATTGGTTTTAACTGAGGGATTTTAAAAGTAAAACGCATGAACTGTTGCATCTTGTGCTTCGATGAATTTGAGAAACGGAATTTTTCAATAATACTTCTTGGTGTGTTTGAGAATCTCATAGCGTTAGCTTTTAGTTAAACCATAATTGGATGAAAACAATTTAGGGAGATGCATGCATTCATCAAAGCAAATCATGGTCAATCGAATTAAATAGAGGGTAAAATCACCAAAAAAGGAAGCCAAGAAAAATAAGATTATTGTCAGTGAAATAAACACTACTCCTATGGCTATCCGAAAACAGTGTTTTTATTAATCGTCTGAATAACAGTTTGTTATGAAATGTAATTATGGAATCTATTGATTAGCTGAATCCTATATAATTTGGCACATCCGAAAATATTTGAGAAAGATTTTGCTAACGGTGACGCAGTTACCATAATTTTCAATACTTTAGTTTCGCTTAAAACCCCAATAAGGCTATGATAAAGGCTCTTAAAAATGAAAAATGGAAAGTGCTAGAGTTTAATAACGGAGTGTTTCGTTGCAACTATGCTGTTTCTGATCATGGAAGAATAGTGAGTTTCACCTCTAGCATTCAAGAGGGTGATTTGTTAAAAGGTACACTCATGGGTGGATACCCTACTTTAAAACTTAAGCCGGAAGGAAAAAACTTGACGTTGTTTATTCATCGTCTCGTTGCGGAAGCATTTATCCCTCGTAAAAGTGCAAAACAAACTTTTGTTATTCACTTAAATTACGATAAGGTAAATAATACTTTAAAAAATTTGAAGTGGGCTACTAAAGAAGAGATGGAAGCTCATCAACAAAAATCACCAGCTGTTTTAGCATATCGTTCTATCAATAGAAAGAAAGGACATAAACTTACAGAAGGAACGGTGAAGAAAATCAAAAGTATGATTGCCGATAAGAAAAGAAAAATGACCATGAAGCAAATTGCCGAACATTTTGAGATCAGCGAAATGCAACTCTACCGCATTAAGAGCGGAGAGAACTGGGGACATGTAAAATAATAAAAAAAGCCTGAAGATTTCTTCGGGCTTTTTTATTTTAAGATGAATGATGATAGGCAATAGGCAATGGATTTGAATTTGGTACTTGACATAGGAGAGAGAGTCAATGACTGACTGAATGAATTAGAGAGTGCATGAATGTGTAACAGAACGAAATCTGAATTAGTGTAAAATGTATCTTTTCAAAGGACGAAAATACAGGTGTAGGATTTTTTTGAACTCGTTTGTAATAAAGAACCAATGAGAGATAA
>JAHEYP010000033.1:0-31119 GCA_023251535.1 Bacteroidota bacterium
TCGATTTTGATGATAGTGGTCCGTCGAATGTAGCCGATAAATCGGATGCGCCCAACGACAATGCATACGCCGGTTTGTCATCTCTTCCATCTTTGTATTTGAAGTCGAGCACCGAACTCATGGTATTTCCTCTGTTCGCAGGGAACGCACCAGAATAAAAGTTCACATCTTGAATAAAATCGACATTCAACATTCCTACTGGTCCGCCAGATGCTCCTTGCGTTGCAAAGTGGTTGATGTTCGGTACTTCAATTCCATCGATGAAGAATCGATTTTCATTCGGCGATCCTCCGCGTACGATTAAGTCGTTGCGGAAGGTGGGGACCGATGCTACTCCGGGAAGTGATTGAATTACTTTTGAGATGTCTCGGTTGCCACCTGGATTTCTTTTGATCTCGGCAACGCCGATGGTTCTCAATGAAACGGGACTTTCTTCTTTCTTCTCAAAGGCAGCAGCTTCAACTTTTACTTCACCTAAATTTTTGATATCTTCTTCTAATGGAACGTTCACGATTGTGGCTCTATCGGGACGAACATTAATGTCGTAGATGGTGTTTGATTTGAATCCTGACATTTTCACATCCAGATTATACAATCCCGCTTTAGGGACTTTAAACTCGAAATTCCCTAAAGAATCAGAAGTGCTGTCGTAAGTGTTTTGTGCGTCTTTTAGTAACACTACCGCATAGGGCAACGACTCATTGTTGATGCTATTAAAAATATGTCCTTTAACTACAGACATCTGCGCTAGGGAGGTGAATGCCATGAACAAGCAAACAAAAAATACGAGGAGTTTCTTCATACTGGTAGACTGATTAGTGCTTTGCAAACAAATAATGACCGATTTTGTTTGCAAGCTGCAAAACTATTAAAGTGTTCATTATGATCCGATTTTCTTCGAGGCAACTTTAAATTCACGAAGGTTCATTATGTTTGTATATGGTAATTAGCGAAACAGTAAAACTGTCAAACGGATTAAATATTTTATACGAGCATCATCCCAATACCGTCGTAACACACGTTGCATTGATGGTGAAAGCTGGAACGCGTGATGAAGATCAAGGGGCGGAGGGATTGGCTCACTTTATTGAACATTCACTGTTTAAAGGGACAAAAAACCGAAAGTCATATCATATCCTTAACCGATTAGAGGTAATAGGAGGGGAGTTAAACGCCTATACAACGAAAGAAGAAACCTGTCTCCATGCATCGGTGATGAACGAATACCTCGAGCGTGCTATGGAGCTGATCTCAGATATCCTCTATAATTCTATCTTCCCTGAAAAGGAAATTGAAAAGGAGAAGGAGGTAATCCTTGACGAGATTCATGCTTATCAAGATACTCCTTACGAGCAGATATTTGATGATTTCGAAGGACAAGTGTATGCGGGACATACCTTAGGGCATCCCATTCTTGGCACTGAAAAGTCGCTGCGTTCATTTAAGCGTAAACATCTTATCGATTATATCAAGAAACATTATCATCCCTCTAAAATGGTATTGTCTGTAAGTGGCAGCATCGGATTAGAGAAGGTGGTGAAGATGGCGACTATGTTTTTCTCTGGGAGTCCGTCGAAAGGTCCTATTTCAGTGAGAGCTCCTTTCAAGAAATACAAACATTCGGTAGTTGAGCAAGAGCGTGCTGTAACACAAGTGCATTATATCAGCGGAATTCCGGGATATGCGCTCTCTGATCCTCGTCGTTATACATTGGTCTTGTTAAATAATTTGTTAGGCGGACCGGGAATGAATTCGCGGTTGAACTTGAATGTCCGCGAGAAATACGGATTTACCTATACCATCGAGACTGGCTATCACACGTACAGCGATACAGGGATCTTCTTTTTGTATTTCGCTACCGATAGTAAGCACTACGAAAAAACATTGCAGCTAGCCAATAAAGAACTAGAAAAGCTCTGCGAAAAGCCACTAGGGGCGAAGTTGTTCTTGCAATACCGAGAGCAGCTCCTCGGACAAATTATGATGGCGCAAGAAAACAGGTTGAGTGTGATGCTATCGAAATCGAAGGCTTTACTCAATTTCGGAAAGATCATTTCTGTTCCGGAGATCCAAGCCAAAGTGAAGGATGTAACGGCCGAGAAAGTGCATGCCGCCGCCGTTGATTTGTTAGGCAACAGTAAAAGATCGGCACTGATATACAAGCCGAAGCAATAATTTTTGCTAATTAAAGGCAGTTGTTTACTATCTTAGCAGCACCATGAAAAAGTTATTAATAGTTCCGGCGATATGCATGCTGATCGCTTCATGTAAAGATGATGAGCAGTTTTCCACTACTCCTGTGGTGACATTTGAACGATTTGTAACGTATCCCGATGCAGCAGGAAAAGATACTGCTGTCGACTTTATTTTTTCGTTGAAAGATGGCGATGGTGATATCGGATTTGCCGACAATGAGTTTAACTCAGCTTGTGGTGCCGATAATAGCAATCTATACATTGCGTATGAAGAAAAAAGAGGTGCGGGGTATGCGCCCAAGAAATTCTGGACAGAAGTAACTGACATCAGCAGTAATTGCGATACCACTGTTTACTTCGATAGCGTACAAGTGAAATTCAATCAGCGTATGCAATACATCGAACCTCCAGGAAATAGTAAAGGAATAGAAGCAACGGTGACGTATCGAATGGATTATGTGAGCGCCGTAGTTTTGTTAAGTAGCATCGGTCGATTTAAATTTTATATTCGTGATCGAGCAAATAATAAAAGCGATGAAGTAACCACAACAGATTTGTTGTTAGTGAAATAAATAAAGAGGGCTATTCGAATTTTGAATAGCCCTTTTCAATTGCCCCGAAAATTTATTTTGAAAGGAATAATTGCTTGCTTTTAATTTGTTTGTTGATATCCGTAAATGCATTAGTTAAATGCAAATCCATTCGGACCAACACCTGCAAGTACAGAGTCTTGAATGATTCCGTTAGTGTTATAATGTACAACATACGCATTTGCAGAGAAGTTAACTCTTCCTCCGTAAATATCACCGTTTTTAGGATTAACACCTAGTCCGTAAAATTCTGAATTGATAAAAGGAGTTGTAGGTAATGTTGTAGCGTCAATTAAAATTTTATCGATCGTTCCACTGTATCCTTGGTTGCCGTTTAAATAAAACAAGTTTAGTTTATCGGCGCTGATTTGCATTTTCACTGGATGTTGATCATAGTTGAAGTATAACGTTTGCGTGATACCGAAGTTCGACGGATCGATGCTGATTAATGCACCTGGTGCATCGTCGGGAGTAGGAGTGTAGTCGCTTCCTAATGAACCTTTGCAAAGCACTCTCACCATTCCATTTGCATCTACCGCAACTGATGTCGGATTAACAGGTGTATGAATGGTGGTGATTATTTCATGCGTGGTAGCATCCGCAACAGTAACTGTGCTGTCGTCGCCGAATCCTCCGCTATTGCAGATAAATAATTTGTTGTTTACTATCGTCATTCCTTCAGGACCAGCACCACAATGAATAGTGTCGGTAATTGTAAGTGAATTTAAGTTGATCACATAAACGCTATTCGAAACCCAATCAGAAACAAATCCTGTGCTTCCATTTCCAACAAAAAAGCGAGGCGATGATAATCCCGTAATACTTCCTTTTCTTTTGAAGTTAGACATTGAAACAACTTCCATGCGTTGTGAATTGTTCACCGGAATGTAAGCGTAGTTATTGTAGATCGTCATCGATTGAACAATATCACCCAATGCCGAATTATTGATGGTATTATAAAGGTCGCTGTTGTAATAAGAAGAATCATTCGAGATAAAAGAAATACTTCCGTTGCCTGATCCATAAGCGCCTTCATTGATGATGAATACACCATTTAGGTTGTCGGGAGCAGAAGCAACAATAGTTTCTTTGTCTTTTTCACATGAGGAAAAAAGAAATAATGAAAGCAATCCTGCTGTAAGCAGTTTAGAAGTAGATAAAAAATTCAGTGACATATTGGTTAGTTTGATAAGATGACAAGCGATTAAAAATCATCCGAGAAAATCAAACAGAGAAATGCGCAATGCGATTAGATCTTTGCCATGCAAACGGCATTAAAATCCGATTCACAAGCAGCCTTTCCTCCGAAAGCTTCTGGTTGATTACTCTATGGCAGGTCTTCTGACTTACTAAACTTTATACACCTTCCCGTTTTGCAACAGTGGTATTCGTATAAAGGTCGACGTTAAGCTGTCGATTTAGTTTACAGCAGCGGGGACTGTCCCGGATTTACACCGGATTCCCTTTTAATCCTTTCGCAAGAAAGGAACCGCAAAGCGATGCAAAGTTACAAAATAGATTGGATTATGAAAATGAATGTTGCAGATGATTGATTGTCTGTTAATTGCGCAGCTTCTGGCAGATTCTTTCAATATTCATTTTCAGCACATTTTCATCGAAGCGATCAAATTGTTTTAGGTGGTTTAATCGTAGAAAGGCTGTGTCAAAATCGATATCGGACTGCGATTGAATAACCATTAACTCGTTTTCTGATAAATATTTTGCTAAATATTCTTGTTCTGTTTGTGCTGGTGTAGGTATGCACAAGGCACTCTTTCTCAAATGTGCAAGATCCATTATTGTTGAATATCCCGAACGACAAACAATATACGTTGAATTGCAAATCGCCAATGCCAAATCATCTTCGTTCATATGTGAAACGAGTCGGGTATTGTTAAAAGTTGCGTCGTTGTTAAGATGAGGTTGGCCTTGAACGATGATTGTTTTTAATCCTGTTTCTTCAGCTTCTTTTCTGCATTTTGCCTCGAAAATGCTACGTTGAGGTTCTGGTCCTGAAATGATAACCAATATGTCGGTTGTTACTTCTTCTTTAATTTCGGATAGGCGTAACCGTGAGAGTGGTCCGATGAAAATTGGCTGTAGCGATTCTATTACTTTAGGATGATGCGATAGTTGTCCACTGAGATTATTTTCTCCTTCATAATCGGGCACCCAACATTCATCAAAATGTTTAATCATTTTTTTGTGGAGTTGGAAGATGACTCCTTCCGTCCACTTTAACAAAGGCGGCGCTTGTATCCACAGTTGGTGTCCCATGAAGATACTGTACACTGCATTACTTCTCGCACCATAACGATTATCGCTAAACACCAAGTCGGGTTTCAGAGCTTGCACTAATTGTTCGAATTGTTGTTGTTCACTCTTAATGGCATTGTTGATAGCAGGCAGTTGCTTTATCATTGCCAATGTCATGCTTCCTGAAGTAGGGTAGGTGACATGAATTCCTTTAAGAGGGAAAACGGGCAAATCGGGGAACGACTTCTGCAGCAAAATGAGCGAGTTTCCCTCGCCAGCAAGCGATACTTTGCAATTATTAGCCAGCAACTCACGAATAACAGGAATGCTACGGGTAGCATGTCCCAAGCCCCAGTCGAGCACCGAATAAAGTACATGTAATTGCTTCGCCATTGCTTAGCGAAAATACGAGAATCAGCGATAATACGGAAGTCGGGTTTTGAATAAGCCCTTGGTATGTGTAATTTCGTGCCACTTTATAACATGTCGAAGAAAAAATTACAACGATTTGAGGAGCTGAAACATCTCGAGCGAGTATTTCAGTTTCCTTTCCCGCTAGTGCATACCGATCACGGATTGAAAGGCGGATGGAACGAAAAAGTATTTAAAAACGATCATCCCATCATTCTCGAAATTGGATGCGGACGCGGCGAATATACCGTAGCCCAATCGAAAGAATATCCTCAGAACAACTTCGTAGGAATCGATATTAAAGGCGCGCGAATTTGGAGAGGAGCTAAAACGATCAATGAAGAAGGCATTATGAATGCTGCCTTTTTACGCGTGCATATCGAGTGGATCGCGACTTTCTTCGCGGAGAAAGAAGTCGATGAAATCTGGATTACCTTCCCTGATCCTCAGCCGCAGTTGACGCGCGAAAACCGCCGACTTACGAATAAGAAATTCCTTTCTGTTTATCGTCAGATATTAAAACCGGGAGGATGCATTCATTTGAAGACCGATAATATTGGTTTGTTCGAATATACGCTGGAAGTGCTGGCTGATGAGCCTGGAACGTTGGAAGTATGCACCAAAGATTTATACCACGACAGGCCTGAAGGCTTTAATTTGAGCATCCAGACTACCTACGAGAAGAAATTCTTGGCCGAAGGCTTTAAGATCAATTATCTACGCTTCAGGATTTAATTTTAGGCAGTCGTAAAATAAAATCCAACCGTCATCGTCATTATTTCTACATTTGTAAAAATCTAAAACCACCCGCTATGAAAAAATCGTGGATTGTTATCGGAGTAATTGTCGTAATTGTATTTATTCTTTACCGCTTCTTTGCCGGATCATACAATGATATGGTAAACAGAGAGCTTGAAGTAACGAAGCAATGGGCACAAGTTGAAAACGTATATCAACGTCGCCTCGACCTTATTCCGAACTTGGTAAGTACTGTAAAAGGTGCTGCCGACTTTGAAAAATCTACATTAACTGCAGTGATCGAAGCACGTGCTAGTGCCACTCAGGTAAAAATTGATCCTAAAAATCTGACAACAGAAGAATTGTCGAAGTTCCAAGCAGCTCAAGGCGGATTAAGCCAAGCATTAGGAAGATTGATGGTTGTTGCCGAGCAATATCCTCAGTTGAAAGCTACTGAAGCCTTCCGCGACTTAACAGTTCAGTTAGAAGGAACAGAAAATAGAATTACTGTTGAGCGTCAACGTTTCAACGATGTAGTTCAAGATTACAACAGCGCAATTAAAGTTTTCCCTCGTAATATTCTTGCAGGAATGTACGGATTTAAAGAGAAAGCATTCTTCACTGCTGATAAAGGTGCGAGCAAAGCACCAGAAGTAAAATTCTAATTATACGATGGCAGCCACGGATCTCTTCTCTGATCAGGATCGCTTGCAGATAAAAAATGCAATTGCCGGTGCAGAACTACTGACATCGGGAGAGATCCGTGTGTACATCGAAGATGAATGCAAAGGCGAAGTGCTCGATAGAGCTGCTTTTATTTTCGAAGAGTTAGCAATGCATAAAACAGAAGAGCGCAATGGCGTGCTGGTTTATCTTGCTACCGATTATAAAAAGTTTGCCATCATCGGCGATGTGGGCATTCATGTGAAAGTGGGCGACGATTTCTGGAAATCGATTAAAGAAAAGATGGTAGCGAATTTCAAAGCCGGAAAATTAACAGAAGGCCTTGCTATTGCTATTCAGGAATCGGGAGTGGCTTTGTCGAAGTATTTCCCTCGCAAAGCAGATGATAAAAATGAGTTGTCGGATGAAATCGTTTTCGGAAAATGAAAGCTAAAAAAATAGTTCTTCTTATTATTCTGGCATTCGTAACGATGGCGTCTAACGCTATCGACTATCCGAAACGTCCCGATCCTCCTCATCTTGTTAATGATTTTACCAAGACACTCTCTCCATTAGAGATAGAGTCGCTGGAGTCGAAGTTAGTAGCATTCGACGATTCTACATCATCGCAGATAGCGGTAGTAGTATTGCACTCTGTCGACGGATATCCCATCAGCGATTATGCTGTTGAGTTAGCGCAGCAATGGGGCATCGGACAAAAAGATAAAAACAACGGAATTCTTTTTTTAGTAGCACTCGATGATCATAAACTATGGATCTCGGTAGGCTACGGACTCGAAGGCGCATTGCCCGATGCATTGGCGAAGAGAATTATTGAAAATGAAATCAAACCTTATTTCAAAGAAGGTCAGTATTACAAAGGCATCGACAATGGAGTAAACACCATTATGTCGGCAGTAAAAGGCGAATACAAAGGCACTCCACGAAAGCGAAGTAAAGATGTAGGCTTAGCGCCGATATTATTAATCATCGGATTTTTTGTGCTTGTCATCGTTTTTAAATCGATGAGCGTACGACGTTATGCATCCATGAATGGCATTCCGTTTTGGGTTGCATGGCAACTTTTAAATGCTGCCCGCGGACGACAAACAGGGCGCTGGAACGACTTCAACCGTGGTGGCGGAAGCTTCGGCGGATGGGGCGGTGGCGGTAGTAGCGGCGGCGGCGGATTCGGTGGCTTCGGCGGCGGATCGTTTGGCGGCGGCGGCGCGGGGGGGAGTTGGTAAAATTCAGCGGAGGGTGCTTGGTTCTTGGTTCTTGGTTCTTGGTACGCGAAGCGGGTTTGGTTCCTAGTTCTTGGTTCTTAGTTCTTGGTTCGCGAAGCGGGTTTGGTTCCTAGTTCTTGGTTCTTAGTTCTTAGTTCGCGAAGCTGGCTTGGGCTGACGCTTTATTGCTGGCGCGAATGGGCGGACGCAATGGGCTACGCAAAATCAAATCCTTTTAAATTCTTTCAAATCCTTTCATCCGTGTTCTAATTTGAATCTCGTTTTGATTGAGGAACATAATCGGCTTTGCCGAACTAAGAACCATGCAGTAGAGCTGAAAAAGCACACT
Source organism: Bacteroidota bacterium (assembly GCA_023251535.1). Lineage (GTDB taxonomy): Bacteria > Bacteroidota > Bacteroidia > AKYH767-A > OLB10 > CAINEC01. The sequence goes on from JAHEYP010000033.1 coordinate 8,429, forward strand.
GCATGGCAAGCCTCGAACCAACGAATGCGTCAGCCATAACCGGCTTTGCCGAACTAAGAACTAAGAACTAAGAACTAAGAACTAAGAACTAAGAACTAAGAACTAAGAACTAAGAACTAAGAACTAAGAACTAAGAACTAAGAACTAAGAACTAAGAACCAAGAACTAAGAACTAAGAACTAAGAACTACGTTCCTCACTTCAAATGCTCCTCAATCTCTCCCTTCGGAAAATACCCTGTGCCTGTCCAAACAATTTGTTTGTTTTTATAGATCATGATGGTAGGGATTTCGGTGATTTGCAATTCAGCTGTTAGTGCTTTATTTTGATCGGTATCTACGCGAACGATTTTTATTTTGCTACCCATTTCTTTTTCGATCGCATCTAATTCAGGTTTTAATTTTTTGCAAGGGCCGCACCATGTTGCGAAGAAATCAAAAACGATAAGGTTATTAGAAGCAATTAATTTATCCATGTCCATTTTCGACATCCCTGTTGCTGCAGGAGCAATAGCTACACCTGAACTAACTTCATCGGGTAATCCTGCGGCTCTCCATTTCATAATTCCTCCTGCAAGTTCATAAACTTTGCTGAATCCCATGGTGCGTAGTTTAGCAGCAGCATTCGCACTGCGTCCACCGCTAAGGCAATACACAAATAATGGTGAATCGTGATTCAACGATTTAGCTTGCGCTTCGAAATTATCTCCGTTCCAATCGATGTTTTGCGAATTAGCGATATGCCCTTTTTCATATTCTCCGGGAGTTCTTACATCGAGTAATATGCCATTAGGAGTTTCTGCAAATTTCTTTTGGAAATCAACTGCGCTTAAATTTACATTGCCTGAATTTTGTCCGTTGCTGCATGCGTTTGTTAATGCAACAATAAACATGATGAGTGCAATATGTATAGTTTTCATTTCGATATGATTGTTTTATTTGTTTTAGTACACAATTAATTTTATCGGCTTACTCTTTGTTGTACTTAAATAATATACTAAGTATGTTCCTGAGTTAAGCAAAGTAGAATGATGATATTCAGTTTGATTTATATCGGTTATCTTTTCAATTATTCTTCCCGATAAATCTTGTATGAAGATGGTTTTTGCTGATGCTCCATTAAATTGAACGGTAAATTGACCATTTCCCGGATTTGGATAAATGTTGAAAGTGTTATCCGACAATTCTGAAATTCCTGTTGCCGTGAATATTAAATCGTCAGAGCATCGTGAACATCCATTACTATCTGTTGCGCATAACGTATAAACACCGCTTGTAGTAGCTGTATAGGAAGTTTGTGTAGCACCTGCAATGGCAACACCATTTAAATACCACTGGAAATTATATCCGCTGAGAGCAGTGGTGAAAGTGTTTCCGTTAATGAAGAAATTTGGTTTAGGTGGTAATGGAATAATTTGAACAGATGCAATTGCACTCGTTGTCGCACATCCGTAATTTGTGGTTATCGTTACCGAATAATTTCCTGATACCGAAGGAGTATAGGTGTTTAATGTATCATTGGTCAATAATAAACTGTCGCTAAACCATTGAATGTGATTTACACTATCGTTTATTTGTAATGTGACTGTATTTCCTTCGCAAAATAGCAAAGGACCGCTAGTGTTAATTACGGGGATTGCAGGAGTTTCGTAAACTATTACGGTATCGGTAGCTGTTAATGTATTTATAGGTGTTTTGAAAATGCTGTAGTTGACAATTAGTTGTCCCGAGGCACCTGATACTGTTCCTGTGCCTGTTCCTGTGGGATTATTTTGTCTGTTAAACTGGATCTGTCCTAAGTCATCATCAGCACCAAATAGTCCTCCGTCTTCATCTTTTACAACAACAGTATAGTTGCCACTATCGAGAGGAATATTGGGTAATGTAAATGTAACAGGAGGGAAGGTGTTCGAAATAGAAGGATGAGAATCGTACACTTGATTGCCTGCTGAATCTAGCAAGAGAAAGTAAATGTCAGGGTCGTCGGCGAAGCCTCCGTAGTTATTGGGTATAGCCGCAACCGTTAGTTCGGTGAGGAAATAATCAGGACTGATATTCGGAGTGCAGGTTTGAGTAACTACATAGGTTCCGGGCGTTGAATAAATTTGAGGCGGAGGGTTTTCTAGTGTACTCTGGATGCCATTGCCGAAGTCCCATGCGTAAGCTGCTTGTCCGGGATTATTATTAGTAAATTGAACTGTTAATGAATTACATCCTACTGCATTTTGCATGCTGAAACCGGGATTTGAGACAATGCCGGGTAAAACGATTAGAGGGCGTTGAAAAGTAATATTCTGTTGACCTACTAATTGCACATCAGCAACCACGGTAACATTCATTGTATAATTTCCGGGGATTAGAGGAGTACCGCTGATGTTCACGCAGCCGTAGATAGAAGTTGCAGGATTATAATTGCAGCCATTCCCGGGATTATTACATTGCCAACTTAATCCGATAGGTAGTCCGGTGATACTCGCCAATTGATAATTGCTAATTGTTAAACCTAGGGTGTCAGTAAGCATAACAAAAGTAATGTCTTGCGAATATGGTGTCCCTGCAGTAGCAACAGGTAATGTATCGGGATAAATACCAGCGGCCGTAACAGTAGAATCAATAGTACATTGAGCGCTAACGATGCCGTAAACAAAAGTAAACAGCAACAAGAAGAGAGTCCGGAGTAAATGTTTTTTCATAGTGATCTTGAATCACTAAATTACAGTTTTTCTGATTGCAACAGAAAAGCGATACAAAATACGCACTTATAAGTTCTGTTGAATAATATCTTCGAGCTGACGAGCGGCTACCACGCCTGACGTTCTCCATTTAATTTCGCCCTTACGAAAGAGGATGAGGGTAGGGACACCTTGAATTTGAAAAGCGGCAGCAGCTTGAGGGTTTTTATCGACATCAATTTTTAAAACCAAAGCTTTATCGCCTACATTATTTTTCACCTCTTCAAGAATGGGCTTCATCATTTTACAAGGGCCGCACCATTCTGCAAAGAAATCGACCAACACCGGTTTATCGCCATTGATGATTTCAGAAAAATTTGAATTTGCCATTTTTTATTTAGTTGTTTTTACCTCTTCGAAAGAGACCTCTAGAGGTTCATTGGGTACTGTGGTAGGGTACGACGCGTTAGCGCAGCACGATTTATTAGCGATAGCTTGATACAAAAACCATGCTCCGGGAAGTATCAGCAGCCATTGACTGTCGATAACTCCCTGGTAGATGATTAATGCTCCTAACGCTCCACGGAAAATCCGCATGGCGTGTATCATTTTTTATCGGTTGTATCCATTTTAAACGGTACGTACAACGGACAAAAGCTCACGATGCTTGTCAATAGAAACACTACCGATAACACTAATAAGATAGAAGCTGTCATGCCCGTAATTTTACCTGCTGAATACAAGTAAAAAACTACAGCAGCAACAATGATACGTAAGATACGGTCGAGGGAACCCATGTTCTTTTTCATAATAATCTGATTTTGATGAGTCAAAAGTATATTGAAAGATAAGTCTTTTTTGTGACTAAAGTTACACAGTGAAGAAAAAGATTGTTTCAACAAATAATATTTGCTTAAAAAGAAGAATATCAATTAAATACAGGTTTCAGTAATGATAAACATCAGCAATTTAGAAAAAGCAACATTAATCTATATTCTGCAAATCTCAGCGTGGGGTACAGTAAGTTCCCTCCCTAATTAAAATTACAAAAAATCCTCGAGATAGTCGGGAGATAAACACTTACAAACGGTTAAGTGCTAGTCAATTTCTTTTTTTAATCATTTATATATACATTTGGTAAATATTGGTCACTTTAAGGATGCACTTTATGAAGGTTGTAAAAAGCTTGTTGGTTTTTGTTTTGTTGTTGGTAGCAGGAAATGCAAGTGCTCAATACACTGATCGGTACTGGGTGTTTGGCGATAGTGCTGGAGTTAATTTTAGTGTATTGACGAATCCAATACCTGCTAATAGTGTATTAAGATCCCGTGGAACTTGTGCTAGTATTTGTGATAGTTCGGGACAATTACTTTTGTATTGTGGCTCGCCTCAAGTATCATTATGGTTGGCGGGGACAGGAGTTGAAACTTTCGGTTATGTATTGAATAAGTTTCATCTTTTAGTTGATAATGGAGACAAATTGTATGGATTAGGGTGGTATCAAGATATGATTATAATACCAAATCCTGGCAACTCCAATCAATTTTATATATTTTGTGCAGGGGTATTGCCATTAGAGACAGGATTGGTTTATTCGGTTGTTGATTTATCGCTTAATGGAGGGTTGGGTAAGATGATACAGAAAAATGTAGTAGTTACTACCGATACATTATGTGATGGCATAACGGCCGTAAAGCATGGTAATGGAAGAGATTGGTGGATTGTGTCAAAGAATTGGAGTTATTCGCCAACGTATCGAAATGATATACAAGTAACCTTAGTCACAGCTAATGGTATCACACCTTTGCCAAAACAGAATATAGGAAGTTTAAATACGAATGCAACAGGGACTCGTCTAAAATTTAATGAGTCTGGTAACCGCTTATATTGCGTGCACGTTGAAGGAATAATTGATCGATTTGATTTTGATAGATGTACCGGCTTGCTTTCTAATTTTTATAATTTCACGCCGGCCAATGCAAACTATAATAATTTTTGGGGATTTGAGGTTTCACCAGATGAAAGTAAAATATATACTACATCTATTTATAAAACAGCAAATCAAGATTCATCGTTTTTGTTTCAATTTGACTTGAATGCGAGTAATGTTTTAGGAAGTGTTGATACGTTAGGGACATTTTTAGCACCGTCAACGGCAGGCATATTGCAAAAAGGTCCCGATGATAAAATTTATTTGAGCGTTACTTGGGCAGGCGCAGATACTTGTAATGATTATTTGTATTGTTATGAAACTGTAAATACCACGAATTCCAATATTTCAGTTATCAATAACCCTGATAGTGCAGGTGCTGCCTGCGACTTCCAACCATTCAGTTTTTACTTAGGAGGCCATAAAGCTTATTGGGGCCTTCCCAATAACCCTAACTATGAACTAGGCGCATGGGTAGGTAGCCCCTGTGATACACTAACGGTAGGTATAGGAGAAGTTATAGGATACAAGAATAATTTGTCGGTATTTTATGACCCACGAATTAAAACTGCCTTTGTTAATGCTAAAGGTTTGCGAGGCAAAAAAGCCACTTTGCAAATCTTTAATTCAGCCGGTCAATTAGTGTTTACCCATAACTCCCCAACCGATGGAGAATACTTTACACTCGATGTAGATATGTCACCTTACATGGATGCAATGTATGTTGTCAGATTGGAGACGGAGAGGGAAATGGTGAGTGGGAAGTTTGTGAAGAGGTAAAGTTTACGGTTTATGGTTTACGGTTCGCGAAGCGGGAGGCGAGATCATTTTTGAATAGAAATTAGGGTGGAGGAAATGAATTGGTTCGAAGCTTGCCATGAAGTGAGCTTTTTCAGATCTACTTCATGGTTCATAGTTCTTAGTTCATAGTTCGCGAAGCGAGAGGCGAAATGTTTGTCGGATAGTGTTGAAGGTAAGGGATTGAATTTTCCTTTGAATTGGGAGTGGGAAAAAAGTTCCTAGTTCATGGTTCATGGTTCATGGTTCTTGGTTCGCGAAGCGAGAGGCGAAATCTTTTTATGTATCGTGGTTGTCGAGATGGAGCTGGCGCGTTACCTCTCTTAATTCATTTTTCCTTAAAATCACCCTTGCAATACCCGCGTATTTCAGAATGGGGTACATCAAGTTCCCTCCCTAATTAAAATTACAAAAAAATCTTCAAATAGTCGGGAGATAAATGCTTACAAACGGTTAAGTGCTAGATGATTTCTTTTTTTAGTGATTTATATATACATTTGGTAAATATTGGTCACTTTAAGGATGCACTTTATGAAGGATGGGAGTTTGTTGAATATTGAACTGGAATACGATGATGATTCGAACTGTGGTAGTTCTTCCCGCATTATTACTTATATTGATAAGTTAAATCAATTTGAGAATTTCTATACCATTAGTCCAAATCCAACGCAATTGCACTTTACTTTAAGAGGTAGTTCGATTTCATTTGTTCATCAAGTTGTATTAACAGACTTAAATGGAAAGGAAATTATTAAGTATTTAGTTGATGAGAAAATAATCGAAAAATCTTTTGATCTACCAAAACTTAGTGATGGTGTATACAATCTTAAAATAGTTCTTGAAGATGGAGTAAGTATTAACAGAAAGATTGTCATAATTTATTAATATGAAACTGAAGTATTTAGCATTAGCATTTATCGCTATATGGTTTAATGACTCATTAGCATATAGCCAAGGTAGGGCACATCAATTTTTATTTGGTTGTTTTAATCAGCCGGATACTTTTACCTCCACTCTCAGAGGTAAAATGATTTTTGATATTTCTGGTTTAAATATTATTCAGGATAATTTTGGAATGCCATTTACTGAAACTCAAGCTAATATTTCTGATGAAAATGGTGATTTATTATTTGCTAGTAACGGAATTTATATTATGAACTCAACAGGTGGTATGATGTTAAATGGAGGCGGATTAAATCCAGGTGCAGGAGCAAGTCAAGCACAAGCATTAGGAATGTATATTCAATTTGGAAATATCGTTCTTCCATTCCCTGGCGATTCTAATAAATATATTCTACTTCACCACACTTCTGATGTCGGCCCAAATTACTCTTCAAATTCTTTATTTATGACAATTATTGACATGACCTTAGATAATGGGAATGGAGCAATCATCAGCAAAAATGTTGTTGTGAATAGTGATTCCTGTGATTGGGGGATCGCAGCTTGTCAACATGCTAATGGAAGAGATTGGTGGATTACAATTCCTAAAGCTAAAAGCGACACTTTAATTACACTGCTTTGTACACCTGCCGGAATATTCGAAACAAGCCGCCAAAGTTTCGGCTTTCCTACAACTTTAGGGAATGTTGGATGTCCTATGTATTCACGAGAAGGTACTAAGTTTTCGATTACAAGTGCCAAACCTTATGGTAGTGCTTATAAACATGATGTTAGGCTTTATGATTTTGATCGGTGTAGTGGGGTTTTCTCAAATGCTAAATTTGATTCGATTGACAATCAAGTGGGGAGCGGGGCAATATTTTCTCCTAATGGAAAATTTATTTATACTATTTCGACCAATGATATATATCAATATCAAACCGACACATTAGATTTTATAGGATCAAAGAAAAAAGTCGCGACCTATGATGGATTTATGTCATTAAGCCAAACTGTATTTTGGTCAGCCTTCCTTGCCGCCAATGGAAAAATATATATATCTTCACATGGCCCAGTAATAGACTTAACATGTATTGAATACCCGAATATTTCTGATACAATGTGTTTTGTAAATCAACATTCTGTTCATTTACCTGCTTGGTGTTATAGAGGCAGTGTCAATCACCCAAATTATTATTTAGGGCGATTGCAGGGTAGTCCGTGTGATACTTTGTCGTGGGTTGGGGTAGAAGAAAATACTCTACATGATTTTAAAATAGGGTTAAGTCCAAATCCAAGTATTGGAAGCTTTAAAATAATTTATTTGTTGCCTTCCAACGAAAGTGGCGAATTGCTCATTTATAATTTAATGGGACAAATAATTTATCGCCAAACTCTTCCTGAATGGACTACACTTCAAAATATTCAGTTGCCTAATGTCCCATCAGGTATTTATCAATGTACTATCAAATGCAAATCCGGTTCAGCCACTAAGAAGTTGATGGTGGTTGGGGAATAGTTTATAGTTTATGGTTTATGGTTTACGGTTTACGGTTTACGGTTCGCGAAGCGAGTAGCGAGATGTTTTTTGAATAGAAATAAGGGTAAAGAATGATATGGTTCGATGTTCGATGTTCGATGTTCTAAGTTTCGCGATGCGAGTAGCGAAATCTTAATATGAAACATGGTCATCGAGCGGAGTCGAGATGGAGCTGACGCCGTTTACGGTTTACAGTTTACGGTTTACAGTTTCGCGATGCGAGTAGCGAAATCTTAATAAGATTCGTGGTCATCGAGCGGAGTCGAGACATGGGCAACGAGCTTCGCTCCCAAAAACGAGCTTTGCTCCATTAGCACACTAGCAAATTAGCACACTAGCACATTAATCCGAGCTTCGCTCCATCTTCAAATCCCCACATTTTCAAATCTTCAAATTTTCTGAATCACCACATCGCCCGATTTAACATCTAATCTGATTTGATGTTTGTTGGCGGTTTTTAAAAGGCCGAAAAGGATTTCTTGACGCACTTGTTGAAAGTAGTCGGCATCTATTGTTTCTACAAAAAATAACACTTGTATTTCAATGCCTGTATCGGTGATTTTGTCGAAACGTATGTATGGTGCAGGGTCGTCTTTTATGTCGTTGTGGTCGTTTAATAGATTGATGCCTTCTTCTATAAATCGCTCTATCTTTTCTGGTGCCGTATCCATTTTCATGTACACCGGAAATAATGCTCTGATCATTCTGCGCATGCTCACATTTTCGAGCTCGGCATCTATCATCTTTTTGTTAGGCATGCTTATCAAAGTCTTTTCGAAGGTTCGTATCAGCGTACTCCTGAATCCGATCTTTTCTACTCGTCCTTGTACATTGCCAACTTTTACTACATCTCCTAATGTAAATGGCTTGTCGAGGAAGATAGCGAAGCTGCCCAGCAAATTTTCGAGCGTGTCTTTTGCTGCTAAGGCAAAGGCTAATCCTCCAATTCCTAATCCCGCAATCAGCGAAGCTACATTCACATGAAATATCGCTCCCAGCATCAAGAAAAAGCTCATCGACATCACAACGAACTTTATTGATTCTTTAATAAATGGAATCAGCTGATCGTCAACTTTCGATTCGGTTTGCTTCGCACGGTAGCTTAATACCATCGCAAAGAAATCTACTAGTCGCAGTATAATCCATGTGAAGGAGAAGAAGAGCGATAAAAGGAATATCTTCCAGACGATAAATCTGATTCCGAATTTTTCTTCTGTCGGTAGTTCCCATTGTGGGGGATAGTGTAATTGCCTACATGCAAGATAAAATGAGATCAGTAAAATGAATACTCCAACAGGCTTGCGTAGCAGTTCTCTGAATGCATTTACGTCAACTCCTCCCGCATACCGCTTTATAAAACGATATATTAATCCCGATAGCTGATGCGAAACAAATCGCTTGAGTATAATTCCGCTTAACAGGATTACGAAAAACCAAACAATATTTACAACTGAATTGTCGAATACGGTTTGTTGCAAAAGGTTGTTGTACATGTATTCTTAATTTTGATTTTTATTAACCTCAACAACTACTATCTTCTTTTTGCTGAGGTCGCTTTAATTTTCAACTTCGTTTTAGCTAAAGCCGATAAATCTAATTATGCGCAGTTAATCTTTCGTGGTTATAATAGTTGCTTCAATGCAATTTCATATCCCGTAGCAGTAATTCCTGTGTCTCCTTTGTTGATGTCGCGAATGTTTTCTAATCCTTTTTGTATTGTTTTCGCTACATCACTAAAGATGGCGTTGGCGCTGATATCGTCAGGGTTACTCATCAAGAATGCAAATACTCTCGCCATTCCGCAGTTCGATAAGAAATCAGGTATCACACTTAAATTGTCGTCTGCAAATTTACCTATCGCTCCCATAAAAATTTCAGGATCAGCAAATGGTACGTTGGCTCCACATGCAATCACTTTTAGTCCGTTTTTATGCAAGCTTTCTAATTGCTCTTTCGTTACCAAGCGTGATGCTGCCGCAGGAATAAAGATATCTGCTTGTTCTTTCCAGAAGTTTACGTTGATGTTTTCATCTTTCGTAAATCCTTCAAACATATTACTTGTTCTTGAGTTGAAAAGGCTGATCGTTTCTTCTTTCGTAAAGCCGTTACCGTTAGTTAGTCCGCCCATGCGATCTATGATCCCCACAATCTTCGCTCCTTGCTGCGAGAGGTAATATCCCGCTGCTGCTCCTACATTTCCCCATCCTTGCACTAATACTTTTTTTCCTTCTACCGTTTCTCCTTTTAGTCGGTAGTAGTGAATTACCGATTCTGCAACTCCGTATCCTGTAATCATATCGGCAATGCGATACGAAAATCCTTCAGGCACATAGTTTTTATCGGTTACTATTAAGCTAACACCTTCTTGTAATTTCTGTATGCGTTCTGCTTTCGCCGAACTACCATGATGTCCGTTAACTACTCCTTCTTGCGGATGCAATAATCCTAATTTGGCAGTAATAGGAATTACTTCATGTATTTCGTCAACGAATAAGTCGCCGCCCGTACCATAGTATTGTTTTAATATCGGCAATACCGCTTTGAACCAACGTTGTAATACTTCTTGCTTGCGCGGATCGGTAGGATCGAAGTTGATACCCGATTTTGCTCCACCGATGGCAGGTCCTGCTACGGTGAATTTAATTTCCATCGTTTTTGCTAACGATTCTACTTCACGTCGGTCGAGACCTTTACGCATACGAGTTCCGCCGCCGGCAGCTCCTCCTCTCAATGAATTGATAACAACCCATCCAGTAGCTTCCGATTGAGGGTCGTTCCATTCGAATATGATTTCTGGTTTGCGGTCTTCGAACTTCTTTAATAACTCTAACATGATATATTGTTTTCTTTCGTTTCTAAATTAAAAGTTTGCAAAATTGCAAAATACATGGCTGCTAACCTCATGTCGAGCCATAAACTTTGCAGTTACTGAAGTTTATCAATCACCGGAAGCATTTTGGTTTTGTAAAGGGCCATTTTTAGGTCGCCGATACTTCTAATTATTTTCTTCCCTAAATCGGGAGCGTCCCAGTCGTCTTGATTTAGTATGGCCGGTTCAAACTGATTCATTCCCAGCTGGTAATATCCACCACGGTCGTTTAGTCCGATGCTAAATTCAATGATTTTTAAGGCTAAAAAGGCTTCTTCTAGGATGGCGATGCTGATACCCGGACAATCTCCTTTCAAAAGAATTACTTTTCGGTATCCTTCATCGAAAGCTTTTTTGAATGCGAAGGCTATTCGTTCAGATGGTGTTTGTCCCTGCATCACTTCCTGCTTCGCATTTCCCCAAATTGAGTCACTTGTTGATTTTTCCCGTAACCAAACGGTAGCGGCAAAAGGTAATTCTTGCAAAGCCTGTGCCGTACTTCTTAAGTTATTGTAATACAGCTCTTCCGCCTTGCTTGCGCCTTCGCGCGATGCCAGTTCGAGGTAGGTATTCCGATCTGATTCTTCTTCAAAAATCAGCAAACAACATTTCTTTCGGTATTCAATCATAATCGTCCGGCGAATTCAAATATTAGTCGCGTTAGCGTTGCATCGGTCTGCGAGGCCACTTCAATTATTTCGGCTAGCGACACAGGATGTAGGTTGTCGGGGTCGCATTCGTCGGTAAGCACCGATATCGCTACGCATTTCATTCCCGAATGGTTGGCTGTGATGACTTCCGGCACAGTGCTCATCCCCACTGCGTCGGCGCCCAAGATTTGCAGGTATCTGTATTCGGCTCTGGTCTCGAGCATAGGGCCTTGCACGGCGGCATAAACTCCTTTGTTCAATTCGATGCCCAGGTCCTTAGCCGTTTCCTGCATTTTTTGAAGCAGTGCTTTGTCGTACGGCGCACCCATATCGGGGAAGCGAGTGCCGAAATTATCGAGATTTTTGCCAATGAGGGGATGCATATTTTGCAGATGAATATGATCGTCGATGAGCATCAAGCTTCCTTTATTCCATCCTTTATGCACCGAGCCGGCAGCATTCGAGAGGATGAGGGTTTTAACTCCCAATAGCGACATTATTCGGATGGGATAAACCACCTGCTGCATGCTATATCCCTCGTAAAAATGAAATCGCCCCTGCATAGCAACAATACGTTTTCCGTTCAGCGTTCCATAGAGCAATTTGCCCTTGTGCGACTCAACGGTGCTAACGGGGAAGTGAGGAATTTCACTGTAGTCGATGGCAACATCAACCTTAATTTTATCGGTTAGTTGATGTAATCCGGTGCCGAGGACGATACCGATCTCGGGATTTTCAACATCTTTTTTTCGCAAGAACTCAACTGTTTCTTGAAAGGCTTCGTACATATGGCAAAAATAGACGTAAATCGGCTACATTTGCATAGTATTTCTACGAACTCACAAGTATGTTACAATTGCCTGTCCTTAGGGAGCAAAAAGAAGAAGTGATTGCCCGCCTCGCCGTAAAAAATATCGACGCACGCGCAACGGTTGAACAAATTCTGTCACTCGACACCGAAAAAAGAAAGAATCAAACTGAGCTTGAGTCGATTCAAGCCGAGCAAAATGCTATTGCCAAGCAAATTGGCGAGCTATTCCGTTCGGGCAAGAAAGAAGAGGCTGATGATTTAAAAAATAAAAGTACTGCCTTGAAAGAGAGCAGCAAGTCGTTAGAAGAACGTGTGGTTGCTCTTGAGCAAGAGATGAATGATATCCTTGTTACGCTACCGAACACTCCATCACTGGTAGTGCCAAAAGGCAAAACGCCAGAAGAGAATGAAGTGGTGTACATGAGTACCGATAAATTACCTGTATTGCCTGCTGATGCGAAGCCGCACTGGGAGTTAACCTCTCAATACGACATTATTGATTTTGAGCTAGGAAATAAAATTACGGGTGCGGGATTTCCTGTTTACAAAGGAAAAGGAGCCAAGCTTCAACGTGCATTGATAAATTTCTTCCTCGACCAAGCCGACAAAGCAGGGTATTATGAAGTGCAGCCGCCGATAATGATAAATGCAGCATCGGGATTTGGCACAGGACAATTGCCTGACAAAGAAGGGCAGATGTACCATGTTACGGAAGATGGATTTTACTTGATTCCCACTGCTGAAGTTCCTGTTACCAATATTTTCAGAGATGAAATCGTAAAAGGCGAATCATTGCCGATAAAATACACTGCATATACGCCTTGCTTCCGTCGCGAAGCGGGATCATACGGAGCGCATGTACGCGGATTAAATCGTTTGCATCAATTCGATAAAGTAGAGATCGTGCAAATTGCGCATCCCGAAAAGAGCTATGAAATTTTAGAAGAAATGCGTTCGTATGTTGCGGGCTTATTGCACTTGTTAGAATTGCCTTTCCGCACATTACGTTTATGTGGTGGTGATATGAGCTTTGCTTCTGCATTAACGTATGATATGGAAGTATGGTCGGCAGCACAACAACGCTGGCTCGAAGTAAGTTCAGTATCGAACTTTGAAACATTTCAAGCCAACCGATTAAAATTACGTTATCGTGAAGGTAATGGTAAGCCGCAATTGGCGCATACACTAAACGGTAGTGCATTAGCGTTACCACGAATAGTAGCAGCCATGCTCGAGAACAATCAAACGCCTGAAGGAATTCGTATTCCTAAAGCACTAATACCTTATACTGGTTTCGACCTCATCAACTAATGCGCATAATCACTTCTCTTCTGTTGTTTTTCGTCCTTGCCGGCTCATGTGTTAAAGCGCAAGCGCAGCCTGCAGGGCAATCGGCTACTGAGCTGGCTATTCAATATATGAATACTGGTGAGTGGGATAAAGCAATAGTATATTTTGAGAAGTATTATAATCAAGATCCATACGGAGCATTTCCGAATTACTTGAAATGTTTTACCATGTTGAAAGATTATGAAGGTGCAGAGAAACTGATCAAGAAACATCAGAAGAAATTTCCCGGTGACCCTTCTATTCGTATTGAGTTAGGTACGTTGTACGAGACGATGGGTGATGCCGAAAAAGGAAAGAAAGTATATTCCGATGTGGTGAAATCGTTGAAGCCCGATATTAACCAGATTAATATTACGGGAAGTGCATTCATGAACCGACAAATGTTTTCGTATGCCGAAGAGACTTATGTTGAAGGACGAAAACTTTTGAAAGGAGCGTATTCATTTTCGTTTGAATTAGCGGAAGCTTATGCGCAAGACGGAAATTATCCCGAGATGGTGAGTGAGTACATCGACGCCATGGAATACAATGCTGCCATGTTGCCGAATATTCAAACCGTACTTCAGAATAAAATCGGAAATGATCTCAGCGGAAATATGTCGGACTTAATACGTCAGGCCTTGCTGCGTAAAATTCAAAAGAATCCGAATGTCTCTGTGTATAGCGAATTATTGTATTGGCTCTTCTTGCAAGAAAAAGATTTTGAGTCGGCATATATTCAAGCGAAGTCGCTCGACAAACGATTGGGCGAAAGTGGCGATCGGCTGATATCACTCGGACGATTATGCGTGAGCAACGGAGAATATGAAACTGCTGTGAATTGCTTTCAAACGGTGATTGATAAAGGAACCGACAATAGTAATTACATCACTGCCAAGATTGAATTAATCAACTCGGTAAATTATAAGATCACCAACAAAGGCGGATATACGCAAGCGGATCTATTGAAGCTCGATCAAGATTATGCCTCTGCTATTGGTGAGTTAGGGAAGAATGCATCTACTGCATCATTGTTAAGAGGACGTGCGCATCTGAAAGCATTTTATTTGCATCAAACACAAGACGCAATTGATTTATTAAACGAAACGATAGACCTGCCGAATTTACGTACACCCTTTATAGCAGAATGTAAATTGGAGTTGGCAGATGTGTATGTCTTCGACGGACAAGTGTGGGATGCAGCATTGTTATACGGACAAGTAGATAAAGATTTTAAGAATGATGCCATCGGACGCGAAGCGAAATTCCGCAATGCTCGCTTATCATATTATATGGGCGAATTCGACTGGGCGAAAGATCAATTAAAAGTATTGAAAGCAGCCACGAGTCAGTTGATATCGAATGATGCATTATCGTTAGGACTATTGATATCGGATAACACCAATATGGATACAACATCGGATGCATTGTTGATGTATTCGCGTGCCGATTTACTCGATTTCCAGAATAAAGACAGTTTGTCGTTAGTGACATTAGATTCACTATTAAAAATATTTCCTGAGCATTCATTAACCGACGAAGTATGGTATAAGAAAGCCATGATTTATAAGAACGAAGGGAAGTTTGTTGAAGCGGCGAAATATTTACAAGACATCACCGATAAATATCCCGATGATATTTTGGGAGACGATGCCATGTATCAATTGGCCTGTTTAAACGAAGATCAACTCAACGACAAAGAAAAAGCAAAAACACTTTTCGAGACCTTTCTAACAAAATATCCCGGAAGTTTATTTGTAGTAGATGCGCGTAAACATTTCAGAGCGCTGAGAGGCGACAAGCTATAAAAATAGGGTAGAGTAGCATTGAGTTTTTGATTACTTTTGTAATCTATTCTACTTCCATGATAATTTACAATGTAACGTTAAATGTTGATCACGATGTAGCCGAAAGCTGGTTGCAATGGATGATCGACACGCATATTCCTGCTGTGATGAACACGGGCATGTTTATCGACAATAATATTTTTCGATTGATAGGCGATGAGAAATCGGGAGGAATCACGTATGCCGTGCAATACCGTTGTGCTGACATGGCGACGTATGAAAAGTACCGTGATGAATTCGCTCCTGCCTTACAAGCAGAAACCAATAAAAAGTTTCAAGGTAAGTTTGTTGCATTTCGATCATTATTAGAAGTAGTGAAATGACGCAACACGGAGAAGTACGCGCAAAGAAATTTCTCGGTCAACATTTCTTGAACGACGAAAAAGTAGCGGCTGCCATTGCTGAAGCCTTGCCTTCGGCGAAAGAGCAAATGCTCACGTTGGAGATTGGTCCGGGGATGGGCGTACTTACCAAATATTTATTGAATCGCAGTGATCTGTTGTTGTATGCTATCGAACTCGATCGTGAGTCGGTGCCCTATTTGATAGAGCATTATCCTGCACTTGGCGATCGACTAATGGAAGGAGATTTTTTGCGATTGAATTTAAAAGAACTCTTTAATGCTCCGTTCTATTTGATCGGCAATTTTCCGTATAATATATCGACACAAATTCTGTTTGCCGTACTCGAAAATAAAGAGATGATTCCTTCGATGGTAGGAATGTTTCAGAAAGAAGTAGCGGAACGAATTGCTAGCGGACCAGGGAATAAAGACTATGGAATTTTGAGTGTGTTATTACAGCCATGGTACGATATCGAATACCTGTTTACGGTAAACGAAAATCAATTTAATCCGCCGCCACGAGTGAAATCTGCTGTGCTTCGCATGACGCGCAACAAAAGAACAGAACTCGAAATCGACGAAGCCTATTTTAAGCTATTAATTAAAACAGGATTTAATCAGCGACGCAAAACTTTACGCAACGCCCTGCGACCATTATTGCCTACCGATTTTTCATCTATCCCTTACCTCGATCTCCGCGCCGAAGCATTATCGTGGGAGCAGTTTGTGACGCTGGGGAAGGCGATTATTAAGGCGAGGTAGAAGGCTCATGATGAAGGATGCAAGATGCAAGAGATAGAGGGAAGGCTTTTGGATTGTTGGACTAAAAATATTTAAGATAGAACACAGATCCGCCCCGATGGGAAAACTCCCATCAGGGCTAACACGGATCTCGTCTAACGACGAGAAAGGATTTTATAGGATTTATTCAAAACCGATAGTGTTTGTCTATAAGTGAAAATAAGTCTATGGGATAAGATCTTCTCTAAACTGATCAATGATCTTTATTTTGTCCAGAATTAAAATCCTTTTAAATCCATTTCAAATCCTTTTAACGCCGACGTGCTTGCACAGTTGGTGTGAATCGGTGTTCCCCTCGCCGAATGGCGAAATTCCAGAATTAAAATCCTTTTAAATTCTTTTTTATCCTTTCATCTGCTTGCCCCTATGGGGTGTTCCCCTTCGCCGCATGGCGAAATTCCAGAATTAAAATCCTTTTAAATCCATTTCAAATCCTTTTAACGCCGACGTGCTTGCACAGTCGGAGTGAATCTGTGTTCCCCTTCGCCGTATGGCGAAATTCCAGAATTAAAATCCTTTAAAATCCTTTTTCAAATCCTTTTAGCTCCGACGTGCTTGCACCGTCGAAGCGAATCGGTGTTCCCCTCGCCGAATGGCGATTTAAAATTTAACCGTCACCTGCCCCAGCACATTAAACGGCGCTTGTGGGTAGTAGAAATTTTCTTGCGTGCGTGCGCCATCAACATAATACCCGTAAGTATAACCGTTAGATTCGTAAAGCGCATCGAGGATATTATTAAGACTTAAGTCGAAACGAATTTCTTTGAACAGCATATTTTTAATGCTATAACCGATGCGAGTGTCGACAGTAGTATATGCCTTAATCGAGCGAGCATCATTTTCAGTATTGTCGAGATATTGTTTGTCGACATGCTTAGCGATTACACGTAATTCAAGATTTTTTATCGGCGACCAACTTACACTTCCCATAGCGATCAAAGCAGGAGAAAATGCAATGTCGGTATTTTTAAACTCGATAGTGCTTTGTCCGATGTATTCGTAATTCGCATCGTACGAATCGGTGTACTCAATAAAGTTATTGAGCTTGTTCATGCTTAAAGTAAGATTTCCGTCAATCGTAATCTTCTCAATAGGCTGATAAGCTGCAATTAATTCTACTCCGCTTCTAAAGCTCTTCGCGATATTACTTCTTGTATAATTTCCTACATCATTCACTTGTCCTGTAAGTACTAATTGATTTTTGTAGTTCATATAATACGCATTAATATTTGCGCTGAATTTCTTCGAGAAGAAACGATAGCCTAACTCGATATCGGTCATGCTTTCAGCTTTTGGTCGGCTTTTGCCTGTCGATTCAACATAATCATCGCGGTTCGGTTCTTTGTTCGCAACGCTTACCGAAGCATATAACTCTTGGTGTTTTTTTAAGTCGTAGCTAATGCCAGCTTTCGGATTAAAGAAAGTCATGTTATCATTCTGCGGACCTTCGCTACCATCGTCGTTCACTCCTGTGAATTTATAATCCACATTTCTAGCTTGTAAATCGGCAAACAGATGAAATTTATTGAAAGAAGTTTCGTAGCGAACAAAAGCATTTACATCGTTCTTCGTAGCATCGTTGTCGTAATAACGGTGACGGATATCCGAAGTTCCTGCAAACTGCGCCCAAACAACTTCTCCGAAGTGAGCTCCTGCATATTGGTTGGCCGCACCGCCGAATAATAATTTGCTATTAGTGCCAATGTTTCCTGTGATATTCCACGTTACCCCGTAGAAATCATTGTCGAGCCATTTTCTTCTGATTAAATCAGATTCGGTGATTGTATCATTGGTAGTAATAACAGGATCGATCAAATAATTTTCCAATGATTGTCCCTTTTTAAACTCCTCATAAAAACCTTTACCTTTCGTGTAATGGAAATTGAGAGAGGCAATCCAGTTTGTGCTAAGAGAAGTAGAAGTCAATAGTTGATAATAGTCCTGTTGATAATCATCAACCTGATTATCGTAAGTATAATAATTGTAAGTTCTTCCAGAATTTAAAAGATTCGCCGCATCCTCTTCATCTAGTCCGTTGTTGATGATAAAGTTTTCCATTCCTGCAACATCATTTTTAATTCTGCTCTCAGGTACACCGTTCCAACTCTGGTACGTAATTTCTTTACCCGAAAACATATTAAAGCGAATCAATGTTTTCTTTCCGTAGTAACCTCCTGAAAAATAATACGACTTCAAATCGGACGCACCTCTATCAACATATCCGTCCGATTTTATCCTCGATAATCGTCCCTCGAAAGCAAAATTATTATTCAACAAACCGCTTCCGAAACTTACATTATTCTTAATAGTATTATAAGAGCCAAAGCTATTACTACTTGCACCGTACGCAGCCGTAGGAATAGAATTACTTAAGATATTAATACTTCCACCGAAAGCACCTGCGCCATTGGTGCTACTACCTGCGCCACGTTGAACTTGAATATTCTCTGCAGAAGAAGCGAAATCGGGTAAGTCGACCCAATACATACCTTGCGATTCAGCATCATTAATAGGAACACCGTTAATAGTTACATTGATACGCGAAGGGTCGGAGCCTCTGATACGAATTCCGGTATATCCCACACCTGTACCTGCATCACTCGTAACAACAACCGAAGGCAATAATTGCAAAACATAAGGCACATCTTGACCGAGATTCATCTTCTGAATATCCTCCTTGCTCATATTCGTATAAGCCATTCCTGATTTTGTTCCTGCGCGAGTAGAAGAAACATTCACCTCATCGGTAACAATGCTACCACCTTTCATTTGAACTTTAATAGAAGTATTCGACTGTAAATTGATAGATACGGGAGAATCTTCAAATCCGATTTTACGAATAAGCAAAGCGCAAGCGCCTGTTCTTCCTACATTAATACTGAATTCGCCGGCAGCATTCGAATGCGTTTGAAGAAGCGAACCCTTTAAAAAGATCTCGGCATCGGCGATAGGCAAGCCTGATTGTTCTCCAGTAATTTTTCCCGTGATAGTTTGAGCCGATGCAAGCGAAGTGCAAAGGACAACAGCTAGAATGACAAATAGATTTTTCATGATGACGAATAAGGTATACAAAGGGTGCTTTGAAAAAGCGTCATCTCACTTCCTACGCCGGTATAGTCCGGATCAGGTTCGATGGGTATAATCTCAGCCTTATGCAAGGCACCCCAGTGTTTGGGCAAAGGTAAGTCTACTTTTTTGACAATTCCAATTTATTTGCAAAAATTTCACTTTTGTGACTAATCTATCCCGCTTCATTTTATTGAATCAAATGATTTCTTAGCTTTGTTTATCCCAAAACATTTAAAATATTATGAAAAGACTATTACCCTTTGTCGTTGCCATATTACTATGGGCCAATGCGAGTGCAGGCTCTATATTATGGAAGGATGCGGCACCTGCTGAGCGAACATCCTTAGGTGCATTTGATATTGTAACAAAAAATAGTAGAGTGTTACAGCTCGATTTAAACGAGATGAAGTCGCAGTTGATGAATGCACCTGCTGAACGATCAGGAAAAACAGCTACGCAAATTGAACTTCCATTGCCTGATGGAACATTCGAATTATTTGCTGTTACTGAGTCGCCAATTATGGAAGCTCCATTAGCAGCGAAATATCCGGGTATTAAAACTTATTTATTGCAAGGCATCACACATGCAACTGCAAGTGGAAGAATGGATGTTACCTATTTAGGATTTCATGCTATGATCTTAAATGATGATGCAACATTCTTTATTGATCCTGTGAATCGCAATACCACATCTTTTTATCAAGTGTATTATAAATCGGATGCTGTTAATGTAAACAAACCATTATCATGTGGATTCGATGGAGACACTCCTGAGAATATTGCTCGCGCAGCAGAAATTCAAGATGATGTTCAACGCAACGGCGGACAAAATCAGGTGCAGCGCAGCATAGCAGGAACATTAAGAACCTATCGTTTAGCGATTGCTTGTACAGGAGAATATGCTGCTTATTTCGGGGGAACAAAGCCTGCAACATTTTCAGCTGAAGTAACAAGTATCAATCGTGTAAACGGAGTTTACGAACGTGAAGTAGATGTTCGCATGATTATGATTGGAAATACAGATACTTTGATTTTCTTAAATGCAAATACAGATCCGTATGATAACAACGACGGAGCTGCGATGTTAGGGCAAAATCAATCTACCGTAAATGCTTATATCGGAAGTGCTAATTACGACTTCGGACATGTATTCAGTACAGGAGGAGGTGGTATTGCAGGACTCGGAGTAATTTGCGGTTCATCGAAAGCACAAGGAGTAACAGGATCACCTGCTCCAGTTGGAGATCCATTCGATATCGATTATGTTGCGCATGAAATGGGACATCAATTTGGAGGGAATCATACTTTCAATGGAAATACAGGATCATGCTCAGGAAATAGAAATGCAAACACTGCTTATGAGCCAGGTAGCGGAACAACTATCATGGCATATGCAGGAATTTGTAGTCCACAGGATGTAGCAGCGCACAGCGATGCATTCTTTCATACAGCTAGCTTCGACGAAATTGTAAACTATATTACGTTGAGCACAGGAAATAATTGTCCTGTAACATCTGCAACAGGAAACAACGCTCCAGTAATAAATAGTATAGGCACTAACGTTAGTATTCCTATATCTACACCATTTATGTTAACAGGAGATGCAACAGATCCTGATGGAGATACAATTACATATTGTTGGGAGCAATATGATTTAGGTCCTGCAGGAGCGCCATCTACTCCTTCGGGTAATGCGCCACTATTTAGATCACAAGCACCGTTATTAAGTCCTACACGAATTTTCCCAAAGATCAACTATATCATCTCCAACAATGCAAATCCTTTGGGAGAGAAGTTGCCTACTTACGCACGATCAATGAAGTTTAGACTAACAGTTCGTGATAACAAAGCAGGAGGTGGAGGAGTAACTTATGAAAATACACCACTCACCATATCGGTCATCAATACCACTACACCGTTCTTAGTAACGAATCCGAATGTTATTTTAACATGGCCTGCATTAAGTCAACAAAATGTAACCTGGGATGTTTCGGGAACCGATCAAGCTCCTATCTCAGCTACGAACGTAGATATTTTATTAAGTACAGATGGAGGTTTCACCTATCCGCTAACGTTAGCAAATGCAGTTCCGAATAACGGAGCATACACAGTTACGATGCCTAACTTAACCACCAATACAGCACGTATTATGGTGAAGCCTGTGAATAATATTTTCTTTGACATCAGCAATAAGAACTTCATTATATCGGCAGCGCAAGGACTTTCTGACAATGCAATCGAAAATCAATCAGTAAGTGTTTATCCTAATCCTACTGAAGGAGTATTTACTTTCTCATGGGCAGGAAATTACAAAGGAGATGTTCAAGTGATGATAACAGATGTAACTGGAAGAATGGTTGCTAAAAAACAACTTTATAAATCAGAAGCAGGATTAATTGAGTCGTTCGATTTATCAAAATTCGGCAAAGGCATTTATACATTAGTAGCGCAAACGCCAGAAGGCAATGCGGTTAGAAAAGTAGTAATTGAGTAACAAAAATATTCATGAAGAAAAGGCTATCTCGTAAAGGGGTAGCCTTTCTTGTTTTAGTAGGGCCAAAAGTGATTAAATGCAAAAAGCGTGCAGATTTCATTAAGTAATTGATAGATAGCTTGATTTGATGTGTTTGAAGAAGTGAAAATGAGTGTATTTGATGCTTTCAATATGGGCTTGTAATATCCTTGCCTTAAAAAATCCCTTTTGCTTAATAATTACGTAAATTTGAACTTTCGAATTATATGCAACTCTTACGTAAGTTTATTTACCTCTTAGTATTTCTCATTGTCGTTTCGGCAGTTGGGTTACTTATCTATCTTACTTCTCAAAAGCCTCAGTACTCTGGCAGTATGCAGGTCACTGGCTTGAAAGAGCAAACCGAGATCATCTACGACTTCTACGGAATTCCTCATATCTATGCCGATAATGAAGAGGATGCATATTTTGCATTAGGATATGCTCATGCACAAGATCGATTGTTTCAGATGGAGATGGTTCGTCGTGTTGCTTCGGGAAGATTAGCAGAAATTCTTGGTCCCGATTTCGTAAAAGTAGATGCGTTCTTTAAAACCTTAGGACTCGAAGAGCATGCTAAGTTATCGCAGCAATTATATCTCAATAGTGATTCCTTGCCTTATCAACGAGCTGCTCGTGC
>JAHEYP010000033.1:31219-37535 GCA_023251535.1 Bacteroidota bacterium
GAACGCATTAAGCCCGGCGATAGTAGTCAGTATTGGTCGGATGGAAAGTGGGAATTCTTAAACGAATTCAAGAAAGTAATTTATGTTAAAGGTGGAGATGATGTAACACTAACGGTTAGGGTTACCCGTCATGGTCCGTTGATGCAAGAAGTGATGCCGGAGTGGAAGGCAGTTACACAAAATGCTGTTGCTGCTTCGTGGACGCACTTAAAGTTTCCTTGTAATTTAATGCAAGTCACATACGATCTCGATCATGCAAAAAATATGGATGAAACACGTTATGCTGTTTCGCAAATTATTTCTCCGGGATTAAATGTGATGTATGGTGATTCGTCGGGAAATATTGCATGGTGGGCAGCGGGACGATTAGTAAAGCGAGCGAAAGGAGTTGATCCAGTATTGCTGCAAGATGGATCGCGTTATACAATTGATCCATCGGGGTATTATGATTTTAAAGATAATCCGCATTCAGAAAATCCTCCTTCGGGATATGTTTACAGCGCCAACAATCAACCCGACACGATGGTAGGAGGAGTTTATTATCCTGGATATTATACTCCTGAAGACAGAGCAGTTCGCATTAATCATTTGCTGAATGAAAAACGCAATTATACGATTGACGATATGCAACGCATCAGCTTTGATGCAGTTTCTCCGAATGCACCATTAATAGCAAGAACAATCATAGAAGGTACAAGCAAGTCGATGTTGCGTAAGTCGCAAATTTATTTTGAGGCATCACGTAAATTATTGCTTTGGAATGGCGATCATCAGTTGCATGATATTGCACCTACGATTTATTATAAGCTTATCTATAATGTGCTGCAAGCAGCGATGGAAGATGAGTTAGGGAAAGAGAATTTAAAAGTATTTGTGAATACGCATGTCATGAAAAATACATTGAATGCGTTGATGCAAAACGATAGCTCATTATGGTGGAATGATGTTACTACAAAAGATGTAGCAGAAACACGCACCATGATTTTTGATAAAGCATACGAAAAAACAATGGTAGAGTTAGTGAAAGAACTCGGAATGAAAGTAAATGGATGGGAGTGGGGTAAAGTTCACGTGCTCGAGCATGTTCATCCTATCGGAATGAAAAAGCCTTTCCATTTAATATTCAACGTTGGGCCTTATGCAGTGCCAGGCGGACCAGAAGTAATTAATCAAAGTGGATTCGAATTGTCGGACGAGAAAATGCATAAAGCGAAATACGGGCCAGCAATGCGCATCGTACTTGATTTTGCTGATGCAGAAAATTCTAAGAGTGTATTACCTACTGGACAATCAGGAAATATCATGAGTCGATATTATTTCGATCAAGCGGTATTATACAACAACGGTAAGTTTAGAAAGCAAAAGATGAATCGTTCCGATATTGAAAATAATAAAGTCGGAAGATTTATTCTACAGCCGAAAGTGAATTCAGATCATTGAAAAACGCTAGAATAGCTGCATAATTTTTTTAACCATTGTCTGAGCAATCTTCTCATTCGATTCGTGTGTCCACCCACCAATATGCGGCGATAAAATTGCGCGATCGCTTTTGATCAAATATTGAAAAGGTTCAGGTAATTGTGATGCATCTAAATTCTCGAAAGAAATAGATTCGTATTCCAAAACATCTAACGCAACACTAAGCACAGTTCCGTTTTTCATTGCATCGGTGAGTGCTGCAGTGTCAACTACTTTACCTCTAGCAGTATTGATAAGGCGAATTGGTTTTTTGAAATTGCTCAAGAAATCGGCGTTCACCATTTTATTGGTTTCAGCAGTGAGTGGAACATGTAAACTGATAATATCGGCTTGCTCGAAAATAGTATCAATAGATACTTGCTGCACATAAGGAAATTGTTGTTGATCAATTTTGATATAAGGATCGCACACCAACATATTTACCTCGAAGCCCTGAAGTTTTTTCGCGAAGGCAGTACCCATATTCCCGAAACCAATAATGCCAATTGTTTTACCTTGTATTTCATCGCCTCGGTTTTCTTCTCGCTTCCAGATACCATGACGTACTTCGTTATCGGCACGCAAGAGATGATTCATCATAGCTAACAACATTCCGATAGCATGTTCGCCTACGGCATCTCTATTACCTTCTGGAGCATTGATAAGGTTAATGCCATGCTTAGCTGCAGCATCGGCATCGATATTTTCCATTCCTGCGCCCGCGCGAGCAATAAAAGTTAAGTGAGAAGCTCTCGATAAAAAGTCGGCATCAATTTTAAACCGACTTCGGATAGCCACACCGTTATATTCTTTGATAATAGATAATATTTCATCCTTCGACATAGCATAACCTTCATCGCAAACGAATCCTAGTTGTTCGAGACTCGATTTAAAAGAGGGATGTAAAGTATCGATTAAAAGAATTTTCCCTTTCATGTTATAAAAGAGTTCCTTTTAAAATTGTAGAGGCGAAGCTGAAATAAATTACGAGTCCGGTTACATCGACCATAGTCGCGATAAACGGAGCCGAAGAAGTAGCGGGGTCTAATCCCATTCTTTTTAAGAATAGCGGCATCATAGATCCCATGATCGTTCCCCAGAGCACCACTCCGAAAACGGAGAATCCGATGGTGAGGGCAATCAATAACCAATGAGGACCGTATATATCAGTAAAGAAATGCCAAGTAGTTACCCTCGAGAAACCGATAAAACCGAGAATTAATCCGAGGTATAATCCTGTAACAATTTCACGCCTCATGATTCTCCACCAATCGAGGATAGTAATTTCGCCGAGAGCCAAAGCACGAATAATAAGTGTTGATGCTTGTGATCCGCTGTTACCACCACTTGATACAATAAGCGGGATGAACAATGCTAATACAACAGCCTTGTCGATTTCATTTTCGAAAAACGACATAGCAGAAGCAGTAAACATTTCGCCAATGAAGAGAATGATTAACCAAGGAGCACGTTTGCGCAACATCTGCGTCAGCGATACATCCATATAAGGTTCTTCGAGTGCTTCAACCGCACCGATTTTCTGGATATCTTCAGTATCTTCTTCCTTCGCGAGTTGTAAGATATCATCGACCGTAATGATACCGAGTAATAATCCTCCGGCATTCGTTACAGGCAAGGCCACTCGATTCGATTTTCCGAAAACTTTAATCGCCACCTCTTCATCATCGGTCACAAGTAACGACACATATTTACCATCGAGAATATCCTTCACTGGAATATGATCTTCTGAAAGAAGCACATCACCTATTCTGATATCATCCACCAAGTATCCTTTCTCATCAACGATATAAATTACGTCGAGCGTTTCGGAATTCTCACCATGGCTTCGAATGAAGTCGATAATTTGCTTAACCGTCCAATCTTGATTAACGGCCACATAATCGGGCGTCATCAAACGACCGATAGAATCTTCGGGATAGCCTAAAAGAGATAAGGCTACGCGACGTTCTTTCTGCGTAAGAAGTTTAAGTAATTTATTGAGATGGTCGGGGTCGAGTTGCTCCAAAAATGCCGTCCTGTTATCGGGCGACATATCATTCAGAATAAGCTGTACTTGCCTGTATCTTAATTCGTTAAGCAGTTCAACCTGATCACCGAATTCGAGTTCTTCAAAGGTTTGGTAAGCCTGTTCCCTGTCGATTACGTTAAAAACGAAAGCTTGGTCGGTAACGTTTAAGTCACGACATAGCTCTGCTAGCTCCTGAGGAAGCCAGTTTTCCAGCTTTTCCTCGAGAGTATCCTTATCTCCTGCCTCAATCAGCTCGATAATCATCGGCTTTTCGATTTCCGGTTGCATAAGCTAGCTCGTTAGGGTTAACAATTAATACAGTACCAACACTCGCGTTGACGGCGCGAAGGTAAGGAATCACCCTCTTAAAAACACCCTTAACGAAAAGATAATCTAAAGGAGGATTACGCCGGGCGTTCTACTGCTTTTTGTGGATGTTGTCCGTAAGCAGGACATTTTTCTCTTGATTTGCAAGATATTGCGCAGGCAGCTATCAGCCCGAACAAAATAAATAAGATGGATTTGCGCATGTGGCGGTTTAATTCAACAATTCGTCGCAAAATAAACGATTTTTAAGATGAAAAAAGTCTTTACTACAACATTTTCTTACACACTGGTTTTCAGATTTCTGTGGGAAACTTTTTTAGGAGAAGCCATTTTGGGCCTGAATTAGCCTCATTTCTTGCTTCCTTTGCACACCAAATCAATTCTATTCTATGAAATTTTATGTCATTTCCGCCTGCTGGATCCTCTTTGCATTATCTCCCGGCAAGGCACAATCGGTGAAAGAAGTTCAGCTCAATGAAGTGCAATCGACTGCTGCACGCTTTACTCTTCCCACAGCTAATGTGGCACGAACCATACAAATTATCACAGCCGACGACATTCGTAAGAGTGCTGTTAAGACGATAGATGATGCCTTAGAGCTTGCCTTAGGTGTTGATGTTCGTTCACGAGGACCGTTCGGAGTTCAAAGTGATATTTCAACAGCTGGCGGATCTTTCGAGCAAACGTTAATATTAGTGAATGGTATTCCGATGACTGATCCGCAAACCGGACATCATATGATGAACCTTCCGATCACCCTTGATCAGATCGACCATATTGAAGTAGTTCAAGGTGGCGCTTCGAGAGTTTATGGGGCAAAAGCTTTCACGGGCGCAATAAATATTATCACCAAAAAAGTGGAGGATAACACTGCATCGGCTCAAATTGCTGGTGGAGATTACGGATTTTATAGTGTTCAAGGAAGTGCATCGGTGCGTATTAAATCAACAGGATTGATGATGGCTGCGCAGAAATCAGTATCTGACGGCTATATTACAAACACCGATTTCGATAATCGCAACTACTCGGCGCAATGGTCGGGAAAAGTGAAATCTATTTCTTTCAATGTGATGGGAGGCATCAATCACAAAGCTTTTGGTGCTCAAAATTTTTATACATCAGCATTCCCTACGCAGTTTGAAGAAACACAAGCGCGCATGGCGAGCGCATCATTAGCTTACGATAAAAATAAATTGTCGGTGCGAGCTGCAGGATATTATCGTCGTCATTTCGATCGCTTTGAACTCTATCGCGAAGGCGATGATTGGTATCAACGCAGAGGTAACTTATTTATCATGGGAACTGATACAGCACCATCTTGGTACACCGGACATAATTACCATCGCACCGATGTACAAGGTGGTAACTTGAATGTATCATACCGATTAGGATCACATTTGATTTCTGTTGGAGGCGATATGCGTCACGAAGAAGTGTTGAGCAATGTATTGGGTGAAGCCTTAACATCTACCGTGCAAGCAGCGGGCGAACCTGATTATGCAAAATACACGAAAGGAACATCGCGCGACGAGATGAATTTATATTTAGAAGATCAGTTTACATACAATCGCTGGATGCTTTCAGCGGGATTAATGACAGCGATCACAAGCGACTATGGAACGCGATTATTTCCGGGAGCAGATATTTCTTTTAGATGGTTTTCTAATGTTCGGCTATACGCAAACGTTAATACCGCAGTTCGTTATCCTACATTCACCGATTTGTATTACAACAGAGGAGGAGCAGTGGGAAGTAAAGATTTGAAACCTGAAACATCGCTGAATTACGAGGGAGGAATTCGCTATATCAACGGACCATTATCGGCACAGGTGGCAGTATTCAGAAGAGAAGCGAAATCTTTAATCGACTGGATTCGCGTCAATGGAGAAACAACAACCAAAGCAGCGAATATTACCGAAGTAAATTTTACAGGATTTAATGCATCATTGCTTGTTGATTTCAAGAAAATGCCATCGACGAATTTTGTATTTACGAGCCTTCGTGTAAATTACTCGTATGTAATTTCCGATACAGCAAGTAATAACTTCGAATCGAATTATGTACTCGATTATTTAAAGCATAAATTGTCGGTAATAGCTACGCAAGAATTGGCGGGGTCATGGACATTAAACTGGACATTAAACTACCAAGATCGCGAAGGAGGATATATTAAAACAGGAGCAAGCTCAGAAACATCTTATCCTGCTTTTTATACACTTGATGGAAGAGTGAAAAAGTCGACAAGATTTGCTGATGTCTATGTTGATGTAAACAATATTTTCAACGCGAAATACGAAGATCTAGGCAATATAGAACAGCCTGGAAGAATAATCTCGGCAGGAGTAGCGTTTAGGATTAATTAAGTAATGAGGGAGCCGGGTAAATATCCGGCTTTCATTTTAATTGAGAAGAGGTATTCTTATCTTCACAAACAAATAACGAAGTAAAAATGTCGGGGACCGAAGACGTTAAAATTGAAGAAAGTTGGAAGAGATATCTTTC
>JAHEYP010000060.1 GCA_023251535.1 Bacteroidota bacterium
CTTAGTTCTTAGTTCTTAGTTCTTAGTTCTTAGTTCTTAGTTCTTAGTTCTTAGTTCTTAGTTCTTAGTTCTTAGTTCTTAGTTCTTAGTTCTTAGTTCTTAGTTCTTAGTTCTTAGTTCGGCAAAGCCGGTTATGGCTGACGCATTCGTTGGTTCGAGGCTTGCCATGCAATGCGCTATTTCAGCTCTACTGCATGGTTCTTAGTTCGGCGAAGCCGGTTAGGGCTGGCGACTTTTACGGTTTACAGATAGCAATAAACTTGATTCGAATAGAGAATAAACAATAAAATAAAAATTCCTTTGCCTTATAAACAAACGATTAAATAAGGCTAAGACAAAAAAACCATACAATGAATTACCGCATAGAAAAAGACACGATGGGAACAGTGCAGGTTCCTGCGGATGTTTACTGGGGAGCGCAAACACAACGCTCGATTGAAAATTTCAAAATTGCACAAGACATCAACAAAATGCCGAAAGAAATTATTCGTGCATTTGCAATCTTAAAGAAAGCGGCCGCAATTACAAATTTTGAAGCGGGAGTATTACCAAAAGAAAAATGCGATTTAATCGGACAAGTTTGTGATGAAATTTTAGCAGGTAAATTAGCTGATCAATTTCCTTTAGTTGTTTGGCAAACAGGATCGGGCACCCAAAGCAACATGAACGTAAACGAAGTTGTTGCATATCGTGCACATGTTTTACAAGGCGGAAATTTAATGGATGAAAAGAAAGCTGTTCATCCGAATGACGATGTAAACAAATCACAATCATCGAACGACACCTTCCCTACGGCTATGCACATTGCTGCATACAGTATTTTAATGGAATGCACGTTACCAGGATTACGTCAATTAAGAGATACGCTTGCAGCGAAATCGAAAGAGTTCATGCATATTGTTAAGATTGGAAGAACACACTTAATGGATGCGACTCCATTAACACTTGGACAAGAACTTAGCGGATATGTATCACAATTAACGCATGGCATTCGTGCAATTGAAAATACGCTTCCACATTTATCTGAACTTGCATTAGGTGGTACAGCTGTAGGAACAGGCATTAACACACCAAAAGGATATTCAGAAAATGTAGCGATGAACATTGCAAAGCTTTCTGGCTTACCATTTATCACTGCAGAAAATAAATTTGAAGCATTAGCTGCGCATGATGCGATAGTAGAAGCGCACGGTGCATTAAAAACAGTTGCTGTGAGTTTAATGAAAATCGGAAATGATATTCGTTTATTAGCATCGGGACCACGTTGTGGAATCGGTGAATTATTTATTCCTGATAACGAACCGGGATCATCAATTATGCCGGGAAAAGTCAATCCTACGCAATGCGAAGCAATGACAATGGTTGCTGCGCAAGTAATGGGAAATGATGTAGCGATTAATATCGGCGGAGCGACAGGACATTTTGAATTGAATGTATTTAAGCCAGTAATGATTTACAACTTCCTTCACTCTGCAAGATTGATTGGAGATGTATGTGTATCGTTCAATGATAAGTGTGCGGTTGGCATTGCGCCGATTGAAGAGAACATTAAGAATAACCTTAACAACTCGTTGATGTTAGTTACATCATTAAACACACATATCGGATATTACAAAGCTGCTGAGATTGCACAAACTGCGCATAAGCAAGGCAAGACATTAAAAGATACTGCTATTGAATTAGGATACTTAACATCGGAACAATTTGATGAGTGGGTAGATCCTTTGACAATGGTAGGAGAACTTCCTAAAAACTAAAAAATGTCGTCGAAAACGATAATTCGCAATGTCGGTATAGTGAATGAAGGAATCATTCGCCATACCGACATTTGCATTAAAGAAGGCAGGATTGAACGCATTGGAAACATTGCATCAACTCCCGAAAATTACACTGAAATCAACGGAGAGCAATTACATTTACTTCCGGGATTGATTGACGACCAAGTACATTTTCGCGAACCGGGATTAACGCATAAAGGAGAAATTTACACTGAAGCAAAAGCAGCTGTTGCGGGAGGTATCACCACTTACATGGAGATGCCGAATACCAATCCCCAAACAATAACGCAAGAATTGCTTCAAGCAAAATACGACCGTGCTTCCGAATGTTCTCTTGCCAATTACTCGTTTTTCATGGGAGTAACGAATCATAATTTCGACGAAGTAATAAAGACTGATCCGAAAAATGTTTGTGGTATAAAAATATTCATGGGATCAAGTACAGGCGATATGTTGGTAGACGATAGTCATGTATTAAACAAACTTTTTGCAGAAGCACCAACATTGATTGCGGTACATTGTGAAGACGAAAAAACAATTAAAGATAATTTAGCGCGAGCGATTGAAAAGTATGGTGATGATATTCCGATGGAAGAACATCCGATCATCAGAAGTGCGGAAGCGTGCTACAAGTCTTCATCGCTTGCAAAATCGTTGGCTGAAAAGCATAATACACGTCTACATATTTTGCACATCTCAACTGGGATTGAAACAGAATTATTCAGAAATGATATCCCTTTAAAAGATAAACGTATCACTGCGGAGGCCTGTATACATCATTTATGGTTTAGTGACGAAGATTACAAAACCAAACAAGGGTGGATTAAATGGAATCCAGCTGTAAAAACAGCAAACGACCGTGCTATTATTCGCCAGGCACTATTAGACGACAGAATTGATGTTATTGCAACTGATCATGCTCCGCATACGATTGCAGAAAAGATGCAGAAATATGGAGCTTGTCCTTCGGGAGGGCCTTTGGTACAACATGCGCTTCCTGCCCTACTCGACTTCGTTAAGGAAGGATGGATCTCATTAGAAAAAGTTGTTGAGAAGACTAGTCATGCGCCGGCGATTTGTTTTCAGATAAAAGACAGAGGATTCATCAGAGAAGGATATTTTGCTGATTTGGTTTTAGTAAATTTAAATAAACCGAATATAGTTAGCAAAGAAAACGTACTCTATAAATGCGGATGGTCGCCATTTGAAGGACATACATTTTCTTCAAGCATCGAAGCCACATTTGTGAGCGGACATTTAGCTTATGCTAATGGAACATTTAACGAAAGTAAATTAGGGCACCGAATAACATTTGATCGATAACATGCGAAATACTTTCATTAAATTACTATTATTTTCGGGGATAATTATTTTATCATCCTGCTCGAGAGAAAAGGATGAAGTTCCTTCTAACATCATGCCTCAAAAGAAGATGATTGAAGTACTTTCGGATGTACATTACACTGAAGCGACGATTCAACTGCGGAATTTAAACTACTCAGACAGCACAAGAAAAATCGCATATGGATATTACAAAGAAGTATTTCAAAAACATCAGATTACACCAGAGCAGTTTAAGGAAAGTTTCGAATGGTATAAAAGTCATCCTGAAGTGATGAACGATATGTACAAAGAAATCATCACCCACTTAAGTGAAGAACAAGCAAAGGTTGGAAATTAAAAAAAAGAAAAGGGTCGGCTAAACAGTCGACCCTTTTCTTTTTAATGATTTTTATTTCTTCAAATAAGTATCCAACCAATCGAAGTAGACACGTTGCCATAAAATACTGTTCTGTGGCTTAAGCACATGATGTCCTTCATCGGGGAAATACAAGAAGCGAGAAGGAATATTATTCATCTGCGCAGCAGTAAAGGCTTCGATACCTTGATTCAAAGGAACACGGAAATCTTTTTCATTATGAATTACCAAAATCGGAGTATCCCAATTTTTAATAAATCGGTTAGGAGAAAACTGCTGATAGCTTTTCGGCTGAGGCGTATTCCAATAAGGGCCATCCATATCATGGTTGGCGAAGAACAACTCTTCAGTACATAAAAACTCAGACTCTAAGTTAAACACACCGCAATGCGAAATAAAAGCCTTAAATCGCTTGTTATGATGTCCGGCAAGCCAATAGACGCTATATCCACCAAAACTCGCTCCTACAGCCCCTAAACGATCTTTATCGACATATGGCTCCTTGCTTACATCATCGATTGACGACAACAAGTCATTCATTGCTTGTCCACCCCAATCACCTTTAATGGCATCATTCCATTCCTCACCGAAAGAAGGTAATCCTCGGCGATTAGGCGCAACAACGATATAACCATTAGCAGCCATCAAGCTGAAATTCCAACGATAAGAGAACGACTGGCTCACAACGCTTTGTGGTCCACCTTGACAGAACAACAAAGTAGGATATTTTTTTGCTGGGTTAAAATCAGGAGGATAAACAACCCAAACTAATTCTTCTTTCCCATCAGTTGTTTTCACCATACGCTTAACAACATTACTCTTCTTAACTCCACCCCAAACAGGATCTGTTACTTTAGTAATTCTTGTTGCAGCTCCGGAAGTAGTATTAATTGCATATAACTCAGAAGGCATTGTCATATCAACGCGAGAAGTTACAACCGTAGTTGTTTTTCCCATACCCGATACCGTTAGTTCATTATAATCAGCTTGATCGAAAGTCAGTTGTTTAAAAGGAGTTTTTGATTTAGGATTCATATCAAATGAAAACACCTGATGTGTTGCATTTATTGGAGAAAGGAAATACAGCATTTTTGAATCTGCTGTCCATTCAACTGACTCGACGTTATAATCGAAGTTAGTAATTAACTCCTTCTTAGTATTTGTTGCGAAATCATAAACGAATAAACGATTACGATCTGATTCATAGCCTGGAGTTTCCATGCTATGCCATAATAACTTTTTGCTATCTGGCGACCATATGGGATCATTATCGTAACCATTCATCCCTTCGGTAAGATTTGATGTTTTACCTGTGGCAATGTCATACAAATAAATATCGGAATTCGTGCTTACGGCATCATCTTTCCCCCATAATTTCTTAGAAGTATACGCTAATGTTTTTCCATCGGGAGAAATCGCGATTTGTTCATCTCCACCAAAAGGACCTGTAGGAGAATCCCAGCGCTCACCTGACATAATATCCTTAGGTGTTCCTGTGAACTTACCATCGGCATAAGAAACCACAAACACATGACTATAAGCATAATCATGCCAAGCATTCCAATGGCGAAACATTAGGCCATCGATAATACGAGCTCCATCTGTTTTAGGAAGATCGGGATAGATTTCACTTGGTTTTTTGTCGAGTTTCACATCCGCAGCAAACCACACAGATCCTAACGTTCCTGCATATCCGAAATTACTGATACCACCTTCTACAAAAGAAACTTGGGATTTACCTGAACCATCGGGATTCATTTCCCACAATTGGCTATCACCATTTTTATCATTTTGAATAAATCCGATTTTCTTTCCATCGGGGCGCCAGCGAGCAGAGCCTTCGTCTCCTGCAGAATTCGCAAGTGCAACCGGATTTCCTCCTAGAGGAGAAACTGCATAGATATCACCTTGGCTTTTATTAGAAGGGATATCATAATTTCTAACATTGAAGACAACCGTCTTTCCATCAGGAGAAAGTCGAGGATCAGAAACTCGTCCGATTTTCCACAACAGCTCTGGCGTAACTGCAGTTTGAGCATGCAGCAGCAAAGTAAATGCAGCAAGGGCTGCAGTAGATAATAATTTTTTCATAGTGATTGAGTAATCAGTTCAAATTTGAGAAAAAGAAATTAGAGTTCCATATTATTATAGACAAAAGGGCCATCCAGCTCGACAACCTTGCCTGAAGCAGGATTTTCCATTCGGATATTTCCAATAGCAACCCTAACCAGACGTAAAGTAGGAAAACCTACAGCAGCAGTCATTTTTCGGACTTGGCGATTTTTTCCTTCGGTGAGCGAAAGTTCGATCCATGTATCGGGCACTGTTTTACGATAACGCACAGGAGGGAAACGCTCAGGCAATTCGGGAGTTTCAATTCTTCGTGCTTTAGCTGGGCGAGTATAATGTTCTTTGCCATCTACTTTAATTACAACACCCTTCATCAATTTCGACAAGGCATCGTCCGTAACAATTCCTTCAACTTGAATTTGGTAAGTGCGCCAATGTCCGTTGGTAGGGTTTAGTAACTTTTGATTCAGTCGAGTATCGCTAGTAAGAATTAGAAGTCCTTCGCTATCTGCATCAAGTCTTCCAACAGGATAAACATCCTTAGGAAAATCGAAAACAGAACCAAGACCTTTCTTATCACCTTCATCAGTAAACTGAGAAAGCACATTAAAAGGCTTATAGAGCAGGAAATACTTAAACATAAGTACAAAGATGCTAAAATGAAATGAAAAAATAATTTCTCATACTAATCAACAAATTCATCTCCCTTAACAACAGACCAAACTAGATCAGATTCAAATCCCCGAGAAACCAAATAATTAGCCAATTTATATTTACGTTTAAATTGATCCTTCTCTTTCTCTTCGCTTTCTCGTTTCTTAAGGACTTTGCGCATCATATTAAAATAGTCAGTATCGTTTATTTGAACAAGAGCTTTCTTAATACAATAATCAGAAACTCGTTTTTGTTTAAGGGCAATTTTAATCTTCTCTTTTCCCCATCCAAGTTGACGAAACTTACCTCCTGCAAAGGCAATGGCGAAGCGCTCTTCATTTAAAAACCCCTCCGTTATAACACGAGAAATTATTTGTTCAACATCATTCTGATGCAAACCATAATCGTATAATTTATCGCGCACTTCCTGTTGACTACGCTCTTGAAAAGCGCACCAACGACAGATCTTTACGAAAGACTGTTCGGGAGTAAAAGTTTTTTTATTTTTTTTCTCTTCCATTGAGAATAATATGCATCATCGAGTGAAAAACCCTTATCCGGGAATGGCAGCAATTAATTTTTTAGTGTACTCAGATTTAGGATTATTGTATACATCTTCAGCGTCTCCTAACTCTTCAATTTTACCTTTATTCATTACGAGAATTCGATCACTCATATAACGAACTACTGACAAGTCATGAGAAATAAAAATATAAGTTAATCCTTGTTCTTCCTTCAATTGGTTTAAGAGATTGAGCACTTGAGCTTGAACAGAAACATCGAGCGCAGAAACAGACTCATCACAAATAATAAATTCAGGATTTAACGATAAAGCTCGAGCGATGCAAACACGCTGACGTTGACCACCAGAAAACTGGTGAGGATAGCGATCGAAATGCTCCTCTAACAATCCTACTTTAACGAGCAACTCTTTAACTTTCGTTTTCCGGTTGGCATCGTTCTCATACAAGTTATGGACTTGCATTGGTTCCATAATTGCATCGCCAACAGTCATTCGCGGATTAAGGCTTGAATAAGGATCCTGAAAAATTAGTTGCATTTGTTTTCGCAATGCTCTTAATTTTTTAGTATCGAGATCTCGAATCATCACTCCACTATATTCAATTTCACCTGAAGTAGGTTCAATTAGTCGAAGGATTGAACGACCTAATGTAGTTTTACCGCAACCTGACTCCCCTACTAAACCTAATGTTTCACCAGGGTAGACATCAAAAGAAACATGATCGACAGCATTTACTAACTGTGTCGCCTTACCGAAAATGTTCTTTTTAGTAACAAATTGCAATTCCAGGTTCTTGACAGAAAGCAACGGAGCTTTTTTATAAAGAGATTCTTTACGCTTAATAGTTATTGTAGGATCAGCCTTTAAGGAAGCTAGTAAGTCATTAATTTTCATTCCTGTTTCTGCGAAACCGCCATCGGGGTTCACCTTCATGAAATCTGCAATTACGGGTAAGCGTTGAAGTCCGACATGATTCACCGGACGGCAAGCCAACAAGCCTTTGGTATACGGGTGTTGCGGGTTCTTTAAAATATCAGTGGCCTTTCCTTCTTCAACAACATTACCTTTATACATCACAAGAACTTGATCGGCAATTTGAGAAATCACACCGAGGTCATGAGTAATGAATACGATTCCCATTCCTGTTTCTTCTTGAAGTTCCTTCAGCAGATCAAGAATTGCAGCTTGAACAGTTACATCGAGTGCGGTAGTCGGTTCATCTGCAATCAAAATACGAGGATTACAAGAGATCGCCATGGCAATCATTACACGTTGCTTTTGTCCACCAGAAATTTGATGAGGATACGCATCAAACATTTCCTCCGGTCGAGGGAGCTTTACCTTTTTAAACAAGTTAATCGTTTCCTCTTTAGCTTGCTTTTTCGAAACTTTTTTATGCAAACGAATTACCTCAGCAACTTGATCACCGCAAGTAAAAACGGGATTTAGCGAAGTCATTGGCTCTTGAAAAATCATTGCTATTTCATTCCCTCTATACTTACGAATTTGGGAAGGAGAAAGGGATAGTAAATCAATTGACTCACCTGATTTTGAGAGAAGAACTGCAGACCCAGAAGAAATTCTGCCCGGAGGTTCGGCGATGAGGCGCATAAGGGACAAAGACGTCACCGATTTACCAGAGCCAGATTCACCTACAATGCCCAACGTTTGACCTTCACCAATAGAAAAAGAGATATTATTGACCGCAATAAAATCACGTTCATCATTTTTAAATACGGTAGTAAGGTTACTGACCTGTAATAAAACCTTTGGATCTATAGTAGACATGAGGGGCGAAAATTAATCAAAAGATTTCAAATCGAGGAATGGGGCTTGGAAAAGCGAACAGTTTGGCAGAGTACTTTTCTTCTCACATTTCATCTAAGAGACAAAAAAAGAACGGCTCCCTTTTGGGGAGCCGTTTCTTTTTATTGATCGTTATTTGAACAA
Organism: Bacteroidota bacterium; assembly: GCA_023251535.1. Classification (GTDB taxonomy): domain Bacteria; phylum Bacteroidota; class Bacteroidia; order AKYH767-A; family OLB10; genus CAINEC01. The sequence continues at coordinate 8,675 of JAHEYP010000060.1, forward strand.
CTAATTACTTAGTC
>JAHEYP010000005.1 GCA_023251535.1 Bacteroidota bacterium
GCGTCGACGCTCCATGTCTCGGGCAGTGTTTCTTTCTATCGTTGTCGTTCTCATCGTTCTATCCGCAAAAATTTAAGGCGGACGATCCGCTTCGAATAGAGATTCGGATATACCGTTCGACTATAAAAATGTAGCCAGAAAAAAGTTGAAATTCGGCCCTAAAAATCTAACATTCTCACAAAGAATAACTTATTCCATCTGAAGGGAAATTCAATTCAGATTTAGATTTCAATTAAAGTTCGGCAAACGATTTTAAATATGTATAAGATGTGAGCAAATCTAAAGGGAGTTAATAGCCCATAATATGCCATAAAAAGGACCTATTTCGCGAAAAATTCCTGCAACTTTCGAACTGCATTTGCGCGATGAGAAATTGCATTTTTTTCATCATCCGACATCTCGGCGAAGGTGATTGAATGACCGTCGGGGATAAAAACAGGATCATAACCGAATCCCCCTACTCCCGACAAAGACTCTGTAATTCGGCCATTTACCCTACCCTCGAACAAATATTCTTGTCCGTCCATAATCAATGCCAAAACGGTAATAAACGCCGCTTTTCGGTTGTTAATACCCGACAATTCCGACAACAACTTATCAACATTTCGGCGGTCATCGCGGGGTAAACCGGCATAGATGGCACTATCAACACCAGGCTGATTATCAAGCGCTTCCACCAAAAGTCCGCTATCATCGGCGAGGGTAGTTTTGCCCGTTTCATTGTAAACAGTACGTGCTTTTTGGAGTGCATTTCCCTCTATTGTGCCTGAGGTTTCGGGGAGTTCGAAATTGATGCCGGCCTCCTTTAATGTTTCAAGAGTGAAACTAAGGGGTAACATTTTACGTATTTCGTTCAGTTTGTGTTGATTATTGGTTGCAATAATCATAGAAACATTCATCTCAGGCATAAATAGATAATTACATTTGTGTTTACCCAAAGCTAAGTAAAATGAAAAAAAGTATTCTCTTTTTAGCAGTATTTGTACTAACGATCTTTCAATCGAAGGGGCAATGTCCTACGGTATCAGTAAATTTCCCTGATTCCGCATGTGCAGGAAGTCCGATTCCGCTATTAAGTACATCGGCAGGTAACAATTTAAAAACCGAATGGGACTTTAATATTTCCGACATCCAAACAATTCCAACAGGAAATTTCATTTTAAATAATCCTTCAGGATTAGGATCCGGTTTAGGCATTGACTTCGCAAATGAAAATGGCAACTTTTATGCATTTTCAATCAACCTTACGGGGATTCTAACCAGATATGAATTTGGGAATTCCATGAGTAATTCACCAACGACAACCACCATTGGAAATTTAGGAATATTAGCAAATTGTGTTGACATTAGAATTTTAAATGATAATGGAAACTGGTATGGATTAACGAACACATTCGGCAATCAGATAATAAGATTAGATTTCGGGAACAGTTTAATGAACACTCCTACTCCAACAATTCTAAATCTTCCTACATCACTTTTCAATACACCGTACTATATGTCGGCCGAGAAAATAGGCGATCAATTTGTAGCAATTGTAAGTAACTACACGGGAGCCAATATTACAGTAGTTGAATTCGGAACAAGCTTAAGCAACAACAACCCTAACGGTTATACGATAACGGTACCATTTGCATTTCCCATATCAACAGCTTTGACAATAGATTGTAATGAAGTTTATGCAGTTGTAGCTTATGCTGCGGGATATCCAATGGTTCAAATAGACTTTGGATCGGCGGTATCAGCAACGCCAACAGCAATAAATCCGCTTAACGTTACAACGGGTACATCATACAGAAGAATTGATATTTTAAACGACGGTGACAACTACGTATTATTAGGACAATCGTTTGGAGGAGAGACGATGTACGAATTTAATTTTGGGCGCCATATGAATAATTTAAGTCCCGTTATTACGACGTTAGGTGATATGGGAATTATTACCGGAGGATGTTATAGCAACTCAATTAACAAAATCGGTTCTCAAATAATTGGATTATCGACAAACTATAACACTGGAGATTTATTGAAATTTCAATTTGGTGAAATAACAAATGAAAATTCATACGTCGACAATAATGCGTCAACCACTGTTACTTATAACACTCCTGGCTATCATGCAATTTCATTAACAGTAAGAGATAGCATTTCCGGATTATTTAGCACTATCTCCGACAGTATTTATATTAATCAGTTACCGAATCCTGCTTTTGTGTATTCTGGCGCTTGTGAAAACTCTACCGTAACATTTATAAACAGTACTCAACTAAATATCGGCTATTTCACACAACAAGACTGGTTTTTTAGTTCAGGAGGAATTGGCAGTGGCGACACCGTTTACAATGCGTTCACAAATCCTGGCAATTATACAGTAACGTTAGATTTAACAACATCATCGGGTTGCAGTAAAAGTGCAACTCAAACCATCAACATTGCGCCATTACCAACAGCACAATTTTCATTTACCGACGACCAATGTGAAGAATCGGGAATTTCAATAGTGAATACATCGCTAGCAAATCAAGATACGATTTCAAACTATGAATGGTTATTTGGCGATTCGACAAGTTCAACCGAAGAAGCACCACAACATTCCTACAATACTTTTGGAACTTACGATATCACATTAATAGTAACAGCGAATGGTTGTTTAGACACACTAACACAACAAATAAATATTATTGAAAAACCAAAAGCATCATTCTCCACATTCAACACCTGTATAGGAGAAACAGCATCGTTCCAAAACACCAGTATTTTTAATAGTGGAGGAACAAGTTCTTCGACATGGAATTTTGGCGATAGCGGAACATCAACCTCTACTTCTCCAACCCATCAATACGCAGCAATAGCAGGGAATTATACTGTTGAATTAATTGAAATTGCAAGCAACGGCTGTAGTGATACAGTTTCAAATGAAATAAAAATTGGAAACGTTCCAACTCCATCATTTAGTCAGAGTAGAGACACTGCATGTGTATTAAACAATATTCAGTTTATTGACAATTCAACGCCTAGTTCTGGCGACACAATTATTGCAAGGTATTGGAGCTTTGGAGATGGATCACATGACTCTACTAATGTTAGTCCGATGCATGCATATACGGCACCAGGAATTTACACAGTAACATTAACCGTTGTATCACCTACTTATTGCGATTCGACAATAGAAAAATCTGTCTTTGTAATTGATAGTCCCGTAGCACATTTCACTACATCTGACGTTTGTTTAAACAGCGAAAGCAACTTCACAGACAATTCAACACCTGTAGCTGGATCAAGTATCAACAGTTGGATTTGGAGTTTTGGCGATGGAGATAGTTCAACCGCAATTAACGCGATACATACCTATTCGAACTTCGGAATTTATACTGTAACGCTAACTGTAATTAGCAAAGAAGGATGCTTTGATTCAACAACTGCAACAACAAACATCTACGGACTACCAGAAGTTCATTTTAGCAATAGCAAAGCATGTACCGGAACAGCAATTCAATTTACCGATAGCACAACATGCTCACTGGGAATACCGTCGGCATGGAATTGGGATTTTGGAACTGCTGGAGGTACTAGCACTTTACAATCGCCATTATTTACATATTCAAATGCATTTGCATATCCCGTGAAATTAGTAGTAGAAAGCAATTATGGATGCAAAGACAGTTTGACGAAATTTATCATCATAAATCAATCGCCTCAATTTGCTATTCAAGCTAACGACAACTGTTATAATACTGCTACCATATTTCAATACTTACCGGTAGTAGGTAGCTCTACCAATGTTGGTTATTTATGGAACTTGGGTGATTCAAGTTATTCATCAAATCCAAGTCCACAACATATCTACAACAATCCAGGCTCTTACGCAATTGATTTAACGGTTACCAACATTGGCAACTCATGCTCAACAAAAATCAGCGATACAGTTGTAGTTCATCATTTACCCAAGGCATTATTTCAATCAGGATCTGCTTGCATCAATAAAGATTTACAACTAACAGACTTAAGCAGTGTTATCTCAGGGAGTATAACTAACTACAAATGGTCGTTAGGAACTTACGGAACATCATCGGTACAAAACCCGATTTTAAACTTACCGGTTGCTGATTCATTCCCTGTTAAATTAGTAGTCACTACCAACTATGGCTGTAAAGACTCTATTACTTCGTATGCACAATTCAATCCGCTTCCAAATGTATCCTTTACTCCTAATCCATTTTTCGGAGCACCACCATTAAATGTATCGATGAACCTAGGTAATTCTAGCAATCAATACCAATGGAATTTCGGTGATGGAAGTGCAATTGAAACTGGTTCAAATCCTTCGCATGTTTACAACGACACAGGAAATTTCGTGATCCAGTTAGTTGCAATAACCGACAAAGGCTGTATTGACAGTAGTGAAAGAAATGTAATTGTTTTAATTCCCTATACTGATTTAAGTATTGAAAACATCAACTTCACAAAAAAATTAGATTATTGGGAGTTAAGTGCGAGAATAAAAAACAACGGAAATCAGACTGTCAATAATTTCTCAATAAACGCACAACTAGCTGAAAAATCTCCAATCAATGAAGTCTTCTCATCGGACACACTACTAAGTGGACAAACGAAAACGATTGTATTTAATTCGAGATTTGCTATTGACAAAAATGATTCGCCAGGCTATTTATGCATGGAAATAGCAGAAGTAAACGGAGCTATCGACGACAATACGAGCAACAACAATAAATGCATAACATCAGGATCAGACTTTGAAGTTTTCAATGCTTATCCGAATCCATTTGCAGGAGAAATCAACATCAATGTAAACATTCCTGTAAAAGGAACTATCTACCTAAAATTACACAACTTATTAGGAGAAACGGTATCAGAACCAATAGAAGCTAATGTAGCGAAAGGATATAATTCATTCCCGACAGACCTAAGTATGCTTTCATCAGGAATTTACATTTTAGAAGTTAGATATAAAGACAAAAGTCAATTAGTGAAATTGATTAAATACTAATTGAAGTGTAAAATATTTATTGACCAATGTTTAATAATTGCTAAAAATCTCCTCTCAAAAACACATGAAGGATATTTAGCAATTGCTTTAAACAAATATTTATACGCTTTCAAATTTTGTTTATCGAGCACAAGGTGAAGTGAAATATAAGTATCGAAATATGCTTCCATCATATTTCGATATTTAGCAAATACTACTTGAACACTTTTTTCATCAAAAGCATATCCTATAGATAAAAACTTCCTTAATTGAAGTTTCAGTTCATCACCAGTCAAAACACTACGACCCTCGTGCATTATGAGGCATGCTGAAATTCGTTTATCGATAGTAATAGGATATTGAGATGCCAACCTAACCCAAAGTTCCCAATCTTCACTGCCTGACAAATAACGATCTTCGTTAAACAAATTATTGAGAATAATATTTCGCAAAACGAAGACACCCATACAACTTAAAGGATTTCCTTTTGCAAGAGTAACGATATATTCACTTGGATCAATTGACATTTTAATTGAAGGTAAATTACTTCGTTTAATCTCATAAGCCAGATGCATCCAAGGAATTTCAGACTCCGTTTTTGTTAGTGTTTCGAAAGCATTTTTTAAATAATCGGGATACAACAAATCATCTGAATCACAAAAAGTGATGTATTTCCCTTTAGCTTGAAGAACGCCAAAATTCCTAGCGGCGCCACGTTCTTGATTATTCTTTTTAAAATACCTAAATCGAGCATCTGTAATATTCGACACAACGGCCTCTGTATCATCGGTACTCCCATCGTCGACTAACAATAATTCAAAATTTTCAAATGTCTGATTAAAAACAGACTGTAACGTATCCATCACTAAACCACTTCGGTTATAGGTTGGAATGACCACACTAAAGAAAGGCGCTACTACATTTCCTGACATCGCGAATAGCTTTTATTTTACCTTCAGCAAACTAGCCTCTTCAGCCATAATACGATGCATTCTAACAATTATTACCGTTCTAAAAGCCAGTTGATTGAAATCGGCTGAATACTTTATAAAATCTTTACGAAGCATTTTTTTTACTCGCCAAGGAATTTGTTGTTTAAACCAAAGAGTCCAACTGTTTTTAATATTATTAATTTGATGGTCATCAACAGTTAAATGCGACTGCACCCAGTTTATAAATGTTGAATTCAAAATATTTCTTGAATCTTGTGAATTCAATTCATCAAGCATTAAACTAACAATTTTAGCAGACTTCAAAATCGCCGCAGGTTCAGGAATTGAAGCTTTTTTAGCGAACGGAATATCGTTAATAAGGTCAGCAACGAACTTAGCATAGATTTTTTTATTCGTTCTCAAATCATCCGGCAAATCTTTGCTAAAGGCAACAATATCCTCATGTAAAAGAGGATTATAAACCTCCACAAATGGATGTATCAAATCATGTAACGAAGACAATACATACGGAATTCTAAATTGACGATACAATCGATCGCGCCAAGTTTCGAGAGATTCATCTAAATCTCTCTGACAAAATGCAGGGTACTTTTGAGGTTCGATATTGAAATGCTGCAAAGGAATCATATTTGCATTGTCTTCCATCAAATGCAAATCGAGAGAAATTCTCACATCCTGTTCAGTTTTCGAAGGCAACCATCCGAAAGCTTCATCGGCCCTTACGATATTACGAACACCTTTATCGAATAAATTTTCCCACATTCTGAAACCATCCATGTAGGAATTAATATGATCAAGGCGACCTTCTCCATACTGAAGGAATCTATTAAACAAAGGATCAAAAGTGCGATCCTTGAAATCGGTAACATAATACTCATTTGAGACCTTCAAACGAGAAGCAATTTTTGACGCTACATTAGAATCGGTTAATTGATCATTAACAGCCGACGACAATCCCCAAGTAATTGTATTTATATTAACCCCTGATTTAACCAAGTAATATAATACTGCTCTTGAATCATATCCACCCGAAAGAGTTAAAATTGAATTATCCAGATTGAACTTTGCTTTTCGAAAAACAGAATCGAGGGTAGAATTTAAAAGATCGACATATTCTTCTCGCGACAAATTACTACTATGCTGCTTATTGTTATCTCGTATTTTAACTGAAAGGTTCCAATCGCCACGACTAAGAACTACATCCTCTCCGGCTCCTAAATGTTTAATTCTGGCATCCCATGCATTACCGGGGCCTAAATTACCTGTTGCTAACATCCATGAAATTGCTTGAGGATTAGATTCGAAAGAACCGATCCAAGCAACAATAGCTTTTTGAGATGTAGAAACAACCAATTGATTTTCATCAAAATAATACCAAACTGATCTGCTGGCAGTTGAATTCGATGAAATTAAACAGCTGCTATCATTCACTGAAGAAAAAAAAGAAGCACTTGGAGGTATCAAGTTTTGCTTCCACCATTCGGCCGGCAAATCTTCAACAGCGCCACTACATACACTACTTAAATGCGAATATATTTTGGCATCCGGAACGGTAATCAACAAACAATCTTTCTTGCCAACATTCATTGTTGGAATAATTCCTGAGGCGCCAATAGGCAATAAACGGCGATGAATCAAAGAAAGATCTTTACGAACCCTTTCCTCGCCCCCGTCAAAATCAGTTCTACTTATTACCAGAAAAATACCAGCCATGCCTTAAAAACATCATTAATTGAATACAATATTAGCTAAAAAGGGGATTATTTGGGTTACCCTAAAATCAATTTTTTGACAATTACCACGAATCTTTTGTTAAAAATCAACTTTGGACAAATGACTAAAGCCTTTTTGAGGTAACTAATGGAAACGCTCTTTTCGGAAGCCAAAGCAGCATGTAATGAGATATAAGAATATCGAAAAGCAATAAATTTAGCCTTTCTTGCGCCTAAAAATTTAGAAGTGTGAGGGTTACTCAATGAATACTGAATAAAAAGCTCAATTCTTTTTATTGTTTTTTCGACATTAAGATCGAGCATGCTTCGCCCTTCATGCTCCACCAGCACAGCAACCGTAATATTAAAATGTTTAATGGGATAATGAGAAGCCAAACGAATCCAAAGTTCATAATCTTCGGTACCAGACAAACCGCGATCCTCATTAAACAAAAAGTTCAATGCCACATTGCGATCGATAAAAAGTCCGAGACAGGCAATCACATTCCTTTCTATCAAAACATCATTTAAATAATCGGGTAAATGATCTGCAGTACGAATAATCTCATCTGTTGAATTACGAGTTTCATAACCCAAATGAAAAACTGGAATTCCGGGATTTGAATTAATAACTTTTAAAGCCTCATCAAAAATTTCAGGTTTAAGATAATCGTCGGAATCTAAGAAAGTAACGTATTTACCAGTAGCAATTTTCAATCCGCAATTACGAGCAGCGCCTCTCTCCTTATTTTCTTGACGAACATATTTTACACGACTATCGATATTATTCTCAAACAACGATTTCGTATCATCAACACTACCATCATCAACAATCAACAACTCCCAAGACATGAAAGAGATAGCTGCAAATCTACTGATAAGCTTTTCTATATGTTGCCGACGATTATATGCAGGAACGACAACAGAAAATAATGTTTCGCTATTATGCATAACCTAAAATAGTATCACTAACCATTCGATGAACGTCAAATATTTCCAAAACTTGATCATGCGCAACTTTCGCCATTTTTCGCGAAGCGTTAGGCGAAGCGAGAATTTCGACAATAGCATCATAAATCTGATCACTATTCATATAATCGACTACAAGAGCATTCTCACGATGCTTTACGTATTCATTTGCAATTCCTGAAATTGTATATACACAAGGAATTTCAGCAACCATTGCTTCCACATAAACTTGACCAAAAGCTTCGGAATGATCGTCGACAGGGACATGAACAAACACATCGAATAATTTATACAACGTTGCAGAATCCTTTTCGAAAATAATCTCTCTATAATTCTCAGCAGGAATATCTGTTAAAATAGATTTGATTTCTTCAAGGAAATCACCTTTGGCATTAGCTAAAACCAAAACGGCATCGGGATAAACTTTCAATAGCTTTTTAAATGCTGGTATAGTATACTGAATACCTTTCCAATGGGTATAACGAGAAATAACACCAATTACTGGGAAACGATTTTGAAGATTGTATTTGTTTTCTAAATTTAAAATACCCTCATTCGTTACGGCCTTAAAATTTGCAAAATCGAATCCGTGATGAACAACCGAAACCTTCTCTTCACTTACTCCCTCCTTAGACACTAATATATCCTTTACGTTTTGAGAAATCGCAAAAATCTTGGTACTCCAATAGTTGATAAATCTATCGTATTTAACTGCATGAGGGAAATAAAAATGATGATGAGAAGCGTGATGTCGAGTATGAATTCGCCTTTTCACATTCGCTAATGCTGCGGAAGGCAAAGCTACCAAACATGCATCAAACAAATGAGCATGTACTACAGAAGGCTTCTCAACACGAAACAATTTAAACAAACTCCAAAAAGCACTTAACAAACTTTTCTTTCCTGAGTATTTCAACCATAAGCAACGATATCCTTTATCAGAAAGAACATCCATTAAATGAGGTTTTGCGGGATTCAAAAAAACGATCAGCACATTAGAATTCCGCTTATGCAATTCGGCAAAGAACCACTCCATTGGAAGACTGCTTTCAACAAGTGAAATCACATATATCCAAGGTCCATTATTGTTTACAACCGAATTATCCATGACCATTATTTACCGGTTGAATAACCTTTAAAACCATTGTATCCAATCAAGATATGACAAATTCTAAAATACAAGAAATCAAGTGCTCTCAAATTAGGCCAATTATCGCAAATAAAAAGTAGAGGCGTTTCAAGCACTCCAATAATCTGATATATAGTCCGTTTTAAGAGCGATATTTTCAACTCTTGATCTTTGTATCCAATACTCACACCATGCTTTCTAGTAATTGCATTATTTCTAACGCGTGTTAAAAATCCTCTTAAAGAAGTTTTATTAACTTCATTATGATATGCCATATAATTCGGCTCAATATAAGAAGTAATACCAGCCTTTTTCACTCTAACACTAAAATCATAATCTTCAAATCCCGCTAGAGGAAATGAAGAATCATATCCGTTAACTTTCGCATATGTTGTTTTCGAAATAAGTAATGTAGCACCAGCAAGCCAATCTGTTTTAAACAATTCATTGTCGTCCCAAAAGTTACCTCTACACCAACCTTTCATGGTCGTAAAATTTATATCTTCCAAAAAACGACCAAAAGGAATTAATGCGATTTTTTTTGATAAATATCCGGGATAAATCCAATTGAAATTAAACACTGAATCAGGAAATTTCTGATGTAATTCTAATGCTCGTTTAAACAGCGACTCCCCTATCCACATATCATCATCGACAAACCACAACAACTCTGATTTTGCAATTGAAGCGCCGAAATTCCTTGCAGAAGCAACTCCCTTTCCCGGATTATTAACTACTCTCACAAAGTCGTATTCAGTATTTAACACCAAATTTGATGTTTTAGAATCGTTAATTACAATAACCTCTACTGAAAAACCTTTAACGGCATCGGATAAATGCGCGAGTGAATCGAACAAGATAGCTTCTCGATCCATAGTAGGGATAATTATTGAAATCACAGGAGTTATTGACATACTTCCTCTTCTCTATTTAACGACAACTTTAATTAACAATTTCGTCAATCGTGAAATATCCAAACAACGATAAGTCAACGGTGAAATTAAGATATTTTTTTTAATTGATATTTTAGCGTTCAGCAATTCTCCGCAAATATTGTAATACCAATCACCTACGACACTTTTAATAGAATAGTGAGCATAATGCTCTTTTATATTAGGCGAATCGAGAAGTTTAATAAGCCAATTTTGAGTAGCCACAAAAAACGCTTCACTCATTTCAAAATCTAAACAAGAAATTCTTGAATGTAAATTCAATTCCTCGTTTGACACCGACAAACCAATATAATCGAATTGATTTTTTTGACACTGTTTCATCCCTTCAATTTGCACTTCGCTATATACTCGAGAAACTTGCTGTGGATGAAATCGATATTTCAATATTACATCACTGATATTTGCAATTTTAAATTCACGTGCGATACGCGACCAAAGTTCATAATCTTCAGAATGAAGGAAACGGGAATCATATAGAAAATTTCCAGACTTAATACTCTCAGAACGCATTATTACAGTTGGATGTGAGAGCACACAAGTAAACAGTAATGAAGCTTTCAACTTCGGGGAATTTATCTCTACGTTATTGATCTTCTTAACACCATCATAATCTTCCATTTGTCCACCGCAAACAGCAACACCAGGATTGACTTCCATAAAATCAAACTGCTTTTGAAAGCGATCTGCGAAGCAAACATCATCAGCATCCATACGCACAATATACTTCCCTCGTGCCATTTGAAATCCCAAATTAAGAGAATAAATTAGTCCTTTATTGACTTCATTACTCACCAATACTATTCTATCATCAGAAAATGATTTTACAATATTTACAGAACTATCAGAAGATCCATCATCAATTACAATTAACTCGAAATCACTAAAAGTTTGTTTAAGGACACTATCAATAGCTTCTTTAACAAATCTTTCAGCATTATAAACCGGAAGAACCACAGAAATTGCTGGAATCATTTTCATATTAAACCTTCATCCAATTTAAAGGAATTAAATCGTCGGTTGAATACTCTTCAGATTTGAACCAATTCTTAGGAGCTAATACTATTTTATTCTCATTAGATCCTAAATAAGCAGCCCACCAACTAAAGGTACTATTTGCAATAATAAAATGTTGACACGATCTCATTAAAGAGAAATCAGAGATATCATTACCCGGAACTATATCGCTTATTAAAACACCATTTCCGATGCGTTTAATTATCCGCTGAGCGGCATCATTATCATCCGAAAAAAAATAAGGGACAACCTTACCTACTTTTTGTACAAGTAATTCATACGCTCTCACATAGTAATCCTCGTCGCACACTCCATGAATCGCGTTAATATGGGGATTAGAAACATAATCACCTCGTCGGATATGAATAGCAACAGATTGTTCATTTAAAATCTTTGAAGCTACACCAGAATGATTGACATCAAATTGATCAACAATTTTAAAATCATCTTTAATAATCGAAGCGTAATCAAGGAAATACTTTTCACTTTGCCAGTATCCATCAAGAATTACCGGCGCATTTAATGATGTAAAATCAGAATTAAAAGAAAAATTCTTTTCCTTATAGACCAACTCACTTTCAGCCAAGATCGATTTTACTGGCTTAAAGAATTCCGTAATTCGTAAATTCCGTTTATGAAATATTTTAAATAAATCTTTTTTATTGATCTGCGAATCAGAAACATTAAAACTCGACAATTTATAGTTTCTATTTGGACTATCCGAATAAAAGGACTTATCGAGCAGAATTGGCACTCCATGTTTAATAGACAAAGCACGGCCTGCAGCATACTGGAATAGCTGATTGCCCAGGCCTCCGCTTAATCGAACAACAACCAACATTGAATTAATTTTTTCTAGCCACTACATGCCATCCAAAGCACATTAACTCAGAAGTATTATTAGGCTTAGATGCATATTTAGAACACAAGGAAGAAACCTTAGATATCATCCATTTTTGAAATCTAGACAAAGATCCCGGAGCAACCTCTTGCATTAAATGCGGAAGTCGAGCAGTTTCTTGCAACATATAATCGAAATAGTTGCCATTTGATGACATCTCAACGACTTGAAATCCATGTTTCGGATATATAGTTTCAAAAAAATACTTATTGAATCCGCTATAGAAATGATAAGGTGCGAAGTGAGTCATACTGCAAAAAGGAGCCGTAACGATTAAAGTTCCATTAGGCTTCAGGATCCTCGAAAACTCGGCAATAGCAGCGATAGGATCAGGAATATGCTCAAACACTTCAGTACAAAGTATAGCATCGAATGAAGCATCATCGACAGGAATTTTAGTAATATCGGATATGATATCCAATTTACCATAATCCCATTTTTCCATTTGAAGTCCATTATCAAGTTCTTCCGGCTTATAATTCCCGAAATCCTGAGAAGTATAATTTAAATGTTTGCAATATTTTTTATACTGCTGTTCGCCGGCACCTGCATCGAGTATTTTAATTCCCGCGGGCAATCCAGACAAAATCTTTTCTACCCAAATTTGTCTGGCGCGCTCATTCTGATTTACTGTTGTGTTCATTTTTTCAGCCATTTATCACGCTTAACAAAAATCGAGTTAATGTAAGTATCGGCATACAACATATACCCCTTACTTTCAAGCAATGAAATTAATTCGGTATTTTTCACACCAGAGCCATCCTCTTCAAAAGAAATAGTTTCAGCACAAATAACTGTCGGACCATTTTTATCAGATATTCCTTTCAAAATTAATTCATCTCCACCCTCAACATCAATAGTTAAAAAATCGGGAAAGACACCTTTATTGAACTCATTCAATACTGAATCAAGATTTCTAACAGGTATATTCAATACTTCTTTAATTGAATAACCGAACTTATCACATAAGCGTTCAGCTTCTTCTTTCACGAAAGTGTTTAAAGCTGAAGTTGAAAGTTTATAAAAATTCAAGTTACCTTCAGTATCACCAACACCGATATTCAAATTTATATCACGAGATCGTTCCTTTTTAAATTCTTTAAATAACTCAGGATCCGGTTCAATATTTATACCAGTACAACCTCTCTCATAAAAAATGGCTGTATTACTAAAACGATATGGATGATGGGCACCTATATCAATATAACTAGGCATAGAAACACCGATAGCATTAAAGATAAAAGACACGATTAAATCCTCTCCACTTTGCGAATACGAATTATGGAGGTGGATTTTTTTATCGCCCGCAATTTTTTGTTTAATGCGATCGATCAATCTCGGTTTAGCAGCAGACTTCACATTGTTAACTTTAAAATCGAAATCGTTTTTATCGAAATAACGACTATTGATATACAATTGATCACCTGCTGTAGCACCCACCTCTTCATATAGCTTTACAAATCCCTTAGCTTTAAGAAATGCTTCAACATCTTTACGTAATGGTTGATCTTTGTAAAGCGGACGATTTTCGACTTCAAGCCAGATAGACTTAATTTTAGAGATAAATTCATCAGCTCCAGACAATACCGCCAGTTCAGCACCTTGAACATCCATATGAATATAATCAATTGTAGTTAAGGCGTTTTCCTCTACAAAAGACCCTAAAGTTTTAGTCGTTACTTTTCTAACCTCTTTAAAATCTAGCCAGCTAAAAACTTTCGTCACCTCTCCCGGAGGAAGCAAAGAACTAGACTTATTTCCGAAATTCCACTCTTCCGTATTTGTTTGTCCCTCCGGCTGTCCGCTGGAAACATAAAACTCCGACTCGCCATTTTTATCACTTAATGCAAACGAACATAAGGAAATACTTTTCGATCCATACTGAGAAATATTCCTACTTGCTTTATCGAAATTTTCCTTTAGAGGTTCAAAAGAAAAAATCCTTGAGTTTGGAAATATTCTACTATAACGAATTGAATCCTCTCCCTCGCAAGCACCGATATCAAAAATCACCAACTCTGCATCTTTCTTAAACAATGCAGAGAGATATTGTTCTACCGGAAGCGGTTCATTAATATAATCAAGTAATTTACTCATTTAATTAGTTTTTATGATAAATCATTTTAGTTGAATCAGCAACCAAAACACATTATTTACATTTTACTCATAACAATTTCCATAGGATTTAGAATGATTCCAACATCCTTTGCAAATTTTATATTACCGGCAGACTCTGCAATTTCTTCTGCAATACGAAGAGTTGCGCAATTTTCGAGATATTGAAAAGTCACCATTCTTGCAGACAATCCTAAAATCAATTTATAACTACCTGAAGCCAAGTATATATTTCTTTCAGAAAATATAAACTCATATTCTCCTTCATCAAGATCATATGAATCGCTCCAACAAGTTCGCAATCCCTCATCCTCTTGAGTAAGCATTCCTATACCGGCAATAAAGCCTTTAACCTTATGCGTAATTTTCACTTTCAATCTTAAACGCCATCCTGCACCAACCGGAAAATTATTTGCCGGCTTACCATCTAAATCTTCAACTATAATTTTATAAGCATAGCCGGGAGCATCGTCTGCTACTCGAACGGGTATATCAAAATCCGTTTCATACGACTCAAATTTCTCGGTGTATCTATTGATTGCCTCTTTAATATTTCCTATGTACTTTACTTCGCCACCATTCAAAAGAATTCCTTTAGTGCAAAGTTTTTTAACGGCGGCCATATTATGGCTTACGAAAATGATAGTTCGTCCACTTCGACTAACATTTTCCATTTTCTGAATACACTTCTTTTGAAACTCCATGTCACCTACAGCCAAAACCTCATCAATAATCAAGATTTCAGGTTCCAAAAAAGCGGCAACTGCAAATGCGAGTCGAAGTTGCATTCCACTACTATATCTCTTCAAAGGAGTATCTAAAAATCTTTCAACTCCCGAAAAATCAACTATTTCATCAAACTTCTCTTGAATTTCCTTCTTTTTCATGCCAAGAATAGAGCCATTCAAGAAAATATTATCACGACCTGAAAGTTCAGGATGAAATCCGGTACCGACCTCTAATAAACTGGCTATTCTTCCTCTCGAAATAATCTCTCCATTCGAAGGAGGAGTAATTCGAGATAGAATCTTCAATAATGTGGACTTTCCTGCTCCATTCTTTCCAATTAGGCCAATAGTATCTCCTTGTTCAACATTAAATGACACATCATTTAAAGCCAAAAATTTTTCTCTGGAATCCCTACCGCCTTTAAAAATCGAAGAAATTTTTTCCCCAAAACTCAAATACGGTTTCCTTTCATGAGAAATTACAAACTCTTTGGAGACATTCTTGATTTCAAGGATGGGCTGCATACGTACGATAATATCGGTAATTAATTACTTACAAATCTACAAATAAATAGGATGATGACTTACCTAAGCTTTCGCCTAAGCTAAATCTGCAAAATAGGACTCTGTTCTTTTAAAATAATACAATCCGGTTAAGGCTAAAATAAAAGCAGATGCTGTACTACATGCTATCAACGTATAATCAGGAGCCAGACCAGAAAGAGAATTCCTAATAAGACTAATTGCACCTGATATGGGATTGATATAAACCAGAATTTTTACAAAAGGATTCGTCACCATATTTACCGGGTAAATTACTGGAGTAATAAACAGCAACGCTTGCATCATAAAAGGAACAACATACCTGAAATCACGGTATTTTACATTCAAAGCTGCCAATAAAAAACCCGGACCAATTGTCCCTAAAGTAGTAAGTAAAAGGCTCAATATCAATGCTGAAACAAAATAACCAAGCGATACATTCACTTGATACCAGAACATAATTCCGATAAAAATTATTAGCGCCATGAAATAATCGAAAACCGATCCTAAGATTGACGAAAGTGGAATTATTAGTCGAGGGAAGTAAATCTTTTTTATAATATTCGCATTCGCTATCATGCTATTGGAAGAATTCGTAATTCCACCTGAAAACAAGTTCCATAAAAGCAAACCGGCGAAGACAAAAACGGGATAAGGCAAATTTCCCGAAGGAACATTCAATACCCTTCCAAAGAAAAAGGTGAAAATCAACATCATTAAAAGAGGCTGAAGCACAGCCCATAAAAACCCAAGAATAGTTTGCTTGTATTTCACCTTTATATCTCGCCATGTAAAAAAGTAAATAAGTTCTCCTGAATTATACAACTCTTTGATATTCAAACTAAAACGAGATTTACTAGGGGAGATTTTCAGATAATACATGCCGGATCTTCTATGATTCACAAATGTAGAAAATAAAACCTTTTCATTAAGAGCTAAAAACATTACAGCCAAGAAGTTTTAATCTGTTGTTTTTCACTCATAACACTACGCATAAAGCGTAACCAAAGATTTCATGTATCCCTTGATTTTATTTGAAATCACCTTCTCTTACATTCGTTGAATCGACTTAGTATCCATATCTCGGAAATACCTAAATTTGTTGCTAGGTAGACAAAGACGCGTCCAACAATAAAAATATGACTCAATTCTTCAGCCATTGCTTATTATGCAATAAAACTGACTTTACACCAGTATATCCTGAAACTCACCCTGACTTAGTTCGATGTACAGGATGTAATTTTGTTTTTTTCAAAAGAATCCCGACCACAGAAGAGCTAATAAAAAACTACAATAACTATCCTCGTCATGATGGTATTTCACCAGTTACGATAAAGCGCTATCACGAATTATTAAGTCAATTTGAAAAATTCAGGAAAACCAACAATGTAATTGATGTTGGTTGTGGAAATGGGCATTTACTTGCGGAAGCTAAGAAACTAAAATGGAATGCCTTTGGAACAGAATTTACTGACAATGCTGTTGAAATCTGCCGAAACAAAGGAATTACGATGCAACAAGGAGTATTAAATGTTGCAAACTATGATGCGTCGAGTTTTGACTGTCTATTTTTTATAGAAGTTATTGAGCATATTAACAATCCTGCCGAGGAACTAGAAAAATTTAGAACACTATTAAGAGATGGGGGTGTACTGTATATAACTACACCAAATTTCAGTTCTTTTTCTTCTAAATATTTAAAAGACAAATGGACGTGTGTAGAATATCCTGAACACTTATGTTACTACACTCCTGCTACACTTGACAAGACATTAACTCAAGCAGGTTTCAAAAAAGAGTCATTAATCACCTCAGGTTTAAGTGTAACTAGCTTTAAACCAAAAGCAGAAATACAAGGAAGCATTTCGGAAAACAATGAGTCTGTTCGACAAATGACCGAAAAGAATCCAGTTTTAGGAACAGCTAAAAAGGCGATTAATTTTTCCCTTAACTTAACAAATATGGGAGACACCATAAAAGCTGTCTACACAAAAATCTAACTCTATGTGTGGAATAGCAGGATTCTTTTCTCCGGAAAGAAAATTCAACCAAGACCATTTACAATTGATGACCGATGCTATAAAGCATAGGGGACCAAATGCAGAAGGTTTTTTCATGGAAGGGCCTTGTGGGTTAGGCCATCGAAGACTTAGCGTAATAGATCTTTCTGATAGAGCAAACCAACCATTAACTTCATCGAACGACAGGTATGTAATTATTTACAATGGTGAAGTATACAATTACAAAGAAATTGCAGCGCGACTTAAATCAAGTCAGAATAACAAAGACAATTTCAATTTCAAAACATCGAGCGACACAGAAGTAGTACTCGAAGCATTTGCAACTTACGGAGTAAATTTTGTTCACCAACTTAATGGCATGTTTGCCTTCGCCATTTACGACAAAAAGCAAGAAGAATTATACTTGTTTAGAGATCGAATTGGGATTAAACCGCTTTACTATTATTGGAATGGCAAAGATTTAGTTTTTGCATCAGAATTAAAGGCAATAAAAGCCATTAAGGAAATTAAAACCACTGTTCGTAAAGAATCGATTAAAGAGTTTTTATACTTGGGATACATCCCTTCACCCAATAGTATTTACGAAAACATATTCAAGCTCGACAGCGGTTCATATTTGAAGATAAGTAAAGATGGAATTGAAAAGATTTCATATTGGAGTTTAAAAAACAAAATCTCTTCCAACGTTTTAAAGAACAAAGAGCAAGCGTTAGTAAAACTATCCGACTTAATTATCAGTTCTGTACAATATCAACTTGAAAGCGATGTGCCATTTGGAGTGTTTTTGAGCGGAGGAATTGACAGCAGCTTAATCACAGCACAAGCTGTAGGATTGTCAAGTGTTAAAGTAAAAACATTCTCGATTGGCTTTGAAGAAAACAGTCACAATGAATCGGAATATGCAAAAACAGTAGCTAAATATTTAGGCACAGAGCACAATGAATTTATTGTCTCCTATAAAGATGCTATTACATTAATTGAACCTGTTCTTGATATATTCGATGAACCTTATGCAGACTCATCTGCTATGCCAACATTATTAGTTTCAAAATTGGCAAAGCAATTTGTTACAGTAACATTATCGGGAGAAGGTGGCGATGAATTATTTTTCGGTTACGGAAGCTACAAATGGGCACAGCGACTTAACAATCCATTAATTCAGTTAAGCCGACATATGATTGCAGGTGTTTTTGAACATATGCCATCAAGATATAAAAGAATAGGAAAACTATTAGACTACAGAGCCGAAGACGATAGAAAATGTCATATCTTCTCTCAAGAACAATACTTCTTTAGTGCCGAAGAACTGTCGCATTTAATGGTTGAAGACCAACCATTTAAACTAGAACTATTAAGCTGGATTAACGAGCCAAATATTCTTGCTAAAACAACTGATTATCTCGCAAAAAATGATTTATCAGTAAAAGAAAGAAAGTTAACTGCAATGGAACAGCAAGCAATTTTCGATCTTCAATATTATTTGCAAGATGATTTACTTACTAAAGTAGACAGAGCAAGTATGCAGTATTCTCTGGAAACCAGAGTTCCATACCTTGATCATAGATTGATAGAACAAGCCCTAAATCTATCGCCACATTTAAAGTATAGAAACAATACATCGAAGTACATATTAAAGGAAATTCTCTACCAATACATTCCTAAACTTATATTCCAACGACCAAAGCAAGGATTTGCGATCCCGTTGAAAACGTGGTTGAGAAACGAATTAAAGCATCTTATAAATGACAACTTATCAGAAGAAATTGTAAACAGATACGGTATTGTAAAATACAGTGAAGTGCAAAAACTGATAAAAGATTTTATGGGAGGGGTTGATTATCTTTATAATCGAATATGGGTACTTATAGTATTACATCACTGGCTTAGAAAACACGAATAAAATTTCGATTTAAGAAATTTTAAATGCAAAATCGCTATCTACCAATCTAAAAATGGACTATTACAGCATTGTTGATGTATTATTAACACCTCTATTTTTATTTATCATCTACTCCATTTCAAGGTTTATTCAACAAAATAAAATTGATGAACTTCCTGAATACAGATATTATTTAAAAGCGCTTACCATTAAAATTGTTGGTGCGCTAGCCCTTTGCTTTATTTATACATTCTATTATACCGGCGGCGACACTACTCAATATTTCACAGATGCCATTTCAGTAAATAAGTTACTATTTATGAATCCTCCGGCAGGATTTGATGTGATATTTCATGGACTGTCGGTTACTAAATTATCCTATTTCAATGCAGAAATTGGATACCCTGCATACTTCCGAGACCCTTCTACTTCATTTGTGGTACAAGTAATATCAGTACTTTCCATATTTGGATTAAGAAGCTTCCTGCCAACAACGGTCTTATTAGCTTGGATTTCATTCTCGGGAATATGGAATTTATATCGAGTGTTTTTATCAGAATTCCCTAAGCTATCGAAGCAATTAACAGTTGCGATGTTTTACATACCCTCAGTAATCATATGGGGGTCAGGAATCCTCAAAGATACTTTTACATTAAGTGCTATCGGCTATTTCACCTATGCGTTTTACAAAGGATTTATACAAAGAAGGAATTTCCTTCCCAACTTTATTGTTATTTTAATTTCTTCATATGTAATCATTACAGTAAAATCGTACATCTTCATTGCACTTTTACCGGGTGCGATGATTTGGTTAGTGAGTAACCTAGTTGGGCGATTAAAAGGTGTTATCTTAAAAGCAGCCATCACTCCAATATTCTTGTTCTTTACAATTGGAGGTGCAATTCTAATTATCAATAACCTTGGTGATTCATTGGGAAAATTCTCGTCAGACAAATTATTGAATGTAGCAGTAGTTACCCAAAGAGATCTAAAATCTGATTATTACAAGGGAAATGCGTTTGACATTGGAGAATTTGACAGTGACATCTCCAGTATCTTAGCAGTTTCGCCAAAAGCATTAATGGCCGGATTATTTAGACCGTATTTATGGGAAGCCAACAATGTATTAATGCTTGCATCAGGAGTCGAAAACTTATGGTTTCTTTACATGACCATATTGATTTTATACAAAACAAGAGTTATTGGATTTTTCAAATTCTTCTTCCGACATCACTTATTAACTTTCTGCTTAGTCTTTAGTATTTTCTTTGCGTTTTCGGTTGGATTAAGCACATCAAATTTCGGCAGTTTAGTTCGCTATAAAATTCCCTCCGAACCATTTTATATGGCAAGCTTAATTATCATCAATTTTTTCATAAAGGAAGACCGGGAAAAAGAGAAAGAATTAGAAAACGAATTGATCGAATAATCGACAACACAATTATTACAAGTTGTTTTGAAGTTGATGAAGTAAAAGTAAAAAATGGAAAAGAAAACGATCCTTTATATTTCGCATGATGGCATGACTGATTCACTGGGGCAGTCGCAAGTACTTCCCTACCTATGTGGATTATCTAAACTAGGGTATCAATTTCATTTGATCAGCTTAGACAAAGAAGAAAAATTCAAAACTCTTAGCCCAACAATTTATTCGATTTGCAAAGAAAATGGAATATCGTGGCACCCTGTAACCTATACAAAAACTCCTCCGGTATTAAATACACTCTACGACCTATATCGCATGCGAAAGATTGCAATTAAACTTAACAGCGAATTCTCTTTTGACATGATTCACTGTCGAGGATATTTACCAACATTAATTGCACAATCGTTAAAAGACAAATGGGGAATTCCACTTATATTCGACATTAGAGGATTTTGGATTAACGAAAGAGTAGATGGAAATATATGGAACTTAAAAAATCCGATTTTCAACCTGATTTATTCAACATTAAAAAAGCGAGAAAAAACACTTTTCAGCAATTCTGAAACCGTAATTTCATTAACGAGAAAGGCTATACCTGTTATACATCAAATACAAGGTGGAGAAATAAAATCTCAACTAACGGAGGTAATTCCGACTTGTGTAGACACCGACTATTTCTCAGTAAAGAATATTAATCAAGATAAACGTGATCAGATAATCGAGAAATACAAAATCAAACAAAACGATTTTGTTCTTTCGTACTTAGGAAGTTTGAGCACGTGGTATTTACCTGATGAAATGTTTGATTTTTTCAAAAGATTATTGATAAGAAAGCCTGATGCAAAATTTTTAATTATCACTCAAGACGACCACGAACCATACAAGGCGCTTGCAGTTAAAAAAGGCATACCATTATCACAAGTGATATTAATTGCAGCTATCAGAAGTGAAGTACCTACCCTATTGAGTTTAAGTAGTGCATCTCTGTTTTTTATCAAACCTGCCTTTTCTAAAGTTGCTAGTTCACCAACTAAACTTGCAGAATTACTGAGCATGCAAATTCCTGTAATTTGCAATGGTGGAATTGGCGACACAGAAGAAATCGTACGAGAATCCGACACTGGAATTATTTGCAATGAATTTAATGATTCCACTTACGACAAAGCCATTGAAGAATTCTTTAATAACAAGAACTTAACGAATGGAGAAAGACTTCGTGATAAATCGATTGAGTTATTCGGATTAAAAATGGGAGTAATGAAATACGCTGCAGTTTATAAAAAAACCATGCATCAAGAATGATGGTAGGGCTCGTTTTTCAAAATGGTTAATGCGCGATAAAGTTGTTCGAGAAAGATAAGTCGAACCATTTGATGAGTAAAAGTCATTTTTGACAAAGAAATTTTCTCATTGGCGCGCTTCTTTAAAATTTCATGAAACCCATAAGCACCTCCAATTACAAAAATGAGGTCGGAGCTAATGCCCGAAAACTTCTTATTTAGCCACTCGGCCATTTCCTCAGAAGTGAATAACTTTCCCTTATCATCAAGAAGTACCACATAATCAGCAGGCTTTATTAACTGCATGATTTTATCGCACTCCATTTGAAGCTGAAGATCTTTCGTTTTCGCTTTGGAAAGCTGAATTTCTATATCCTTGATTTCCAGCGGAATATAATTGGATAGGCGTTTTACGTATTCAGCAACTCCTTCCGTGAGCCAACCGGAAGACGTTTTATTTACCTGTATTAGCTTGACTTTCAAGTATTTAATTGTTTTTTATTTCAAAATCTTCATTAAATGTTAATAAACAGATTGGGAAGGAGTCGAAAACAGCCTTTCTTACCATTATCATTGTGTAAAATTGATAAAAGAAATTGTAATAGCCCAAAATCGACTTTGGTCTGATTTTTGGAAGTAGTTCAGGGAATTTCAAACCATGAAAAAGTACAAATTATTTATTTTGGCAATTATCCTTAGTGCGGCTCAATCGTTTGCTGCACTTGACATCTTTGATGATGTAGCGAATTCGTTACGTTCGGGGGACGCCAAATCAATTTCTCATTTCTTCGGTAACACTATTGATTTAACAATAATAGATCAAGAGGAAGTATACAGCAAAGTTCAAGCAGAACAGATTTTGCGTGACTTCTTTAGCAAAAACACCGTTCGTTCTTTTACGTTAATTCATAAAGGAGAATCAAAGGAAGGAGCTCGATATGCAATTGGAAGCATGGTAACAGCTCAAGGAGTAACCTATAGGACCTATTTTTACCTAAAACAACAAGGCGGGACATCGGTTATACAAGAATTGCGATTTATGCGTGAATAATCTTAAATTAATGATTGAGTACGGGGTGCCAGATTTTGACACCCCGTCTTTTTTTTATTTCGATTCAAATAAGTCCCAATTTCATTTATACTGTGATATTTAGCACCTTTGCATAGTATTTTATAATTATGGATCTTAAAGAATTTATCACAGCTTCATTAAAGGAAGATGTAGGAAGTGGGGATCACACTTCGTTGTCGACAATCCCTTCGAACAAATTAGGCAAAGCCAGACTTTTAGTTAAAGAAGATGGTATAGTTGCTGGTATTGAAGTTGCATTTGCAATTTTCAAAGAAGTTGATCCGAATTTAACTATTGATCTTAAAAGTAAAGATGGAGATCGTGTATCAATCGGCGATGAACTTTTTTATGTTGAAGGCCACATCCAAAGTATATTAAAAGCTGAACGACTTGTTTTGAATTGCATGCAAAGAATGAGTGGCATTGCAACAACCACAAACAAATATGTAAAAGCTATAGAAGGAACAGATGCTAAAGTTCTTGATACAAGAAAAACGACTCCTCTATTAAGAGATTTAGAAAAGCAAGCCGTAAAAATTGGCGGAGGATTTAATCATCGCTTCGGATTATACGACATGATTTTAATTAAAGACAATCATGTTGATAGCGCTGGAGGCATTACAACTGCATTAGAAAGTGCTAAAAAATATATCTCAGACAAAGGCCTTCAAATTCCAATAGAAATTGAAACAAGATCCTTTGAAGAAATAAAAGAAGCATTAGCATGTGGAATTGCCGATAGAATCATGTTCGATAATTTTAGTCCGGAACAAGTAAAAGAAGGAGTAAGTTTAGTGAATAAGAAATGTGAAACAGAAGCTTCTGGTGGAATAACAATAGTAAATATAAGAGAGTACGCATTAGCAGGAGTTGACTGCATTTCTGTTGGAGCATTAACTCATTCGGTAAAAAGCTTAGACCTTAGTTTGAAAATAATATAATCAGTGCTTAAACTTCTAAAGTATTTATTGCGGGTTAGTCCGTTGAAACAAATCATCGAGATTACAAAACGGCTACGTTTGCCTGGTTTTGACGGCTTACCGCTTTATGATGTACTTAACTTTTTCGTAAAGCGATTAAACGAAGGAGAATTACAAGTAAGAGCTCGCTCATTGGCCTTTAGTTTTTTACTTGCTCTCTTTCCAGCAATCATTTTTATTTTCACATTGATTCCGTACATCCCAATTGAACATTTTCAAGACAGGATGTTGGCATTAATTCAAACACTACTTCCAGGAAATACTTATCAAGCAGCGCGTACAACCATAGAAGATATTGTAAAACATCAACGAGGAGGCTTACTCTCGTTTGGTTTTTTCTTTGCTTTATTTGTTTCTGCAGATGGAGTATTGGCTTTGTTAAAATGGTTCAACAAAAGTTATCATGGAAGGGAATTCAGAAAGCCATGGAAGCTCCGATTAATATCGATAGCAATTACTATTACTCTTGCTGTTTTAGTAGTTTGTTCAATCACACTAATTGTAATTAGCGAAGTAGTGTATAATTATTTGTCGAGCCCCCAGCAAATTTACGATCACGTAATGCACCTTTTGATTTTACAAATTGGCAAATGGATAATACTACTTGCGCTATGCTTTACGGCAATATCGCTACTATACTATTATGGGCCATCAAAAGACAGAAAATTGAGATTTATATCGGCAGGATCATCATTAGCCACCCTATTAATCGTAGCAACTTCATTAGGGTTCAATTATTTTATAACCCATTTTGGTCAATACAACAAAGTATACGGATCAATCGGAACCTTAATAATCATTCTTATTTGGCTTTACATAAACTCACTGGTAATGTTAGTAGGGTACGAACTAAATGTAGCCATACGAAAGGCCAAACAAAACGAGATTACTTCTCTTCCCATTCAGTAATACTACCGGATACAGTATCAATTTCTTCCCAAACGCCATAAGCATTTAGTTTTTCAATTACATACTTTTCCACTCCCAGATCCCAATCAACATAGCGGGTCCATTTTAAAGAATTGGAAACCTCGGTTTGAATTGCTTTTAAAAGTATAGACGAGGCAACACCACTTTGTCCATCGGCAGCACTACAAATATTTTGCACTTCAATCTTATAAAAATAATTCTGATTATCTACATCCACATTATAGTCAGAATAATCATGAACTGTTTCAGGGACCGAAGCAATCAATTCGAAATGCACGTTATCAATAGATCTAAAAATATTATAACGATCAACTAAATCAGGTCTATAAGATGGAGTACCCCACTCTGTTAAAACGAACAAATCATTTACAACAGTTGATCGAGTTACATCAACAATTTGCTTACCGATATCACTAAACGGAGTTGCCGAAGCAGTATCACTCCAAGAATCGAAATTAGCATCACCACAAATTGCCAAAGCACGAATTTGGTAAGAGAACTCAGTAGGACAATAAGCAGTAGTATCATCAAAGAGTGTTACTGATGAATCAACAGAAGTTAGAAGTTGGAATGACCCACCAACATCTTTACGATAGATTTCATATCCGCCAAAGTCGCAACCGATATAAGGAGACCAAGCTAAATTCACTTTCATAAATCCTGCGACAGCATTAAGCTCCATTGTAGCATGAGATTTCAATGCCGATAATGGCTGACGATTGCCGCATCTATCAACAGCACTTACTTTATACTCATATGAGTTTTGTAATGTATTTAACCCGTTATCGATATACTCTGGTGCGGCACCTGAAATAGCGGCAGTGTTTTGAGAAATTGAAGCAATACTATCAAAGCTTGAAGTCGAAGAATTATATCTATAAACGACATAATAATCCATGTCTTGTTGCAAACACAACTGCCAATTTACTTTCACACTACTATTATCGACCACCGAAACTCTATAAATTCTCGTTGGAGGAGGCGGTAATTGATCGTAAACCGTAATTAAATCAAGCATTGAAATCGAGTCGGTGCAACCACCTTGATTTACAACCACCAAACTAGGAGTAAAACTTCCTGCTCCAGTGTAAACATAATTTGGATTTTGCAATGACGAAGTATCACCATTTCCAAAGTACCATAAGTAATTAGGATTATCGAGTCCGGAAGATTCATTTACAAAATTCACCGATAATGGATCACATCCCTCCTGAACATCGGTAGAAAAAGAAGCCTGAGGACTTAGCGAAACATGAACTGGAACGGGATCAACAATAGTATCAGAACAACCGCCATTATTTTTTGCGATCAGAGTGATTTGATAGTCACCAGGAATAGCATATGTATAAGAAGGATTGCTACCAAATAAGATAGTTCCATCACCCATGAGCCAAATTAAAGAATCTGCTGAAGTTGCAAGCGAATTAAACGATACAGTTAATGGAGAACATCCAATTGAATCAGACTTCACAAACTGTGCATTAGGAGAAGCAGAAGTAGTAATTGGTTGTGGATAAGTAAAAATAGTAGAACATCCTGTAGCATCAATAGCATACAAAGAAACTACATAAGACCCTGTATCAGAATAAAGGTGAACAGGATTTTGAATTGAATCAATTGTTCCATCTCCAAAATTCCATATCCAGCCTACCGCACCTGACGACAAATCACTAAATGTAACAGACAGAGGAGAACATCCTGAAATATTAGAAACTGCAAACTGAGGAATTGCACCGTTAACAGTAATATAATTTGTGCGAGTTAATGTATCAGAACAACCATTTGCGTTAGTAGCAATTAGCGTTACCGTATAAACACCAGGCGTTGAATAAATATGCGAAGGATTCATTAATGTAGAACTACTACCATCACCAAAGTCCCATTGCCATGTAACAGCATTTAACGAAGAGTCAGTGAAATTCACCATAAACGGCAAACAACCTGTTGTTGAATCAGCATTGAACAATGCAGTAGAAGTAAGAACAGACACGAGCGTATCAACATGCAAAGTATCGAAGCAACCTGATACAGATTCAACGATTAATTGCACATCATAAAACCCATCTACATTATAAGTATGCACAGGATTTTGCAAATTCGAAGTAGTTCCATCACCGAAATCCCATTGCCATGACAAAGGATTTATGGATGAATCGGCAAATGCAACAGTTGCAGGATTACAACCTCGTGTAAGACTAGGAGAAAAAGCAGCATCCGTAACTTGAATATTTGGTTTAGTGATTGACACTTTACAACCATTCACATCGGTAATTGTTAATGTAATAGGACTGGTTGGAGCTTTTAAATAAATATGACTTGGGCTTTGAACATCTGAAGTATCTCCATCGCCAAAATCCCAGCGCCAAGCTACTGCATCAACACTTAAATCTTGGAAGTTTATTGTTACCGGCAAGCAATTTTGACTTTGAACATAATTAAAGTTTGCCGATCGATTAGGAACATAAATAGCATTAGGAATTGTAATAGAACTACTACAAACATTTTTGAAAGCGGTTAATGTCACATCATGATACCCTAACTGTGTATAGTAATGATACAAACTATTTGCTGTAGATGTAGTACCATCACCGAATGACCATAACCAAGTATCGCTGTTGGTACTTAAGTTATTAAAATAACTATACACCACCAAACAATTACTAGCAGGAGGAGTAAATGTAAACAATGCTTGAGGATCGAAAACTTCGATTTGATAAGCCAATGGATAGTTTATAGTACAACCATTTATGTCAACAACATTTAAGCTAACATTAAACAAACCACTATCACTATAAACATGATATGGGTTTTTAACAGTTGAGAATGTACCATCACCAAAATCCCATTGATAAGATGCGAAATTAATATTACCCGCACTAAAATAAATGGAATCGCCAGCACAAGATCTTCTAGCACTCGATAATATTGGATTCGTAACATTTACCGAAAATGACTTCGCAACAAATGCACTACAACCATTAGTATCTGAAGAATTCAAACTTATTACATAACTGGCATTAATACTTGGGTAGATGTGTGAAGCAGCAGCATTCGTTGAAGTTACTCCTCCTCCAAAATCCCACAAATAATTATTTGCAAGAGTAGGAGAACTAACATTAACAATTACTCCTGTACAAGTATTGGTAGTTGAGATATTAAAATCAGTTATTGGCTTCGTAATATAGTACCATTCATTCATAAAAACTGTATCTACAATACCTCCATGAGTAACAATTGCAGAGACAACAAAAGTTCCACTATCAGAAAATGTGTGTTCAGGATTAAGATCGGTAGAAGTCACACCATCACCAAAATCCCAAATAATAGAAGTTGTTCCTGGTAGTGGTGAAACGAAGTTAACAGTATAGGGTGCGCAATGGTATTGAATTGGAGGAGGTGGAATAGAATCATTCCCGATAGAAGTTCCACCCGAACCTGTTGAGCCCATTGATACTGGCGGATAATTATATTGAAACTGGCAACTATCGTTTCCTATTGTTAATGAAATAGTATATGGGCCAGTGCCTGTATAAATATGTGTTGGATTTTCCAATGTTGATGTTGAACCATCACCAAAATCCCACGACCACCAAGTTGCTTGGCTTGAATTCGCATGAAACTGAGCATTAAAAGGAGGCACTGTATCAGCCGTAAAAAAGGAAGGTGAAGCACCAAGACCTGTAATATGAACTGCATTCGTTGCACTCAATGTAGTTAAACAACCTGAAGCTGTTGTGACAGTCAAATTTATTGAATAGTATCCGGGTAAATTATAAAAATGAACAGGATTTTGTCCACTTCCACTTCCTCCATCGCCGAAACTCCAAGACCATGCAGAAACATTTTGAGTTGTATCATGGAAGTGAACTTGATAAGGCGGACAAGGATCAACAGTATAAGTAAATCCCGGATCACCAGCATCTATAATGAAAGTTTGAAAATCAGGAATTTTCATTTCGCACCCACCATTAGAGGCCCACATTGTTAATGATACAACGTAAGTTCCTGCAGCAGTATAAGTATGAAACGGATTCGAAAGAGTTGACGTAGTTCCATCACCAAAATCCCACAATACACTTGCCGATCCCGAAGCATCTGCAAGATTTAAAGAATAAGGTACACAACCATGAATAGGTGCTGGGGGAACAAAATTACTAACGTATGTATTAACGCTAATAGGTGTTGACAATGTAAAAGTGTCAGTACATCCTTGTGCATTATAAGCAATCAACTTTGGATAAAATGTACCTTGATTAGCATATGTATGTGTTGGATGTTGAGAAGTACTACTTGTACCATCACCAAAATCCCATAACCATGATACACTACCAAGCGATTGATTGGTGAAATTTACAATTAGCGGATTACAACCTGTAATAACATCAGTTTTAAACTTTGCAGTTGGACCAACCGCTGAAACATAATACCATCCATTTGCAGAAATATTCATACATCCGTTTGGACTTGTTGCTGTTAGAGATGGAACAAAATATCCAACTGAATCATATACGTGAGTCGGATTTAGAGCAGTAGAAGTTTGTCCGTCGCCAAAGTCCCAAAGCACAGTAAAATTACCTGCAGGAGATGTATTATTAAAAGTCACTGTTAACGGAACGCATCCATTATAATTCGACATTGTAAAAGAAGGCATAGGAGATTGCTCAACTGAAACAGTGGGCATATGCACTAATTGAGAACATCCATTTGGATATACAATAGTAAGAGTAGGATGATAAGTCCCGGGTAATGTATAAGTATAATATGAAATTCGTGTAGAAGATGTAAATCCATTATCAAAATCCCACAAATAAGAAAGGCCGTTTGTTGTACTGCAAATAAAACTCATACTAAAAGGTGTACACCCAACTGAATCGCTCATAGAAACAACAGGTATAGGATTGCTCTTTATTCGAACGCTATCAGAAAAATATGCTGTATCTGAACAACCAAAACTATTCGTAGTAATTAGACTTGCAAAATAACTTCCAGAATTATTGTAAGCATGAACTGCTTGTGCTGAATTTGCAGTTTGTCCGTCGCCGAATTGCCACAACCAACTACTTACTTGCCCTGCACAGCTTCCACTAAAATGAAATACATGTTGACTGTCACAAGTAGAAAGAGAGTCGATCGAAACTGTAGCTATAGGTTGTGGATTAATAGTTACACTATTGTTTTGAATTTCAATATCACTACATCCAAATTGTTTATTGTAAACAATCAATTTTACATTAAACAAACCTGATGAAACATAAACATGCGAAGGATTAATAGTATTTGAAGTTGTACCATCACCAAAATCCCATACACATGAATCATAGTTTGCAGAAAGATTTGTAAACTGCACAACACCATAACCTTGACAAGTAACGCCACCGGAAATAGAAAAAGAAGCTACAGGATTTTGTACTACTGAAATATTATAAGAATAAGTTGAAGTAAGTCCTGAAGCAGAAGTCACCGTTAACGATGAAGAATAACTTCCTGCTTGCGTATAAATATTACTTGGACTTTGTTGAGTAGACGTATTTCCATTTCCGAAATTCCAAAAATAACTTACTGCATTTTGTGAAGTATTCGTAAACTGAACATTTAAAGGACTACATCCTTGACCTGCGGAAACCTGAAATGAAGCTACGGGAGTCTGAGCAATTGCAAATGCATGCAATAGCATCAAACCTGATAATACCAGGAATCGGTAAAACGTAACATTTATGCCGCAATTTGGCTTCATAGGGGGTTTAAATATGCACCATGATACGAATGGAGAGGAGAAATGTTCCCGATTCCTTTAAATTAAGACGTTTTCGTCTAAAAATCAGCCCTATTCAGCGTAGGATAACGCATGTAAGAAATAAGTAAAATTCACAATGAATTGAATTTGAAGGTCATTTTTTAACGCTGAATTACAGCATTTTAACAATCCGCAAGCTTGTTCTTGTTACCTTTGGCGTTCTTAAAAATCGTGTAAGGTTTAAGCAAATATGTTATCGGAAGAAGAATGGGTTGAAGTTTACGGGGCCAGGGTTCACAACTTACAAAATGTGGATGTTGTTTTCCCTCGAAATAAACTGGTTGTAATTACGGGATTGAGCGGAAGCGGTAAAAGTTCGTTAGCGTTCGATACTATCTATGCAGAAGGTCAACGTAGGTATATGGAGACTTTTTCGGCATATGCCCGACAGTTTTTAGGTAATCTAGAAAGGCCTGATGTCGACAAGATAAAAGGACTTAGTCCTGTTATTTCGATTGAACAAAAAACAACTAATACCAACCCTCGATCAACTGTTGGTACAGTTACTGAGATTTATGACTTTATGCGTTTGCTATTTGCAAGAGCATCGGATGCGTATTCTTATTTGACAGGAGAAAAGATGATCCGTATGACGGATGATCAAATCCAAGAAGTAGTATTCACCAATTACGACGGGAAAAGTATTTTACTACTTGCTCCAGTTGTAAAAGGAAGAAAAGGGCATTATCGTGAACTCTTCCAGCAAATCGCTCAAATGGGATTTGTTCGTGTACGCATTGATGGAGTATTAACAGAGATTAAGCGAGGACTTCAAGCAGATCGATATAAAACCCATGACATTGAAATAGTAGTAGATCGACTGGTAGTAGAAGAAGACTCACGGCAACGCATATCCGACAGCATTAAAACCACTTTAAAGCACGGAAAGGGATCGATGATGGTGCTCGACGAAAAAAATGACAAAGTGCGTCATTTGAGTCAGCATTTAATGTGTCCTACATCAGGAATATCATATGATGAGCCTGCACCAAATTCATTTTCTTTCAATTCTCCTTATGGCGCATGTCCGAAATGCAATGGACTAGGAACAATTCCAGAAGTAGATATAAAAACAGTTATCCCCGACCCTACTCGCAACATTAAGCAAGGCGGAATTGCGCCACTTGGCGATTACAAAGACAACTGGATCTATCAGCAAATAGCAGCTATTGGGAAACGCTTCGGATTCACCTTAACAACACCCATCAAAGATATTCCTGAAGAAGCATTGAATATTATTCTTTATGGATCGAACGAAATCTTTACAGTTGACAAAGAATATACACCAGGAAGCGTAAGCAGTTATAATTTAAGTTTTGATGGGATTGCGAGCTTCATTGCAGCACAACTTGACGATGAATATTCGTCGGGCAAAATGAAAAAATGGGCTCAAGGATTCATGACGTACGTAACATGTCATGAATGTAAAGGCACTAGACTAAAACAAGAAGCACTCAACTTTAAAATTGACGGCAAGCATATTGCAGATTTAGCCGGAATGGATATAATAGCTCTTTACGAGTGGGGAAATACAATCGAGAAAAAACTCTCGAAGAAACAACTCACCATTGCGAAAGAAGTATTAAAAGAAATCAATAAACGAATAAAATTCTTACTCGATGTTGGTTTAGATTATCTGACATTAAACCGAAGTGCAAGAACATTGTCGGGAGGAGAATCGCAGCGTATACGACTGGCAACTCAAATTGGATCGCAACTAGTTGGAGTAATGTATATTCTAGATGAACCAAGTATTGGATTACATCAAAGAGACAATGTACGTCTCATCAATTCGCTTAAAAACTTGCGCGACATCGGCAACTCGGTTATTGTTGTTGAGCACGATAGAGAGACCATAATGGCTGCTGATCATGTTATTGACATTGGACATGGTGCAGGAATTCACGGAGGAAGAATTGTTGCTAGTTGTAAGCCAGAAGACATTGCAAAGCATGATTCACTCACGGCAAAATATTTGTCGGGAGAGATTCAAATAAGATTTGGAGAACGCAGAAAAGGCAATGGTTACAGCATTGAACTTACGGGTTGCAAAGGCAACAATTTAAAGAACATAAATGTATCATTCCCACTCGGAAAATTAATATGTGTAACAGGAGTTTCGGGAAGTGGAAAATCGACACTTATTAACGAGACCCTCTACCCTATTTTAAATCAACATTTCTACAGATCGCATCAAAAACCACTTAACTACAAAACGGTAAAAGGGCTTGAGCATGTCGACAAAGTAATTGAAATTGATCAATCGCCAATTGGAAGAACGCCTCGATCAAATCCTGCTACCTACACTGGAGTATTTAGTGATATAAGAAATCTCTTTGCACAAATGAACGAAGCGAAAATCAGAGGGTATCCTCCGGGTTGGTTTTCATTCAATGTAAAAGGCGGACGTTGCGAGACATGTCAAGGAGCAGGAATGCGTGTTATTGAAATGAACTTCTTACCTGATGTGAATGTGTTGTGCGAAACCTGCAATGGCAAACGCTATAACAGAGAAATTCTTGATGTGCGATACAGAGGAAAATCAATCAACGATGTATTAAACATGAGCATCGAACAAGCGGTTGAATTTTTCGAGAACATGCCATCGATACTTCATAAAATCAAAACACTTAAAGAAGTAGGATTAGGATATATCACATTAGGACAACAAAGTACTACACTATCGGGAGGAGAAGCGCAACGTGTAAAACTTGCGACTGAGCTATCGAAAAAAGATACAGGAAACACCTTCTACATACTTGATGAGCCAACAACTGGATTACACTTCGAGGACGTAAGAATACTACTCGACGTTTTAAACAAATTGGTTGAAAAAGGCAATACTGTATTGGTAATTGAGCATAATATGGATGTTATAAAAATGGCTGATCATATTATTGATATTGGTCCAGAAGGAGGTTCAAGAGGAGGAAATGTAATCTGCAAAGGAACACCTGAAGAAGTAATAAAATCAAAAGAATCGATTACAGCCAAATACCTTAAAGAAGAACTTGATCTTTTAAAAAGATAACCTTTCAGCATTTTACACGTAAAAAGTATTTACAATTAGTCACAATGAATACAGAAGAAGCTAAAATACGCCGGGCATTTACTGAAAAAGACTGGCAAGAAATAAAAGCCCAAGACACTTGGCAAATTTTCAAAATCATGGCAGAGTTCGTTGAAGGTTTTGAAAAAATGAGTAAGATAGGTCCTTGTGTTTCTATCTTCGGATCAGCGCGCACTGCACCCGAAAACAAGTACTATTTACTAGCTGAAGAAATCGCATTCCAACTCACCAAAGAAGGATATGGAGTTATTACCGGTGGTGGTCCCGGAATTATGGAAGCCGCTAATAAAGGAGCACAAAAAGCGAAGGGTAAATCAG
This sequence comes from Bacteroidota bacterium, assembly GCA_023251535.1. Taxonomy (GTDB): domain Bacteria; phylum Bacteroidota; class Bacteroidia; order AKYH767-A; family OLB10; genus CAINEC01. Next base: position 34,775 of record JAHEYP010000005.1, read on the forward strand.
TAGGATTGAATATCAAGTTACCATTCGAACAAACTCCCAACCCTTATATTGACTTTGACAAAAGCATTACGTTCGATTACTTTTTTGTAAGAAAACTGATGTTTATCAAATATGCTCAAGGGTTTATTGTATTACCTGGAGGATTTGGAACGATGGATGAACTGTTCGAATCACTTACACTAATACAAACAAAAAAAATTGCTCGCTTCCCTATTGTATTGGTTGGGAAAGACTATTGGGGCGGACTAGAAGAGTGGATTAGAAATGTACTTATCACAGAGAAATACATCAATCCTGAAGACACTAAACTATTTACAGTTGTTGATACTGCAGAAGATGCGGTTGCGGTAATAGATTCTTTCTATTCGAAGTATCTATTAAAGCCAAACTTCTAAGAAATAAAATTACAATCTTGAAAGGAGCTCCGAAATCGGAGCTCTTTTTTTTTGTAAGGTTTTGCCACTTTTTGCACGGTTTTAGGGCCTTAAGCAGTATACACCCTGAAACATAGACTATCCTTTCTGAGTAAAAACAGATATCAAAAACTCAAAGGTTCATGAAGATATCTCAGAAAAAATGGTCAGCTAAAAATGGATGGGAATCCATTCGTTTAGACAATTTCGACGAAAGCCAATCGCACTTAGTGATTGTTTTTGGCAGCAGAGAAAAATTAAGCGAATCCGAATTATTCGGAGAGATCAGAAGTATTTATCCGACAGCACAGATAATAATCAATAGCACATCAGGAGAAATCATCGACATTCAAGTCAATGACAATTCACTTTCTATGACAGCTATTCACTTTGACAAAACTGATATTGAAACACACTGTATCAACATTAACAAATTTGCAAATAGTCTTGAAGCAGGAAAAGCATTAGCAAGTCTTTTCAATAAAAAAGACTTAAGCAGTTTGCTGGTTATTTCCGACGGACAGTTAGTTAATGGTAGCGAACTAGTAGAAGGACTCGAAGAAGTTATCGGAAATAGAATTCCTATTACTGGAGGACTAGCAGGAGATGGCGATAAATTTGAAAAAACATTAGTTGGTTTAAATGCATCTCCGGAAATCGGAAACATAGTAGCATTAGGCTTCTATGGAGACTACATCAGTATATCGCATGGTTGTGTTGGAGGATGGGACCCATTTGGCCCTGAGCGAATGATTACATCATCGAAAGGTAATGTACTCTTTGAATTGGACGGACAACCGGCATTAGACATTTACAAGAAATATCTAGGAGATTACGCAAAAGACCTTCCTGGGTCAGGATTACTCTTTCCATTAAGTGTACGTATCCGACAAAACGAAGAACCAGTTGTAAGAACAATATTAGCAGTAAACGAAAACGACAAGAGTGTAACATTTGCAGGGAATGTACCTGAAGGATGTGTGGGACGATTGATGAAAGCGAATTTCGATCGCATTATTGAAGGCGCTTCGAGTGCTGCAGAATTTAGCAGTAAAATAAATGAGAAACCTGAATTAGCTATTCTAATCAGTTGCGTTGGAAGAAAGCTTGTATTGAATCAACGAATAGAAGAAGAAATAGAAGCTGTAAGAGACATATTCGGAAAAAACACTGCCATCACCGGCTTTTATTCTTATGGAGAAATATCTCCAATATCTGGCTTTGAAAGATGTGAGTTGCATAATCAAACAATGACAATCACTACTTACTCAGAAAGATCAGATGAAAACGAAACTGCTAAGTAATCAGATTAGAAAACATTTGGGTCAAGAGGAACTTAACAACCCGAAAGTGCTTGCATTAATTGACGCCGTCAACAACTCTTACGGTCACTATGAAAAGGACCGTGAACTTTTAGAAAAAGCCATGGATTTAAGCTCTAATGAATTGAATGAAGCGAATACCAAATTGAGATTGGAAAGTGAAGACAATAAAATAGCGATAGAGCGACTTAAAGAATCACTGAGAATACTACAAGAAGACGAACCGGAAAATCTACGATTAAACGTAGAAAACTTAAGTATAAATGATCTGGCCGAAATTATTCAAGCAGAAACAGCGAGAAGAAAACTAGCAGAACAAAAATACAAAGCTAATGTAGCGAACTTGGAAAGATCAAATCGCGAGTTAGATCAGTTCGCATATGTTGTGTCGCATGATTTAAAAGCTCCACTACGAGCTATTGCAAGTTTAGCAGAATGGATTGAAGAAGATCTCGAAGAAAAACTTACCCCTGAATCAAAAAGCAACCTTGAATTATTAAGAGGAAGAGTACTACGAATGGAATCATTAATCCATGGTATTCTAGCATATTCAAAAGCAGGAAAAGTTACCGGTGATTTAAAATTGGTTGATGTCAACAAATTGATAAATGACATAATCGATTCTCTAAATCCATCACCTCACATCAAAATTACGATCGATGAAAACTTGCCGATCATTGAAACTGAAGAAACAAAACTATATCAAGTTCTCGGGAATTTGATTAGCAATTCAATAAAATACAACGACAAAGCGAAGGGACAAATACAAGTAAAATATTTAGACCTCGAAGGAGTTTGTCAGTTTACGGTAGAAGATAACGGCCCTGGAATTGAAAAAGAATATCACAATAGGATATTCATGATATTCCAAACACTATCAGCAAGAGATCATGTTGAAAGTACAGGAATCGGATTATCAATAGTCAAAAAGATAGTAGAAGAACAAGGCGGAAAAATCTGGATTGAATCAGAACCCGGACAAGGCGCCAAATTCATCTTCACATGGCCTGCCCCAGTTAAAATAAAAAACAAATCATTAGCATGAATACAATAGAAGACAAATTACTAAACATTCTTCTGGTAGAAGATGATAGTGTAGATGTTATGAACGTTCAAAGAGCTTTCAAAAAAAACAACATCACTAATCCGCTTTACATCGCATTCAATGGCGTGGAAGCTCTTAACATGTTAAGAGGCACCAACGGGAAGCCGAAATTAAATCCAACGCCAAGAATCATCCTTCTTGACATAAACATGCCAAAAATGAATGGTCTCGAATTCCTTCGAGAACTGAGAAACGATCCTGATTTAAAGTCAACGAGTGTTTTCGTAATGACAACATCAAACGACGATCAAGACAAAATTGAAGCCTACAACCTTAATGTTGCAGGATACATATTAAAACCTTTATCATTTGAAAAATTCGTAAATGCCGTAGCCGTTTTAAACAGCTATTGGAAATTATGCGAACAACCAATATTACATAAATAATGCACAATATAATGTATACGGGGAAACCACTACAGACATTAAGAATTCTGGTAGTTGAAGATCACGCTCCGGATCGTTTACTTATTGTAAACACCATTCAACAATTAGATGTACCAACAGAAGTTATTGTTGCAGAAAGTGTATCAGAAGGACTTTCAATATGCGCCGACAATGAATTCGATTGCATATTTCTAGACTACTACTTTCCAGAGTTAACAGGAATGGATTTCATTAAAGCCTATACTCAAAAAAGAGGCAAAGGAAATATCATTATTGTTACAGGACAAGACGATGTAAATATGGCAGTTGAATGCATGAAAATGGGTGCATGCGACTATTTGTTGAAGAATCAAATTACAAAAGCAAGCATCAGCAAAAGCCTTAATTACGTAACAAAACTAATGAGAGCACAAGAATTTGCTTTGCAAACTGAACAAGCTCTATTAGAATCAGAAATGAGGTTGAAGAGTATCATCGGAAAATCACCGATTATTCTTTTCAATATCGATCATTCCGGAACAATTACGCTATTCAGAGGTAAAGCCACTTCTCATCTTTCAATTAAGCCTGAGAAAGTAATAGGTCAAAAAATTGAAAATATTTGGCAACAACTTCCAGTTAAACATGAAGATTATCTAAAAGCTTGTAGAGAAGAAGAATTGCAATTCAAGACAATGGTTAACGATCATTATTTTGATGTAAACTTCATTCCTGTGAAAAATGAACATAAGCAATTGACTGGAATGATGGGTGTAGCTATTGATGTTACTTCCTTCAAGAAAAGTGAAGAAGAGCTTAGATCAACTATCGAATTTACAGAAGCAGGTGCAAAAATAAAAGAGCAGTTCTTAGCAAATATGAGTCATGAAATCAGAACACCGATTCATGGAATTATAAGTTTGACACAATTTGTTTTAAAAACTGAATTGAACGGAGAACAAACCAACTATTTAAATTTAATTAAAAAGTCGGCCGATACTCTATTAGTTATTGTAAATGACATCCTCGATTTATCGAAAATAGATTCAGGGAAAATGACATTTGAAGAAGTTCCATTCAACTTACGTGATACGATACAAACAGCTGTAGCTGCATTCATTCCGAAAACAATAGAGAAGAACATTCAAATCAAAACATCAGTTTCTCAAAACTTACCTGAATACATTGCAGGTGATCCGGTGCGCTTAACACAAATCCTTAATAACTTATTAGGAAACGCTGTGAAGTTTACAGAAAAAGGTTTTATTGCAATTGGAGCGAGTGCTATTGAATCAAACGGAGATTCGGTAGTAATCGAATTCACAATAAAAGACACTGGCATTGGAATCTCGCAGCACAAAATCGGTACCATATTTGAATCCTTTACTCAAGCAGGAACAGATATCACCAGAAAATATGGTGGTACGGGCTTAGGATTAAACATCTCTAAGCAGCTAGTAGAAAAGCAAAATGGAACGATTCATGTAGAAAGTGTTATCGATGAAGGCACCACCTTTATTGTAAAAATGCCATTCATGATTAGCAAAGAATCTGCAATCACTGAAGAATCAGCAACGACAACAATAAATGAAAGCGCTAGAGAATTGAAAATCCTTGTTGCTGAAGACCATGACATTAACAGATTTATAATTGAAAAAATGTTAAAAGAATGGGGTTTCCAAACTGCTTTTGCAACAACGGGAACGGAAGCTGTACAAAAAGCATCAGAAGCTACCTACGATCTAATTTTAATGGACGTGGAAATGCCAGACATGAATGGATATAGAGCAACTGAAGTCATCAGAGCCGAATTCACATCAGCAATGAAAAACGTGCCTATTGTAGCGATGACAGGCAATGCCATGACAGGAGAGCGAGAAAGATGCTTAGAAGCTGGAATGAATGATTACATATCAAAACCATTTAAACCAGAAGAATTAAAACAACTTATTTTAAAACTAACCGTAAAAGATAGCATCACTGCTTCAGAAAATACAAATAGTGTAGAAGTTAAAAAAGAGGACGAAATGGAAACAGCAATCACAACACGTCAAACAGACTTGACATTTCTAAAAGAAATATCAGATAACAATGAGCAATTTTTCCGTGAATTTATCACCATGTTCTTGAATAATACTCCAAAGTCAATCCAAGACATGAAAACGTCATTGATGAGCACTGACTGGGAGGCTTTACGCCAAGCGGCACATAAAGTAAAACCTTCCTTTAACTATGTAGGGCTAAAAGAGCTAAATGCACTTAGTGCCAAAATCGAAGAATTTGCTAAGCAACAATGCAACATGGAAGAAATTAAAACAATGCTAAATCGAATTGAAGCCATCGCAGCAGTTGCCTTTAAAGAATTAGAAGAAGAAATTAACACCATCACACACCAATAAAATGACAACAACAACTTCAAAAGTATTTCTTGTAGAAGACGATATGCTTGTTGCTTCCGTAATGAAGCAAGCATTAAGCAGAAATGAAAAGCTGGAAGTTTTTCATTACACATCAGCTTCTGAATGCATGTCAAATTTGCATGCTAATCCGGACATTGTAGTTATTGACTATAACTTACCTGACGAAGACGGTTTATCTTTAATGAAGAAAATCAAAACTTACAACGGCCAAATAATGACAATTATTTGTTCAGGACAGGAAAGCGTTGAAGTAGTTGTTAACTCATACAAACAAGGTGCAAACGAGTATATTCTGAAAAATGAAAATATGGTGGTAAACCTTGAGAATGCCATCCAGAATTTAACATTGAATGTTACTTTACGCAAAGAAGTAGAGTTTTTAAAAGATCAAATTATTGATCGAAATAAATACTCTAACATTATCGGTAACAGTAATCCAGTATTGAGAGTACTACGCCTAATTCAAAAGGTAGAAAAAAACAATATGACTGTCCTTGTAACCGGCCAAAGCGGAACGGGAAAGGAACTAGTAGCAAAAGCTTTACACTTCAATTCACCTAGAGCCCGTAAGCCCTTCGTGATTGTAAATATGGGAGCGATTCCAACAGAACTTGTAGAAAGCGAGTTATTCGGACACGAAAAAGGCGCTTTTACAGATGCAAGAGAGCGTCGTATCGGAAAATTCGAAGAAGCCGATGGAGGAACAATCTTCTTAGATGAAATCGGAGAAATGGATTTAGGACTACAATCTAAATTACTTCGTGTATTACAGGAAAAAGAAGTAACCAGAATTGGAAGCAACAAAATCATGAAATTAGATTTCAGATTAATTGCTGCTACAAATAGAAACATGGCTACTGAAGTAAAAGAAGGAAGATTCAGAGAAGATTTATTCTATCGTCTTCAAGGGTTCCTAATTCACCTTCCTCCTTTAAAAGAGCGCGGAGATGACATTATTTTACTAGCGAAAAACTTCTTAGCGGATTTTTGCCAACAAAGCAGAATGGATCAATTGGTAATCTCGAAAGAAGCATGCAAATTCATGCTTGACTATTCATGGCCAGGAAATATTAGAGAACTTAAGGCAGTAATTGAAAGAGCTGCTTTGATGGCAGAGAACAATGTCATTACTGTTGACGACCTCACTTTCGTAACAGCTTAACGATAAAATTAAATCAAAAAAGCGATGAAGAAATTCATCGCTTTTTTTTTGCCTTTCAAAGGGTGATTTCACTAAACTATTATGCTGCCCTTACGTATAAATAGTTTGATTACCGATGAAAAAAGCAAGAAGAAATATCAGGATGCAACAACGTGTGACCCAAAAACACACTATGAAGCAAGTCGTTGTTGCGGGATCACTATTTTCATTAATCATTGCAGCACTTTTTTATTTTAATTTTTCCAGGAATACTGATTCTTTTGCAGACAAAAAAACGTCCGATTTCAAGCCTGACTTACGTACTACTACAATAGAAGTACCATCACGCCTCTTAAGAAGCAATGAAACTTCCCAACGAATAAACACAAATAAATTTGAAGAAGGCCATAAAAGAACTTTGATAAGTAGAAGTACAGATGAAATAACGATATCAATGTCAAAAGAAGGAGGTGAAGAATGAAAAGGCTTCTATCTATAATCGTATTTCTTCAAATTTCAATAAATTGTTTTTCTGCTTCCAAAACAGCAATTGCATCCGGCAATTGGTCATCACCATCTGTGTGGTCACCAAAAGGAGTTCCTAGTAATAACGACGAAGTAACTATTAGCACAGGAAAAACAATTACAATAGATTCCTTATCCAGATCATGCAATAGCGTTAATATTCAAAGTGGTGCATCTTTAAAAGTAAGTGCAAATTCTAGTTTAACAATTACATCAACAATAGGCTTTACCATAAATGGAACATTTGAATTTATTGGAGATGTAATTATAATAAATCCGCATACTAGTTTAAAATTAAATTCAGGCGGGAAAATTATATGGTCGCCACAAAATAACACGGAGGCTAATGCCCAATTATTTACTCAATGTGATGAAACATTCAACAATGAATCGACAATTCAAGTATCGAAATGGTTTAACACCAACAAAGGCATAGGCCAATACATCACAGGAAACTTTGGAAACATATCTATATCTGGAATATGGAATTGGGAATTGGGCGAATCTTTAAGAAGTCATTCTATTGAAGGAAAATTATCGGTTATCAATTCGTGTGTTATATTGGATTCATCCAATACTAATGTCAATTTAAATATCAATCAGATTGAATTACAAAACAGCAATTCAATAATCGAAGTTTTCAAGGGATCTTCCGGAACAAAAACCATTAACTGCAATTCAATAACCATAAATGGCGGACAATTGAATTTATCAGGCGAAAATACAACTGCCAATACAAAATTGAAATGTGCAGGAGACATTGCGATAAACTCATTGGGCACTCTTTGTGGAAGTTATCAAAATGATGCAAATAACGAAATAGAAATACAGGGTAATTTAAATATCACCAAGTCGCTTTACTATGGTGTCTATCAAGGAGCAGGCAATCACAAATTAAAAGTTGATGGTAATCTGACATTACTTAAAGGAGGCACGAGATTTAGTGAATTCCATGGAATCTATAATGGTAATGGAGACGTTGATGTAACTATTGGAGGAGACTTCAACCACCAAGGATATTCCGATTTAATACTAAACGACGGAATTACAGGCGTTGGAAACGGAAAAGGTAAAATCAAAATCGGCGGCCACTTTCAACAAACTTCCGGCGACTTTAGAGGAATATTCAATTTAACGAGTTACAATGCCGGTGAAATAGAATTCATTTGCAAGGACATGAATTATTCTGGCGGGATTTTCATGCTATATTATGCTTGCAGTAGCAATCCGGTTAAAAACACCTTAAAAATAAATGGCGATTTAACAGTAAACTTCACTAGCTCGAATGATATATTTCGTTGCAATGGATTATCAAATCTGAATGGAACAATTAGCAATGCTCAATTGGAATTAGATGTAATTGGCAATAGCACTATTGAAGGTACTTCAGCTGGAGAACTATTAACGAACACAGCGTATGGAATTGAGAATATTCAAACCAACGGATCGTTTAAAATTAGCGCAGGAAATATCAAATTCAATTATTCACCTCATCCATTAACTTGGATACAAAATGGAGATTTTGAAATAAGTGGAGGCCAATTACAAACATCTATGGAATCAGGCACCACTAACATATCATTTAACGGCAACTTTAATCAAACAAATGGAGTCGTTTGCTTCAAAAACAAATCAGGAAATACAAACATATCAATTGCTGGAAACTTCATGCAATCGGGAGGAATATGCAAATTATACGACAATAGCAGTCAGCCTCTCTCCCACTCTATTCAATTAAACATCCTTGGAAACTTCATTCAAGAGCAAGGCAGAATAGACTTTTGCAACAACAGTTTCTCAACCGGCAATACAACATTACAAATTTCAGGAAATGAATACCAAACATCAGGAGGAGAAATAGTGAATTCTTCAAATGGCTCCTATTTTGGAAGATTAAAATTCAGTCACAATGGAATTTTAAATTATTTCTGCAGTCCTTCTCATTCATTAGCTGGAATAAAACAATCAATTGAATCAAACTGCAAACTGGAAGTCAATTCTGAAAGCTACCAGATTTCATCTGGAAGTACAGCGGGAGTCGACTATTTAGAAATCAAAAACGGTGCTGAACTAAATTTAAAGAATGCAAAAATTATCACTACAGGAATAGAAACGAATTGCGGAATAAAACTAGAAGAAAATGCAGTTGTGAAAATTGCTTCTGAAATTGGAACCGAAGCATTGTCTTTCCCAGCAGGAATAACAGCACAATATTCAATCGACAAGCTAAGCACCATTGAACTTAATGGTTCTAAATCAAATATTACCAAATTAAGAGGTCAATCCAATTTTATTCTAGGAAAACTAAAAATAAACTTAGATCCAAGTGGCGAAGTGAACATGAATTCTGACTTAAGTATTGAATCACAATTGAACTTATGCGAAGGCTTTATCAATTTAAATAAGTCATCAATATCAATCCTCAACAATTCAACAGAAGGAATAGTTAGAACAAACGGATACATTGTTTGCAATGAAAAAGAAGGGACAATCAAAAGAACCAATAATCAACAACTAAACTATGAATTTCCATTTGGAAACGCTAACGGAAAGTACATCCCCATATTTATCAATTGCAAATCAGGGACAGGCAAATGTATATCGGCAAATACAATTTCTACAAATCATGAAAACTTACCGTTCCCTTCTGGATTAACTTCTAATTTAACAAATAGTGTTACTGCATTTTCAGACCAAATCGATCGATGGTGGAAAATTGAAACCAATGGCGTTACTGTTGATATCACCTTGTCTTATGCATCGGAAGAAAACAGCACTGCTGAATCGAAAAGACAAGAGAACTTTTCGGTTAAATACAATTCAGGTACACATTGGAGTGAAATGATCGGCAATAGTCGCGGTGCAATTACAAACACAGGAAAAATTACGATAAAAGACATAAGATCTTCAGCGACATATACACTTTTGAGTAATGGGAATGCACGTCCGGCTGAGATCATTCAATTTGATGTAATAAAAAAAGATAAAGATTGCGAGCTAAAATGGACAACAGAAAACGAATTCAACTGCAAAGAATATTCTGTAGAGCGATCAAACGACAACAACCATTTCGAGTCGATCAATACTGTTCATGCTTTCGACAATAACACTGCACAAAATTCATATCAATCAATCGACAATGACTTACCTGATGGCAAATACTATTATCGAATTAAAATAAAATCGCTTTCAGGAGCTGAATTTTACAGCGAAACGCGCATTATTGAAATTGGAACTCCTGTAAGAAATCAAGAAAAACTGGAAGTAAAGTCGGTTTATCCTAATCCTTTTAGCAACAAATTCACCATAAGCTATATCACATCTCATGATGTGGTAAGCAAATTCAAATTAATATCAATGAGTGGACAAACCTTATTCACCTCTGAAAAATCCGACAAAGCAGGGGAAAACACCTTTGAATATACTGATGAATTACGATTACCTCCTGGTTATTACTTATTAAATGTAATATCTGGCACACAAACGTTCACTTCTAAGATTTATAAGAATGCATATTAGTAATCCAATCCAACATATCACGAAGTATGGCAATTAAATTACGACAACGACAGAAAATGAGTACCGTACTCCGCTATAAACTTATAGTGGGCGGCGCTTCAATATTAGGTATGATGGCCTATTTAACCATCGTAATGAACACTGCTAGTGTTGACGAATCGAAAGCAGCACGCAGAGACTTGATGGCAAACGATCCGATTAATAACGGAGAGATTGTTTCAGGCTTCTCGTGGGACATCAATCCGATAACAAAAGCAGATGTTGGTCCGAATGCTTCAATAGCAAGCACTAATGCTGAATGCGTTGAAGGAGGAACAGATTCAACTTACGGTTTAAGTGCCGGCAACAACATGAAAGATATTGATATGGTGATTAAGCCAACGGAAGGATTAAATTCCGATGGACTTGACATCAGCATTGATTTCAAACGCATGGAAGAAAGTGGTAACTTTTACACAAGAGGAAAAACGTTCAACTTCGGTATGAAAGACGGGAAGCTTTGTATTAAATACAAGCTTACTGCTCCGAATGGAAAATCATATGACGTAAATGAAATTACGGCTTACGAAATCCCTCAGGACAATCAGTTCCGCAACTATCGCTTCCTATATACTCCTTCAACGGGGAAAGGGGAAGTGATGGTTGACCGAACAACCATCTGGACAAACCAAGGAGTTCTGCAATCACGATTAACTTGGAAAACCGGCGAGGACATTATTATCGGCCAAGGCATGAATGGCGGTGGAAAACCGGTTGCAATCTTCGATAATTTATTAATTCGCAAAACGGGAAGTTCTAACAACTCACCAATGGAACTATTAAGTTTCACTGCAGAGATGAAAGGGACTGAAATAATGCTCAATTGGTTCACCGCTAAAGAAAATGGCACGGACTATTACAAAATTGAAAGAAGTTCCGACACAAAGAACTATACTGAAGTTGGTCGTGTAAAAGCAGCGGGGCAATCGGTTGATTTAAAGGCATATGCCCTACTCGACACAAAGCCTTCTCTTGGAGTTACCTACTATCGACTTGGATTGACAAACAACACTGCGAAGTCAGTATGGGTACCAGTTATTGCTTTCAGAGTGAAACCTGAGATGTTAAATATAGCCGCTCCGGGGACTGAAACTGCACCAAACCCGGGTACTACACAAACAAGTAGCTTATTACTGAACAATCAAGGGAAGTAAAAATTAACAAGTAAGTTCGAGTACTTTAAGAATAGAATCATATGAAAAATCCCCTGTAAACACTGTTTGCAGGGGATTTTATTATTTTTGCAGGTACTAACACCTAAAATCAAACTATTAAAACAAATTACCATGGGATTTATTAAAGAATTTAAAGATTTCGCTATGCGCGGAAACCTCATCGATTTCGCAGTCGGTGTTGTAGTCGGCGGTGCATTCGGAAAAGTAACATCTGCATTTGTTGATGGCATCATAATGCCGGTTGTTGGGAAACTTATCGGAGGCCAAGACTTCTCAGACCTGAAATTCAAAATCCAGGATGGAACAAAAGCTGTAATGGATGCAGCAGGTAATATTTCAACAAAAGAAGTTCCTGAAGTTTATATCCGTTATGGAGAATTCATTACAACTGTTATCGATTTTACTGCTGTTGCATTTGCAATGTTCTTAGTGGTAAAAGCTATGAATAAATTAAAAGAAAAAGAAGCAGCTGCTCCATCAGCACCTCCTGCTCCAACTAAAGAAGAAGTACTTCTTAGCGAAATCAGAGATCTATTAAAGAAATAATCAACATTTAGAGTATGAATTTCAAAAAACTTGTTTGTCTGGCAGTTCTATCAATCGGACTTACTATTACTGCTTCAGCGCAAACCCCTACAACAACAACTCCTGCTCCAGTTCCAGCAGATACGATTTGGAGAAAAGGAGGATTCTTCTCTGTAAACTTCAGCCAAGTGAGTTTCTCAAACTGGGCTGCTGGAGGAGAAAATTCAGTTTCATTAAATGCATTGTCGAGTTTATTTGCCAACTACAAAAAAGGCAGAATGGCTTGGGATAACAATGTTGATTTAGCTTACGGATTATTGAAGCAAGGCGACGCTGAACTCAGAAAAAATGAAGATAAAATCGACTTAACAACTAAGTTCGGATATGATGCAACTAAAAAAGCTAGATGGTACTATACTGTATTATTCAACTTTAAATCACAATTTGCATCAGGCTACACTTACACTGACACCAACAAAGTTGAAATCTCTAAATTTGCAGCACCAGCGTATACCTTATTAGCAATCGGTATCGACTTCAAACCAAAAGATTACTTCTCGGCTTTCCTTTCTCCAATAACTATGAAAAACACAATCGTTGCTGACAAAACTTTGTCGGATGCAGGTGCATATGGTGTTGACTCAGGAAAGACAGTTCGATCTGAAATGGGAGCTTACTTTAACATGAAATTCCAAAAAGAAATCATGACCAACGTAGGCTTAATGACGAAAGTTGACTTATTCTCTAACTATCAAGAAAACCCACAAAACGTTGACGTAAACTGGGAATTCTTAATAACGATGAAAGTAAACAAATACATTAGCGCTAGCCTTTCAACGCAGTTGATTTATGACGACAATACACCAGTTACTGTTTATGAGGGAACAGGGAAAGACAAGCGCGTTGTTGCTGTTGGACCAAGAACCCAATTTAAGCAAGTATTTGGTGTTGGATTCTCTTATAAGTTTGCTGGCTACGGAACTACAGTTAAGAATTAAATAGACTATTAACAGCTAAATCAGCACGTTAATAACTAAAATACCGAAAAGGCTTGTCGAATTGGCAAGCCTTTTCTATTTTGGCATCAATGGGATTAACGATTTATAAATCATCTGCGGGCTCCGGAAAAACCTTTACTCTTGTTCGGCTTTATCTTGAAAAAGTAATCCGATCACCTTATTTGTTTCGGAGAATTTTAGCCATCACTTTTACTAATAAAGCTACGGAAGAAATGAAGTCGAGAATTATTCTCGAACTTAAATTGCTTGCTGATGGACATAATTCCTCGCATTTACAATTCCTTCAAGAAAGCACAAAAATTGAAGAAGAAGAAATAAGAAAAAGAGCAGGAGAAGTATTGCTCAAAATATTACACGAGTATTCTTCATTCTCAGTCTCTACAATCGACAGTTATTTTCAAGTTTTATCACGTACTCTCGCTAAAGAACTTAAACTTCCAGTAAAATACAATATTGAACTTGACCTCGACAGCATTTGTGATGCTGTTACAGAGCAACTATTATCCTTAGCAGGAAAGAATGATGCTATCACCGGTTGGTTAAAGGAAATGCTAGTCGACAGAATCGATCAAGGCAAAAACTGGAACATCTCAAGCGAATTAAAAAAGATGGTAAAAGAGATCGTTAACAGATCCGAAATTCGCCATCTTGCTGAGTCAATCGATAGCCAACGTTTTTTTGAATTCATTAGGAAAGTAAAAACAAGAAGAGACGAAATTGCGCAGAACTACAAATCTATTTCAGAAGAAATATTTTTGACACTTAAAAAAGCTGGATACGACTATACCGATTACAGTTATAAAAGCGCAAGCGCCCTATCTTTTTGCAATAAAGTCATTGCAAATACATATTCAATTAAAACATACGAAAAAATATCGAATCGATTTGTATCTGGAGTCGAGGATCCTCTTACGATGCTCAGCAAAGAGAAACAAAAAGATGACGTATTTTTAAATTTAACAGTAGAAGTAATTCATCCTTTAATGGTTCAATTGAATGAACAAATCAATGAAACTTTAAATGAATTCACTACAGCTATTGAGGTATTACAGTTGTCCTTTATGGTTGGAGTACTAACTCCTCTAAATGATGAACTAAAGAATTTCAGAGATGAAAACCAACTGTTTCTCTTAAGTGATACCACACGTATGTTGAGAGAAGCAGTTAGGGACACAGATGCTCCGTTTATCTATGAAAAATCCGGAAACAGCTATTCTCACTTATTCATTGACGAATTCCAAGATACAGGTAACGAACAATGGCAAATTTTAAAACCTTTAGTAACAAACTCAATAGCTAACGGTAACGATGTATTAATTGTTGGAGATGCTAAACAATCTATTTACAGATGGAGAGGCGGCAACATGAATTTATTACTTCATGATGTAAGAAAGCAATTAAATCAGTTTAGCTCAATTACTAAGGAAGAAAAACTCGATACCAACTACAGGTCACTTCAGAATATTGTTGAGTTCAATAACCAAATCTTCGAAAAGATCGCCAACGCAATAGTAAAAGATCCTAGCGTAAATCAACTGGCGATGGAAACAGCTTATCAAAAAGATGCACTGTTTCAAAAGCATCAGGATAATGCTAATGGAGGATATATAGCTATCGATTTTTTCGAGTCTGATAAAAAAGAAAAAAAATCGAACACATCAGATCAAGATACTGAAGAAGAGAATGAAGGATGGAAGGCTAAATCATTGCAAAAATTCGGAAGTACTATTTCCGATGCCTTAAGTAGAGGATATCATTTAAAAGATATTGCTTGCATTGTACGAACTGGAGATCACGAATCAGAAGTTGTTAAATATCTCCTCGAAAAAACAAATTACGCTTTCATCTCCGGTAACTCATTAAAAGTTGCATTTAACGAAAAGGTTCTCTTTTTGATTAGTTGCATGCGATTGCTTCTAGACCCTGAGAATAAAATTTTGCACGAAGAAATAAATTTCTTCATTGATAGAAGTAACTTCAAAGTGGATGGAATTGAAAGAAATATCAATTTTAGAAATCAACCTGAAAATACATTCAGCAAAAAAGTTCTATTGGCAAATAAGACTAATATTTCACAATTGCCAGTACATTTATGCTATTTGCAAATTTTGAAAATGTCGGGATTAGATAAACCTGATGTATTTACCGATAAACTTACTGATATCATAATCGAATTTGCGAATAGTAACGGAACAGGAATTTCAGAATTCATCACTTGGTGGGATGAAAAATCAATAACGAAAGATTGGAGTATCGAAATGCCTGACAGCATTGATGCAATCAGAATTATTACTATCCATAGATCGAAAGGATTGCAATATCCAATTGTGATAATGCCAATCATCGACTGGACAATCATTCCTAAGCCACAAGGAATTATCTGGGCTAAGTCGAATACAGCTCCATACAATGAATTTCCTGCATTCCCATTATATTCTAAAAAATCGCTTATATCAACTTCGTTTGGCGAAGATTATCTCGAAGAATACGGCGCGACGTTAATCGACAATTTAAATCTGCTGTATGTTGCATTTACGAGAGCAGAAAGAGAATTATACCTCTTTTCTAACCTCGGAGCTAAAGAAAACTCTGCAGGAAAATTACTAATTGATTCATTGTCGCAAAACCCAATTTGGCTCGAACAAATTAATTCCGGAATTCAAATCGGCGAAAAAACCACCCCGGCAACTGCCAAGAAAAAAGAGAGTATTAACTCACTGAATAATCCATTAAACATCACTTCAACTGAACTTGAAATTTCAGTGCAATCGTCGTTTATTCCTGAGGTTAATTTTAAATTCGAATCAGAAGAAACAGTTTTCGGAAACTATATCCACAATCTTTTATTCCTGATGGACAAAAAAGATGATTTAGAATATGCTTTTCATCAACTTGTTGTAAGGGAATCGATAGATATCAACTCAGAAGCTGCCCAAAAAATAAAAAATGAAACATTGGAAATTTGGGAACTGATGGAAAAACAAATGTGGACCGATAAGCACTTTAAAGTTGAGAAAGAAATCGACATTTGCGACAAGGACGGAATATTACATAGACCCGACAGAGTGCTTATCAGCGACGATGAAGTAATCATTATCGATTTCAAAACAGGCAGCCCTAATAAGAAATATCACCAGCAAGTTAACCTTTATTGCAGCCTGTTTAAAGAGATGGGACATAAGTCGGTAAAAGGCTACCTACTCTATACAAAAACCAAGTCAATTGAAATGGCTGATAGCGAATCGCCTAATAACCAGCAACTTTCATTACTTTAAAACGTGACAAAGGTTAACTTTTTTAAGCCTTTTTCACATTAACTTTGCGTCACTAAAAAAGAATTACGACTATGTCAAATGCAATTTATAAGGTGCCGGCTGCAATTAATGAACCGGTCCTCAATTACGCTCCAGGAAGTTCGGAGAGAAAAGCCCTAAAAGCTGCTTTAGCACACATGAGAAGCGAAGTTATTGATGTACCAATGTATATTGATGGCAAAGCTGTTCATACCGATAAAAAAGGAGAAATGCGCCCTCCTCATGATCACCAACATCTTTTAGGACGTTATTCTATTGGAGATGCATCTCACTTGAATGCTGCTATTGATGCGGCTCTTAAAGCGAAAGACCAATGGGCTTCGATGGAATGGGAACAACGTGCATCTATTTTCTTAAAAGCTGCAGATCTATTAGCAGGACCTTATAGAGCAACAATTAATGCTGCTACGATGTTAGGTCAAAGTAAAAGTGCTTATCAAGCAGAAATCGATTCAGCATGTGAAATGATCGACTTCCTTCGATTTAATGTTGAATATGCTCGCGAAATCTATACTCAACAACCTATCTCTTCGAAAGGCGTTTTTAATCGCGTTGAACAACGTCCGTTAGAAGGATTCGTTTTTGCATTAACGCCATTCAACTTTACAGCTATTGCAGGAAATCTTCCTACATCAGTAGCAATGATGGGAAATACTGTAGTATGGAAACCATCGTTCACACAAATTTATGCTGCTCGTGTTTTGATGGAAGTATTTATGGAAGCTGGTTTACCTGCAGGTGTAATCAACTTGGTTTATGTTTCAGGATCAACTGCCGGAGATGTAATCTTCAATCACCCTGACTTTGCGGGAATTCACTTCACAGGTTCAACAGGAGTATTCCAAGACATTTGGAAATCGATCGGAAACAACATCCACAAATACAAAACTTATCCAAGAATTGTGGGTGAAACAGGTGGAAAGGATTTTATCCTAGCACATAAATCTGCTAATGCGCAAGAAGTAATTACTGCATTAAGTAGAGGTGCTTTTGAATATCAAGGACAAAAATGTTCTGCTGCATCGCGTGCATATGTTCCATCTAACTTATGGCCTACTGTAAAAGACGGATTAGTAAAAGATCTTGCAAGCATGAAAATGGGGCCTACTGAAGATTTTGAAAACTTCATCAATGCCGTAATCGACGAAAAATCATTCGACAAAATTGCTTCATACATTGACAATGCAAAAAAATCGAAAGATGTTGAAATCATTGCCGGTGGAACTTATGATAAAAGCAAAGGATGGTTTGTTAGTCCGACTGTAATCGTATCGAAAGACCCTAACTACGTTACAATGTGTGAAGAAATCTTCGGACCTGTTTTAACGATTTATGTTTACGATGAAAATAAATTTGAAGAGACTTGCGAGTTAGTTGACAAAACAAGTACTTATGCTTTAACAGGATCTATCTTGTCGAAAGATCGTTATGCTATTCAAACAGCAACTAAAAAATTAGTTAATGCCGCAGGTAATTTTTACATCAACGATAAGTGTACTGGAGCAGTTGTTGGCCAACAACCTTTTGGTGGATCAAGAGCATCAGGCACTAACGACAAAGCAGGATCATTAATCAATCTACTGCGATGGGTTTCTCCAAGAACAATTAAAGAAACTTTTGTTCCGGCTACGGACTACAGATATCCGTTCTTAGATAAAGAATAATAATTCAAAAACAATTCGATGGGCTGCTAATTTAGCGGCCCATCATTCTTTCTGAGGATTCCGTAAGTTTTAAGAAGTAATCCTCAAGTTGGCGACGAGATTCAATAGAATAAACATTAACTTCATTCGACATCAAAAATCGATTCAACTCAGGAATTTCGTTGTAATGTAAATGAAAAGTTACCTCGTCATTTTCATTTCCAATGTATTTCTCTTTCCACACAGAATTAGATATTAAAGCCATTGCCTTTTCAAGTGAGCTTGTTTTCAAACGAACTACTCTATTATCGTCATTTAACAACACATTCAGTTCTCCTTGAGCAACTGTTTTTCCTTTATTAATAATAGCTAATCGCGTTGCAATTAATTCCATCTCCGATAAAATATGAGATGATAGAAAAACTGTTTTCCCCTTTTCTTTACTGAGATACAAAATCAAATTTCGAATATCAATAATTCCTTGAGGATCTAATCCTGTTGTAGGTTCATCGAGAATTATTAGTTCAGGATCGTGAAGCAATGCTTGAGCTAAGCCCAACCTTTGTTTCATGCCATGCGAATAGGTTTTAACAAAATCGTTTCCTCTCCCTGATAAGCCAACAAAGTCGAGAAGTTCTTCAACCTTTTTACTACTTACTTGAACCCCAGAAACACCTGCAAGCAATTCTAGATTCTTTTTAGCAGACAGGTACATATAAAAATCGGGCTTTTCAACTATACATCCAATTTTAGAAAGAATAAAGTTTCTGTCTTCTGTTAAGTTTTTCCCGAATATCTCAACAGCACCTTCTGTTGGTTTTATAAGTGATAAAAGCATTCGAATAGTAGTACTTTTTCCTGCGCCATTAGGACCAAGGAATCCGAAAACATCACCACGATATACATCGAGATCAAGGTTGTCTACTGCCTTGAAATCACCATAAAACTTCTTTAATCCTCTAACTTTAATTACTTGTTCCATCATTTCAATATGCTATAGTTTCAGGATCTACGGCTGAACTAAAATACTTCACCATTACACCATTTTCGTCAATTAGGTATTTGCAAAAATTCCAATCAGGTAGTTGAGAATTCCAGCCATTTTTACTCGGATCAGATAACCACTTATAAAGTGGGTGTTGCTCCTCACCTTTCACGTGAAGTTTTGAGAACAAAGGGAAAGTCACACCGAAGTTGACTTCGCAAAACGACGAAATCTCCGATTCACTACCCTGTTCCTGAGCTCCAAAATCATTGCAAGGAAAACCTAAAACAGTAATCTCTCCTTTCTCATGCAGCTTTTGTAAAGCAGCATATTGAGGAGTATATCCGCAGGCAGAGGCTGTGTTTACAATCAACAATTTTCGCCCTCTATAAACCGAAAGATCAGTTGATTTACCTGTAATATCTAATAATTTAATGCCATAAATAGTATCCATTGGAACAAAGTTTAAAGGTGCTGAAATTATGTCCTTTTTCATGAAGCGTTTAAGAAAGAAATAGATTAGTTGCTTGACAAAAGAAGATAACGAAGATTTCATAATATTATTTTCAGTAAAGTTAACAATTGAAACTGAAATAAGTTTATTCTCCCTTTGCATTTCAATATTACATCCCAAAGACAATTTGATCTCGAAACTATTGGGGAATTAACTATATTTGGATTTAGAGTCTTCATTAACCAACCAATGAACTTTTAACGCAACTTAATTATGAACTCACTTTTAACACAATTATTAAAGAAATCAGCCGCTAATTTTCAACAAAAAAACGGTTCAGAGACTATAGCCTATTCCAATTATAGAATTGCTAAAGCCTATAGAAATTTAGTACTAACTGCCAAATCTCAAATCAAAGATACATTGCTTATTACCCTTGGGATTTTCTCAGCTTCCTTTGGCTTCAAAGGCTTTTTATTGACCAATCATTTTATTGATGGCGGAGCAACTGGAATTTCGCTACTGATTTCGGCAATCACCTCCCTCCCACTACACGTTTTAATAGTTTGCATTAACATACCCTTTATCGTTCTTGCCTATAATATTTTAGGTAGAGCTTTTGCTATAAAAACATCATTGGCAATTACGGGATTGGCTGTTTGCTTGGCAACAGTAAACTTCCCCGACATCACTCAAGATAACTTATTAGTTGCCGTTTTCGGGGGATTCTTCCTCGGTGCAGGAATCGGGCTCGCAGTTAGAGGTGGCGCAGTAATAGATGGAACAGAAGTCCTGGCAATCTACCTAAGCAGGAAATTCGGAACTACTATCGGCGATATCATAATCATGATTAACGTTATTATCTTTTCTGCCGCCGCTTATTTTCTATCAATTGAAATTGCATTATATTCAATGATTACCTATTTGTCGGCATCGAAAACACTCGATTTCATCATTGAAGGAATAGAGGAATACATCGGCGTAACAATAATATCCATTCATAGCGAGAGTATTCGAAAAATGATAATTGAAACATTAGGAAGAGGAGTTACAATCTATAATGGCAAACGAGGATTTGGAAAAACAGGAAACACACGTGATATGGATATTGTTTATACAGTAGTTACAAGACTTGAACTTAACAAACTCAATATCGAAATAGAAAAAATTGATCCGAATTCTTTTGTGGTGATGAGTAGCATAAAGGATACAAAAGGTGGAATGATAAAAAAAAGACCGCTAAAACACTAAACGATACCTTACTTGACTTTAACAACTATGCTGTTGAATTTAGTACTATTAAATTTGAAGAGTAATAATATTAGATCTTTTCTAAAAACCCAAAGACTTAATACAATTTCAAAAAAACAATAAAAAGAAGTAAATTTGGCCGAGATGACTGACAAGCCAATAAATCCAGCAAAAACAGAGTATTTCTCATCCTTAACAGGCATCAGAGCTATTGCAGCTTTTATGGTCTTTATTCATCACTACAACCCATTTAGTAGCCAAAATAATGTGATTTTTAATTTCACACAGGAATTTCATACAGGAGTAACTATCTTTTTCGTATTAAGCGGTTTTTTAATTGCTTATAGATATTCCGATATGAATAATTTTAATTTCAAAAAGTATATGGTTAATCGAATTGCTCGCATTTACCCTATGTATTTCATTTTAACAGCAGCTACATTCATAGTATTCAAGTTTTCTCCAGCACATCAATCGGAGAATTTAATTAACTTATTCTTATTGAACATTTCATTTATGCGAGGATTTTTCGATCCGCTCAAATTTTCAGGAATTGCTCAAGGATGGTCGCTAACTGTTGAAGAAACTTTTTATTTGTTAGCTCCTTTATTTTTCATACTAATAAAAAGATCTAAATACTTTTTAATACTTCTGCCAATCTTAATGTTAACGACTGGACTAATCTTGGTTAGTGTTTTTTCTAATATGAATTGTAAAGGCTTCTTCCAGAACCACGAATTTATGTTTAACTATACCTTTTTCGGAAGATGCTTCGAGTTTTTTACCGGAATAGCACTAGCAATTGTATTTAAAAGAAATTGGAAACTTAATTTTAAGCATTTCACTTACACTGGCATTTTGGGCATAGCCATTTCAATACTTTTAATTTCATTGCAAAAGGGCGATTTTGACTTTGGCATACGAACAGCTGAAGGGAAAATTCTAAATACTCTAATTATGCCAATAGTAGGGATTTCTTCTCTTTTTTATGGACTAATAACTGAAGAAACAATAGTATCTAAATTTTTGAGTAGCAAACTAATGGTTTTACTTGGCAAAAGCTCATACATCTTTTATCTGATTCACATTGGCGTAATTTCTTCGCTTATCAATCATTTCTCACAAAATTTATTTATACTTTTCGTAGTCGTAAATTTGATTTCCATTGCATTATTCAAAACAATTGAAGAGCCTTTAAACAATTACATTCGCAAGCAATTTGCTTAACCAAATCCATATTATCAATTTCGAACTATCAGAATAATGAACGCTTTAAGTTCCATAAGAACAAATTCTTCCAACAGCAACTTTGTCTCATTAGTAAAACTGCTCGACATTGATTTAAAACAAAGAGACGGAGAAGACCACAGTTTTTTCGCCCAATTCAATAAAATAGACAACATTAAACATGTAGTAGTGCTTTTCCATAACGACTTAGCTGTGGGCTGCGGAGCTATTAAAGAATACGAACCAGATGTAATGGAAGTAAAAAGGATGTTTGTACTTCCTGACCATAGAGGAAAAGGTTTCGCATCTGAAATTTTACGCGAGCTAGAAGTATGGGCTAAAGAACTGGGTTATTCGAAGTGCATTCTCGAAACAGGCTACAAACAACCTGAAGCAATAGCTTTATACAAGAAAAATAATTTTGAAGTTATTCCAAACTATGGTCAATACGCGAATGTAACGAGTAGCGTTTGCTTTCAGAAAACACTTTAGTAATTCATCTTCTCAATAGTAGGGACTTGTAAAGCTAAAAAGCATTTAACTTGATAGATCAATTTCTAAGAATATTAGTAATGTCACCTTATTTAAAAAAAGTGATCAACTTGAAATTCCCTAATCTGATTTTTATCACCACCCGATATAATTATAAAATTCAGTAACTTTCCGTTCCAAATGTAGTCGTATTGAATATCCTACTATGAACATTAAAATCCAATTGTTAGCAGCTCTACTGTTCCTAACTTCTTTCTCATTTGCGCAAAACAAATTACCTCTAATCTATGCGAATTCTGTAAGCGTTGATATTCTTGAAGGTGGCAAATTAAAAAAAGAAGCTTGGGTAATATCACCGGATGTAAAACCGGATATTTACATTACAGAAATCCCAAATAACAAGATCACTTTTTATACTGACATCGATTCTATTTCATTTAATGTTACGACTAATGGAGTTTACGATTTTATCATTGTATTAAATCAAAAAGATTCCGCTTATACGCAAATTAAATACCACGATTCCAATTTAGCGGTACTCAAGAATTCGGGAAGTTATAGCAATAAGTTATATCCTAATATCCCGCCTTTCACTTACCTCGACTCGTCGGATAGCAATTTAAAATCTCTTCGCAAAGCATTTAACTTGGACTCTATCGCCGGAACCGGTAACGATGCCAATCGAATTATCAATCTAATGCATTGGATACATTACCTTGTTCCTCATGATGGACAACATGAAAATCCCTTAGTAAAAAATGCTTTAAACATGGTAAAAGAATGCAAAACAGGAAATAGAGGACTTAATTGCAGAGGTTTGGCTACAGTTCTCAATGAATGTTATTTGTCGTTGGGTATAAAATCGCGATTTGTCACTTGTATGCCCAAAGACACGAATGACACAGAATGCCATGTTATCAATATGGTTTTTGTGAATGACCTTAATAAATGGATTTGGATAGACCCAACTAATGATGCTTATATTATGAATGAGAATGGTGAATTATTGAGCATACAAGAAGTAAGAGAGCGAATAATATCAGGCAAAACAGTTATTGTTAATCCCGATGCAAATTGGAATCGTAGAGGAACAGCAGTCAAGGAGGAATACTTGTTTAATTATATGGCGAAGAATTTGTATTGGTTCGATTGCCCTATCAACAGCAAATTTGATACTGAAACAAGAGTAGAAGGTAAAAAAATCAACTATATACGCTTATTCCCTGAAGATTGCTTTATTCAGAAAAAACCACTCCAAGAAACTATTGCTGAGAAAGGAACCATTTTTTATTCGTACAAAACCACTAATGCGGACTTGTTTTGGGCAAAACCATAACTGCGTTTAAAACAACAGACAATTAATTTAATCAAACAATTTATGAAGGGTTCGTTCAATACTAAAGTTGCTAAACTGAAATTGTCTTATCTTAAGTTTGATGAAGAAGGATTAATTCAAAAACTTACCGATCTAAAAGAGATAACAAAGACTCCCTTTTTATTATCAAAACTATTAATCGACTATTACGAAATTTTAATTTTCTTAGTCGCTTACCCTTCAAGCAAAAATGAACTTGGTTTAGTAGAAAAAGAACTAAAGCGATGTACCTCTTTCATCAAGAAGAATAAATCAAAGTGTGCTGATTTATATAGCAATTCAGGACTACCTTTCACGCCCTACATTTCTCGTTATTCACATGATTGCAACTGCCGACTTTTATCATTAC
The DNA here is from genome assembly GCA_023251535.1 of Bacteroidota bacterium. GTDB lineage: Bacteria > Bacteroidota > Bacteroidia > AKYH767-A > OLB10 > CAINEC01. The sequence continues at coordinate 59,433 of JAHEYP010000005.1, forward strand.
CGTATGCAGACGTTTCTTTAAACGGTTTCGAAAATCCTACAATTGAATTAGGCGAGGCACTAAAACATACCTTACCAATTATAGAGGTTAGTGATGCTTCGGCCGGATGGAAAAGCAATGAATTATTGGATGTTCTAAATATTCCAGCACGGAGTCAACTTCAATTCATCTGCAACGAATTATCTAAATTAAACGAAACGCCATTCATTAAAGATCATTTCTTCGACGGACTAGGTGTCTACACAGAAATAAATCCGAAATCACCTGCCCTTTCTAAAGCATTTAATCGCTTGAGTTTCGCGCAAACATTTTTTCATTCTTCTATTCTGAAGAAATTCGATTTCAATTCTCTAATAAATTCACCCCTACCTACTCACTCTAATCTTTCCACTAAAGAAAAATCCAACCTAATAAGCGTTATTGAAAATTCTCTTACTATTCTTGGAAGGGAAACTGATCCTATAACGTATATGGATAACCGAAGTTTAAGGTATTACGAACTGGATCATGGGATCTCTGTGGCCATTTACGGAATGACTCCCGAACGTCAACTCCCACTTGAATCTTACATTGGATATACGCTTTTTAAGAATGGACTTCCTGCTGCTTATGGAGGAGCTTGGATCTTTGGCGAAGCAGCTTATTTCGGCATCAATATTTTCGAATCCTTCAGAGGCGGGGAATCGGGATTCGTTTTATGCCAACTTCTTCGCGTATATCGACAAGCTTTCAAAGTAAATTATATCGAAGTCGAACCTTATCAATACGGATTAAATAATCCTGAGGGAATTCAATCAGGCGCATTCTGGTTTTATTATCGCTTTGGCTTCCGACCGGTCGACAAATCATTAGCTACACTTGCAGAGAAAGAGACTATAAAACTTTATAAAGTCCAATGGTATCGTTCACCCGAAAAAACACTTCTTCGCTTTACAGAGAGCAATATCGCTTTAAACTTCAGCAAAAAAACTCCAGTCAAAGTTCAAGATGTGGCGCTAAAAATCTCTCAATTAATCAATAAGAAATATAAGGGTGATCGTATTCTTGCCGTTGCTAAGTCGAAAGAGCTATTTAAAAAGATTTTAGGATTGAGTTCTACACTTAACAAAGATCAAGAAAAAGTTCTTGAACAAGTTGCTCTTTGGGCAGATGCTTACCAAATAAAAAAATCATCCCAACTCAAATTAATGGTCGGGATGATTTATGCTAAGCCTGATAATATTGAAGAATACCAACAGCTATTATTGGATTTCTTTAAAAGTTAAATATTACTTGAATTTCGAAATAATGTCTTTGGCTACATCTTTATGTACCATAATGTCCATTATTTTTAATTTGATATAATCTTCATGCATGAAATAATATCCGAAGTTTTTCGATTCTTTACCACAGTTACGTGAACCGGCTCCAGAATCTTTAATCAAGTACCAATCTTTCCCGTCTTTTTCTAAATATCCCACAAGGTGCATTCCATGATCGTCAGTAGTTGCTCCATTCAAGAAACGAATTGCTCTTGCATTTTCATCGATGTATTCAGATGGAATGTCGTATGTAGGAACGACAGCGATTTGATTCCAAGCATCAAATCCTGATTCCGAAACATCTCCTCCAATTAATACCGTATACCCTTTGCGAATCGATTCCTTTACAATTTTCATATAGTCATTTAATGGAATATTTAAATAACTGTTATCATGCCACCAGTTGTCAGGAACTTCGTATTCAACTTTTGTCCAATAAGGTTTTGTTGCTAATGATGTTATGTCAACATAGTCGTCCATATTTAATTTTAAAACATCCGATAAATATTGCTTAGGAGTATAATCTTTTCCATTCACTTTTACTTTTTCAGGAGGTGCTCCTAAATAGTGATTCATAATGCTTTTGATTGTCGATATAACTGCATCTTCATTCCATGCATTACTTGCTTTAACTCCAGCTAAATACGCTTTCATTTCTTCTACCATCGGTGCGTGATTATGGAAAGTTTGTCCTGGTAACAATCCAGTATAACTATCCAAAGGCACTGCTCCATATGTTTTGTAAATTCTTGTTACCGCATTTCCTTCTGAGCCTTCATCGAAGTTCGAGTTTCCTCTCTCTTGCACAAAGCGACGAGCTTTCTCTACATACTCCCAATATGCGGTGAATATTTCAGAAATCTTTACTTGTTGTTTCGACTGACGGTAAACTTCTGTTTCGAAATATGATGTACTCGAAAACGACCAACATGTTCCAGTATTACCTTGCGATATTGGTTGATTCTTCCACCATGTATTAAATTCATCTACCGATTTTGGATAATATCCAATCTTGGTAACATCAATTTTATACGTTGGCTTTTTAGGAGCTTCTTTCTTTGGCGCTTCGAATTGTTCGATGCCTTTCATAACATCTTTATCGAAGAAGCCCGCTTTGTATTCGCGTTGCTGTAATTGGTCACGTTGAGGCGTTTGAGCAGACACTCCTAACGAAAGGAATGATGCCGCAACCAATGAATAAATTAATTTGTGATTCATCATTTTATGTTTTAGTCGATGATTGTTTCGAAATTATATGTTCTTAAAAACTCAATTGAGTTCTTAATATCTGTAAAGAGCACTCGGTCTTTATCAACGAAAGGTACTACTTTTCTGTAATCCGAAATTAACTGCTCTAATTTTGAAGATGATTTTGCAGGACGACGGAATTCCATCGCTTGCGATGCATTCATTAATTCTATTGCAAGTATCTTCTCTAGATTCATTACTACTCTATATAGCTTCGTTGCTGCATTTGCTCCCATACTCACGTGATCTTCTTGTCCGTTTGATGATACAATCGAATCAATTGATGCAGGTGTACATAATTGCTTATTCTGACTTACAATCGATGCAGCAGTATATTGAGGAATCATAAAGCCTGAGTCTAATCCCGGATTTGCCACTAAAAATGCCGGCAATCCTCTTAAGCCACTGATTAATTGATAAGTTCTTCTTTCACTGATGTTCCCTAATTCGGCTAATGCAATTGCTAAGAAATCTAATGGCAATGCTAATGGTTGTCCGTGGAAATTACCCGCGCTGATAATTAAATCTTCTTCTGGAAAAACTGTTGGATTATCAGTTACTGAATTTACTTCAGTGGTAAAAACTGATGCTACATATTCTATCGTGTCTTTCGATGCACCATGCACTTGAGGAATACAACGGAAAGCATATGGGTCTTGCACATGTTGCTTCGCACGACTAATCATCTCGCTTCCGTTAAGCAACTCACGGTAACGGCTAGCCGTATTTATTTGTCCTGCATGTGGACGAATATCATGTATCAAATGATGAAAAGGTTCTATCCTTCCATCAAAGCCTTCTAATGAAATTGCTCCAACTATATCTGCAATACGCTCTAATCTCTTAGCTTGAAGTATGCTCCAACTACCAAATGAGCTCATAAACTGAGTCCCGTTAAGTAATGCTAATCCTTCTTTCGACTTCAATACCACAGGCTTCAAGTTAAATTTCTTCAAAGTTTCTGCTGCCGACATCTTCTCACCATTTACTCGTACTTCTCCTAAGCCAATTAAAGGCAAACTTAAATGTGCTAAGGGAGCTAAATCGCCCGATGCACCTAATGATCCTTGGTCGTAAACAACAGGAAGAATGTCGTTATTGAAAAATTCAATCATCAATTGAACTGTCTCTACTTGCACCCCTGAATTGCCATATGACATTCCTTGAATTTTCAAGAACAACATCAACTTCACGATATCAGAAGGAACTTCTTCACCAGTTCCGCAAGCATGCGACATTACCAAGTTTACTTGCAATTGACCCAAGTCTTGCTTCGAAATCGATTTATTGTACAATGATCCGAATCCTGTGTTAATTCCATAAAAAGCAGCATCACTACTTTCCATTTTCTTATCTAAGTAATCGCGACATTCTTTTATTTTCGCTTTCGACTCATCACTCAATGCCAACTTTGTAGATGGCTCTAACATCAACTTTAACGTTTCAAACGTAACTTGATTCGAAGAAACAATATGATTCATTTTCTACTTTTTTTATTTCAATAGATCAGCTAACTGATCAAGTTTAATTTTTTGCTGTGTGCCGTCAGACATGTTCTTTAATGTCACTTCACGGGAATTTCTTTCTTCAGATCCTGCTAGAATAACATAAGGAATATTCCTTGCATCTGCATATCCCATTTGCTTTTTCATTTTCACAGCATCAGGATATAGTTCAGCATATACTGCATTATTCCTTAGTGTACGAAGTATCTCCAATCCGTAAGCTATTTCTTCACCTCCGAAATTCACAATCAGCACTTTCGTCGATAATGTTGCATCTGCAGGAAACAATCCTGCTTCCTCTAAAACATCATAAATTCGATCAGCTCCAAATGAAATCCCTACACCCGACATTCCATTCAATCCGAATATGCCCGTTAAATCGTCATACCTTCCACCTCCACAAATACTGCTAGTAAATGAGGAACGTGAGTCATCAACCTTAACTTCAAAGATTGCTCCTGTGTAATAATTCAATCCACGCGCTAAAGTCATTTCAAATTCAAGGTTTACCTTTTTGAAATCTAACGCTTTCGTATATCCGAAAATCTCTTCGATCTCTGATATTCCTTTCATCCCAACTTCCGATGATTTTAGCATCGTTTTTAACAACTCCAATTTCTGATCGTGAGTACCGGCAAATTCTAATAAGGGTTGCAAACTATTTACCGCATTCTCAGAAACACCTTTCGACAGCATTTCCGCCTTTACTTTGTCGACACCAATTTTATCGAGCTTATCAATTGCAACGGTAATATCAATAATCCTTTCAGCTTCACCTAAAATCTCAGCAATGCCTGATAATATTTTACGATTGTTTATTTGAACTTTTACACCCAAGCCAAGGTTATTGAATACTTCATCAAATAATTCGATCAACTCCAACTCATTCAACAAAGAGGTGGTCCCAATAACATCTGCATCACATTGGTAAAACTCGCGGTAACGTCCTTTCTGAGGCTTGTCTGCTCTCCATACCGGCTGTATCTGATATCGTTTAAATGGAAATGTGATTTCATTTTGATGCATCACTACATAACGTGCAAACGGAACCGTTAAATCATATCTTAATGCCTTTTCGGATATTCCTGCCGTTAGTTTCTTTGAATCTTTGTTTGCTAGTGCATCCGCATCAGCTTTTTCTAAAAAATCCCCCGAATTCAGGATTTTAAAAATCAACTTATCTCCTTCTTCACCGTATTTCCCCATTAGCGTTGATAGATTCTCCATACTCGGAGTTTCTAATGGCAAATAACCGTATTTGCGAAATGATGCACGGATAGTATCGAAGATGTAATTCCTCTTTACCATTTCGTCCGGACCAAAGTCGCGTGTTCCTCTCGGAATTGATGGTTTCATTTTAACAATTTATTGTCAAGCAAAAAGCAGTTTAATGATAGAAATTACTTTACAATACGACTATCATTAAACTGCTTCTCAAATAATTTTCAATTAAGCTGTAAGCTTTTTATATCTGAACTTCTTGGCTTCTGTATTTCCAAGTCGTTTCTTTTTATTTTCTTCATACTCTGTATATCCTCCTTCGAAGAAGTAAACTTGCGAGTCTCCTTCAAACGCCAAGATATGCGTGCAAACACGATCTAAGAACCAACGGTCGTGGCTAATGATTACCACACAGCCCGCAAAGTTTTCTAATGCTTCTTCAAGTGCTCTAAGTGTATTCAAGTCGATATCATTGGTAGGCTCATCGAGTAATAATACGTTAGCTCCCATCTTCAATGTCATCGCTAAGTGAACACGATTTCTCTCTCCTCCCGACAACACTTCTAATTTCTTGCCTTGATCTGCACCACTGAAATTGAACTTCGAAATATAACTTCTGGCATTGGTGTTTTTTCCACCAATCACCATTTGCTCTGTTCCTCCACTGATGATATCGTAAACTGATTTACCTGCTACTAATTCATCGTGACTCTGATCTACATATCCCGCTACAACTGTCTCTCCTACTTTAAAACTTCCTGAATCAGGAGTTTCTTGTCCCATAATCATTCGGAATAATGTTGTTTTACCAGCACCATTCGGCCCAATAATTCCAACAATACCCGCTTGTGGTAAATTGAAACTTAAATTATCAATCAACAATCGATCTCCAAAACCTTTGCTAATGCCTTCCGCTTCAATTACGTTAGTTCCTAAACGAGGTCCCGCAGGAATGAAGATTTCTAATTTCTCTTCTTTCTCACGTGTCTCTTCGTTCAACATTTTATCATATGCTTGCAAACGAGCTTTCGATTTCGCGTGACGAGCTTTCGGTGCCATACGTACCCAGTCTAATTCACGTTCTAATGTTTTAGCTCGGCGACTTTCTTGTTTCTCTTCCATTGCAAGTCGCTTCGACTTTTGCTCAAGCCAGCTGCTGTAATTTCCTTGCCAAGGAATTCCTTCTCCACGATCTAATTCTAAAATCCATCCAGCAACGTTATCCAAGAAGTAACGATCGTGCGTTACCGCAATTACAGTTCCTTTGTATTGTTGTAAGTGATGTTCTAACCATTCTACCGATTCAGCATCTAAGTGGTTAGTAGGCTCATCGAGCAATAAAATTTCAGGCTCTTGCAATAACAAACGACAAAGTGCTAATCGGCGACGCTCTCCACCCGATAACACAGCAACCTGCGACTCAGGATCAGGACAACGTAATGCATCCATCGCAATTTCAATTTTGTTGTCTAATTCCCACGCGTTTGATGCATCGATTTTATCCATCAACTCAGCCTGACGCTCAATGAGCTTATTCATCTCATCGTCTGTGCAAGGCTCGCCAAGTTTATTATTGACATCTTCATATTCTTTCAAAATATCAACAATCGGTTGAACGCCCTCCATCACAATCTCACGCGCTGTTTTGGTTGTATCCAACTCCGGCTCTTGCGGAAGATATCCTACATTGTATCCCGGTGAAAACACCACTTCTCCTTGAAATGATTTGTCTAAACCAGCAATAATTTTCAATAAAGATGACTTCCCAGAACCATTCAAACCGAGAATCCCGATCTTTGCTCCGTAGAAGAAACTAAGGTAAATATTCTTAAGTACTTGTTTTTGAGGAGGATAAGTCTTACTTACTCCTACCATCGAAAAAATAATTTTGCGATCGTCAGCCATTTCTAAGAGATTGATTAATGTAACTTTAGGCCCTGAAACTCTGTTTAGAGGAAAGGAATGCAAAAGTATCTCTTTCTATCGAGAAAGGAAACAGAAAAGCACCACTAAAAACGAATAAAAAACATGAACAACTTCCGTAAAATATTTTTCCTTTTCAGCGTGTTATCAGGATTAGCAAATTTTTCTTACGCACAAGACACTAAGCTGAACTTCAAGCTTTTACAGCTATCACAATCGGAAAATGCAGCGCAAACGCCCATTGCAGTTCTCATAAAAGGTGATGTAAATTACCTTAGAGAAGAACTGCCTCGCATTGGAGGAACATTCAAATTTGCTGCCGGAAATATTATTTCAGCTACTGTCCCTGCCGATAGAATTGTAGCCCTTTCGCTCGATCCTCATGTTTTTCGCATGGAAGAAGGTCGCTTAAACCTTCAACCCATGAACGACAAAATGCTGATTAACAACAAAATAGACAAAGTTCAAAACGGCATTTCTCCTTTAACGCAAGGATATAACGGTTCAGGTGTAATTGTGGGTGTTATTGATACAGGTATCGACATTAGTCATCCCGATTTCAAAGACTCGCTAGGAAATACTAGAATTTTATGGGTGTGGGATCATGTTTTAGGTACTGCCCCAAATGCACCACAACCCTACAACTACGGACAACAATTTTCTGCTGCCGATATCAATGCAGGACTAGCATCAGCTACCGACGACATTGGAGCCCATGGTACTCATGTAACAGGAATTGCAACCAGCAATGGCAATACAAATATTGTGTTTAAAGGTGCAGCACCTAAGGCTGATATCATTGCAGTAAAACTAAACTTTAATCAAGCAGACAATGCATGGCTAGGCAGTGTTGCTGATGCCGTGAAATATATTTTCGATAAAGCCGATTCATTAAACAAACCTTGTGTGATTAACATTAGCGCTGGAACTTATTACGGATCACACGACGGAAGAGATTTAGCCGCACAAACTATCGATAATTTAATCACAGCACAGAATGGACGAAGCCTTGTTGCCGCAGCAGGAAATGCAGGAAATATTGCACATCATCTGCAACATTTACATGCTAGCGGTGGCGACACTTTGCTAACTTGGTTTTATAATACCGCATCACCGATTTATATTGAACTTTGGGCCGATACTGCCGACTTTAAAAATATTAAAGTGGCTATTGGTGCAGATGTTACTACTCCAAACATTAAAAGTGTAGCTCAAAAACCTTTTATTGGAATTACAGGAAATGTTGGCGTTCTCAAAAACGATTCGATCATCAGCAACACCGGACATCGTTTAGCAACTTATCAAACCTATGGACAATTGATCGGCAACAAATACAGCTTCATCTATTATATCAATCCTGATTCTGCATTCGATTACTTTAGATTAATGAGTAAAGGTTCAGGCAAATTTGATGTTTGGTCGTTTGATATGATTAATACTGGAATTCCAGCTCCAGGATTTTATCCGAATATTGCAAACTATGTTTATCCCGATTACAACCAAACTATTTGCAGCAGCTTCCAATGCAGTGATAAAGTAATTACGACGGGACAATATGTAAACAGAAACAACTTCATCGATTACAACGGCAATATGCAAACGTTCCCTTTAACTGAAGGAGAATTAGCAGCAAGTTCGAGTAAAGGCCCTACACGCGATGGAAGAAACAAACCTGATATTACTTCAACTGGAGAATATACTTTGTCGGCCTTACCTACTTCCGCTCAAGCGTGGTTTATTGCTAATCAACCTTACAAACTGGCATTCGACGGAAAGCATATCAGAGATGGAGGAACCTCATCGGCAGCTCCTGCAGTAGCTGGAAGTATCGCTCTTTATTTTCAAATGAATCCGAATGCTTCGTGGCTCGATGTTAAAAATAGAATTACTCTGTGCGCAGCAACAGACCTGTTTACAGGTTCTTCTCTGCCAAATAATGATTGGGGCTTCGGAAAATTAGATGCATTTACTTTAATGACAGGATGCTCTGCTTCAGGGGTCAATGAATTAAATAATTTATCATTCGATATATTCCCGAATCCTGCAAATAGTATTTTACAAATCAGCAATGCAAATATTAGCAAAAACATTTCTGTTTCTATTTACAATTGCACAGGGGCTATTGTTTACTCAGGAATTTTAGATGTAAACAACAAAACCATCGAAACAGCTGCATTAGCACCAGGATTATACTTGCTGAAACTTACTTCAGGAGATGTTTCAGGAACGAAAAAAATCCTGATTCAACATTAATCTGTTTTAATAAGCTTAAACATTTTTTGTCCTTTTTTATGCGATAAAATCATCGTATAAAAACCCGACGAAAGTGCTGAGGTATTTATTGTACTTGTTTGAGAGGAAAGAGTGCTTTCTGCAATTCGTTTCCCCGACAAATCATAAATTATTAGTTGGACCTTGCCCTCTGAAATTTCTTTATCAAATTCAATCGTTAAATAGTCCTTAACCGGATTAGGATAAATATTAGCATTCAATTCTGAGAATGAATTTTCGTCGACTGAATTCAGTGAATTCTGAGTAAAAAGCACCACTCCTCCCGATTGATTTCCGATCACTAAATCAAACGCTCCGTCACCATCTATATCCGCCATAGCCGGAGACGACTTCAACGGTTCATATAAATTTTTATACGACGAATCTACTAACGTAAACGCACCTCCGAGATTTCCATCGATATCCGTATAGTCGTAGATATATCCGCTATATGATCCAACCAACAGCTCATAGCCGCTACCGTTATCAAATAAAACCGGATAACTATATCCCGCATTTCCTCCACTTCTTTTTACATCTACATTTCCGAATGTAGCCGTTTGAAACGTAAACACTGGGAACGATGTCGAACCAGTATTTCTATAGTAATTTAAGTTTCCGTTACGCTCTCCAATCACCAAATCAAGTAATCCGTCGCGATCAACATCTACTAACTGAGGCGCTGCATCATTTCCAACATCAATATTCTGAAAATATGATTGCGAAAAAATAAAGATAGCTGACTGTCCCGCCCCTGCAATATTCTGAAAATAGGCCAACTTCCCATCTGCATCGCCTACTAGTAAATCTTCATCACCATCGCCGTTCAAATCGCCGAAGGCTAATCGAGTACCGATTAATCCATATGTTCTAAAGTTCAAAGCACTATCGTTCATCAAGGTAAATGTATACTTACTTCCCGCAGATGTATTTCTGTAATACGCAACCTTACTCACCGAATTCCCATTGTCAAAATATGAATCATTGCTGATTAGCAAATCTTTCTTCCCATCACTATCCCAATCAAAAAATACAGGATGCGACGATGTCCCTACTTCAATCATTTCATTTACTAAAAAACGGTTCTGTGTTAATGAAAATTGGACATTAGTATTTGTTCCCGTATTCTTATAATAATAAACATTGTTATAGTCTTCGCCGTTATTATTGTAGTTAGTCACTAACATATCAACAACTCCATCATTATCTACATCTAAACATTGCGGTGCGGCAATATCACGCATAGAGGCAGGAGTATTGTACGATGGAAACAAAGTGTCTTGTGCACATGCATACGCCGAATCAATATTTCCGCAGTTATGTACTTCCAATAAATTTCTTCCTACTTTATCACCGCATAAGAAATCTTTATCTCCATCACCATCTAAATCGATTGCCCAAATCGATGATCCTGAATCCATAATTTGATTTTCTTCATTTAATCTGAATGGATGCGCAGGCAACAAAGGACAAGTTGCATTTACAGGAAGTACTGCATTATTCTTCGATGCTTCTTTGTAAAAATAACCCCAACAACCCGGAACATTATAAAACAAAAATTGATTCGCACTACCCAGAGAATCCATCGCCAAGTTTTTATTTAATTCAATCCAACTTCCACTAATCGAAAATGCTAAAACATCCATATCGCCATCATTATCAATGTCGACAAGTGCCGGTGCATCAACTCGTGTGGTGTATAAATTTGTTTGAAAGCCGAAATATGTTGTAGCCAATTGCATTGATACATTTGTAAAATATAATCCATTGCCAGCATTGATATCATTTCTGTCTACTCGAATTCCACCGTTATTATAACTGAACAAATCCATGTCTCCGTCATTGTCGTAATCATAGGTGCGAATCCATCCTTGCAAGCCATCCGGGCAAACACTTAAATATTCAGGAGCATATTTGTAATTCGGAGTCCCACCTGTTCCAATATTCTCAAAAGCATTTAATCGATAAGTCTGCGCATCAAAAACCAATAAGTCATTTTTACCATCTCCATTTAAGTCGATGGAGGCAAAAACCGGACTATTCAATCCGCATGACCATCCATTATTCATCTCACTGCCTGCAACTATCACTTTTACCAAGGTATCTCGATAAAAGGTCACTTGCGCATCTAACACAGTGGATATCAGAATGAAAATTGCAATAAAATAGGATCTAAAGGAACTTATTTTCATTTAGTTTTGGAGCTTGTGTTCTCCAAATGTAGGAAGATTATCAAAATATTAACTTTGCAGCATGATTAAAAATATTGAGAAGTACTTATCGCTCGTAAAATTCAGTCATACTGTGTTCGCTCTTCCATTCGCAGCTATTGGTTACACATTGGCTGTAACTCAAACCGAACAGTCTTTCTCGTGGCCATTAGCTTTAAAAGTTGTTTTGTGTATGGTATTCGCTCGCTCGGCAGCTATGGCTTTCAACCGCTGGGCCGATAGAGCAATCGATATGAAAAACCCACGCACAATTGTGAGAGAAATTCCTTCTGGCAAAATTTCTGAAGGTGCTGCCCTCGCTTTTGTGATTTTCAATTGCCTTGCATTTATCATTACTACTTATTTCATTAATCAAGCTTGTTTCTACCTCTCTTTTGTGGCCTTAGCGGTGGTACTCGGCTACTCTTACACGAAGCGTTTCACTTCACTCTGCCATTTGGTTTTAGGACTAGGACTATCATTGGCGCCAATTGGTGCGTGGATAGCAGTTACAGGTGAATTTGCTGTTCTTCCACTCTTGTTTTCTGGAGCTGTTCTATGCTGGGTAAGCGGATTCGATATCATCTATGCCCTGCAAGATGAACAATTCGATCGCTCGAATAATTTACATTCAATTCCTTCTTTATTAGGAACCGAAAAAGCGCTTTTATTATCGCGACAATTACATGTTGCCACTTCGTTATTCCTCTTTAGCGCAGCCTTTTACGGACATTTCAACAACCTGTATTTTGTGGGATGGGCTGTCTTTACAGGACTGTTAATTTACCAACATCGTCTCGTAAAACCAGGTGATTTATCGCGGGTTAATCTGGCCTTCTTCACAACCAACGGTATCGCAAGTATCACTTTTGCGGTGATTGTAATCACTTCACTGCTCATGTAGCAAAACAGAGTGGAGAAATGGGGTTTTTTGTTTATTTTTGTTTGATATTGCCCATTTATGCCAAACAGCTCTCAACATACTACATCTCAGCAACTTACGTTTGACGAATTCAAAAAAGTTGTCCTTGAGGATTATCGCATAGCACAGGAAAGTCGCCAGGCCAGCTTGATAGGAAGGAAAGAAGTTCTTACCGGTAAAGCCAAATTCGGAATTTTTGGTGATGGAAAGGAAGTGGCTCAACTTGCTATGGCTAAAACTTTTAAGAATGGAGACTTCCGCTCTGGTTATTACCGTGATCAAACTTTTATGTTTGCTGCGGGAATACTCACCATTCAAGAATTTTTTGCTCAATTATACGCTCATCCCGATGTCAATGCCGACCCTTCTTCTGCAGGTCGATTGATGAACGGTCACTATGCTACTCGCTTGTTAAACGATGATGGTAGCTGGAAGAGAATAGTTGACATGAAAAATTCGTCGGCGGATATTTCGCCAACTGCAGGTCAAATGCCTCGCTTACTCGGATTAGCTTACGCTTCAAAATTATATCGCGCTTACCCCGAATTGGCTAAGCAAATGGACGGATTTACCTCTAACGGTGATGAAGTTGCGTTCGGAACTATCGGCGATGCAAGTACTTCGGAAGGCTTATTCTTCGAAGCTATTAATGCCGCAGGTGTTTTGCAAGTCCCTATGGCGATAAGCGTATGGGATGATGGCTACGGAATTTCGGTTCCCGCTAAGTTCCAAACTACTAAACAAAATATTTCTGAAATATTAGCAGGCTTCGAGAAGACTGACGAGAAACAAGGTTATCTTATTTTCAAAGGCAAAGGTTGGGATTACCCTGGCCTTGTTGATTTATACGAAAAAGGAATTGCTCAAGCACGTAAAGAACATGCTCCCGCTTTGTTCCACATTCGTGAAATGACCCAACCGCAAGGTCACTCGACTTCTGGTTCACACGAACGTTATAAATCGAAAGAACGCCTCGAATGGGAAGAACAATTCGATTGCATTCGTAAGATGCGTGAGTGGATTATCGACACTGCAATTGCTACGAATGAAGATTTAGAAGCGATCGAAGCAGCAGCGAAGAAAACTGTTAATGAGGCTAAGAAAAAAGCATGGGATGCTCATTGTAATGCCATTAAAGCGGAAGCTAAAGATGCAGCCGCTATGATGATTGCTGCAGGTGCTGAAAGTGCTAATAAAATTTTTATCGATCGCCTTGCTTCGCAACTTTCCGAAATCAATGAGCCAGAGCGTCGCGATATAAATGTTGCAGTGAAAAAAGTGTTGCGTTACATTAAAGAAGATGATACTGCAGGACGTGATCAGTTGCTTACTTGGTATCGCAATTTCGATGCAGTAAATAAAGATCGTTACGATTCACATCAATATAGTCAGTCGAAGTGGAATGCTTTGGCAGTTTCTAAAAGTGATATCAAATATGCTCCCGATGCACCTCAGATGGATGGCAGAGAAATTCTTCAAGCTAACTGGGATGTATTACTAGAGAGAAAAAAAGAAATCGTCATCTTCGGTGAGGACGTTGGAGGTATTGGTGGAGTAAATCAAACCTACGCAGGCCTTCAAGCAAAGTATGGCGATAATAGATTAATTGATACCGGTATCCGCGAAGCAACAATCATCGGTCAAGGTATCGGACTTGCTCTTAGAGGATTCAGACCTATTGCTGAAATTCAATACCTCGATTATTTAGCTTATGCTATTCAGATTTTATCTGATGACTTAGCGTGTTTGCAGTATCGTACTAAAGGCGGACAAAAAGCTCCGTTGATTGTTACTACCCGAGGACATCGACTCGAAGGTGTTTGGCATTCAGGTTCACCAATGCAATTTATACTTGGTGCGCTACGAGGAATGCATGTGCTTGTCCCTCGAAACATGACTCAAGCTTCAGGATTTTATAACACATTGCTCGAAGCTGATGAACCTGCATTGGTGATTGAACCATTAAACGCTTACAGAAATAAAGAAAAACTTCCTAGCAATCTTGGCGACTTCAAAATTCCTATCGGAGTGCCTGAAATTTTACAGCAAGGAAAAGATGTTACGCTTGTCACCTACGGTTCTTGTGTACGTATCGCGCAAGAAGCATTAAATATTCTTGCAGAACATAATATCAGTGTGGAATTAATCGATGTGCAAAGTTTATTGCCTTTCGATATAAACCACATGATAGCTGATTCTATTTCAAAAACTAATAAAGTTCTCTTCTTAGACGAAGATGTACCGGGTGGAGCTACTGCATTTATGATGCAACAAGTTATGGAAAACCAAAAAGCTTTCCGTCACCTCGACATGGAACCACGAACATTAACAGCGAAAGAACATCGTCCTGCTTATGGTTCTGATGGCGACTACTATTCTAAACCTTCTGCCGAAGATGTTTTTGATGCAGTTTACGAAATGATGCATGATTACAACCCTGCATCTTACCCTGCAATTTACTAACGGCTACGCATATACGAAATGGAGTTCAAACGAGTAACCGAAAGCGATTCGAAATATGATCATCTCGAAAAGATGAGCGTTAACGAATTGCTTACAGGCATCAACAACGAAGATCAATCGGTAGCTATTGCTGTTCAAAAATCAATTCCTACTATCGAAGCGTTAGTGAATGCTATCGTTCCTCGAATGGAAAAAGGTGGTCGTCTATTTTATATGGGCGCAGGAACTAGCGGACGATTAGGTATCGTTGATGCATCTGAATGTCCTCCTACCTACGGAATTCCTCATGGTATAGTAGTTGGTATTATTGCCGGTGGCGATACTGCAATAAGAAAGGCTGTTGAGTTCGCAGAAGATAGTACTACTCAAGGCTGGATCGACTTGCAAGAATATAACATCAACGATAACGATACTGTTATCGGAATCGCAGCATCAGGCACCACTCCTTATGTGATTTCTGCAATGAATAATTGCAGAGCGAACAATATCATCACTGGCTGCATTACGTGCAATCCCGGTAGTCCAATTATGGCTGCTGCCGATTTCCCAATTGCTGCTGAAGTAGGTCCCGAATTTGTTACCGGCTCAACAAGAATGAAAGCTGGTACTGCTCAGAAATTAATACTTAATATGATTTCCACAGCAGTGATGATCAGAATGGGAAGAGTAAAAGGAAATAAAATGGTTGATATGCAACTTAGTAATAACAAATTGATTGATAGAGGCACTAGAATGGTGATGAATGAATTATCGATCGATGAGAAAACAGCAGAACAATTATTAAAAGAAAATGGCAGCGTTAGAAAAGCTGTCGACGCTTACAAAAAACTATAAACGTAAAACACTTTTCTAGAATTTACGTTATAATTCAAAAAACAATCTACTAATTATTCAATGCAGGATATTGAACCATACTATGCATGGCGCCATATGTACATCAGTGCAGAGGATGAACTATCACCATTCTTTGGACGTGAGTATAGTGAGTTCGAATATTCGAATACAGTTTACAATTATTATATCCACCCACAATGGGATGATTTCGGATCGACAACACTTTATATGAAAGTGATTTTTGCCGACTACGATCAGCATTATGCCATCATAGAATTTATTGGCGAATGGAACGATGCTATCAATAATGATATTATGATGCTCAAGCGCGATATCATTGATGAGATGATCGCTCAAGGTATACGCTACTTTATTTTAGTAGGTGAAAATGTATTAAACTTCCACGCATCCGACGATTGCTATTATCAAGAATGGTTCGATGATATTGAAGAAGGATGGATCGCCGCAGTTAATTTCAGAGAACATGTTTTACAGGAATTTTCTCGTGCGAACATCGACTTTTACCTCATTTATGGGGGCGAATTGGATGAACTTAAGTGGCGAACTTATAATCCCAACCACTTGTTTTCCACTGTTGAAGGGGTCATAGGACACAGATTGGCCTGATTTATGCTCCTTTTGCTGCAAAACGTTACTATATTTACAACGTTCTGCTTACAATGACAAACTCTATCTTAATAGGATTACAAGTTTTGCTTGTTACTTTTTTGCTGCAACCGAAGAAAAAGCCGGCTGCCGCAAGGGTTCAACATGGCAAAGCTTCGTACTACGGAAAAGAATTTGAAGGCAGGAAAACTGCCAACGGCGATATTTTTAGAAATGCTGACTATACAGCAGCGCATCGCACCCTCGACTTCAATTCTTATGTTCGTGTCACCAACGAGAAAAATAATTTAAGTATAACGGTGCGCATTAACGATAGAGGTCCTTATGTTCGCTCACGCGTTATTGATTTATCAGAAGGCGCAGCAAGAAGAATCGGGAGTTTCCAACACGGATTAGCATCGGTAAGATTAGAGACATTAAACATCATTAAAAAGACTCATGAAATCGATAGCATTTTTTCATGCAACGATATTCTCGATTGCTTAGGAAATCCTGAAACTTTAAAAGGTTATTCTATTTCTCTATGGAAGACAAAAGATATTGTTCATGCACTATATGTTGCAAACGAACTGTATCTTCATGAGGATATTGATAAAGTAATCATCGTTGCTTCAGGAATTGGCGACCAACGTACTTTCACTTTAGTGATGAGCGAATTCCCAACCAAAGCAGCAGCCATTGCAAGCAAAGACTATTTCGAAAAGAAAGGTTTTATGAGCGTGAAGTTTTTTCAACCTTCGTGATCAAATAACGAAAGGAATACTTCTACTGCTTTTTGATCGACAGGAAATGTAAAGTCGGCAGGATCTAAAGACTCGATCTTCTTCCACTTAAATTCTTCTTCTCCATTCGTATCTACTACCCTATCTGCCTTCCTGTAAAGATGACTGATATCGTTTTTTAAATGAACAATATAATATACTCCAACTACTTGATGCGACTCGTTGAATTTCGATTGAACAAAAAAATCGGTTGTGTGAAAATGCGTAGCGCTTTCTACTTCTTGATTTAACTCTTCCTTTATTTCTCGCAAAAGAGCATCGTAAATTCCTTCTCCAAATTGAAGTCCGCCGCCAGGAAGCTTTCGCATAAAAGTATCGTAGTGAAATTCTTCGGCAATAAGCACTTCCTCATAGCTATTCATGATGAATGCATAAACTCGAATATTAAAGAATTTGTCGTTTTTCATATGAGAAATGGATCTTCAAAGATACATTTATTGAAATATCTTACAATTCATATTTCTGATGTAATCAACAAATCCGAAGCAATTTGGTTCGTTTTTGCGATAAATTCCTCTCAACTTGTTCAATAATCGTCTTTTTCTTACATCGACTTTTACTTAGAACTTACTGCTTTTTATCACGTATAAATGCAATACAGTAACTGTTAAAGTTCTGTTTTCAATAGCATATCTATTAACTTGTGATTACCTAAAATAATAAACATGAAACAAATCTCTTTAGCTATTTGCTTAGCAGTATTAGCCCTTACGGGATGTAAAAAAGATGATGCAGGCGACAGCTCTACAGGAACTCCTACAGGAGGCGGCACTTCTTCTGTCCCTTCTACTTTTACTCAAAAGGTATTGCTGGAAACTTTCACTGGTGCCGGACAACCTCAGTGTCCTGATGGCTTTGTAAAACTCGACAACATTGTTGCAGCCAATAGCGCTAAAGCTATTCCGGTTTATATTCATTATAGCGATGCAATGGAGATTGCTCAATACACTACATTACAATCAACTTTTGCTAACGGATTAGCTCCTCAATTCCCAAGCGGAATGATTAACAGAACTCCATCTCTTAGCATGGTTATCTTTAATCGCACTCAATGGCAATCGAATTTTGATGTTGCTAAAGTTAAACCTGCTAAATGCGGATTAGCAATATCATCTTCCATATCAGGAAATACGGCTTCGGTAACTGTTCATTCTGGATTTAATGAAGCACTAACCGGAAGTTATAATGTGACGGTATATTTACTTGAAAATAATGTCAGTGGCACTGGATCGAATTATGATCAACGTAATTCTTATAATGCTGTCACCGGACATGCGTATTATGGTTTAGGTGACCCAATAACTGGATTCAAACATAATTACGTCCTTCGTAAAGTTGCAACTTCTGCCTTAGGTGATGCAATTGCAAGCACTAATGTAAAAGTAGGAGGCGAAGACATTAAAACATTCAGTATTCCTATCAATGGCTATAATAGCAACGAACTTTATGTTGTTGCATTTATCAGCAAGGTAGGAACTACTGCTACCGACCGCGAAATCATGAATGTGCAACGCGTGAAGTTAGGAAGCACTCAAAACTGGGATTAACAAAATTTACCATATTCAAAAAAAGGCGCTCAAAAGGCGCCTTTTTTTGTAAGATTAAACCTCTTTTATAATACTAGGACTATTATAACGTTGTATTTTTATTGTTCAGCATTTTAAAAGATGAAAAACGCACTTTACTTAGCTTTTGCTATTCTCTTCCTTTCTGCTTGTCAGAAGAACGAACCAGGTTTCGACTCTGCCGATGGTTTAAAAAACAGCAACGTTTTACAAGAAGTCGCTCCTACAACATTCACTCAAAAATTATTGGTTGAAATGTATTCAAGTGCTGTTTGCGCCACTTGTCCCGATGCCATACAGAAATTCTTGAACTATGAATCTCAATATCCCGGGAGAGTGATTGGAGCCGACATCCACACCTTCGATCCGATGGATGTTCCGATGTACGATACACTCGACAATATGTTAAACATTACGGCTTTCTCTTCAGGCTCGTTTAATCGATTGCCCTATAATGGAAGTGCTGTCATTCATAAAACAGAATGGAGCTCAAGTAATATTGTGAATACAGCACTGCAAAAAACAGCAAATTGCGGACTCAAAATAAACTCAACAATTACAGGAAACAATGCCGACATTTTAGTCTCATGTGCATTCAATACTAACTTAACTGGCGACTACCGACTAACCGTTTACTTAACGGAAGATAGTGTGACTGGATCAGCCAGCGGATATAATCAATCGAACTATTACAACAATACTCCTTCGAGTCCATTCTATCAATTAGGAAATCCTATAGTTGGATATTATCACCGAGATGTTTTACGCAAAGTACTAACAGCGGGGAAAGGAAATAACATAACTAACGGTGGCGCAGTAACTAAAGGAGTCGTAATCAATAAAACCTTCACAACTTCTATTTCCAACTACAACAGCTCGCGATTAACGGTAATTGCTTTTGTCAATAAAGTTGGCAGCACTACAACTACTCAAGAAATTTTAAATGTTCAGAAAGTAAAATTAGGAAGAAATCAAAACTGGGATTAATCTCTGCTTTCTATCAAAGCTACTAACTCAGCTATCATCATCGCTGTAGCGCCCCAGATTTTTATTCCTGAATAATCATAATAAGGAGCCTTTACCGAATATCCGCGAGCACTTGAAAAGGTAGTCTCCTTTTTATTTTCACTTGCAAGAAAAAAAGATAGCGGCACCTCTAAGATATTCTTAACTTCATCAACACTAAGATTGTAATCGGGACGCTTAGAAACATATCCTACAAAAGGGTAAACTAAAAAATTACTTGGAGGAATATACAATTCCGTTAAAGCTCCTAACACATTTATCTCTGCTGACGACACTCCAACTTCTTCGTGAACTTCACGTAGTGCCGTCATTAAAAACCCTTCGTCACCTTCTTCAACCTTCCCTCCCGGAAAACTTACTTGATGCGCATGAACATCGCCTTCTACACCAGTGCGCTCCATCAATACTAGTGTAGCTTCACCAGTTTCGGAAGGGAACAGCAATGCCATTACACATCCTGTTTTATAAGATTTTACTTCTTTCAAATATTCAGAAGCAGGCTTACGATGATCAGGTGCCATCATTCGATGCGCATCAATCCCAGGCAAGTCATTAGATAATGCTCGCTTTAATAGGACTATTGCATCGTCAAAAATCACCATGCCAAATCCAATTTATGCAGGAAGTAGTTTTTCAATTTTACGCTCACCGATTTGTTGACGCCACATCGCATAATACAATCCGCGAAGCTCTAGCAATTCTTCATGACGACCCGATTCAATTATATGTCCTTTTTCAAGTACAAATATTTTGTCGGCATGCATCACAGTTGAAAGTCGGTGGGCAATTAAAATGGTGATATGCTCTTTATGTTCTGATACCTTACGAACAGTCTCATTTATTTCTTCTTCAGTAAGTGAATCAAGAGCAGATGTAGCTTCATCAAATACTAATAACGATGGCTTACGTAACAATGCTCTCGCTATTGATAAACGTTGCTTCTCTCCTCCCGATACTTTCACTCCTCCTTCTCCAATAACCGAGTCTAATCCTTTATCAGCACGTGATAAAAGATTATTTAAAGCTGATTTCTTCAACACCTCTAAACATTCTTCATCAGTAGCACCTGGAGCAACGAACAATAAATTCTCTCTAATAGTTCCTGAGAACAATTGAGTGTCTTGCGTTACTAATCCAATTTGTGCTCTTAACTCATCGAGATTTACTTCTTTCGAGCCAGTATTATTATAGTAGATTTCTCCTTCTAACGGACGATATAATCCTACTAACAATTTCACTAATGTAGTTTTTCCTGAACCCGACGGACCAACAAATGCAACTGTTTGTCCCTTGTCAGTTTCAAATGAAATATTAGACACAGCATATCCAGATGCCGTTTGATGCTTGAATGAAACATGATCAAATGAAAACTTCGAAATCGTTCCGAGGTTAGCTGGATGATCGGGCTTACGCTCAGGTTCAATATCTAATATCTCTTGAAAATTATTCAACGACACTTCTGCTTCGCGATACACATTGATAATATTCCCTAACTCTTGTAATGGTCCGAAAATAAAGAAGCTATAAATAAACATCGTAAAGAACTGTCCGATGGAAATTTGCTTGTCAAATATCAAATACAACATCATAAACATGATCGCTGTTCTTAATAAGTTAACGCAAGTACCTTGAATAAAGCTTAAACTTCGAATGTATCTTACTTTCTTTAATTCGAGTTGAAGAATTTTATCAGTTGTTGAATTCAAGCGATTAATCTCTTGCTGTGATAAACCAAGACTCTTCACTAACTCGATATTACGAAGTGATTCGGTTGTTGCTCCCGCTAATGCCGTTGTTTCTGCTACAATGATCTTTTGAATCTTTTTAACCTTCTTACTTAAGTATGAACTTAACATTCCTAAAATCGGAATTGTTCCGAAATACACAGGAGCAATAATCCAATGCACATTGATCGCATAAACAGCTACGAATATTATCGCAACAACAGATGTGAATAATACATTGATGAAAGTGCTAATCAAACGCTCAACATCAGAACGTACTTTTTGAAGCTTCCCTAATGTCTCTCCACTTCGCTGATCTTCAAATACTGAATATGGCAGCTCTAAACTATGACGGATTCCATCAGCATAAATTTGAGCCCCCAATCGCTGGGTAATCACATTCACATAATAATCTTGAAAATTTTTGGCAACCCTGCTAATAAAGGCTACTCCAACAGCTGCGGTTAGCAATAAACCAACACCTTTAAAGAACTCAGATTTGCTGTGTTTATCGAATTTGGTCACGTAATCGTCGATCACGTGCTTAAAAATATAGGGATCTAATAGTGAAAACACCTGATTTACAGCGGCTAAGCCTAATGCTAGCACCACTAGTTTCCAGTAGCCCTTGAGGTAGTTAAAAAGTAATTTCATGCGATTGTTGTAGGTACAAATATAGCAATTAACAGGGGATTGTTATTAAGCACTATGGCTTCCCCTTAGTAAAGTGACAATATTCGGTAGTTTTGGAACGTTACAAACATCAAAGTCGATTAAAAATATGAAATATTTTATTGCACTCGCATTCTTATTGATTTGCGGAAACTTATCTGCTCAACATACAGTGGTTATGAAAGATGGCAGCAAAATGAATGGTGAGCTCCAATCTATTAAAGAAAACACGGTGACGTTCTTTTATAAAGGAAGCAATATCACTTTTCACGTTGGTGAAATATCAGCAATCTACTTTGATGGAAATGTTCCCGCTACGTCTTCAGCTTCGTCGGGATCAAATTCAGGACAAAAAGGGGTATCCTTCGTAATGCCAGGTCGAAAATTGACTCGCCAGCCTAAAATCGATAACTTAACAATGGAAAAAGGCATCGTAGTTATTGCAATTACGATCAATAAATACGGAAATGTTATGAAAGCGGATCCAGGTGCAGAAGGAACAACAACAACTAGCCAATACCTACTTACAAAGGCTAAACAAGCAGCAGAAAGCGCTATGTTCGATGGAGGAACAACTTTTCCACTCGAACAAAAAGGAACTATTACCGTTACCTTCTGATTCCCGATTAAACATATTGATTCGCGTCAATATGTCCGTTTTATAAAGTGATACAGACTAATTGTCGTATCACTTTATTTTTTTATGCCATTTTTACCTAACTTCAGAGAAGAATTCACAATGGACCTCTTTTTGATAGTCCCTTGAAAAAACATAACAATTATGAACTTTAATCAATTCACCGTAAAATCGCAGGAAGCTGTACAGCAAGCACAGACAATTGCTCTTTCCAATGGTCAACAGGCGATCGAAACAGGTCACTTGCTGAAGGCATTATTGGAAGTCGATGAAAATGTAGTTCCTTTTCTCTTGAAGAAAGTAAATGTAAATCTTCCTGCATTAAAGAAACAACTCGACACTATCGTTAACGGCTATCCGAAAATTAGCGGAGGGAATCCTTATGTAAGCAACGAACTGAATGTTGTATTTCAAAATGCAACTTCACTTTTAAAAGAATACAAAGACGAATTTGTTTCCGTTGAACATTTACTTCTTGCTTTATTGAATGGCAAAGATTCGATCTCTCGTTTACTGAAAGAAAATGGAGTTAGCGAAAAAGATCTTAAAAATGCAATTCTCGAATTACGAAAAGGGGAAAGAGTTACAAGTGCTTCAGCCGAAGAGACATATAATTCTTTGAGCAAATACGCTCGCAATTTAAACGAATTAGCGAGAAACGGAAAACTTGATCCTGTTATTGGTCGCGATGAAGAGATTCGTCGTGTACTTCAAATTTTATCGAGAAGAACAAAAAACAATCCGATTTTAATTGGAGAACCAGGTGTTGGTAAAACAGCCATCGCTGAAGGACTTGCTCATCGTATCATCAATGGAGATGTTCCCGAAAATTTAAAATCGAAAGTGATTTACTCTCTCGACATGGGTTCTCTTATCGCTGGTGCGAAATACAAAGGTGAGTTCGAAGAGCGTTTGAAAGCTGTCGTTAAAGAAGTAATCAGCGCTGAAGGCGAAATCGTTCTCTTCATCGATGAGATTCATACCCTCGTTGGGGCAGGTGGCGGTGAAGGAGCAATGGATGCAGCAAACATCTTGAAACCTGCACTCGCTCGAGGTGAATTAAGAGCAATCGGTGCAACAACATTAAACGAGTATCAGAAATATATCGAGAAGGATAAAGCACTCGAACGCCGTTTCCAAAAAGTGATGGTGGAAGAACCAGATGTTCAAGATACTATATCTATTCTTAGAGGATTAAAAGAAAAATACGAGGCTCACCATAAAGTTCGAATTAAAGACGAAGCTATTATTGCCGCTGCAGAATTGAGCGACCGATATATCAGCGATCGATTTTTACCTGACAAAGCTATCGACTTAGTAGATGAAGCTGCAGCAAAATTACGTCTTGAAATGGATTCTGTTCCAGAGGAACTCGACGAAATCCAACGCAAGATTATGCAACTCGAAATCGAACGTGCCGCAATCAAACGCGAAGGAGATAGTAAAAAAGTAAATGAGATAAGTGAGGAGCTAGCGAACTTAAACGAGCAACGTAATGCCATCAAAGGAAGATGGGAAGCTGAGAAGGATGTTATTAAAACCATCCAACAAGCGAAAGCAGATATCGAGAATTTAAAACTCGAAGCTGATCAGGCCGAACGTACTGGAGATTATGGTAAAGTTGCAGAGATCAGATACGGAAAAATTAAACAGGCAGAAGAGAAGCTCGTTACTTACAATCAGAAATTACACGAAGCGCAGAAAGATAAACCTCTCATTAAAGAGGAAGTAGATGCAGAAGATATAGCTGAAGTGGTAAGCCGCTGGACAGGTGTTCCCGTGAAAAGAATGCTGCAAAGCGAACGTGAAAAATTACTTCACTTGGAAGAGGAGTTACACAAACGTGTAGTAGGACAAGAAGAGGCTATCGCTGCTCTTTCTGATGCTGTGAGAAGAAGTCGCGCGGGATTACAAGACAATAAACGTCCGATAGGTTCTTTTATATTCTTAGGAACAACAGGCGTTGGTAAAACAGAACTTGCAAAAGCGCTTGCCGATTTCTTATTCAACGATGAGAATGCAATGACACGTATTGATATGAGTGAATATCAAGAGCGGCATAGCGTAAGCCGATTGATTGGAGCGCCTCCGGGATATGTTGGATATGATGAAGGCGGACAGTTAACCGAATCAGTTAGAAGACGACCTTATTCAGTTGTATTGCTCGACGAAATTGAAAAAGCTCATCCCGATGTATTTAACATCTTGCTGCAAGTACTCGACGACGGACGATTGACCGACAACAAAGGAAGAATGGCTAACTTCAAGAATACAATCATCATTATGACTTCAAATATCGGAGCGCATATCATTCAAGAAAATTCGGAGAAGTTAACCGAATTTAATCGCGAAGAAGTTTTAGCTAAAACAAAACTGGAAGTATACGATTTGCTCAAGAAAACTATTCGACCAGAATTCTTAAATCGTATCGATGAAATCATCATGTTTAGTCCGCTGAATCGTGAAGAAATCAAAGAAATTGTCCAGCTTCAATTCAATGGCATTGCTAAGATGTTATCGAAAAACGATATCAAACTTTCTATCACCGATAACGCAATCGATTGGCTTTCGCAATTAGGATACGATCCGCAATTTGGAGCAAGGCCACTTAAACGAGTAATGCAGAAAAGAATCTTGAATGAATTAAGCAAGCAGATTCTTGCAGACACCATCAATAAGGAAGATGCAATTCTAATCGACCTCGACGATAAAAACAATTTCGTGTTTAGAAACGTTAATGAACACGCAACTGCATAATTTCAACAAACATAAAAGTGCTTAAATTAAAAAGCCACCTTCATCAGGTGGCTTTTTTTATTTTATTAATCCGTTAGATTTTGCAAGTACTCCGCATAAATGAAACAACATCCTCGCTCCTACATTTCCATCCCAATCATCTTTCCCTGGACCAACTTCGTTTAAGTCGAACGAAATAATTCTTTTCTTACTTTTTGCTAATTCGCTCAGCAAATAAGTAATCTCGTGAAACTCGAATCCTCCCGGAACTGGAGTTCCTGTATGCGGACATAATTTCGGATCTAATCCGTCGATATCAAAACTAACATGCACATATTCAGGCAAAGCATCGATTACTTTTTTGCAAACGGCTTTCCAACTTGCACCTTCATACTGACTCTTTCTAACATCAGCATAAGTAAATACGTTAACTCTCTTTTTATTGGCAACAGCAAAGGCTTGTTCTTCCGCACAATAATCGCGAATACCTAACTGCACTAACTTCGACACTTGCTTTAATTGCAAAGCATTATACATAATAGAAGCATGCGAATAAGTAAATCCTTCGTATGCTTTACGTAAATCCATATGCGCATCGATTTGCAAAATCCCGAAGTTCTTGTACTTTTTTGAAAGAGCATTGAAAAAACCTAGCGGAGTACTGTGATCACCTCCAACCATTCCTACTAACTTACCTTTTGCCATCCATTTAGCAACTTCCGCTTCAACTTCAGAAATCATTGATGCGCTGGCAGCATTAACTTCTTCTTGTAGCGACTTCAACTTTGGATCTTTCGCAGGCGATTTTCCGTCAGCAAATGCATCAATAATTTTAGCTGCTGATTTTTTAGCAGACTTGCTTTTCTTATGTAAATCTTTAGAAATATCGGTCATAGCTATGCCCTGCTTCCAAAGCTCAGGGAATTCACTGTGATATAAATCTACTTGAGCAGAGGCTTCTAAAATCGCTTCAGGTCCGTCAGACGTACCTCCGCCATAGCTTACAGTTGCTTCCCAAGGAACAGGAACCAATACAATAGATGACTCATCAGTATTAAAAGGCAAACCGAAAATATTTGCATCTTTTAATCCAGGACTATTCGGATCAAAATTCTTAACTTTTAAATCTCTTGAAGAAATCGAGTTTGTTTTTTTGCTTTTCGCGGTAGCCATAACAATTAATTTATGCTGCGAAGATAGCAAGATATTAAATCAGGAAAAAATGATACTATTTACTCTTCTTAACCGAAAACGAGAAGGTAGTTCCTTTGCCTACTTCACTTGTAACACTAATATACTGATGATGAGCTTCGATAATATGCTTCACGATAGCCAATCCTAGTCCTGTGCCTCCTTGCTCGCGAGAGCGACTTTTGTCGACACGATAAAAACGTTCAAACAATCGAGGAAGGTGATGCTTCTCTATTCCTATTCCATTATCTTCAACATCAACAATTATTTTGTCATCTCCATCGGCATAACGAATGACTGTTTGTCCACCCTCTTTTCCATATTTAATGGAATTCACCATTAGGTTCACCAAAACCTGACGAATCAAATCACGGTCACCAAAAACATATTGTGGTTTATCTAAATCAGCCTTAAGAACAAGATCAACTTTCTTTTCTTTAGCTTGCAATTCCAAAGACTCAATAACATCCTTTGTTAAATCAAGAATATCGAAAGTACGCATCTCAACGATTAACTCACCAGCTTCTAATTTTGATATAGATTCTAAGTCGTCAACCATTGCAATTAATCGGTCGATACTTTTACTTGCCTTATTCAGATAAAGAATGTTCACATCAGCATCATCAATACCTCCATCAATTAAAGTATGCACATAACCTTGCGCAGAAAAAATTGGAGTTTTTAGTTCATGAGAAACATTACTCAAAAACTCACGACGATAAACTTCAACTTGCTTTAACTGATCAATTTCTTCTCGCGACTCGTTACTCCAGTCAACTAGAATTCGATTAATTTCAGATGTAATATCTCTTTCTTTTTCTTCAAAAGCTCGAATGGGCTCATTCGGATTCTTTAAACGAATGATATGCTTGTAAATTTGATAGAGATTTGAAAATATGTATTTACCATACAATACTCTAAATGTCAAACCACAAACAGTAAAAACAATTAAAAACGAAACTAAATAAAAATATCCTGGAGGATCAACTTTGGCGATTGACAACATAACAAACTCCAATAATGTCAGCACTGCTGCCATCACTATTGAAGTAATTAATGCTATTTGAGTAGGATTGACTCGTTTCATTTCTAGAATACGAAAATAAGGAAATAAATGAAACGTAATCTTAATTACATATCGAACTTGTACCCAATTCCCTTAATAGTTTTAATGGAATCGTCGCCTAGCTTTTCACGAATTTTGCGAATATGAACATCGATGGTACGATCACCTACGATAATATCGGTTCCCCATACTCTCGACAATATATCTTCACGCGTAAAAACTTTTCCCGGTTTAGAAGTTAGTAATGAAAGTAATTCAAATTCTTTTCTAGGTAATGAAATTGCCTCTTCGCCTCTATACACTAAATAGCTTTCACGATCAATCTTTAGATTTCCGATTTGCACCGTTGAAGATGCTACCGGCGCACTTCCATTCGACCTACGTAAAAGAGCCTTTATTCTGCTAATCATGATTCTTGGCTTGATAGGTTTGCTGATATAATCATCTGCCCCTACATCAAATCCTGCTAGTTGCGAATACTCTTCGTTACGTGCTGTTAAAAAAGTAATAATTGTATGCTCTAATTCAGGTAAATCACGCATTGTTCTGCATGCTTCAATACCATCCATTACTGGCATCATAATATCAAGAATTACTAACTGCGGCTTCTCTCGTTTGGCAATATCAACAGCTTCTCTACCATTCTTAGCTAACAAAACATTGTAGCCTTCTTTCTTCAAATTGTAGTCCATGAACTCCAGAATATCCGGTTCATCATCTACTAACAAAATTTTTATTGTTGAATTGTCCATTTAGTTTTAATTCACAGTCCAAAGATCGATACCGTGTATTACCAAATTGTTAATTGTGGATTAAGCGATTCATATTTTTTCTGAAATCACAATAAGAACTTCCGATTTTAAGTGGTACAAAGATACATCGAATAGGATCATATTGGGTTATCATTAGATTAACCTACTTAACATTTTCATAAAGTTACTTTAATACTGAATTAGGATTACAATATGTCCTTTGCATTGGAAATCAGAAACTAATGAAAAAGCACATTATCTTTACCTTAATTATTTGTTTAACAAGTATTTACAATTTGTTAGCACAATCGGGAAGTATCGAAGGAATACTGACTGACAGCCAAACTGCAGAAACATTAATTGGCGCCAATGTTATTATCAAAGGTACTACGTCAGGTTCAGTAACCGATATTGACGGGAAGTACTTAATCTCCAATTTAAAACCTGGCTCTTACTCTTTAATCGTTTCTTATGTTGGTTATACGAACCAAACATTTGATGCAATTTCAGTATCTGAAGGCAAAAAAACAACTTTAGACATTAAACTGCAATCAAACGTTAAGCAATTAAAGGAAGCTAATGTTAGTACTACACGCATTACTCATACCGAGAATGCTGTATTAGCAGAAATGCGAAAGGCTGAACAGGTTGTTGTTGGAGTATCAAGTCAACAAATTGGCAAAACACAAGATAAAAACGCGACTGAAGTAATCCGACGTTTACCTGGTGTTACAGTGATCGAAGATCGCTTTATCATGATTCGTGGACTAAGCGAGCGTTATAATGCTGTTCTTTTGAATGATGCATTAGCTCCTAGTGTTGAATCTGATAAAAAAGCTTTCTCATTCGACTTAATCCCTAGTAATATGATAGATCGTATCTTGATTTACAAATCAGGAGCACCTGAACTTCCCGGTGAATTTGCTGGAGGTGCGATTAAAATTTACACTAAGAATTTCCCAGATAAAGATTTTATTACTGCAGGATATACCATCGGAGTACGATCGGGAACTACCTTCAACGATTTCTATCAATCGGCCGGAAAATCGAACGACTGGATGGGAATCGACAACGGCAGCAGAGACTTGCCTGATTGGTTTCCTTCAAGTATTTCAGGATTAAATACTGATCAACAAGTGGCTTTGGCTAAAGATCTACCAAACACATGGATTGCGAAACAAAAATCGGCTCCAATCGATCAGAAATTCAATTTCGGATTTGCTAAATCATTTTCGATTGGCAAAATTAAAGCTGCGAATATTACGAATATCAATTACTCGACTTCTTACGAAAATCGCGAGGCTCAAAACTACAACTACAATCAGTATAATATTGAGCAACAAAAAAGCGATACTATCTACTCTTATAACGATAACACTTACTCAAAGAAAATCAATTGGAGCATAATGCATAATTGGGCTTTTCAGTTGTCGTCAAAAACAAAAATCGAGTTTAGAAATTTATTTAATCAAACAGGGAATAATAGCACTGCTATTCGTACTGGCGAAAACTTTGAAGAAGGCAACTTGGTTCGAAATTATGCTTTCCGTTATAACGAGAGAAGTATTTACTCTGGACAACTTTCTGGATCGCATCACTTAAATCAAGAAAGAACTAAAATCAACTGGAATTTAGGTTATTCACTTACAAGAAGCAAAGAACCTGATTACAGAAGATTACGTACGTTCAACTCAATCTACGATACAGATACTTCATATGTAGTTCAAATCAACACCACAGCTTCACAACAAGATGCAGGAAGATTTTACTCTAAATTGAATGAAGATATTGGAATGGCATCAGCAGATTTAGAACAAGATATTTACTCAATTAACGAAGTAAGAAAGATAAAATTAAAAGCAGGATTTTATGCTGAATCAAAAACAAGATCTTTCAGTGCAAGATGGATGTCGTATAAAAGAGCAAGCTTCGATAATTTCGATTATTCATTACTATACCTACCTGTTGACCAAGTATTCTCTTCTGAAAATATCAACGATAGCACAGGATTTAAAATCGACGAAGGAACAAATGCTACTGACAAATACACTGCTGATAATTTCTTAACAGCAGGATACGTAAGTATCAGCTGGCCAATATCGGATAAGTTAAACGCAAGCGGTGGTGTTCGTGTAGAAAACAACCAACAACATTTAAGTTCTAAAAACAATAACGGAAATAAAATCGAAGTAGATAATCCTACAACGAAAGTATTACCATCACTTAATGTTTCATATAACTTAACATCGAAATCACTCGTACGTTTGGCATATGCAAGAACGTTAAATCGTCCTGAATTCAGAGAGCTAGCTCCTTACGCTTATTACGATTTCATCTTCAATAATGTATTGAAAGGGAATACTGAATTAAAGACTCCAGATATCGATAATTTAGATGCACGTTGGGAGTTTTATCCTGGAATCGGAGAATTAATTTCAGCTGGTGTATTTTACAAATTTTTCACTAATCCAATAGAGCAATACTTCGAACCTGGTGCAGGATCAGGTGGAACAAGAAATTTCATTTACAATAATGCGCAGAAAGCTACCAGCTACGGAGTAGAACTTGATATCAAGAAATCTCTTGAGCCAATCTTTAAAACAGGATTCCTAAGCAAGCTTGCTATTGGAGCGAACACCTCTTTAATAAAAAGCAATGTTGATTTAGGTGATCAAGCAGTTGGACAAAAAAGCAATCGTCCGATGATGGGACAATCGCCTTACACAATCAATGCAGGCCTGTACTACGCTAACGAAGAAAACGGATTGCAATGCAATTTACTATACAATATTGTAGGGAAAAGAGTTTATGCAGTTGGAACAGTAGGAACACCTGATGTTTATGAACTTTCAAGAAATTCAATCGACTTCTCTATCTCTAAAAAATTAGGAAAATTTGTAGAAGTAAAAGCCGGAGCACAAGACATTTTAAACGAAGCATTCCGTTTAAAACAAGACTCAAATGAAGATGGAACTATCAATGGTGCTGATGAAACAATAATGAGTTACAAACGAGGAAGTTTGTTCTCACTTGGTTTCTCTGTCAAATATTAATGAGACAATAAATTAATGTAAAGGCGAATGAAATTCATTCGCCTTTTTTCATTCTTAACAATTCGTTTAAGAATCATTAACAATCCTATGATATTGTAATATTAATCTTGCACTATCAGAAACAACAAAAAACTAATTCATGAAATCATTTAATTTCAGAAAAACAATTACTGCATTATCTATCGCAGTTATTGCAACTTCCACAGTATTCACAGGATGTAAAAAAGACAGTGAAGACACTACTACTCCTACTCAAACTGGACAAGAGATCACAGTTCAAGACAGTATCACTGCAAACACTACTTGGACAGCAAACAACAAATACATTTTAAATGGATTTGTTTACGTAACTAACGGAGCAACGTTAACAATTGAAGCCGGAACAATCATCAAAGGAGATAAAACCTCTAAAGGAACTTTAATTATCAAACGTGGTGCTAAAATTATGGCAACAGGAACTGCGTCGAACCCAATTGTATTTACATCTGCACAAGCTAAAGGTTCACGTGCTCCTGGTGATTGGGGTGGTGTTATCGTTTGCGGTAAAGCACCAGTTAATTTAGCAGGTGGAGAAGGACTAATTGAAGGTGGTCCGGATGCATATTATGGCGGAACAGACGCTGCTGACAACTCAGGAAAAATTCAATATGTACGTATCGAATTCGCTGGTGTGGCTCTTCAACCAAATCAAGAAATCAACGGCTTAACACTTGGTGGTGTTGGTAACGGAACAACAATTGATCACGTTCAAGTTTCTTATGGTGGAGATGATGCATTTGAAATGTTCGGAGGAACAGTTAACATGAATCACTTAGTTACTTTTAAAACAACAGATGATGATTTAGATACTGACAACGGATTTAGCGGTAAAGTTCAATTCGCAGCAATCTTACGTGATCCAAACATCGCTGACGTTTCAGGATCAAATGCATTCGAATCAGATAACGATGCTTCTGGAACAACTGCAACGCCTTATACAAATCCGGTATTTTGCAATATCAGCGTATTCGGACCAAAATCAGATACTGCTAATGCTGTAAACGGAAACTTTAAACGTGGTGCTCATATCCGCAGAAGCTCAAAAGCTTGCATTTATAATTCACTTATCAGCGGTTTCCCTATCGGATTACTAGTTGACGGTGCAAATGCGGAATCAAATGCAAGTAATGATGCATTACAAATCAGAAATACTATCATCTCAGGTTGCAACACTCCATTAGCTGTTGCCTCAGGAAGCACTTTCGATATCACAACTTGGTTCAACAATGCAGCTTATGGCAATTCAATCCAGTATTCAAACTCGAACTTGGCGAACGATCCTTATAACTTAACAAGCCCTGATTTCTTACCAAAAACGGGTTCTCCACTACTTTCTGGAGCTAATTTTAGCGCTTCGAACCTATCTGGATTAACAATTACAACATATAGAGGTGCTTTCAGCACTACTAACTGGACTTCAGGATGGGCAAATTTTGACCCACAAAACACTGACTATTAATTATTTCTGCTTTTATTCCAAAATCGGCCTCCCAACTAGGGAGGCCTTTTTTTTGCACTTAACATTAACTTAACATTGGCATAAAATACCCTTAACAATTTCTTAATCGCTTTGCAGTGGAAAAAAGCGACAATAATGCACAAATCAATCCTAACCTCAGCCAAAGTAATCCTTGTATTCGTGGCTGCCATGTTCACGCTGAATGCGCAAGCTCAGCAGACAGACTCTACTCAAACAGACACTACTGTTGTAGAAGAGTCATCAGAAGCAACTAGTTCATTTTCAACATTCGAACTAGAACCTGAAGACACTACCCAACAAACAATTGGAAAGATGTACAACGACATCGAATTCCTGAAGAGATTCCAGATTTCAGGATATTTCCAAGGACAGTTTCAATGGGCTGACTCATCAGGAATAGCTTCAGCGTCAGGTGGTAATTTTAGCCCAGGGATTGACAAACGTTTCAGTGTTAGACGTGGTCGTTTAAAAGTTACTTACGATAAATATTTCAGCAAAGTCGTTTTCCAAACCGACATGACCGAAAGAGGTCTTCGTGTAGTTGAAGCTTATGCAAGTATTACTGAAGAAAAATTCTATTGGGCAACATTAACGGCAGGTATTTTCAACCGACCGTTTGGATATGAAATCGAATACACTTCGAATATGAGAGAGGCCCCTGAAAGAGGTCGCATGTCGGGAAATTTATTCCCAAATGAACGAGATTTAGGAGCAAAAGTCACCATTCAAGGTCCGAAATTCGGAATCTGGAATTGGCTAAAATTAGATGTTGCAATGGTAACGGGAGTTGGTTCAGAAGATGCAAACGTTGGTATTTCTGACTATGACAAAAGAAAAGATTTAATCACTCACTTAACGGTAAACCGTGCTAACAGAAACGAAGATATTAAATACGGATTTGGAGTATCATATTATGATGGTGGTGTGATTTTCAATATCGACTCAACAAAAAAAGTGGCATCATATGTGCTTAACGAAGATAGCGCAGGTATAAAAACATTCCATGTAGACTCTGTAGCTCCTGATAGTTATGCACCAAGAAAATATTACGGCATCGATGCTCAATTCCAAAAAGACTTTAAATGGGGGATTTTCACTTTGAAAGCTGAATATATTCAAGGTACTCATTCAAGCCAAGGTTCTACAACAAAAGCATACCAATCTAAACCAACTGCATCAAATCCTGTGTACATCAGAAAATTCAATGGAGCGTACTTTGAATTAGCACAAAACTTTAACCGACCAACTTCAGAAAACAAATTCTTGAATACTATTTACTCCATTATCCCAGGACAAATAGTTGTTAAATACGACTGGTATGACCCAAATACAGAAGTTAAAGGAGATGAAATCGGAAAGAATGTAACATCAGGAGCCACAGGAAGAAAAACTACTAATGCTACCGATTTAAGATATGACACCTTCGGATTTGGAGTAGCATACTTCTTAAGTAATAATGCAAAAGTGCTTGCTTATTATGACATGGTTACGAATGAAACATCTAAAAACTTAAGCGGATACACGCAAGATTTAAAAGACAATGTATTCACATTACGTCTTCAATATAAATTCTAAAAAATCAAATAATACAGACATGAAAAATATGTTAAATAAAATTCTTGTTGCCTTGTTAGTTTTATCAAGCAACCTTTCATTCGCTCAAAAAATTGTTATTAAAGGAAGTGACACTGTACTACCTTTAAGTCAAAAAGAAGCAGAACAATACATGAAAACCAACAAAAGCGTAAACATTAGCGTTGTTGGTGGTGGATCAGGTGTTGGTATTGCTGCACTTATCGATGGAAATACAAACATCGCAATGTCATCACGTCCAATCAAAATGGATGAGAAAATTAAATTACAAGATGCAGGAAGAACTTATAAAGAAGTAAAAGTTGCTTTTGACGCATTAAGTATTATCGTTAACCCTTCAAACAAAGTATCTCAATTAACGAGAGAGCAAATTGAAGGAATCTTTACTGGTAAAATTAAAAACTGGAAAGAAGTTGGTGGCGACGATTTAAAAATTGTAGCTTATGCAAGAGAGACTTCTTCAGGAACTTATGAGTTCTTCAAAGAACACCTATTAAATAGAAAGAATTATGCTGCATCTTGCCTTAATATGCCTGCATCAGGAGCGGTAATCCAATCTGTAAGTCAAACTAAAGGTGCTATCGGATATGTAGGACTAGCTTATGTTGACAAATCAATTAAGACATTAGGAGTTTCAATTGACAAAGGGAAAACATTTGTAAAACCTTCGAAAGAAACAGCAAAAAACAAAACTTACCCTGTAGTTCGTCCTTTGTTCTTCTACTACCCAGTTAAAACTGAAGCATTAGTTAAGCCATTTATTGATTACGTAACTTCTGCGGTAGGACAAAAAATCGTTGACCAAATCGGCTACGTTACATTAGATAAATAGCCTAAAGAAGGCCATTATACAATTTGATTTGTATTTTTGACCTTATAATAAACATTACTATTTGATTTATTGTGATTAAGAAATTCATCAACAAACTTATTGAAGGCATTTTAATGCTAAGCAGTACCGTTACTACATTAACGGTACTGCTCATTATTGTCTTTCTTTTCAGCGAAGGAATTTCAGTTTTTAAAGAATCTCCACTTGAAGGTGATAATATCATAGTACTAAATCACCAAAACAAAGTAAGTCATATCTCATCCACTGATATCAAAGATATCTTTGATCAGGAAATTACTAATTGGAAGTCTATTGGAGGCACCGACGACTCCATTATTCTATTCACTTTCAATGATATTGGCAATTACTTTTCAGAAGAAGAACTTGGACCGGAGTTTGAATACTTGCCTGCTAAAATGGATTCATTAATTGAGGCAGAACATGGAATGATAGCTGTATTTTCAAATAAGTACTTATCTAAAAACCATCATTCCAAAGTTATTCAGGCCGACAACGTAAATCCTTATACTTTTATCACAGGTAAGGAGTGGTTTCCTACGGCTAACCCTGCCGTTCAACTAGGTGTTCTCCCGTTAATCTTGGGAACACTTTATGTTTCTTTCGTTGCAATATTATTTGCATTACCTGTAGGATTAGCAACAGCTATTTACATGGCTGAAGTTGCTGATGAGAAAACAAGAAGAATATTTAAGCCGGTAATTGAATTATTAGCGGGTATCCCTTCCGTAGTTTATGGATTCTTCGGATTAATAGTTATTGTTCCTTTGATTCAAAGCACTTTCAATTTACCTGTAGGTGAAACAGGACTAGCGGGAAGTATTATCCTTGGGATAATGGCTCTTCCTACTATCATCACTGTTTCGGAAGATGCTTTGCGCAACACGCCACGATCAATGAAGGAAGCTAGTCTTGCGCTAGGAGCAACAAAATGGCAAACAATAGTTCGCATAGTAATTCCTTATTCATACTCTGGAATTTCTGCAGCTGCAATACTTGGTATCGGTAGAGCGATTGGAGAAACAATGGCCGTACTTATGGTTACCGGTAATGCCGCTGTTATACCGCATACATTACTTGAACCAGTGAGAACTATTCCTGCAACTATTGCAGCAGAATTAGGAGAAGCACCGGCTAATGGAATTCATTACAAAGCTTTATTTGCTTTAGGATGTATTCTATTCTTAATAACATTAACCATTAATCTTTGGGTTGAATTTAGCTCGAAGAAACGTCGTTTCGGTAAATAACAAATGGAAAAACCTGATATCTCACGTAAGCGGCTAGCCGAAGCAATAGCATTCTGGATTTTCAGATTGCTATCATTAGGTGTAATGGGAATTTTATTTTCCATCCTCGGATTTATTCTTTACAAAGGAATTCATGTAGTAAACTGGGATTTCATCACCAAAATGCCGGAAGATGGTATGACAAAAGGTGGAATTTATCCTGCTATCATTGGAACACTTTGCCTGATTGCCGGCAGCATGATATTTGCATTCCCTATCGGGGTGATGTCGGGGATTTATATTAACGAGTACACCAAAGATAGTTGGTACCGTCGCTTCGTTCAATTAATGACGGCCAATCTCGCGGGTATCCCTTCCATCGTATTTGGTTTATTCGGAATGTCGCTGTTTGTAAACAAACTCGGTTTCGGAGATTCAATTATTGCAGGATCTTTAACATTAGGATTACTTGCATTGCCTGTTATTATTCGCACTACAGAAGAAGCACTCAAATCAGTTGATGATTCATACCGTCATGCCAGCTTAGCCCTTGGCGCTACTAAATTGCAAACTATTAGCCGGGTAACTTTACCTGTTGCATTACCGAATATTATCACAGGATTTATTCTAAGTATTGGAAGGGTGTCAGGTGAAACTGCACCAATCTTATTCACCGTTGCAGCATATTTCCTTCCAAAACTTCCAACAAGTATTCACGATCAAGTAATGGCCTTGCCCTACCACTTATATGTTATTTCTACGAGTGGAACCAACATTAATGAGTCTAGAGGAATGGCTTATGGAACCGCGGTAGTTTTAATATTGATTGTTCTTATTCTGAACCTCATCGCCAATGCGGTTCGTAGATATCTTGGCAAAAAGTACAAAACAAATTAAGCATCATAACATGTTTAAGATAGAGAGTAAAGATGTTCATCTTCATTATGGCGCCTTTCATGCATTGAAAGGCATCAATATGTCGATCGAAAAAAATACGGTAACTGCGTTAATCGGACCTTCTGGTTGCGGTAAGTCTACATTCCTTCGCTTATTCAATAGGATGAATGATCTTATTGATGATATTAAGATTGAAGGCCA
Source organism: Bacteroidota bacterium (assembly GCA_023251535.1). GTDB lineage: Bacteria > Bacteroidota > Bacteroidia > AKYH767-A > OLB10 > CAINEC01. Next base: position 97,451 of record JAHEYP010000005.1, read on the forward strand.
ATGCTTACTCGACGGAAAAGATATCTATAGCAAAGATGTTAAAATCGATGATTTAAGAAAGCGCGTAGGAATGGTTTTCCAAAAACCCAACCCATTCCCGAAAACTATTTTCGAAAATGTTGCTTACGGTCTCCGTGTAAACGGAATCACTCATAAGTCTTTTATTGAAGAACGCGTTGAACGTTCATTGAAACAGGCTGCACTTTGGGATGAAGTAAAAGATAAATTGAAGAAGTCGGCAATGGCATTATCTGGTGGACAGCAACAACGTTTATGTATTGCAAGAGCGTTGGCTATTGAGCCATCTGTATTGCTAATGGATGAACCAGCTTCAGCATTAGACCCGATTTCTACTGCTAAAATTGAGGAATTGATTTATGAATTAAAGAGTGACTTTACTATTATAATTGTAACTCACAATATGCAACAGGCAGGTCGTATTAGCGATACTACCGCATTCTTTTACCTTGGCGAATTAGTTGAAATCGACAGCACTAAAAAGATCTTCACTAATCCTAATGACACTCGAACACAGAACTATATTACAGGTCGTTTTGGTTGATATGCAACATCAATCAAAAATGTACGTTTAATAGATTAAGAATTTACAACAATGACACACCTCGATAGTGAATTAAAACAATTAAGAACGGACTTACTTGACATGTTCGAATTGGTTTTATCACAACTAGATAAATCAAAACAATCATTAATCAACCTCGACAAAGATTTAGCACGCGAGGTATTGGTGAATGAGAAAAGAGTAAATAGCTACGAGCTGCAAATCGATCGCGATTGCGAAAATATTTTAGCGCTTTTCAACCCCGTTGCTGTTGACTTAAGATTCCTCTTGGCAGTTCTTAAAATAAACTCTAACCTCGAACGTGTTGGCGATATTGCTGAAAGTGTTTGCCAGTTTGTAATGAACTTCAAACTTGAACCGGAGAAAAAATTACTTGAAGCTTCTCGCCTTCTTGAAATGTTCGATGTAAGTAAGGAAATCCTTAAAACTGTAAAAGACGCATTCGAACATGAAGACACAAAACTTGCTAGAAGTGTTTTCACTCAAGATGAAACGCTCGACGAGATCAACATCAACGCACACACTATTATTGCTGATTACATTTTAAATAATAACGACCGAATCAACCAGAGTTTGTATACTTTAAGTATGATTCGAAAATTAGAAAGAGTCGGTGATCAATGTAAAAATATCGCTGAAGAAATTATCTTCTACATCGAAGCGAAAGTTTTAAAGCATAAGTCGTTTCAGCAGAAGCAAGAAACCAAATAAATAAAAAAGCCTCGATTACGAGGCTTTTTTATTTATTTGCTAAATTCATTTTTTATAATCCCGAGAAATTCATTGTGAATTCCCGAATTGCAAGCCAAAATTTCTTTTCCGAATACATAATCGTTTCCTCCTTTAAAGTCACTTACGTCACCTCCTGCTTCTTTTACTAAAAAGCACCCTGCTGCTACATCCCAAGCGTTTAAACCGTATTCAAAGAATCCCTCCATCCTTCCACAGGCAACGTATGCCAAATCAACAGCTGCTGATCCTAAGCGACGTAATCCATGTGTATTGTGCATGCAATAGTCAAATACTGCCATATATGGAGTCATTCTATCATAGTTGGTATATGGAAATCCGGTAGCAATTAATCCTTTCGACAATTCATTGCAAGACGAGACTTTTATTGGACTACCATTACACCATGCTCCACCTCCACTCCATCCATAAAAGCATTCATCGAGATTGATTTCATAAATCACTCCTAACACCATCTCGCCATTGTGCATCAATCCGATGCTCACACAAAAACATGGTAATCCATGAACAAAATTTGTTGTGCCGTCTAATGGATCAATGATCCATACATACTCACGATCTTTTAATGTGATTGTATTCTCTTCTGTAATGAAACCTGCATCAGGTATTAAATCCTTTAATCCGTCGACAAGTATTTTTTCGGTTTCCTTGTCAACATAAGATACAAGATCATTAAGTCCTTTGTACTCGACTGCCGTCAATGAGAACGACTTTCGTTGTTCACGAATGAAGCTGCCTCCTTTCTTCGCAATAGCGACTACTTTATCGCAAAGTTCTTTATTGATCATTTCGTTTTGTTTAAAACAGAATCGCGTTTGATAAACACTAATCCTGAGAGGCCTAACAACATCAATACCGCAGCAATTACTTCTGCTTGCGTTACTGTTAATCCCATTAAATCGAATTTATTGTTTACACGAATTTGCTCTATCATCATTCGTTCGATTCCATTCAACAAAAGATAAAGCGAAAATAATTTACCAGGAACAGTAAACTTTTTACGGACCGACCATAAAACAAAGAATAAAAGTATACAGGTAATAGCTTCGTATAATGGAGTCGGATAAACAGCATCAGTAAGCATCATACAATGATGCCCTTCACATCCCGGAATAGGAATACCACTATTGATAACATTATTAGGATAAGAATATGACCATGCCCAGTCAGGGAGCCAACTTAAAAACGATGGCTTAGGATTTAAATTCACAATTCCCCAATCGCCATCTCCTGCAATTTGACATCCAAGCCTTCCTGTTCCATATGCTAGCATTAATCCCGGAGCCGTTGCATCAGACAAATCAAGAGCGCCTATTTTATGCTTTCTGCCAAAGTAGATAACCGCTGCTGCTCCGCAAATTAGTCCGCCATACATTGTAAGACCACTAAACGACAACAAAGCGTCAATAGGATCACGCATTAAATCGTCGAGGTTCTCGAGATTATGGAAAATCTTTGCTCCTATAATTCCTGCTATCGCGGCAATAAAAGTAATGTTCATTACCAATTGATGAGGGAACATTTCTTGCTCTTCATGAACCAATTCAGGCAAACGATTTTTTTCTCCCTCACGGTAACGCATATACCCCATTATCGCTGCTACTAGCAATCCACCAATAATATTCCCCTTAGCCGACAATAGTACACCTTGTGTGTCCGCAACAAATTCAGAATAATTCATTGCTGCATATAAAAACTTAAACCCAACAAAAAATCCAGTCAATGCTGAACCAAAAATATCTGCTCGTGATGCAGGTGCGCCTTTAATTACTTTTACTAAAAACGATTTTAATATTCCTTGTTTCTCTTTTCGCAATAATTCTGATTGCAAAGTATAGGCAGCCAACATAAACGATATGGCCATCATAAATCCAAAACTTTGAATTGGCAATGGAATGTTTATGCCGAATAGATCTTTAAGTAAATCTGATATTGTAGGATACATAGCTTTTTTGTTCGGTTAATGCGCCGACACCAATTTTAAAATTTCATTCTCACAGAATTCAACTTCCGCAAGTCCTTCCGAACTCACTCCAATAATTTTACATGAAACTATTTTATTTACTAACTGTTCATTATAAGGAGTTGCCACTCTAATATAGTTTGAACTATATCCGTACATAAGTCCTTCTTGCTTCTCTGCTTCAAATAAGACAGGCCATTCGCTTCCAACTTGAGATTCATAAAATGCACGTTGCTTTTTCAACGACAAATTACGAAGGACTTTATTTCGTTGCTTTCTGATATTTATAGGAACCACTCCAGGCATATCAACCGCAGGTGTGTTTGCACGTTCCGAATAAGTAAATACATGCAAGTAGGAAATATCTAAATCCTTTAAAAACTGAACTGTTTCATTAAACAACTCGTCGGTCTCTCCAGGAAATCCAACAATCACATCAACACCAATAGCAGCATTCGGCATTAGCGATTTGATTTTCGTTACTCTATCAACATAAAGCTGACGAAGATAACGTCGACGCATAGCCTTCAACATCTCATCCGATCCGCTTTGCAATGGAATATGAAAGTGAGGCACGAATTTACTCGACATCGAAACATGTTCAATAACTTCATCTGTCACCAAATTCGGTTCAATTGATGAAATACGAACACGCTTTAATCCTGTTACATTTTCTAGTGCTTTCGCTAAGTCAATAAACTTTTCAGCTCTAGAGCCATTTTCTCCCGACAACCCGAAATCGCCTAAGTTCACTCCTGTAAGTACAATCTCTTGCGCACCGGAAGCAACTATTTTTTCTACTTGAGCAATTACGTTTTTAACATTGTCGCTTCTCGACATCCCTCTTGCTTGAGGAATAGTACAAAAAGTACAACTGTAGTCGCATCCATCTTGAACTTTCAAAAACACACGCGTGCGATCGTCGGATGAGTATGAACTGATATAATTCTTCACTTCCTCAATTTCACAAGAAATTACGTTGCCATGTTCCTGCTTTTGAAGATTATCGAGGTATTGAAGGACATTAAATTTTTCGTTTGCTCCCAACACAAGGTCAACTCCTTGCATATCGGCAATCTCTTGCGGCTTTAATTGCGCATAGCATCCTACCACGATCACTTTACCATCGGGATTCGAAGCCATGGCTCTATTAACGATCTGACGGCACTCACGGTCGGCATTTTCGGTTACAGAGCAGGTATTGATCACATATACGTCGGCAGGTCCCGGAAAATCCGCTTTACGCCAACCTGCGTCCTTAAATTGACGGGCTAACGTTGAAGTTTCCGAGAAATTCAACTTACATCCAAGTGTATGAAACGCAACTGTTTGCATGGGAGTGCAAAAGTACAAAAAGAAGTTGGTTGATGCACGGGTCGCAGATAATTGAAACTGAACAATTTAAGTGATTGATGCCGATAATCAATTCACTTTTATAGCTTTGTGACATCATGCGACATATTATTTATGCATTTGTTATCCTGTTGGCCGGATGCGGAAACGTTAATAAAAACAATAGCGATAAAACTGTATTTCGCTACAATGAAGCCTTTGGAATAACATCGCTCGACCCTGCATTCTCAAATAATCAGTCTAATATTTGGGCATGCAACCACCTTTTCAACGGCCTAGTTCAACTCGACGACCAACTTAACGCCAAACCAGCGATAGCTAAGTCATGGGAAATCTCAAGCGACGGAAAGAATTATCTATTTCATTTGCGTGAGGATGTCTATTTTCAAAAAGACACTTTACTAAACCCCAACAGAAAAGTAATAGCATCCGATTTCGTATACAGTTTTAATCGAGTTACGAATGAAAAAACGGCATCTCCGGGATCATGGATATTCAATTTTGTGAAGAAAGATTCTTCTAATGTATTAACTGGAGTAAAAGCAATTAATGACAGCACACTCGAAATTAACCTTTCTACTCCATTCCCTCCTTTTATCGGATTATTAAGCGCAGCATATTGTTCTGTTGTTCCTCATGAAGTAGTGGAGTTTTACGGTAAAGATTTCAGAAAACATCCCATCGGCACCGGACCATTCAAATTTGATCGATGGATAGAACGAACTGCATTAGTACTTCACAAAAACGAAAACTATTTCGAATTTGATTCAGCAGGAAAAAGACTCCCCTATTTAGACGCTGTAATGATTTCATTTATCAACGACAAACAAAGTGCATTCTTGGAATTTTTAAAAGGGAAACTCGATTTAATTTCAGGGTTAGATGCGGGATTCAAAGATGACTTACTGACTCCTGGAGGAAAAATGCGTGCAAAATATACAGGACGATTTAAAATGGAAACGGCACCGTATTTGAATACCGAGTATTTAGGATTTATAATGGACCCAAGTTTAGAATCGATGAAAGGGAATCCATTAAACAACATTAAAATTAGACAGGCTATCAGCTACGGGTTCGACAGAAAAAAAATGATAGCTTATCTTAGAAATAGTATGGCGACTCCCGGCACTGGTGGAATTATTCCTCCAGGAACACCGGGCTTTACAAATGCAGAAACTTACGGATACAATTATAATCCTGAATTAGCTAAAAAATTATTGGCAGAAGCAGGTTATCCTAACGGCAAGGGATTACCGACAATTACTATGAGCACTACCAGTTCATATCAAGATTTATGTGAATACATCCAAGGACAGCTTTCGGAAATTGGGATAAAAGTTAATGTTGAAATTAATCAATCGGCTCAACATCGTCAGATGGTTGCGAAACAACAATTAGTTTGGTTTCGAGCATCATGGATTGCCGACTATGCTGATGGAGAAAATTATTTATCCCTTTTTTACTCTAAAAACAAAGCCCCTGCAGGACCAAACTACACGCACTACTCTAATAGGCACTTCGACGAACTTTATGAGCAATCGTTGTTAACGCAAAATGACAGTATGCGACAGGAACTGTATCGTGCGATGGACGAAACAGCGATGAAAGATGCGCCAGTTGTAGTACTTTATTATGACAGAGTTTTGAGACTGGTACAAAACAAAGTCAGCGGACTCACTATGAATCCGCTGAACCTTTTAAATTTAAAGACTGTTAAAATCAATAATTAGTCTTTCCAATCGGCAATAAACAAATTAGTATCATGTGTGCCGTTGTTATTTCTATTAGAAGAGAAAATCAAATGCTTACCATCAGGGGAGAACATAGGGAAAGCATCGAACATTGAATCAAACGTAATTCTTTCCATATTTTTACCGTCAAGTCCGATCATATATAAGTTGAACGGTAATCCGTGAGTAGCTGCAAAATTCGTTGCGAAGATTACTTTCTTTCCACTTGGATGGAAAAACGGAGCCCAACTAGCATTTGGAAGATCGGTGATTTTAGTAAGTCCAGAACCATCAACATTACAAGTATAAAGCGACATATTAGTTGGCATTACTAAACCATCTTTTAACAACGCATTATATTCAGCAACTTCTTCAGGAGTTTTAGGACGAGAAGAACGGAAGATCAAGCTTTTGCTATCGGGAGAAAAGAAAGCTCCACCATCGTAACCTAATTGATTGGTTACTTGCTTCACATTACTTCCATCGATATCCATAGTATATAATTCAAGATCACCTGAACGAAGACTAGTGAATACTATTTTCTTACCATCAGGAGAAACAGTTGCTTCGGCATCATATCCCGGAGTGTTAGTCAACTGTTTTTTAATGTTTCCTTTTAAGTCTGCAACGAAAATGTCGAAATCAGAATAAATAGCCCAAACATATTTATGATCTTCACGCTTTGGTGGATCAGGTGGACATTCCTTATTTCCTACGTGAGTAGAAGCATAAAGAATTAATGAATCACCCGGCAAGAAGTAAGAACAAGTGGTTCTTCCCATGTTAGTACTAATAAGTTGCGGAGGAGTTGTCTTAGTATCTTTATTAGATAAATCGAAACTAAAAATTTGATCACACTCTTTACCATTTGCTTTATCGCGCATTTGGTAGGTAATCATCTTCCCGTTAAAGCTAAAATATGCTTCAGCATTATCACCACCGAAAGTTAATTGGCGAACATTCGACAAATGTTTTTCCTCTCCTTTATACAAAAGTGTTTTCGGATCAAACTCAGGCTTTGCTTCCTGAGCATACATTGTACCTGCAGCTAAAAGTGCCAGTACTAATAATTGATATTTTTTCATAAGTATTGAATAAGTGCAGCGAAAGTAATCTAAGCATCAGACTTAAAATGTCACATCTTAGTCATAAATCCAAATACAGACATAAATCATAATTTGGACTAAAAATCATTAGTTACACTCTTAATTTTCCTCATTTCAAATTCCAAATTCGCATTTTCAAAATAAAAAAAAACTCCGGCAAGTTGTTATTTTTGAGTTAAAGTGAAGTCCATCTTGATTTCAGGCTCAAAACTTCGTATATTTGATAATTATTCAAAACATACAATAAACAGGAACGTATAATCGTTTACATAAAAACTGCCCTGTTTTAAACAAATTCATTCTTTAAAAATATTCGTGCCTATAAGCTGAAAATCTACACATAGAAAAATTTACGAGTACCCATCTCAAACCAACCTTAAACAAGGAGGAACTATGTGTAAACAGCAAGTCACTGACAATGAATTAGTCGCGCGCTTTATTAAAGGAGAGGAAAGCGCACTCCAAAGCTTAATTATTCGTCACGAAAGGAAGATCTATACCAGTATTTATTTATTGGTAAAGGACAGGGAATTGTCGGATGATATTTTCCAGGACACCTTTATTAAAGTCATAAACACCTTAAGGTCAGGAAATTATAACGAAGAAGGAAAGTTCTTATCGTGGGTATTGCGTATTGCTCACAACTTGGTAATCGACCATTTCCGAAGCCTAAAGAAAATGCCTTTAGTTCATGACACGGAAGAGTACAGCATCTTTGATACGCTTCCATTAATGGATGATAATATTGAAGACAAAATCATTTTAGAACAGATCCATAAACAGATTCGAGTATTAATTGAAGAACTCCCCTATGATCAACGTGAAGTTGTGATTATGAGACACTTCGGAAACATGAGCTTTAAGGAAATTTCAGAAGTGACCGGGGTAAGCATCAACACCTCACTAGGCAGAATGCGATATGCTTTAATTAACCTTAGAAAACTGATCAAAGAAAAAGATCTTTATTTAAACGTATCATAACAATAATTACTTAGGTACAGCGTTTCATAGAAAATAACCTCTTAAAAAAGCCTATGAACGAAAGTTGTACTCTAAACGATTTAGTTTTATACCTGCATAATGAAACCACCATTATACAAACGGTGGAAGTTCAGAATGCTATAGATAATGATGAAGAAGTAGCTGAAATATTCGATGACCTTAAAAAAATCACGGGATATATTCAAGAAATCAGCATACGACCTGCGGGTGCTCTTCGAGAGTCTATATTAAATTACGCCCGTTTAACGGCCGGAACCAAATAGGTGTAAACCACTAGAAGCCAATTCAATAGAATTGGCTTCTTTATTAATATTAGCAAAGTACAAGTATATTAAAATTATTTTTTTGCCAATTTTTTTAGGCATTTCACCCAAATATTAATGCCGTTTGCCAATGTGATAAAAATCACGTGCATTTTAGGTCGTAAATTTCGAGACTAATTATTTACAGCCCATGTTCTCGAAAAAAACTATTCTGATTTTTTTATTCCTTTTGGCCGGCATTAACGTATTTGCCGCTCGCTTTAGCAGTTCAAGTTGTACTCAACTAAATACTGGCGCTTCAGCACTTCCTGGGTCAACTGCCAATCAAGTAATTCGTGTTGATTTAGTTGGAACAGGAAACAATTCAGGTTCTTCGTGGACACTATCGTCGATATCGTTTTCTCTAACGAATAGCAGCAACTACTCTTCTGCGAAACTTTATTACGGAACTAGCACTTCATTTTCTAGTGCTACTTTAATACAAACAATTAGCAATCCTGGTAGCTCTGCAACGTTTAGCTCATTCTCAACAACACCAACTGCTTCAGGAAGTTCGGCCACAACAATATCGTTGTTCCTTGTTGTCGATTTAAAATCTAGCATTTCTTGTAATAATGCGGTAATAGATGCTTCGGTTGCTTCTAGCGGATTAAACATTGGAGGAAATGGAGGAGGAAACAACTTAACTCCAACAACAAATAATCCTACAGGAAACGGAAATGTTGCAACATCAGTCACTCCTACAATTTCAATTGCGGCATCAGCAACAACAATTTGCTCCGGAACTTCAGTAACCTTCACTCCCACTATCGCAAATGGCGGAACAACCCCAACTTACCAATGGAAAGTTAATGGAACCAATTCAGGGACAGCTTCTACTTTTACGTCTACGACATTAACCAATAGCGATATTGTCACTTGCGTGCTTACCTCAAATCATGTATGTGCCAGCACTAGTACCGTTACATCCAACGCGGTAACAATGACTGTTGATGCTTACCCAACGGCATCAATAACACAAGGAAGCACAGTGAATATTTGTCCTCCGACAACTTCAACCACACTAAATGCCTCCACGAATCAATCAGGGGTTACTTATTCATGGAAAAAAGACGGGAACACCATTTCAGGTGCATCATCATCTACTTACGCTGCAACATTTGGCGGATCATATTTAGTAACGATCACAAATGCTACAGGATGTTCAACGACTTCTTCTGCTACTGTGGTGAATATAGGAAATAGCTTAGCAATTGCTGCCTCTTCAAATTTGTCAGCCGTTTGCCCTAATAGTACGATTAACTTAACTACAACTAATAGTACTAATTTCACAAAAACCTTTACTAATAGCACCTCGGTTTCAATTCCTGACAATTCAACAACTGGAGCTACTTCAAATATTGATGTTTCAGGATTACCAAACACATTAACAGGAGCAACAGTTACAGTTTCTTTATCGATTAACCATACTTTTAATGATGACTTAGAAGTTTATTTATTGAAACCCGGCGGATCAATCACTACAGCATCATCAGGATCGCAATTATTCAATAACGTTGCAGGAACTTCAATCACATTAACAAGTGATAATGGAGGAAGTGGAGCAAATTATAGCGGAACGCTATTCACAGATGCCGCTTCTTCAAACATCACTAGCATTAACAATTCAAACATCAACAATATTTCTGGAAGCTATCGTCCTGAACAAGCGTTTTCAACTTTATCGGGTAACCCGAACGGAACGTGGAGCTTAAAGGTTTTTGATGATGCATCTACAGATACAGGAAGTTTAACTTCATGGACTATCAACATTACTTATCCTGATGGAACTACATACGCGTGGACTTCTTCCCCTGCAGGATTTACATCAACTGTAAAAAACCCAACGAATGTTGCTATAAGCAATACCACAACATATACTGTTGTTGCTACAGATCAAATTGCCGGATGTACATCATCTGCTTCAGTAACTGTTAATGGCGATATTATTAAACCTGTTGTTAATTGCAAAAATGTTTCTGTGAACTTAAACAGCGCAGGTCAAGCATCAATAACTGCTTCTCAAATCAACAATGGATCAACCGACAACTGTACAATTTCTTCTATTGTTGCGAGAAAAACAAATTTTGATTGCTCTAACTTAGGTGCCAATTCTGTTTACTTAGTAGTAACTGATAACTCGGGAAATGTCGATTCATGCTTAGCAACTGTAACAGTAATTGACAACATTAAACCGATAGTTAATTGCACGAGTATAACAGCAGCATTAGGCATTGACGGCACAGTTACTGTTTCGCCTTCAAGTTTAAATAATGCAAGCAGTGACAATTGCGGAATTAGCAATTTCAGTTTAAGTAAATCAACATTTAATTGCCAAAACGTTGGAGTAAACAGCGTTTACTTGATTGCAACAGATGCTTCAGGGAATAAAGATTCTTGTTTAACAACTATTACGGTAACATCCGACTTATCAGCAACAGCAACAATCACAACTCCTATTTCTTGTTACGGCGGAAATGCAACTGTCTTGGTTGCTGCTACAGGTGGATCAGGAATTTATTCTGGAACAGGCTCAATTCAAGTCATTGCCGGAAATTATAATTACACCATTACCGACAACAACGGCTGCTCTACATCAACTTCCATTTCTGTTTCTCAACCTACGGAACTTAATGTAACGGGAAGCTCCGTAGATCCATTATGTCACGATGACGCAAACGGCTCAATTAATTTGTCAGTCTCTGGAGGCACTCCAAGTTATACTTATGTATGGAGCAGCGGACAAACAACTGAAGATATTTCTTCATTAGTTGGCTCTAATTATACAGTCACTGTCACTGACAATAATGGTTGTTCAAAAACAAATAGCTATACATTATCAAATCCTTCTCAGCTTTCTGCAACAATTACTACAACAGACAATGCTTGCTATGGTAGTAACAGCGGCACGGCAACAGCAAGTGTAAGCGGAGGGACTACTCCATACTCATATCTGTGGGATAATGACAACGAAACTGCTTCTGCAATTTCAGGTTTATATGCAGGGTTCTATAATGTAATCATCAATGATCTTAACAATTGTACTATTTCAGTTCCTTTTGTAATTACACAACCCGACCCTGTTGAAGTACAAATCTTAAATGACAACAACACACAAATTTGCTATAACAGCACAATTTCACTTACAGGATATATTGACGGTACTTATCAATCTCTTATTTGGCATACAACTGGTGATGGGACATTCAGTAATAATTCCGATTTGTCGCCAGTATATACTCCTGGAACAAATGATATCGCTTTAGGTAATGTCGACTTAACGCTAGAAGTATTAGGTCAAACAGGATGCTCTACGTTCACTGCATCTATTACTGTTCTAGTTAAAAATAAACCTGCAAAACCTGCTCCTATTTCAGGACCATCTATGCTTTGCCTCGACAATTCAGGCAGTTTCTCTATCACTCCTTCAAGTGATGCAAACAGCTATGCTTGGTCGACAGGCAATGCAAGCAGCATTACGTCTGGACAAGGCTCTACTTCAGTAAATGTTTACTTCCCTTCGTCAGTTACAAATTCAGGAACATACATTTTCGTTTCAGGAGTAAATGAATGTGGAACAAGCTTAGCCTCTCAAGTATGGGTTCGCCATAATGTTGGTGCTGCTCAATTCCAAGTCGGACCAAACTCTGTTTGTCCGGGTTCATCAAATGTTTATTACAAAGTAAGAACCGTTGAAGGAGCAGATTCAATTCGTTGGTTCTTACCTCCCGGTTGTTCATTCGTATCTCAAAACGACACTTCAGCATACATTGATTTCTCAAACTCTTACAATGGTGGATCTATCAATGTAATTGCGTATTTCGCTTGTGGAAATTCACATGCATCATTAAAAACAAATATTCCAATCACTCGCGTACCGGGAAATATCACAGGTCCTATAGCAGGTTTATGCGACACCACAGTAACCTATAGCATTGCTGCTGTTTCAGGTGCTGCCTCTTACCTTTGGGTAGTTCCTGCTGGAGCGAATATTGTTGGAGCATCAAACGGAACTACATGCACTATTCAGTTCAACCCAGGATTCACAACAGGAATTATATCTGTTTACTCGATTAACATTTGTGGTGTTGCCGGTGGAGCAAGATCTTTAAGTGTAAAAGGAATTCCTCAAACACCTTCTGTTATCAACGGACCAATAACAATCTGTGCATTCCAACAAAACGTAGTGTATTCTACTCCTGCTATCACTGGTGTTAACTCTTATATCTGGTCAGTGCCTTCAACAGCAACTATAGTTAGTGGGCAAGGAACTAATTCGATTACAGTAAACTTTGGAAATAAGAGCGGAGGAATTAATGTTCAAGCAAATCGCAGTTGCTCAGGTAACAGTTCAACTAAATCACTAGGATATACAATCAACTGCCGCGAAGGAATTTCAGAAGCAGTAAACTCACTGAATGTATTACCTAATCCTTCACATGGAAACTTCTCTGTAGCTTATACTTCAGATAAAGTAACAGCAACTGTTATTTCAATTATCGACTTCACGGGACGAATCATTTATCAAGAAGAAAAACAATCAAATGAAGGATTAAACGAATTCCCAATGCAAACGAACCTTTCTGCGGGAATGTATATCCTTCGCACAGAATCAGGCAATGATCTTCAACAAAAAACATTTATCGTTGAATAACAGAAAATAATCTTCAAGAGAGGCTCCATTACGGGGCCTTTCTTATTTTTACGCTTTGGCAAACTCTATATTGCAAAGCAATGACTCGAAAAGAACGGTACGATTTTATTATTGATTACTTCAGTAAACATAATCCTGATGCAGAAACAGAACTTCATTATAGCAATCCTTATGAATTGCTTGTTGCAGTAATCTTGTCTGCTCAATGCACCGATAAACGAGTAAACTTAGTTACTCCCGCTCTATTTCGTGCTTATCCCACAGCAGAAGATTTAGCAACGGCTATGCCGGATGATATCTTTTCGTATATACGCTCCGTTAGTTATCCCAATAACAAGGCCAAGCATCTTGCAGGAATGGCAAGAATGTTAGTGAATGATTTTAATGGAGAAGTCCCTTCCGAAATTGATGAACTAGTAAAACTACCCGGCGTCGGAAGAAAAACGGCCAACGTAATTGCTTCTGTTGTTTACAATATGCCTGCAATGGCTGTTGATACGCACGTGTTCAGAGTTTCCGCGAGAATCGGGCTCACTTTAAATGCTAAAACTCCTTTAGCAGCAGAAAAACAATTAGTGAAGTATATCCCCGAAGAACAAATACCATTGGCTCACCATTGGCTTATCCTCCACGGAAGATATATTTGCCTTGCTCGTACGCCGAAATGCGCCGAATGTCAAATCAAATCGGCGTGCAAATATTTTTTAAGTAAGAAGAAGAGTTAAATTCTTGTGGCCATCAAGAGATTCAAATCTCTAAACGGCATCCTGCAAATATCTGCAACATATTTATTGGTAACTGTACCTCTATACAGATAAGCTGCACATCGCACATGATGATCTTGCCATAGTAGCGGATCCATTCCTCCTTCTTCTCCCATGTTCAATAATATCTGAGTGAAGATATTACTCAATGCATAAGAGGCAGTGCGTGCAACACGACTGGCAATATTAGGAACACAGTAGTGTATTACTCCGTATTTTCTAAATGTAGGATTCGAGTGATTAGTTACTTCAGATGTTTCAAAGCATCCTCCTTGGTCGATACTTACATCAATAATTACCGATCCGAAACGCATTTCACTTACCATTTCTTCAGTAACTACAACCGGTGAACGTCCTTCTTTTCCTAATATCGCACCAATTGCAACATCACATGTTTTTAGTGCTTTAAGAAGGTTAGCAGGATTTAATGTTGATGTATAAACGCGCGAACCAAGGTTTCTTTGCAATCTTCTTAATTTATAGATCGAATTATCAAACACTTTTACGTTCGCTCCTAATCCAAGTGCTGCTCTTGCCGCATATTCACCTACTGTTCCTGCTCCTAGAATTACAACTTCAGTTGGAGGAATTCCCGGTACACCACCCAATAACTCTCCTTTCCCTCCTGCAGTATTACTTAACAACTCCGATGCAATCAAAATCGATGTACTTCCCACGATTTCACTCATGGCTTGTATTACAGGATATACATCAGTTTCATCACGTAAATATTCGTAAGCTAATGCGGTAATTTTTTTTGTCGATAGGCGTTGAAGAAATCCTTCTTGTTGCATGCCGATTTGAAGTATCGACATCAACGACTGCTTGTCTTTAAAGTAATCAAGCTCTTCTAATGATGGCGGAGCAACTTTTATTATTAAATCAGATTGATATACTTCTTTTGTTGAGTAAGCAATTTTTGCTCCGGCTTCGCTATAGTCTGAATCCGTAAAATTGGCATTCTTTCCCGCTCCGGTTTCTACTAAAATTTGATGTCCGTTATTAACCAACACTGCTACCGATTCCGGCACTAAAGGAATCCTGTTTTCTTGAAATGATGTTTCTTTAGGTATGCCTATGAAAAGATTTTGTCGAAGCTTACCTACTTCTAAAACACTTTCCTGTGGCATCATCACCCCTTGTTGGGCCAATGTACTGATTCCTTTGAATTGCTTACTCATAACGACATGTAATTGTGCGTGTATTATTATCTGAAGTGATAAAAATATCTGCTTTTGCAAAATTTAACAAACTTTCAACCTTTTCGGGCCACTCAATGAAGCAATAATGTCCCGAAAACACGTAATCTTCATATCCGATATCATACGCTTCCTCCAAACTCTTTAACCTGTAAAAGTCAAAATGAAACACCGGATCACCCGAAGCTGCTGTGTACTCATTTACGATCGAGAAGGTGGGACTTTGAACTTCATCACTTACTCCTAACGTTTTACTTAACTCTTTAACGAAGGTTGTCTTTCCCGCTCCCATTTCTCCATGTAAGCAGAATATTTTTTGAGAGGAGGCAAACTGCAATAATTCGGCAGCCACCTCCGGCAATTGTTCTAAAGTTACTGTGGTCCACGTTCGGGTCATGACTTACTCTGCAAAGTAATTACAGGGATGATCATTTCCTCAGGGGATATACCACCATGCTGAAATGTGTCTCTGTAAAAATTAACATAATAATTAAAATTATTCGGGTAGGCGAAGAATTTATCTCCCTTTATAAACACATAAGATGTGCTCACATTCATTTTCGGAAGAAACGCATCGGCGGGATTTCTTATCTCCATCACATCTTTCTTCTCGTAATTCAAGCTCTTCCCTACTTTATATCGGAGGTTTGTATTCGTATTTCTATCGCCTACAATTTTCGATGCATCATTAACCTTAATAGTTCCGTGATCGGTAGCAATAACTACTTTACATGGCTTCTCTGCAATTCTCTTTAATGCATCTAATAAAGGTGAATGCTCAAACCACGACTTCGTAATTGATCGATACGCTTTCTCATCTTCTGCCAACTCACGTATCACTTGCATATCGGTACGAGCATGTGAAAGCATGTCGACAAAATTATATACAATCACATTAAATTTATTCTGATATAAATTAGGAATTGAGTCGACCAACGCTTTACCCGCATCTATATTGGTAACTTTTGTATACGAAAACTTATACGTCTTTTTAAGACGTTGTAATTGATCGGCTAAGAAGTCTTCTTCATATTGATTTTTCCCTCCCTCGTCTTCGTCGTTCACCCATTTATCAGGAAATCTCTTCTCGATTTCTGAAGGCATCATCCCAGCAAAAATGGCGTTTCTAGCAAACATAGTAGCAGTAGGCAAAATACTGCAATAGGTTTCGTCTTCAATAATTTTAAATAAGTCGGTTAAGACAGGCTGAATCGTTTTCCATTGATCATATCGTAAGTTATCGATCAAGATAAAAAACACCGGCTCTTCTCCCGCATCTACCAATGGCAAGACCTTACGACGCAAAAGATAATGCGACATTAATGGCGCTTTCTCTGGATCTTTCAGCCATTGCAAATAATTATTGTCGATGAATTTTCCGAAGAGATGATTTGCCTCTGCTTTCTGCATGGTCAAAATATCATACATACCAGGATCTTGCGTGTTCTCAAGTTCGATCTCCCAATACACCAACTTTTTGTAGACATCAACCCACTCGTTCCAACTCAACTTATCACTCATGCTCATGCCTATCTGGCGAAATTCTTGCTGATAGCCTTGTGTGGTTTTCTCACTAATCAATCGCTTGTTATCGAGATTCTTTTTGATCGACAATAAAATTTGATTCGGATTCACTGGCTTTATGAGGTAATCGGCAATTTTACTACCAATCGCTTCCTCCATAATTTCTTCCGCTTCATTTTTCGTAATCATGACAACTGGAATTTCATTTCTCAGATTTTTTATCTGCACCAACGTCTCTAATCCGCTTAATCCCGGCATATTTTCATCGAGAAAAACAATATCATATGCTGTCTTTTGCACCAAATCTAACGCATCACGGCCATTAGTTGCCGTTGTCACTTCGTACCCTTTTTCCTGAAGAAATAGAATATGTGGCTTCAACAAATCAATTTCGTCGTCGGCCCAAAGAATTTTAATTTTTTCCATAGTTGATGTAAACGCAAAAATAGTCTTATTAATATGCAAATCCGTTTACGATATTTGCAAAATCATAATTCATTCACTTCAAACACTAATTTCGAAGTGAATATAAAAAATAGATCTCTTGAAAATCAATAAAAAGAAAATCTTTAATGATCCCGTTTACGGATTTATCACAATTCCGCACCCATTAATCTTTGATTTGATTGAGCATCCTTGGTTCCAGCGACTAAGAAGAATCCGCCAACTAGGACTAACCCATATGGTTTATCCGGGAGCTTTGCATACCCGTTTTCATCATGCTTTAGGAGCCTTACACCTTATGAGTCAAGCAATTGAGACGATAAAATCGAAAGGCCATGAAATTACCGAGGAGGAATCTTTAGGAGCGTTGGTTGCGATCCTTTTACACGATATCGGACATAGTCCCTTCTCTCATGCTCTCGAACATAGCATCGTAAAAGGAATAACGCATGAGAAAGTATCGCTTTTGTTCATGGAAGCGTTAAACACCGAGTTCAACGGACAGCTTAGTGTGGGCATCCAAATTTTCAAGAACGAATACCCGAAAAAGTTTTTGCACGACTTAGTTTCCAGTCAACTCGACATGGATCGCCTCGACTATTTGAACCGCGATAGCTTCTACACCGGCGTTTTAGAGGGGAAAATCGGAGCTCAGCGAATTATTAAAATGTTGGATGTGCATAATGACCACCTGGTCATTGAAGAAAAAGGCCTTTATTCGATTGAGAAATTTATTGTTGCTCGCCGACTGATGTACTGGCAAGTTTACCTCCACAAAACAACATTGGCTGCCGAGCAAATGCTTGTTAATATTCTAAAAAGAGCAAAAGAATTAGCCGTTAACGACCCTAACTTATTCGCCACACCGGCACTAAAGCAATTCTTGACCAATAATTTCACAGAAAAAGACTTCGCTGAAAACCCTGAAATACTTCAACTTTTCAGTAAACTCGATGATTATGATATTTACGCGTCACTTAAAGTGTGGACCGACCACGATGATGTTGTTTTGTCGAGACTTTGCAGAGGTATGGTAGAGCGAAAAATCTACAAAATCAGATTGCAAAAAGATCCTTTCGAAATCGAAAAAACAACTCCTTATCTCGATAAAGTTCGCAACAATTATCACTTGCCAGAAAAGGACCTTCACTACTTCGCTTTTACCGGAAAAATTAGCAATAGCGCATACAATCCCGATAGCGAACCGATAAGGATTTTATACCGCGACGGAACCCAAATTGAACTCTCTTTGGCAAGCGATCAACTCGAAGTTGCGGTACTTTCATCACCTATACAGAAAAACTTCTTTTGCTGCCTCCCCGAACTAATTGATTAACAGATACTTTATGTTGCAGATTTCGACTCTCTGAAAAAGCTTATTTGTTACCTTTGCAGGCTGACATGGAATTCACTGCTAAACAGATTGCCGAATTGCTTCAGGGTACCGTAGACGGTAACGCAGAAGCTAAAGTTAGTCGCCTCTCAAAAATTGAAGAAGGCACTGAAGGATCATTAACTTTCTTGGCCAATCCAGCCTATACCCAATTTATCTATACCACCAATGCCTCTGTTGCAATTGTGAACAGTGATTTTGTGGCTGAAAAAGAAATCTCGGCTACTTTGGTTCGTGTTGAAAATGCTTATGCAAGTTTCGCTAAGCTTTTAGAGGTTTATAATACCATTCAGCGCAATAAAGTTGGCATCGACTCTCATGCTTTTATTGAGTCATCGTCGAGTTACGGAGCAGATGTTTACATTGGAGCTTTTACTTACATCGGAAAAAATGTAAAGATTGGCGACAGAGCTAAAATTTACCCGAATGTTTATGTGGGCGACAATTGCACTATAGGCAACGATACTACCATTTTCCCGGGCACTCAGATTTATTCTGATTGCGTAATTGGAAATCATGTTACACTTCATGCAGGTTGCGTAATTGGTGCCGATGGATTCGGATTCCAACCAAATTCAGAAAACAACTATCAAAAAGTTGCTCAAATCGGAAATGTGATCATTGAAGATCATGTTGACGTAGGAGCAAATTCTTCTATCGACCGTGCAACGCTGGGATCGACAATCATCCGCA
The DNA here is from genome assembly GCA_023251535.1 of Bacteroidota bacterium. GTDB lineage: Bacteria > Bacteroidota > Bacteroidia > AKYH767-A > OLB10 > CAINEC01. The sequence goes on from JAHEYP010000005.1 coordinate 116,911, forward strand.
AAGGAGTGAAACTTGATAATTTGATTCAGATTGCGCACAATGTGGAAATAGGAGAAAATACAGTGATCGCAGCTCAAACAGGAGTTGCGGGATCGACCAAAATCGGCAAGAATTGCATGATCGGCGGACAAGTTGGAATTGTGGGTCACCTTACAATTGCTGACGGAACCAAAATCGCTGCTCAATCTGGAGTTGGAAGTAATATCACTAAACCAAATGAAATTCTACAGGGATCACCTGCTTTCGGCATAGGCGACTACAAACGAACTTATGTTGTATTCAGAAAACTTCCCGACTTGGAAAGAAAAATCCAAGACCTTGAAAAAACAATAGCTTCTTTACGCGACAAAGCATCTTCTTAAAATTAGCATGCAGCTTAAACAATCAACGATTAAAAAGTCGGTAACCGTTTCGGGTGTCGGCCTTCATACAGGAGTTCCTGTAAACTTAACCTTTCATCCTGCTCCTGAAAACCATTGGTATAAATTCAAGAGAGTCGATCTTCCCAACCAGCCTATCATAGAAGCTGATGTTGACAATGTGGTTGACACTTCAAGAGGTACAACCTTACAGCAGAATGGCGCAAAGGTGAGCACTACAGAGCATGCGCTTGCAGCATTGGTAGGTCTTGAAATCGACAATGTGCTTATTGAGGTAGATGGACCTGAAATCCCGATTATGGATGGCAGCTCTCGCCCGTTCGTTGAAGCATTGTTGCAAGCAGGACGTATCGAACAAAATGCAAATCGTGATATTTATGACCTTCATGAGAATACAACTTACGAAGAGCCTGCTCGTAATGTAGAAATGTTAGCTGTTGAAAGTCCTGAATACCGCATCACCGTAATGGTTGATTATAATAGTCCTGTATTAGGAACTCAGCATGCTCAACTTCACAAGTTAGATGAATTTGAGAGTGAAATTTCACAATGCAGAACATTCGTATTCCTTCATGAATTAGAAATGCTTGTAAAGCATAACCTCATTAAGGGTGGCGATTTAAATAATGCAATCGTAGTAGTTGACAGAGAAGTGAGCCAAGAGAAACTGGACGAACTATCGAAACTGTTCAACAAGCCGAATGTCCAAGTTAAAGAAAGAGGATTTTTAAATAATGTGCAGCCACATTTCCAAAACGAACCGGCGCGCCATAAACTTCTTGATATCATCGGCGACTTAGCATTGATCGGGCAACCGATCAGAGGGCACGTATTAGCTGCTCGTCCCGGACATGCGGCGAATGTTGAATTAGCAAAAAAAATTAAAGCATTAATCAAACGCGATCGCCATCAAGTGAGAAAGTTTGACTTGAATGCACCGACATTATACGACGTAAATAAAATTGCGAGCATGCTACCGCACAGGTATCCTTTCTTGCTCGTAGATAAAATCATTGAACTATCCGACTCTCATGTTGTAGGCGTTAAAAACGTTACCATGAATGAATGGTTCTTCCAAGGACACTTCCCTGAGAATCCTGTAATGCCAGGAGTATTGATGATAGAAGCAATGGCTCAAACCGGAGGAATTTTGGTATTGAGCACTGTGCCTGACCCTGAAAACTACTGGACGTACTTCATGAAAATTACGGAAGCGCGCTTTAAACAAAAAGTAATGCCTGGCGATACCATCATCTTCCACCTTGGATTAGTTTCTCCTATCAGACGAGGAATTTGCCACATGAAAGGAGAAGCAATTGTGGGCGACAAAGTAGTTATGGAAGCCGAAATGATGGCTCAAATTGTTAAGAAAAGCTAGAACATGAGCAGCACATTCACTTCAGTACATCCCGATGCAAAGATCGGTGCGAATGTTCAGATTGACCCATTTACGTTTATCCAAGGAGATGTTGAAATTGGAGAAGGGACATGGATTGGATCCAATGTGACCATTTACGATGGAGCACGAATCGGGAAAAACTGTAGAATATTCCCAGGCGCAGTTATTTCTGCCGTACCTCAAGACTTAAAATTCAAAGGAGAAAAAACAACAGCAGAAATCGGCGACAATACAACTATTCGTGAATGTGTAACCATCAACAGAGGAACATCTGCATTAGGGAAAACAGTTGTAGGCGCCAATTGCTTATTGATGGCTTATGTGCACATCGCACACGACTGCATCGTAGGCAATAATGTTATACTTGCAAACTCTGTAAACCTTGCTGGACACGTTTTAATTGACGATTGGGCAATACTTGAAGGATATGTTGGAGTATCACAATTCATGCATATCGGAATGCATAGCTTTATTGCAGGACAAACAGGAGTACGAAAAAATGTACCTCCATTTGTTAAAGCTGCTCGCGAACCATTGTCTTATACAGGAATCAACTCTGTAGGATTAAGAAGAAGAGGATATAGCGATGAAGTGATTAATGATATTCAGGAATTTTATCGATTGGTATATCTGCGAGGACATAATGTTACGAAAGCATTATCCATTGCAGAAAGCGATATGAAATCATCAGATCATTTGAAAATGATGATTGAATTTATTCGATCAAGTGACAAAGGAATTATCAGAGGATTAACCTCTGGTGAAGAAGAGTAAACCTGCGCAGTTTTGATACGCATCGAACTTGAAACAATTGGCAAACGCCATCAACACCTATGGACATTCAGAGGTATTGATTATGTTTTCGAAGAAAAAACGCGTACTGCAATCATAGGATTTAATGGATCTGGAAAATCAACTTTACTACAAATCATTTCCGGATATCAGCAAGCCAGCGAAGGCAAAATAACTTATACGCATAATACTGCGGAAGTTGCTTCTGAGAAACTTTTCAATCTTTTGTCAATCGGTGCACCCTATATTGATTTGCCTGAAGAATTATCTATTGAAGAGTTAATCACATTTTTCTCACCTTTCAAAGCATTCCAACAAGGAATCAGCATTGAATCATTCTTAGAAATTAGTCAACTGAAGCACGCTAGAAACAAATCTATAAAGCAATTCTCTTCGGGGATGAAGCAACGATTAAAACTTGCGATGGCGATTTTAAGTGACACACCTCTACTCCTACTCGACGAACCATTATCTAATTTAGATGCTAATGGCGTTGCATGGTATAAAGAAATGATCGACACCTATACTTCTCAGAAAACAACGATAGTTGCGTCGAACAATATTGAAGATGAAATTTATTTTTGCAGCGGAAGAATAAACATTAACGACTACAAAAAGTAAATTACTTTTTACCCATTAAATACTTCTTAATGTAATATACCGGCTCGAAGAAAAACAAGAGAAACGGTATCCTAACAACAAAATCAAAATTCTTCTTAGGTGTAAAGACTGCTCTAATAAAATACTGGACCGATTTCGGCATCGACTGCTTATAACCATTAACGCGATCCTTATCGAACCCTTCTTTAGTATGACTAACCGCATTAGAAAAAGGGCGCGAAACGTAAAGCGGATTAAACTCTATTCCGAAAGCCTTACTCATTTGAGAACGTAAGTCATTTTTTTCAAGAATTACATCTTCATAACAGACAGTAATTATTGTCCTAGGATCTTTTTCAATCTTTTTAGAATCCCTCCAATATTCATGAAACAATAAAGAAGCAAAGAGATATCGCACATAAATATTCTTACTGATACCGAACGGAAATTTATCACTCATTAGATTAATCCACTTCGTAAAAGCTATTGATTGAATATTAGCAGCAGGGTGTCGATTAATTAGTACTAATCCTACGTCAGGAAATCGTTTAGGAATATCTTTATAATAGACAGTATGCATAGGGCTTTTCTCCACAAAAATTGGAGACCCACTTATCTCTCGACAATAATTCATTGCCTTATTAAAAAACTCGAAATGATCTTTTGAAGAAGAGAAAATAGACTTAATCACATCTTCTCCCAGTAACTCGTTAAAATAATTATCATTCAAAAAAGTTGATTCCACAAATGGCTTTTTTAATGCAATCGTATAAAACTTTGATTCATGTTTCGACCCAAAAAAGTTGGGTTGACCATTAATCAACATATACAATATCATACTGGTTCCGGAGCGGGGGGCACCAAGAACAAACACTGTTTTTAACGAATTCATAATATTAAAAGTCTTTATGGCGGAGATAAAGCCAAAAAATCCAACCATAAACGACTATCTGATTACAATGTTAAGGAATCAGCGGTTACTATCATAATATTATTTTATTTATCGTAACTTATATGATACAAAATTAGAACATGAAAGACGACTCTACCTTCATTTACGACCACATTAGCGAGGAAGAAAAAGAAACTACCGAGGCTAATGAAACAGGAAGCCTCGGCAGTTTTCGATTTATTGCGGAGGAATTATTAATCCTCTCTACACTATTTATAATGCTTCAAATGCTATAAAAAAGCATCTTGCATTAATGTTTTTCACTACTTTAACGCATAATCTTACATTATGCGACAGAAGCTCTTTTAATAATCAACTTTATCAAGGAAGATATTGAACTCCTTCCTTAAATCATGGAATATCTTTTCAAATTGTTCTAGTTTTTCTCTCTGAACTTTGTGAACATTATCGAGTCCTGGTTCAGGCTCTGCAACAACTCCTTTTTCTACATCTTCAATTAAATTCTCATGCTGCTTTAAATCATGACGAATAATATCGAGCTGTTCTCTCTGAAGGATAAACTGGTTTTGAAAATGTTCAACCGATGCCATTGCATTTTTAGGTTTAAAATCACCGACGACAACTGAACCTAAATGAGTTTTAAAAGTTTCAATTTCTTTTTTCAGAAATTGAATTCTGTCTTGCCAGGCATCATGTTCTTCTTTCATGTTACCTAATTTAAGAGTGGGATTCATGGTATGAGAGTTTTAATGGTTAATATAAATAAGAAGGGGCTGCACAAAGTACAGCCCCCTATAATTTTCAGGTTAACAATTTTACCATATCAGTTGTATCAAGATACATATCGGTAGATATTTGAGTTAAAAGTAATACGATATCATCCAAATCGCAAATTTTCAAAGAAATGTTTTCAGGAAAGCGACCAAAATCATTTTATTGATTACCACTTGCCAAAAATTCAGGCCATCCTGCACATATCGAAAACAAAGGCAACCAATTTAATAATAACAGGCTGAAGCAACTCCTTTAAAGGTCGACTTTTAGGATAACTGGAGCACCATTTAATATAAGAATCGGAAGAATTAGGCCTCCATTTATTATAAAACAAGCCAAATATGGATCACAATACTTGAGTAATTAATGACATTAAATGGCAATGTTTCATTGAAAAGGCATTAATTCTAAGGCAATTCTACCCAAAAACGCATAGGTTCTTACCAACATGTTTTAATTAAAAAGGAAATTGGTTGAATATTTTTCAGAGGAGAGTTTCACTTTAAAAGAAAAAAACGCCTAGAAACGAGGCACAATTGACAACAATTCCTTTGTCAACCTTACAATAGACTGTTATTGTAATTATAACGAAATGCTCATGCTGGTGGGGTTGTAGTTTGCATACATCAAATCAACATGGTTATGAGATACTTTACAATTTCACTACTCGCTGTCGTTCTGGGCAGCTGTATTTGGTCCGACTCTTTCGGGCAAGTACAAAGCTCCAGGAAATATCGGATAGTAGCTTATAAGAATGGAGCTCCTCAGATATACAGCGTATCAAATGAGGTAGAAATCATCCCCCAAATGAGCTTCTATATTCCCAACACCTTTACTCCTAATGGAGATGGGTTAAACGATACATTCGGAATAGCAGGAGAAGCGCTGAAAGAATTCCGAATGCAAATATTTAATCGCTGGGGACAATTAGTTTTCGAATCAGGAAATCCCAATGAACGTTGGGACGGAACCTACCAAGGCGACAAAGTAAGTGAAGGAGTATACGTATATAAAGTAACAGCTCAAGGGCCTACCGGCAAAAGAGAAACCAAAGAAGGTAATTTAAACGTTGTGCTATAATGACATTTGTTCTAATAGCATACATCGTTAAGAAAGTTAAGGGAAATCCGGACCGGCCGAGCCCCAAGGTATATCTAAAAATACCGCTTTCATCGATCCGTTTGAGGCTGTTTTAAGCACCTGAAATGAATCTCCCGGATTAGCAGATTAGCGCCAAAAGTTGCAAAACCTTTGGGCGAATGATCAAATTTTTATGGCGAATGATCAAAACAAATTGGTCAATCGCCATTTTTGTTACACCAAGCGAAATTTTTCCATCTGTAAATCAATCACTTACGCATTTCAAGTGTTACAACATTTTGTGCTAACGTTTTTCTGGATATATTTGAACTGTTCACGCAAAAAAGCCTGTCTTTTAATAATTTATAAAAGATGCCCGGGTCAGGGCCTGAATTGTTATTGTCCAATTCAAACCCACACAAATACAAGAAATGAAACAACAAAAACAGGAGTTAAAAAGATTGCCGTTACAAATCTTTGCGCTGTTAGTACTTCTTACAGGAAGTTACACAGCCAAGAGTCAGAATTGGTATCCAAACAACTACTGGACATTTGATGGCTCAAATGCTTTAACGGATTCAATGGGAAATTCGGATTTAAATCCGTCGTACTATCAGTCAACTTATGCAATTAGTCCCGCTTCGTCAACAACTGGAGTAGGCAAATACCTTACTTTAACAAATACCGCTAAACTCATAGTAGCATCTAGCCCATTACCGGCTGATTCAGGAGTTACGGTAGAATTTTTATTTAGAGCTGGTGCAAATATTAATTCACCTGTTCAATTCTTCAGCCGTCGCGATGGCGCAATAAACCTAAGGCTATATTTCCCTTACATTCGATTTACTACTAAGAGTATTCCAACCGGATCTTCTACTGCTGTTACAGACAATTTAGATATTCAATTGGAAGCGATTGGAAGAGGGTCATATAACTACTTCGTTGATAATAACTGGCATCACATCGTTTTTAAATATGATGCCAAAAACGGAACAAAAGAAGTTTGGGTTGACGGACAATTGCCTGCTGGTTTCAGTAAGACTTTAGCAAAAGGAAGTATTCCTGCAAACGCATCAAGTCCTAATAGTAACATTTGCGACATAAACACAATCACTGACTACACAAAATATGTTGGAGATCTCGATGAAATTGCTGCATACAAGTATGCACTTCCTTCAACGATGATTTACAAACATTACACGGAATTCACACAGAAGAAGCACTATTCATTCGCAAACTCTACAGTTGCTGCTCCGGCAGCGGCATCGATTGTTGGAAGTCTGAATATAAATGAATTTGCTCCTGGACATCCGACTCCTACCGTAGATGCCTTGACACAGCTTAAAACTTTCCCTGCAGCAAGAGCATTACCTTCTTCAACATTATTTCCGAATACAATGATTTTCAATCCTGCTCACGTAGCAGGTGATGGAACTGCATCATATAGCACTAGTACATTGGTGCAAAGAAGTAAAGAAGTACAAAAGGAATTAGTCACAAACTTCTATTATGCACTTTTAGTGTCGAGCAATACGCATAGTGTTGCTGACTTTGGCGATACAAATACTTATGATGGTGCATGGATTAAAATGGCGAACCTTAATCCATCATGGAAGACTTCAGCTAACTCATATTGGGAGCAATTAAGTCCTCAAGGAATTGGAAAAGCTTCTACTGAACCATACATCAAATGTGAATGTATGCCAGCTGCATCGTACTTAAGAAATTCATCGGGTCAATATATCGATCGCTATGGTAATGTTATTACTACCTCAAAAGTAGTAAGTCCTGAATCAGCGTTGGATTCATTAAAATTTGACGGACAAACAATGCGCTACTATCTTGATCAGTTAACGAAGAAAATGACGCGTCCGTTAAACACGTTATTTGAAAACGGTGAAGTAATTACAAACTGGACAAGCACTGGTTTACAGAAAGACCCTACTGTACTTGCTGCATTTAACGCAAGCGGATTAGGCGATTGGTCAAAATATTCAGGCAGAGGAATGAAACGATTAACTACTGCTTACACGAATGAATTTTTATCATTACCTGCTCTTGCTAATACACGTTTCAGCCATTATTATTTAAACGGACATCCGCAATACAGCTGGAACTGGTCAGAAACCCGCACGATAAACTCTCTTGTTAACGGTCAACGTTATTCATCAGGAGATATCTATATGCAACGTCCAAACATTTGGAGATACTGGCAAGGTGCTGCACATGGATGGCAATTTATAGTTGACAGTCGCTTTACTGAAATAAGTTTAGGTGATAAATTATTTGCGCCTTATGTTTCTCCGGGTTGGGTCGACGAAGAGCTTATCCCTCGTCCTGCACAATGGTTAGGCTTCTTAAAAGTAATTGCAATGAGTGGAGCAGAATATTTCCAAACAGGATATTTTGTTACGAAGCAACCATACCAAAACCCGAACAACTATGTTTGGCAGATGGCACTTCCGGGATATGCTGAAGCAATCACTACTCGCTACGAAGATTTAATGTTTAATGGTAGTTTGATGAACGGAGATGTTCCTGCAGACGCAGCTTCAAATCCAAATCAACCTGGTTATTCTTTCTATGCAGGTGATGTAACGAAATTAGTTGTCGGAAGGAAACACAATACGCTTAACAAATATGCATTAACAGGTACAATTCAACCTAACTCAAACATGGTTGGGAATGCTCCTTTAAGCGGTGTTGCGTCAATTAAACTGAACGGACAAACATTAAAGTTCAATATTCGTCGTCAAGGAAGTACTTATATTTATGACAACACGAATACTGCCTCTCCTGTATTTTATCAACTTGATTTGTGGCATGAAGAAACTCACCCTTACTATTGGAGCAAAAACTTCAACTTAGAAGGTGAATTATTCGACAACACTACATCAACAAGTGCAGAAATAAGAACATATGTTCCAGCAGGAACTGTTGCAGGAGACTATACTAATTTCACTTCTTGTGTAGGATTCAAATCGGTTGGAGTTGTAGAATACAATTTCGTTCCTAGAGGAACAGCAGCTACTCAATATGTATGGGTTAGAGCGAGAAGTAAAACAGGAACTAACACTGGATTTACCATCTCTCTTGACGGAACAACTACTAATAGTATTACTTGTGTTAAAGACACTAACTGGACATGGTATCGCTATGATGCAACAACATCACAAGCAATCGCTTTTGCTAACTTAAGTCTAGTTAATCATAAGCTAGGAATTACGCCTCTTACAACAGCATTAGAAATTGATTTAGTTACGATAGCACCAACATCAGGAGCTGTTTACACAACTTATGCAGGACCTTGTACGGCAACAACATTCACAGCATCAATCACTCCTGCATCTACAACTACATTCTGTCAAGGCGGTAGTGTTGTATTAACTGCAACTACAGGAACATCATACTTATGGTCAACCGGTGCAACTACGCAATCAATTACTGTTAGCACAGGTGGAACTTACTCTGCAACGGTAACATCAGGAACACAAACAGCAACAACAGCACCTGTATCAGTTACTGTTAATGCTTCACCTTCTACAGTTGTTAATGCATCTGGAGCAACAACATTCTGTCCGGGAGGATCTGTAACGCTTTCATCTGCAGCAACAGGAGCAACCTATTTATGGTCGAATGGAGCAACTACGCAATCCATTACAGCTACAACATCAGGAAATTATTCATTAACAATAACTTCATCAAGTGGATGTACTGCAACAACAACACCTGTAACTGTTACCGCATTAACAGCGCCAACAGCAACAATAACAGCTGGAGGAGCAACTACATTCTGTTCTGGTAAAACAGTAGCGCTTACGGCTAATTCGGGTTCATCATATTTATGGTCGAACGGTGCAACTACTCAATCAATTAATGTAGGTACATCAGGTTCTTATATAGTTACTGTAACTCAATCTGGAGGATGCTCAAAAGCATCATCGGCAACAACGGTTACTGTTAATGCATCCCCATCAACTACAGTTAACACATCTGGAGCTACAACATTCTGCACAGGAGGTTTTGTAACGTTAACATCAGCGGCAACAGGTGCTACTTATTTGTGGTCGAATGGAGCAACATCTCAAGCAATAAACGTTACTACTACTGGAAGCTACTCAGCTACAATTACCGGTACTAATGGATGCGCCATTAATACTACCCCAATAGCAGTAACTGCAGTTACTAATCCAACAGCTACAATTACAGCAAGCGGAGCTACTTCATTCTGCTCAGGAGGTTCTGTAACCTTAACAGCGAATACAGGATCAACCTATTTATGGTCGAATGGAGCAACTACACAATCAATCAACGTAAGTTCAGCAGGTTCTTATAGCGTTACAGTAAGCCAAGCGGCAGGATGTTCTAAAACATCATCAGCAACAGCAGTAACTGTAAATCCTGCACCTACAAATACGGTTACAGCTTCAGGACCTACAACATTCTGTAATAGCAGCGTGACTTTAACATCGGGATCTGCTACAGGATCATATTTATGGTCGAACGGAGCAACGAGCAAATCAATTACTGTAAGTACTACAGGAAACTATACTTGTAAAGTAACATCTACAAATGGATGTACTAGCTTAAGTACTGCAATACCAGTTTCAGCGTCAACAGGATCTACATCAACTCCAACAATTACTGCAAGTGGAACAACATCGTTCTGTACCGGAGGATCTGTAGTGTTAACTCCCACTTCTGGATCATCGTACTTATGGTCGAACGGAGCTACTTCTCCTACTCTAACAGTAACTTCTTCGGGAAGCTATTCGGTTACAGTAACTCAAGCAGGGGGATGCTCAGCAACATCTGCTGCTACTAACGTATCAGTAAGCCCGCAAGCGACGTTCAATGTAACTACAAGCGGTCCATTATCGTTCTGCGCCGGAGGAAGCGTTACAATCACTGTAAACAGCTCTAATGCTCAAGCATATGTTTGGTATAAAAATAATGCTGTAATAACATCGGCAACGTCTGCAAGCTATAAGGCTACCTCAGCAGGTACATATAAAGTAAGAGTTCAACTAGGCAGTTGCGGAACATTTGCTAATCCTTATACGGTAACAATACCTTGTAAAGAAGGAGAAGAACTACCGATGGCTACTTCATTCTCTGCTTATCCTAATCCGTTTAACAGCGATGTAAACTTAGCCTTCACTTTAGGCTCTGCCGATAATGTAACGATTAAAATCTATGATCTATCAGGAAAGCTAATCGACATTTTAATGGATAATGCGTTCGTATCAGAAGGTGAAACAAAAGTCGAATATCATGCATCTCACCTAGCTAGAGGTTTATACATTGCCGAAATCGTAACCTCAACACAAAAGGAACGAATCAAAATCTCTGCAATCGAATAATAGTAAAAAATCAAACCATAAAAGAGGGACTGAATTTATTCATTCCCTCTTTTTTTTGTAATATAAACAGATTTAAAAGAAGCTAATTTTCTAATGTTTCAAAAAGGGATATAAATAACCTAAAAACATTACGTTCGATTTTAAGAAAAAAAAAGACTTTGAGGCTCGAATCAGAGCGCCCTCTAGAGGGAAAAATCAATTTTTCAGAATAAAAAAAAAGGAATAAACCCATCAGACCTTACAAATTTATGTAATGGTTTCCGATAGATCTTTTCTCGTGCCGCAATACTCTATTTTGCTTCCATTGCACAACCAACCAACAGCAGTGATCTTGCAAAGGTTGTGCCAAAAAGAAAAAAACGCGCATGAAAAAAGTTTTTACAATCAGAAAAAGAAAAACTCCAAACTTACTTAGTTTGTTGTTAGCTCTCCTATTAACGGGAGCACTCTCCGTAGTGAACGCACAGCAGTATCTGCCGAAACACTATTGGACGTTTGAAGGGGCGACACCATTAAAAGATTCGATGAATGTATCTGCATTAAATCCGAACTTTTATAATGGCCAGTACAGCATTGCTCGAGGAGAAATCGGGATGTCTATGAGTTTAGGCGCCGGCGGAAAAGCTGTTGTTGCCACTAATAATTTAGGCGTAGACTCATTGTTTACTGCTGAATTCTTATTTAAAGCAGATCACGATTTTAATTCAACTAACCTATTAAACAGAAGAGACAATGCAGTAATCATAAGAATGGGTTACGCATTTATTCAATTCACAACAAATGTTGTAAATACGGCAGGTGCAACTGTTAGTGACAACTTCGTAGTTGATTTACAAGGTATCGGAAGGGGGTCATATAGCTACTATGTCGACAACAACTGGCATCACTTAGTATTTAAGTACAATTCAAATACAGGACAAAAAGAAATTTGGGTTGACGGCCAATTGCCAACAGGATTCTCAACTACAACTGCAGCCGGTCGTTTCAATCAAAACACAACTAATGCAAATAATAATGTGTTCGACATTAACTCGAACACTTCTTACTACAGAATATTTGGTCAAATTGATGAGGTAGCATTATACAATATTGCATTGCCTGCAAATTCAATTTACAAACATTACCAGAATTTCACATCCGGCGACCACTATTCATTTTCTGCTAGTACAATTGTCCCTCCGTTAGCAGCTGCTATTAGCGGACCTGTTGATGTTAATGAATATGCATTAGGACATCCTACATATTCAACTTCTGCATTAGATCAATTAAAATCTTATCCACTTCCACGTTACAAAAAAAATCATACGCTCTTAGCGAATTTCGACTGGCTTGGACTACGTTACTTCGGAGGAGAATTTCAGCCAGGTGTAACCCAATCACAAGCAATTACTAATTCTGTTGAAATCCAACGTGAACTTGCAAAAAACTTCAACTACTCAATTTTAGTATCTGGAAATACAAGCTCGTATACTCAGTATAACGACCCTACTAAATTCCATGGTGCATGGGTACAATTAGCAAATCAAAATCCACAATGGCCAACAGGAGCAATTACTTTTTGGGCACAAATGAATCCCCAAAATGCAGGGTTCTCATCGAATACCGGATATATTGAAAACAAAACGCTTCCAACGAACCATTATCTAAAAAACAGCACAGGATCTTTCATAGGGTTAAGCGGATCTGCTTCAACAACTAAATACTGGAGTCCTGCAGCACCTGTTGATTCATTTATCAAAGATGGCTTAACGCAAAAATTATATCTGCAAACATTACTTAACAACTTAACTAGACCATTAAACTTCATTTGCGAAAACGGAGAAGTAATTCCTAAGCCTTCTTCAACTGCAATGCAAGCTGACCCTTCTGTTGTAAGCGATAAAGCAACTACATCATACGATTGGGATTCATATTTAGGAAACAGAAAATGGAAAGTTGCAAAAGCATACAGTAATCAATTCCTAAATACATTAACAGGGCTTAGCAATGCGAACTATGCAGAATATCAAATCAGCGGATTAGTTAGTCGACATAAATACAGCGAAACAAGAACTATCAATAAACCAATCAACGGACAAGTATACGCAACACCTGATTTCTACCCTCGATGGGCGAACAACTGGTTAACAGGAACAAGTGCATGGACGGGATGGAAACAAATTATTGAAGGAAGATATTATGAACTTCAACAAAACGACAAATTATACTCTCCATTCATTGCAGCAGGATGGAATGCAGACGAAGAAAGAAATATTCGTCCTGCACAATGGCTAGGCTTATTAAAAGCACTAAGCATGACAGGTGCGGAGTTCTTCTACACCGGATACTTCAACGAAGCTGCATCGTACAACCCGCCAAATCCTGCTCCATCAAATCCTGCAGGATATGCATGGCAAGCAGCAATGCCTTCATACGCTCAAGCTATCACAAGTCGTTATGAAGACATCTTAAGAAACGGCGACTTATTACCGGGCGATGTACCGTATTCAGTAAGCAGTACGAATCCAGGATATTCATTTAATGCTGGTGATCAACGTAAGCTTGTAGTAATCAGAAAACATAGCACATTAGCCAAATACGCTATCACAGGATCGATTCAACCGAATTCAAATATGCAAGGAAATGCAGAACTTGAAGGAGAAGCTAAAATCACGTTAAACGGACAAAATCTACAATTCAATATCCGTCGTCAAGGAAGTACTTACATCTATGACAATACGAATCCTGCAGCACCAGTATTCATACAACTAGATGGATGGCACGAAGCATCTCACCCATCAAGATGGTCGAAAGATTTTAATTTGGAAGCCGAATTGTATGACAACACTCCAACGAACGTAGCGATTAAAACGCAACGACCTGCAGGTGCTGTTGCTGGAGACTTCCGTGAGTACACAACTTACCTTGGATTCACTGCTGCAACAGGAAATACTGTTGAGTATAATTTCACTCCACGCATCAATTCAAACTATTATGTTTGGGTAAGAGCGAGAAGTAAATCAAGTGCATCAACAGGTCTTAGTCTTGCACTTAACGGAACATCACAAAAAACTATCAGTTGTATTACTGACACTGCATGGCAATGGTATAGCCTTGATGCTTGTTCAGGATTAGCTATTGCTTATAACAATCTGAATACACAGGAATACACATTACAATTAACTGCATCTTCTACGAATTTAGAAATTGACCGTGTAATGTTAACTATCGATGGCGCAATCAACTTAAATCCTACACAACAAATGTGTGGTGCATCGGTAGCTACAGTAACTCAAAGTGGTCCAGTAAGTTTCTGCCAAGGAGGAACTGTTACATTAACAGCATCTACGGGAAGTACCTATGCATGGTCAAGCGGACAAACAACACAGTCGATTACAGTAAATGCAACTGGAAATTACAGTGTTGCAGTAGGTAACGGATCAGGTTGCAATGCAGTATCAACACCAATTGCAGTAACAGTATTAAATAGACCATCAGCATTAATTGCAGCATCAGGTGCTACAACATTATGCAACGGACAATCGGTAGCACTAACTGCATCATCAGGTGTTAGCTACTTATGGTCGAATGGAGCAACAGGTCAACAAATCAATGTAAATACTGCAGGCAACTATGCAGTTACGGTAACTGGAGCAAACGGATGTACTGCTACATCAACAAATCAATCGGTAACAGTAAATGCATTACCTACAGCTCAAGTATCAGCATCAGGTGCTACAGCGCTTTGTCAAGGAAGTAGTGTAACATTAACAGCAACAGGAGGAACTTCATACCTATGGTCGAACGGAAGTACTTCTGCATCAATCACAGTAAATACAACAGGAAACTATAATGTAACAGTTACCAATAGCAACAATTGCAGTGCAACATCAACTGCAACAAATGTTCAAGTAACAGCTAATCCTACAGTAAATGTAACAGCAAATAGTGCTACATCATTCTGTCAAGGAGGAAGTGTAACATTATCAGCTACCGGAGGAACCAACTATGCTTGGTCTACAGGAGAAACAGGGCCATCAATCACAGTAAGTTCAACAGGAAATTACTCAGTAGTTGCTGCGAATAGCAACGGATGTACTACAACATCATCAACTACTCAAGTAACAGCTTGGGCTAATCCTACAGCAAGCATAACAGTAAATGGACCAACAACAATTACATCAAGTCAAACAACAAACTTATCTGCAAGTGCAGGAGCAAGTTATGTATGGATGCCAAACGGAGAAACAACAGCATCAATCAATGTAAATGCTGCAGGAAACTACAGTGTACAAATTACCGACAGTCATGGATGTAGCGCTATATCAGGCGTAACTACTATTTCTCAAGTAAATCAACCTACACCTGTAAGCATTCAAGCAATAGGAAATACAACTATTTGCGCCGGACAATCTGTTATGTTAAACGCAAATGGTGGAGCTAATTTACTTTGGGCACCAGGCGGACAAACAACATCATCAATTACAGCAAATCAAACGGGAACATATTTCGTATATTCTCGAGACAGCCAAGGAAATGTATTGAGTATCGATTCAGCAACAATTATTGTTAATGACAAGCCGATGGCTCCATGGATTTCTTACTCTTATGTTCCAAATCAATCATATCAATTAACAGCGTTTGAACCGTCAGCAGTTAGTTACTTATGGTCAAACGGACAAACAACAGCGTCAATAACAACGAACATTGCACAACAATTGACAGTTAAAGCAACAAATGCATTTGGTTGTGTATCTGACTTCGGAAAAATTGATGTAGGCAACAGTAATGTAAGATCATGTTCAAATCCTGAGATGCTTACTGCTTACAATTTAAGCGACACTACAGCGAACTTACAATGGAATCCTGCAGTTAGTGGTGAAATTACAAAACTTAAATTTTGGGTAATAAACTCTTCACTTATTAACACAGTTACATTAGCAGGAAATGCTTCATCATCTAAATTGACAAACTTAGCTCCTGCAACAACATACAATTGGTCAGTAGAATTAATGTGCGCTTCAGGAAACTTTATTAGCCAAACAGGTTCATTCAAAACACTTGGAACAGCATTAAGTTGTGGAAGCACTCCAATTCATTTAAGAGCTGAAAACATCAATACCAACAAAGCCACATTACGTTGGTATAACACAACTGCTCAAACTTACAAAATCAGATATAGAGCAGCAGGAACAAGTGCTTATACATACAAAGTACTTACAGGTTCTCAATACTCAACAGGATCATTAGTAAGTAACTTGAATCCAGCAACAACATACGAATGGCAAGTTCAAACTACTTGTAATGGATATACAAGTCCGTATTCACAACCGGCATATTTCAGCACAATCGATACTTGCGGATTTATCAGCTCACTTTCAGCGTTGAATATCAAAACGACATCTGCAACATTAGCATGGGGAAACACTTCGGCTATGGATACCGTTAGAATCAGAGTTACAAATGTTGCAACCGGAAGTATTCGTGTTATCGTATTGAATTATAATCCTTCGAACGGCCAATATCAATTAAAAGGATTGCATAGCAATACGACATACAAAGTTGAAGTGAAAGGAAAATGTTCTTCGGGAGCAACAGGTACATGGTCAGCACCATTAACATTTACCACATCTGTACTATCATCGAGAGTTGATGATGGTGGAATATTCGAACTAGTTGGATATCCGAATCCGACAAGTGATGTGTTAACATACACTTTCAGTACGGAAGAAAAATCTGACTATCAACTAAACGTAACCGATTTATCAGGTCGTACAATTATGCATGAAACAAGAAATGCTCAAGACGGAGAAAACACATCCGACATCAATGTGACTTCATTTGCAAAAGGAATTTACATTATGACAATTCAAATCGGAACCGAAACGAGCAGATTTAAATTCACTGTCCAGTAACCCTAACAATACCCGAGTGCAAAGGAGGATCTTAATGGTCCTCCTTTTTTATTTAAAATCGGTATACAACAAATACTTCTTTCTGATAGCTCTGAATTTCTCGAGATCCGGTCCCCATGAATTTCTAATTTGATCTTCGGTATCACCTGCTTCTATTTGTTTCCTCAACGAAGCATTTCCTGCAAGCTTTTCAAAGAAGGGAGTAAAGAAATCCGTTTTTACGGGTGCATCATTATACAACTGCATCAACCAATTCAGATAAAGTTTCCCTCCATGATCGGCATACAATGTCCCGAAATCGGTTAAATCGAAACCAATACATTTCTCTCCTTCATGAGGAGGATTCTTTGCTTTCCCGGGAATGCTAATCGGAGTAAATTCTTTTGTTCCATCAGGATTTCCTGGATAACCAATTTGCTGAAATGGCAAATCAGTTCCTCGGCCTAAACTCACTTTCGTACCTTCAAAGAAACACAATGAAGGATATAAATTGATAGCAGCTTGAGTCGGCAAATTTGGTGAAGGAGGAATAGGGAGTCGATATAAAACATTATGATCCCATCCAGTCATTTTAATGATAGTAGTTTTACAATCATTCTTCGTGTTCAACCAATGTTCGCCTGAAAGCATCAAAGCATATTCGGCAATAGTCATTCCATGCACTACAGGAACTGGTTGCATACCAATAAAACTTCTGAATGCCGTATCTAGAACAGGACCGTCGATATAGTAACCATGCGGATTAGGGCGATCGAAAATCATCAAAGGAATTTTATTATCGGCACAAGCTTCCATCACATATTGCAAAGTACTTATGTAAGTATAAAAACGAGCACCCACATCTTGGATGTCGAAAACAACCAAATCAATATTCTTTAAGTCATCAGCCGTAGGCTTTTTGTGATTCCCATAAAGTGAAACCACTTTCACTCCACTCTTCTTATCAAATCCATCCTCCACATGTTCTCCGGCTTCTGCTTCGCCTCTAAATCCGTGTTCCGGAGCGAATACCAATTTTACCTTCACTTTTAGTGAAATTAATGAATCTACCAGATGCGTTCCGTTTATTTGAGAAGTAGGATTAGCAACAATAGCGATATTTTTACCTTTCAGAGCTGGTAAATACTCGGAAGTACGTTCGGCTCCGGTTACTACGTGAGCGGTATCGTTAAACGACTGCGCCTTACATCCTGACCCCAGAATGACGATAAGAAGCAAAGCAATACAATTGACGATTCCCAATCGCCTGAAATGCAATACTGAACAAACAGAAGTACGGATTAGCATAAGAGTAATTAAACAATTCGGTAAATTTACCCAAAATAAAACACGCTGAACTTGAATCTTTCAAAAGTACTGGCCGGAAGAATTTTGTCGCATTCGAACGATTCGGGAAAAACGGGCAAACCAGTTATCGTTATTGCGATCACCGGTATTGCGCTGGGTGTGTTGGCCATGCTTTTATCGGTGATGATTGTCACCGGATTTCGGAATGAGATCTCCAGCAAGGTTACGGGATTCATGTCGCATATGCGAATTCACAAATTCGACAGCAACAATTCATTTGAAGATGTCCCTATTAGTAAAAATGCAGCCTTCATATCATCCGTAAAAAGTATTGAAGGCATAAAAAGCATTCAACCTTATGCTTACAAAGCAGGAATTTTAAAAACGAAAGAAGAAATTCAAGGAATAGTTTTAAAGGGTATTGATAAAGACTTCGACAAAAGTTTCTTCAGTGAAAAAATGACAGCGGGAAAATTCCCAGACCTAAACGACTCTACGAATCAGCAAGTAGCTATTTCAAAAACACTCTCCGGAAAATTAAATTTAAAAGTCGGCGATTCTTTTTTGGTGTTTTTTATTCAGCAAGATAAAAAAGTGCGCAAGTTAATTGTCAGCGGCATTTATAACACAGGACTAAATGAAGATTTCGACAATATTTACATATTATGTAATCTCGATTTAATTCGAAAAATCAACAATTGGGAGAAAGATGAAATCGGAGGATACGAAGTAAATTTGAGTAGCCTTGATTTACTCGACAAAGTAAGCAAAGAAGTATACCAAAGAGTCGACTACCAAACCAATGTTCAAACTATCCGCGATATCTATCCGCAAATATTCAACTGGCTCGATCTTCAGAACCTCAATGTGATCGTCATTATTACATTGATATCGTTGGTTGCAGGTATAACGATGATTTCAACTTTATTGATTCTTGTACTCGAGAACAGTCGACAAATCGGATTACTAAAAGCACTTGGAGCAGAAGACAAACTCATCAATATTACATTCAGAAAAGTAGCTGCATCGATATTGTTAAGAGGAATGATGTGGGGAAATATTTTAGGACTAGGGTTAGCCTTTTTACAATGGAAATTCCATCTTATCGGACTCGATGAAAGTTCGTATTACATTTCAAGTGTGCCGGTAAATTTTACACTATCTGGAATAGCAATTATCAATATCACCACATATGTAATTTGCATGTTGATGCTATTAATTCCAGGGAAGATCATTTCAAAAATCAATCCGATAAAAGTGTTGCGATTCGATTAAAAACCGATATTCTTTTTCAATTCGGAATCAATCTAATCACGAAAAGTTCAATCTAGATTGCCACCGCCGTCAATAATTCTCCCGTTCCCCTTCACTTCAGTCCGAAAAGCTTGACCTAATTACGTGTAACTGCCATCCTTAGCTGATTGCAAGGAGCAGGGACTTCATTGATTTAAAATCAAAAAATTCCTTTTTACCAGTTAAAAGTGATGATTTGTTTCAAATCGGGGTGCAGGCTTAACGCTACTGGGCAGGTATGAGCAGCTTTCTCGATGATTTTACGAGTATGGTCATCGTAATTATTCGCCGGCATGTGAAAAGTCACATGAACTTCGGCCACTTTTCGAGGATTTGCGCCCATTACCTTAAGGACTTCAATGCGTGTCCCGTCGATATTAAACCCGTGATTATTAGCTGCTATGCCCATTATTGTGAGCATGCAACTGCCTAAAGCGCCTGCAAGAAGGTCGGTAGGTGAAAAGGCCTCTCCCCTTCCCTGGTTATCGACTGGGGCATCGGTAATGATCATATTACCAGACTGAACGTGAGTAGCTTCGGTACGCAAACCGCCTTTATAAACCGTTGTAATTGTTGCCATGGAGTCAAATTTAGCATTTGCAAAGAAGATTCCTAACTTTAGCACTGTTTAATTGTATATTTGTGATGATGAAAACGCTTCGGCAACTACTCACTTTACTTCTGTTATTTAACGCATTGCCAATACTTGCGCAACAGAATCCGAATGAATATGTAGAAGACAAGCCCGTTCTTATGAAAAACGAAGCCACCTTCGGACTAAATTTTCATACTAGCGGAACTATCGGAATTCAATTCAGGAGGAGTTATAATCTCACGGGATATAAAAAATGGATTTTCGAAGGAGACATCATCGGGATGAAACATCCGAAAGAAATCAAAACTGTTAATCGTTATTTTGATAATGCTAAATCGTACGTTTACGGGAAGCAAAATACATTAAACATCATTCGCCTCGGCACAGGAATTCAAAAAACACTTTTCAGTAAAGCCGAAAGAAACGGAGTAGAGATCAGATTTCTTTACAGCGGGGGATTGTCGTTAGGAATTACAAAACCGGTGTATTTAAACATACTAAAGCCAACAGGTAAAGGCGGTGAATTCGACGTAGTAGTTGAGAAGTATAATCCTGATGAACATTTCGTAGATAATATTTACGGAAGAGCTCCATTCACGGAAGGTTTAGATGAAATTAATTTCCATCCCGGTGCATACGGTAAAATCGGATTCAATTTTGAATACGCTCCAATATTTGAAGATGTAAAATCATTAGAGGTAGGAGCTATCGTCGACGTCTATCCGAAAGACATTCCGATAATGGCTTTAATAGATAATAAAAAATTATTTCTAACGTTTTACATTACTATAATGTACGGAAGAAAGTGGTGAAAAGATTGATATAATGAAGGAAGAGAACAACTCAACGGAGACTTTACCAAGCAACAAACCAAAAAAGCCAGAGTGGCTTAAAGTAAAGTTACCTATTGGTGAAGATTATAGAAAAGTTCGTCAGTTAGTAACCGACAATAAGCTTCATACTATTTGCGAAAGCGGAAATTGTCCGAACATGGGAGAATGCTGGGGAGCAGGCACTGCTACTTTTATGATCCTTGGAAATGTTTGTACTCGTTCTTGCGGATTTTGTGCTGTTGCTACAGGTCGTCCTTCGGCAGTAGATAAACAAGAACCGATGCGTGTTGCGAATTCAGTAAAAGTTATGGGCGTAAAACATTGCGTAGTAACTTCAGTTGATCGTGATGACTTAAAAGATGGAGGATCGGAAATCTGGGTAGAAACAATCAATGCTATAAGATCGGAAAGTCCCGGAACAACTTTAGAAACATTGATTCCTGATTTTCAAGGCAACTGGGATAACTTACAAAGAGTAATCGATGTTGCTCCTGAAATCATTTCACATAATTTAGAAACAGTTCGACGACTAACTAAGCAAGTTCGTATTCAAGCAAAATACGATCGTTCGTTAGAAGTATTAAAGAGGATTAGCGATGCAGGTGTAAGAGCTAAATCGGGCATCATGTTAGGATTAGGTGAAACCGATGAAGAAGTATTAGAAACGATGGATGATTTAGTTGCATCAGGAGTTTCAATCATGACGCTAGGACAATACCTTCAGCCGACAAGAGCACACTTAGAAGTTGCCGCATTTATCACTCCTGAAAAATTTGCCTTTTTCAAAGAACAAGGAATGAAAAAAGGATTGAAGTATGTAGAAAGTGGTCCGCTGGTGCGATCATCTTATCATGCAGAAAAACATCTGTTTTAAAACCATAGTTTTATTTATATCATATGATCAGAGTAGCGATAAACGGATTCGGTCGAATCGGACGTACTTTTTTAAGAAAAGCATTAGACAGTAAAGACATCGAAATCGTAGTTTTAAACGATCTTACTGCAACGGCCACCTTAGCACACTTATTAAAATACGACTCTATCCATGGGAAGTTCCCAGTAAGTGTTGAGCATACCGAACACAGTATCATTATTGGTGGTAAAGAAATAAAAGTAACCACAGAAAAAGATCCTTCTCTCCTACCGTGGAAAGATTTGAAAATCGATGTTGTTATTGAATCCACCGGACGATTTACAAAAGAAGAAGATGCGCGTAAGCACATAGCAGCAGGGGCAAAAAAAGTAATTATATCAGCTCCAGGAACGGGCAATTTAAAAACTGTTGTGCTCGGAGTTAATGAACATATTTTAGACGGCAGCGAAGAAGTACTTTCAAATGCATCATGCACAACAAATAATGCAGCTCCGATGATCATGTTACTAGATGAGCATTTCGAATTAGAAGATGCTTATGTAACAACAGTGCACGCATATACGGGAGATCAAAACTTACACGACTCTCCGCATAAAGATTTACGCAGAGCGAGAGCCGCAGCACATTCAATTATCCCTACTACAACAGGAGCCGCGAAAGCTGTAACGGATGTATTTCCTCATTTAAAAGGAAAAATTGGAGGTGCAGGAATCCGTGTACCAGTTATCGATGGATCGTTAACTGACATTACCTGCGTAGTTTCAAAACCAACTACAGTTGAAGAGATAAATAAAATATTTAAAGAAGCAGCTGCTGGAAAGTTAAAAGGAATATTAGAATACACAGAAGATCCGATAGTATCGGTAGATATTATTGGCAACAATCACAGTTGCATTTTCGATGCGCAGTTGACTAGTGTATTAGGAAGAATGATAAAAATTGTAGGCTGGTACGACAATGAAAGTGGATATAGTGCAAGATTAGTCGACTTAGTAAAGAAAATCGGATAAGCAAATCCAAGAAATAAGAAAGCCCCGTTAAACAACGGGGCTTTCCTTTTTATATCCAATATTAATTATCGAAACGATATAATGTTGAAGCATTAAAATGCACAGGGTTTTTACTCCATGTCTCTATTCCATTTCTTGTTCTCACTACAACGAAATAGTCGCGAGAGATACAATTACACTGCGGAGTAAACAACACATCACCATTCGTTTTTAAAATACCCTTCGAAGATTGTACGATTGCAAATGGAGCTGTATTATTTCTGATTTCTACAGTTACAGAATCACAATCCGTATTATTGGTTGACAATCCCGAATTATACAACACAGGAGTCATTAGACCATTACCTGCATAAAATCCTTGTAAAATAATTTTCAATTGACCGAGAGGATTACTTGCATATTGAACTACAACAGCAGTATCGCTATTAGAACAATTGTCGACATTCACCCAATAATTTCCTGACGTAGTAATATTGATAGAAGGAGTTGTTGCTCCCGTATTCCATAAGTAAGAAGAGCCTGCTCCTGCATTTAAAGTCACAGGACTTGACGGACAAACATTATAAGGATTATTGTTCTTAAGATTTATTGAATGCGGAATATTCACATTTACATTAGCTGTAGCTGATGCAGTACAACCAGCAGTATTACTAACGGTAAGCGTATACGAAGTTGTTGAAGAAGGTGTAGCAACTGTTGATAATCCAGTAGCTGTAGATAAACCAGTTGCGGGACTCCAATTTGAAACTACAGCATTACTTGGAGCTAACACTAACGACCATTTCCATAAAGTACCCGCGTCAGAACCAACCAAATCAGTTAAACGAAGTTTCCACTCTCCACTACCCGATCCAGTTAAGAGAGAAAAACTTTGATTTGGTTTATATGTCCCGGTAAACGGCCATGTTCCAGAAATTGCAGTTGTTGAAGTAGAAGAAAATACTGTATTAATAAATCCGTCGCCAGAAGAACCAACTCCAGTAACAACAATAATACTTGATCCGTTTGGTGCGATCAATTCAACTTTCACATCCGACATCCACGTATGAGTAAGACTATCAATTTTAACTGAAACAACAGAATTAGCAAGACCTGCATTATCGATAAAAATTGAAGAAGTAACTGAAGGTCCTGGATTATCCGGAATAGCCAATGGAGTTGCATTCAACCCGCTGTTACCTCCACCAGAAGTCGCAGTACCACTTAAAGAAAGAGAACTTCCTTGACAAACATTCCCCGCTCCGGAAACAGAAACTGTAGGCAACGGTTTAATTGCCGCTACTGCTGTATTTGTAGCGCTACATCCCGGCACGTATGTAACTACACAAGTATAAGTTCCTGCATTCGCTCCAGTAAAATTGCTAATAATAGGGTTTTGAGAAGTTGATGTATATCCACCCGGACCTGTCCAGCTATATGTATTTCCACCAGCAGCATTTAACTGCAGATTACTACCTGAACAAACAGTTCCGGCGTTAGCAGAAGTTCCTGATAAAATATTTAACCCTGTAATTCCGACAGCATCCCAAGCATTTTTCACTGCAAAAGATTCGGTGCTACACATACCATAAATATCGTTCGCTGCTTGAATAGAAAACACTCCAGCATCAACATACTGAGAACCGCTTGTTAAATAAAATGCATTCGTTCTATAAGCAATCATTCTAGCTTTATTGATTCCGATTCCTGTAACATTAAAAACAAATCCTTTATCGTTAGTGCCTGAACCACCTTGACTCAACAAATAATACCAATAATTAAGCACACCTGAATTCGTATGCACTCCACCATTATCGGCTGAACTGAGTGTCCAGTTAGTTCCTTTATAAGTATCTGGTTGTCCGCCTTGATTAGGATTATTCATAAATCTCAATGCATCATTTGGTGTAGCTGGAGTATAAGATTTATTACCGATCAACCAATCAGCATTATTACCATTAGCATAAAAATCGATTGTTACACCGAAGATATCACTGAACGCCTCATTCAAAGCACCCGATTCGTACGAATAAGTTAAGTTAGAAGAATACTCAGTTACTCCGTGAGATAATTCATGTCCGCAGATATCCAACTCTGTTAATGGAGAGAAAGTAACTCCATTCCCATCACCATAAGTCATGCGAATTCCATCCCAAAATGCATTATTATAATTCGTTGAGTAATGCACATACGACAACAAATTTCCGCCTGCATTATCGTACGAATTTCTTCCATGAACTGACAAGTAATAATCGTAGGTTTTCTCCGCACCAAAATGCGCATCGTTTGCAGCATCATCTTGATTCGTTGTCGTATTCCACAAATTATCGGCATCAGTAAAAACAGTTGCTGTACCGTAGTTAGTACCTTTTGCAAGATTATAAGTAACAACGCCAGAAGCACGAGTCATATCACGAAGATTATAAACGCCTGGAGAAACGCTATCGGTAGTGATTTGCTGGGTTCCAGAATATTTAGTTACTGCGGTACCGGTAACAGAAGATGTACAGATCCGATTTTCTTTAAATAAAACTTTACCTGTAGTAGCGTCTACATAAATATTGTATCTGCCAAGAGGGCTGTCAGCATAAACATCGAATTTCCACGCCAAATGAAAAGCCGAAGATTTTATTTTTTTAGAATTTACAGTTTCAAGTTTGGATCCGTTTTTCTCTAGAAACAAATCGGGGATAATTACCAAAGAACCTTTTGGCTTCCATGTTGCATTAGGGTTAGCTTTAGCGGTCTTGAGCCATTGCTCCTCCTCCGGCATTTGCCATTTATACTTCTCGGCATTAATATCACCCAAAGCAGCAGAAAGGGCAGTTGCTTCATTCAACTTTGGAATGATAGACAATTCCGAAAGGGGATAAAACTTTCCGTTCATAGAAGCTACAGAAGATCCTTTACGATGAATTAAGTATTCACCATCGATTACCTCAATACCTTTATAATACTCTTTGAAACGGCTGTGAGAAAATCCGATATCATCATTAACACTATTAATCATTGAAAAACGGCAATCAGGGTAATCTGAATTCACCAAGGTAAAGAGTTCTTCGTTACCCATTGTAACCTCTTTACCAGGAAAGGCTATGATAGCCGGAGTATGTAAAGAAGGGTCATTAATTACCCTTGAATTAGCAGACTGAGAGAACGCGGAATTAGACAAAGAAAGAGCGGTCAACCCTACCAATAACGATAAGATAGATTTCATATGATAATATTTGGGATGCAAGTAACAACAAAATGAAGCTGAAAGCAAGTGTAAAAGTCACACAAGCATTACAAAATCAGTTTTTAAGGTTCCAGAACACCCCAAATTTGATAGTTCGAGGTGGAGCGGGATAACCGGGATGCAGGTAATAAGCAGAATCAGAAAAACCATAATTGACCCGTTCCATTTTCAAGAAAAGGGTAGCGGAGGCGATACCCAAGTTTGCAAAGACATTTAGGACCGGATAACCCTCCGATTTAACATCATACTGCAAACAATAATTTCCGAGGGCAGGATTATAAGCCGGTGCGAACCAAGAATCAGTATAAACACCACTTACTCCGAATTCAGCCTTTAAAGCCGATTTAAAGAAATTATGTTTCCAAGAAACGCGCAACTCTGATTGCCAATCAGGAACCGGAAGATATTTACTATCAGAAGAATTGAGGGAACCTATTCCTGAGAAATAGATTTCACCGAACGACTTAAAAATAGCCAGAGATATTGACGAAACAGACTCATTAGAAATAGACATAACGGGTACGCTGGACTCATTCAGGAAATATCGATTCTTATAACTAGAAAAGGCTCCTGAAAGAATCACAGACTTATTAAACGCCGTCAATGACAAAGAAGCATTATTTACAACTGTGAAATCAGAAAAAGCATTTTTCCATGCGAAATGGTTTGAACTAAATCCGTAAAACAAGAACGGAGCCGGTAAAGAAGCTGAACTTAAATCGACATTTATTGAATTGATAATTATTGAATTCAAAGAAGCATTAGCATTCAGCGAAAACAACGAAGAATTATTTCGGTAAGAATCAGAAACGACGCGAGAATAATTAATGTTAGCGGAAATAGAATCACTTTTAAAAGAAGCACCGCCATAAGGAATTACGTCATTGATATCAGAAGACGCATCCATTACTCTGGTAGAAATTGAAGAATATTTAGAACCGGCAAAAAGAGAAACGCCGTGATACGAAACAGACAAATCGGAAGAAAATACAGTACCCTTATACCCTACGGTATCGGCGGTTGCAGAAGAATCGAGCAGGACAGCATCATAAAAAGCAGAAGTTCCTTCTCCAGTATAAGAAGATTTAGAAACCAGGTAATTGAAAGAAGAATTCAAGTTAACATTAATGCCGGCCAAATTGATTTTGTCACCATATAACAGAACGCGTTGAGAATAAGAAAAGACAGATTCCTTATTCACGCGCTTATCACCGGTAAGGAATACACCTAATTGAGCGAGGTCACCTTTGGCCAATCCTTCTATATCAGAAGAGTCGTTAATACCACCAAACTCATTGAATTCACTTTTATGAATACCAAAAGAGCCAAGACAATCAAAAGCTCTAGAATTCATATCGGCACCGATAAGAAAGTTCTTGTTTCGGGCAAAAGAATTTTTATAAAAACCTTCAGAAACCAAGTTATGGTAATTAACAAAAAGACGAACACTTTTAGAAAGGCGTTGAATATGATCAAGGAAGAGCGTTTGTTCGCGCTTAGTACCCAAAGAGAAATACAATTTAGAAACTGCTTTAAGAGAATCCTTCAATTCACCGGCGTGAGCAAGAGGAGAAAAAGAAGATTTCCGAGAAGGCAAACCGAAATCAAAAACAAGAGAAGGTTGTTGATTAGCGAAATTAAAACGCGAAGCCACATTATCATATTTAGCAAAAGCGTTCAAAGAGCAATAGCTACGATAATTATCGGGATTAAAGAAAGAAGAATCGGGAGGAGAAAGGGGAAAAGACGCAGCAGAAGCTATATCTGGGAAAAGCAATATAGCCAAGAAGCTCAATGAAATGTATAGAACCTTCAACATGCGCATAAATAGAAACCGGAAGGACCGGCATAATTACGAAAGTATACAAAAAGAAAATGCCCCGACAAGCGGGGCATTTTCAATGATACGGCGACGACATACTCTCCCAGATGTTACTCTAGTACCATTTGCGCAATCGGGCTTAACTTCTCTGTTCGGAATGGGAAGAGGTGGACACCGATGCTATAATCACCATAATATTTTAACAACTTCATAAAGAAGAAGTAGACAGGGATTGAAAGAAAATACACTTGATTAATTTGATTGATCAAAAAGTTTACGGGCAATTAGTACTACTTGGCTTTGACATTACTGCCTTTACACCTATAGCCTATCAACGTCGTAGTCTTCGACGACCCTTATAAAGAAGACTCATCTTGAGGCAAGTTTCGTGCTTAGATGCTTTCAGCGCTTATCTTAACCGAACATCGCTACCCTGCGCTGCAGCTGGCGCCACAACAGGTACACAAGAGGTTCGTCCGACTCGGTCCTCTCGTACTAGAGTCAGGCCCTCTCAATCTTCTAGCGCCCACAACAGATAGGGACCGAACTGTCTCACGACGTTCTGAACCCAGCTCGCGTGCCACTTTAATCGGCGAACAGCCGAACCCTTGGGACCTTCTCCAGCCCCAGGATGTGACGAGCCGACATCGAGGTGCCAAACC
>JAHEYP010000061.1 GCA_023251535.1 Bacteroidota bacterium
GTGTTAGGCTTTAGAAAAGGATTTTATCTTGTGAAGATAACGAGTGTTTATTTATCATGACAAGTATTAGTTGTCCTGAAGCAATCATTTATAATGTGTTAGAAGCCAATAAAAAAAAAACCGCAGTGAATAAATCGCTGCGGTTTTTTTTTATTGAGTTGACAGATGAAGAGTTTTGCTCCTCATTTCCAAATTAACACAATTTTAAATGCTGTGTTCAATTAACAAGCTTTCAGATTAGCGAAGTGTGATTTCGCTTACTCCGCTCAAATTTCCATCAACATATATTTCCATGATGTATTTGCCAGCAACGAAATTTCTTTCTTCTTCTTCCCAGTTTAGGCAGATGTCTTGGTTAGCATTGTCGTATTCGATGGTTTTGCTTACAGAGTAAAGTAATTCCTCTGTGGATCCTGTTTTGCGGAATGTAGAACTTCCTTCAGCTCTGCTACCTATCACTTTTCCGCTAGGTTCAATGATACGTAAGTAAACAGTTTTGCTTCCTGCTTTGGCAATTTTGTTTTCTAATACTGTAAAGCAAGTTTCAATCTTGTTGGTACGTTTCGCCATTACCGTTTCAGAATATTTACTGTTGTTACGCTTCTTGAAGGCTTTTACTTTTACGTATTCTGCTCTCAATACAGAAGCAGTGCTTACAGTCTTTTCTAAATTCTGGCTTAAATTATCAACTTTCGCAGTTAAATCGGTTTTTTCTTTCTTAAGTTGTTCGTTTTCTACCATTAATGAGTCAATTTGCTCAAGGTATTTGTCGCGAAGCGCCTTTAATTCTTCTAATTCAGCTTTCAGCTTTTTGTTTAAAGTTGCACTATTGCCTTCCTTGCGGATAAGTTCGTTGATACGTTCTTTGTATTTGTCTATGTCGCCATTCGCTACCGCCAATAAACTATCCATACGAGCATTCTCGCCTTTGTATTGATTCAACTCGGTGTACGTTTCGTTGAGCTCTTTTTCTACATCAATACGAGCAGTGATTAAACTGTCTTTTTCGTTTTTTGATGATTCTTGCAAATTGCTTTTGCTCGTGAAAAGATAAGCGTTGAGTCCTAAGGATGCAATGAGTAAAACAAGAAGTATTTTACTGTTGTTGCTTTTTTGTTGTTCCATGATTTTAAAGGATGGTTTGAATAAAGCTAATGTAGTTGTTTGTACGAGTGAAATTTGTTGTGTGAAATTGAATTGTTAACAGGTGATGGTGTGTAATTTTCGATGATTGGATGTTCGATTTTAGATATTGGATGATTCAAGGTAGATTGTAAACTTTTATATGGGGCAGATTAGATGTTATTTATTGACAGATATTTTGGAATTGCAAATTAAGATGAATGTGTAATGCGTTGCATTTAATTTATGATTCATGTTTAATCGTTTGTAATTATTTGTTATCGGATAAATGAATGTTTTCTACATATTTTCGTCCGGAAAAGATGATTAATTTTAGAAGTCTGCTAGTTTGGAAAGTTAGCATTTCATATGCGGTTAAACTATATCCAATTATAAGTGAAATTGTTGAAAGCGAAAAATACGGATTGGTTTCGCAAATGAAAAGTTCTTCCGTTTCTATTTGTTCTAATATTGCTGAGGCATGTTCTCGAAAATCAACACGTGAGGTGTCCCGATTTTTCGATATAGCCTTAGGATCTAGCTATGAATTGGAAACCCAGTTGACTCTGGTTAGGGAGCTTGCCCTGCTTGATAAAGAAGTCACATCGATGCTTATAAGCGAATTGAATTATATTCAAGCTATGCTCAATAAATATAACCGAAAGTTGATGGAAAACCCAAAGAAATCATTGGAGTAGTTATAAATTATTTAACATTTAACATCTAACATCAAAAATCAAACATCAAATATCAAACATCAAATATCTAACATCTCTTTTCAAAATCCATATCTCGCCATCGGCGCAACTTCCAATCCTACAAATTCTCCTGCTTGCCATTTGTAATAGCCGTAAAGTGCTATCATGCCGGCGTTGTCGGTGCAGTATTCGAAGGCGGGAATGTGGACTTTCCATCCTGCTGTTTCTTGCTTTTCCATCAACGCATTGCGAAGTCCTTTATTGGCTGATACGCCTCCCGCAATGGCGATATTTTTGATGCCTGTTTCTTGAACCGCTTGCGTTAACTTTTTTAGCAAAATAGTAATGATCGTGTATTGAGCCGATGCACAGATATCCGCCATATTTGCTTCTGCAAAGTCGGCTTGTTGTTGTCTTTGCTTTTGTAAAAAGTAAAGCACAGAGGTTTTAAATCCGCTAAAACTATAATTCAATCCTGGCATATCCGATACCGGAAATTTGAATGCTTTCGGGTTACCCATTGCCGCCATTTTATCGACTTCCGGACCACCAGGATAGGGTAGGTTCAGCATTTTCGCTACTTTGTCGAAGGCTTCGCCGGCCGCATCATCAATGGTTTGTCCGATGATCTCCATCTTCAAATAGCTTTCTACTTTTACGATCTGCGTATGTCCGCCCGATACCGTTAAGCATAAAAAAGGGAATTCTGGTGCTTTGATTTCTTGTCCCTCACGAGCAGCAAAATTGCCAATCACATGCGCTTGCATATGGTTTACTTCTATCAAAGGAATGTTTAAGCTCATGGCAAAAGCTTTAGCAAACGAGGTTCCTACCAAGAGAGAGCCTATTAATCCAGGTCCCCTCGTAAATGCTATCGCTGCTAAGTCTTCTTTTGCTACCTTTGCCTCTGAAAGTGCTGCATCAACTACAGGGATTATTTGTTGTTGATGCGCTCGTGATGCTAGTTCAGGAACTACTCCTCCAAAGCGCTCATGGACTTCTTGTCCTGCAATGATATTCGAAAGAATTCTTCCGTCGCAGGATATCGATGCCGATGTCTCGTCGCAAGAGGACTCAATGCCGAGTATATAAACAGGTTTTTTGTTCATAAGAAGGGTGCAAAGTTAAAAGATGCAGTGATACTTTTTCTACTTTTCACCCTTACTTCACCAATAGTCTGTCTATTTACACGTTATAAAGTAAAAATCAAGTAATTATCAAGCGTTTACGTAACATATTGCTCATTGTAGCCGGTAGTTTATTGCTCCTTTTTGTGGCAGTTCGTACTCTCGTGCGTATTCCTTCGGTGCAGACATGGGTGGTGCAGAAGGCGGCCGATTACTTGAGCGATGAGTTGAAAACGGATGTACGCATTGGAAGTATCGACATCAAATTTTTTAAAAGTATCGCCTTAACAGATGTGTTTATTGCCGATCAACGCAAGGATACTTTGCTCTTTGCTCCTGAATTGACCGTTTCTTTGTCGCGTATCAGCTTGTCTAAACGTCAGCTGTTTATCCATGAAGCAAACATCAATAATGCCCGCATCGGCATCGTTCACTATAAAACACCTCGCGAGTATAATCTCGATTTCATCATTCACTATTTCTCGCCTTCCGACTCCGATACTACTCCTTCAAAGCATCCTTGGGCAGTTAAAGTAGAGAATGTGAAGTTGCAGAATAATACCTTGACTTATCGCGATGAGAAGTATCCTATCACGAAGCATCGACGAATCGATTGGGATGATGTGAAACTCACAAAGCTGAATTTGCATATTACCGATCTTGTTCCGGTGGCTGATACTGTTGATTTTACAATCGAGAAGTTGTCGTGCGTTGAGAAAACGGGATTTGTGTTGAATTCATTCTCAGGTGACTTGCATGTTGTTCCTGGTAGCATGACGATAAACAAGATGAAAATTCGTTCGCCTTATAGTGATGTAGCGGCCAATGCAAAATTCGATTATGAGCATTTTAGCGATTTCGAAGATTTTATTGAAAAGGTTCGATGGAAAGGCGATTTTACTGAGAGTAAACTTTCATTTACAGATCTGCAATATTTTGCTGAGGAGTTATTTCATATCGATCGTACACTCGTTTTCAGTGGCAGCGCTCGAGGTACTGTCGATCGTTTTAAGGTGAAGGATCTTTCTTTGCGATATTCCGATGATCTCTATTTCAAGGGTAACGCATCAATGACAGGACTTCCGAATTTCGACGAGACGTACATGGAGTTGGATGTTGCCGATTTATGCTTGAAGAAGGAGCAGATCGAAACTTTACCCGCATATCCTTTCGATAGCTTGCAATTGGTTAAGCTTCCCGATAATTTATCTTCATTGGGGGTAGTGCACTTTAAGGGCAAGTTCAATGGGTTCTATAATGACTTCGTAGCGTACGGAAATACGACTACTGAACTGGGATTCGTATCATCGGATATTAACTTGAAGATCGATCCAGTAGATCGTAAAACGAGTTATTCTGGTAAGTTGACTTTATTCGATTTCGATATGGGTAAGCTATGGAACCTTAATCCCGATTTAGGTAAGGTGAGCTTGAAAACGAAAGTCGATGGACACGGATTCGAGTTGAATAACATAGAAGCGAATTTAGAAGGTGAGGTAAGCCAAATTCAATTATATAAATATAATTATAGTAATATTCGCCTCAACGGACATCTTGCGAAGAAGTTGTTTACGGGAGAGATCGCTGTATCTGATCCTAACCTCGATATGGACTTTGAAGGTGAAGTTGATTTGCGTCCCGAATTACCAATTTATAATTTCAATTCGTCGATTCGTAAAGCACGTTTAGCGAAGTTGAATTTATTGAAGCGTGATCATTCGGCTGAATTTTCGGCTGAAGTGGCCATCAATATGATGGGTAATAATATCGACAATGCTCAAGGAACAATTCAACTGGAAGATGTAGTTTATCGTGAGAATGATAAAGAAGTGCGCAGTGATAGAGTGTTTTTAGAATCGAAGATTGAAGAACGACGCGAGTTGAATTTTGAATCTGATTTCGCTGATGCTCAAGTGGTGGGGAAATATACACTCACCGATTTACCTGCTGCCACCAGACAGATATTCTCGAAATATATTCCAGCGACTTTCAAAGCGCCGAAAGTGGTGCCAAAAGATCAAGATATTACGTTCCGAGCTGAAGTGAAACGTACGCAGCAATTGTTCGATATTTTCTATCCTACACTATCAATTGCTAAAGGAACTACCGTTGAGGGAGCAATTAATTCTAATACCGATAATTTCTCTTTGTTGTTTAAGTCTGATCAAATCGGGATCGAAACTGCAAATTTCAGTAATATCAATATTGCAGGAACTACGGGTACTAACGGACTCGATTTACGTACAAGCATTCAAGAGATTTCGTTTGCCGATGAGTTAACAATTGACAATTTAAAGCTAAACGGAATTACTCGTCACGATACTGCTAGTATTACCATGAGCTTAGAAGGAGCTGATAGTTTGAAATCGCAAGCTAAAGTTCGCTTCGATACTCAATTCCTTCAAACCGGCTATACAACAATAAAATTAGTGCCTGAAATTTTACGACTCGACGGACAAGATTGGACCATCGATGAACATAACTACATCTTGATTGATTCAAGCGGTGTTTTGTTGAATGATATCAATTTAGCAAGTGGGGTGCAGCATCTTAATCTAGAAGGTATAGCGTCGAAAGATACTTCGGGAAAGATGATGGTAGAATTCAAAGATTTTGAATCAGGAAACCTGAATGATTTATTGAAGTTATACGATATAAACATTGGCGGAAAGACAAATGGTACTGCTCGAATATCCTCGCTGTTAAAACGTCCTGCTATCACCGCCGATCTTCAAATTGAAACCCTACGATGGTACAACGATACTTTAGGAGATGCAACACTAACGTCGAACTTTAACGGAAAAGACGGAGTGGTAGATGTGAATGCAATTGTAACTCGAGGAGGCGATAAAAATATCTCGGTAATTGGTCAGTATCTCATTAAAGAGAAAGACGATGAGTTGAATTTTAAAATCGATTTGCAGAAGACCTACTTGCAATCGTTTAGTCACTATCTCGAGGGATTAGCCTCGAATATCAGTGGTATAGCGAGTGCAAACTTGATGTTAACAGGAACTGCTAAGAAACCTTTGCTTACTGGAAAAGCTATTTTACAGAAGGCCAACTTCATGGTTGATTACCTCAAAACATCGTACAGCTTCTCAACGGAAGTCGAGTTAACGCCCAAGTATATTAGCTTTAATAAGGTGACGCTAAATGATATAAAAGGGAATAAATCGACCGTTAGCGGAAAGATATTTCATGATAACCTTACCAATTGGTATTTCGATATCGATATCAACGCCAAAAATGCGCAAGTGCTGAATACTACTCCGGCGGATAACGATTTGTACTATGGAGTTGCATATGCTTCTGGGACGTTAAGCATTAAAGGA
This sequence comes from Bacteroidota bacterium, assembly GCA_023251535.1. GTDB lineage: Bacteria > Bacteroidota > Bacteroidia > AKYH767-A > OLB10 > CAINEC01. The sequence continues at coordinate 6,283 of JAHEYP010000061.1, forward strand.
TATCTCGATTATATCACGATGAATATCGGGTTGAAATCGGAGAAGGGTACACGTATTTACATTCCGTTGAATAATCCTGAAGAGGTAAGTAAGAGTAACTTTATCACGTTTGTGAGCAGCGATTCCATTGCCAAAACTGAAAAAGATAATGGTCCAGATTTTAGTGGAATCGAACTTAACATGGACTTCGAAATGACCACCGATGCCTATATGTATCTGGTGTTCGACTCGAAGATTGGTGACGTTATTGAAGGAAATGGGAAAGGGAATTTAACGATGACGATTAGCCCAGCAGAGGATTTGAAAATGTTCGGTAACTACGAAATTGAATCGGGAAAATACCTCTTCACCATGCAGAATGTAATCAATAAGCCATTCCAGATAGAGCGAGGAGGGTTTATTAGGTGGAATGGCGATCCTTATGATGCCAATATAAATATCAGTGCCATTTACAAAACTAAAGCTGGATTATACGACCTTTTCCAAGATAGTACATTCAAGAAAAGCGTCCCGGTGAATCTGCAGCTTCGCCTTACCGATAAACTCTTCAATCCGAATATCGCCTTCGATATCAAGGTTCAAAACGTAGATCCTACCGTAGAGACTCAGATCAGTAAATTGATTAACACAGAAGAAGAGAAATACCGTCAGGCGATGGCTTTAATTATTGCTCGACGATTTACCACACCGAGTGCATTGAGCGACCGTGGATCGGTGAGTTCAGGAGGAGTGGTGGGCTCAAATGCTTATGAATTACTAAGTAATCAGCTGAGCAATTGGGCATCACAGATCAGCAACCAGTTCAACGTAAATGTGAGTTATAATCCCGGAGATGAAATTACCACCGAGCAATTCGAAGTAGGGGTTCAAACATCGATATTAAACGATAGGGTGGTGATTGACGTTAGTGGGGGAACATCATCGGCGGTAAAAGGGCAAAATACTAGTAACTTGGTGGGTGATTTTAACGTGGAAGTAAAAGCCAATAAAGACGGGCGTATACGACTAAAAGCGTTTAATAGATCGAACAATAACTCGCTAATTAATAATATTAACTCGCCTTATACGCAAGGGGTGGGTATTTTCTATCGACAAGAATTCAATAGTTTTAAGGAATTAACAAGGAAATTTAAAGAATCTTTGAAGCGGAAAAAGAAAATTTCAAGCCCTGCAAATGGCAATTAATAGGGAAATAGGCTGATTTTACGATGTTTGCCCCTGTATTTTTTATGAATTTTATAATTGCATGACATTTGTGTATTAAAATAATTCACATCTTTGTAGTGGTAACGAACTAATATTTTATTAAAATGACAACTCAAACACTTGGAGTGAAAGCCCTTTTAAAGGAGCTGGAAACCGGAAAAAAGCAGTTGAAAGCCGAGTTTGAACGCAGTATTATCGCAATTGATACTGCTATTAAAATTCTAAATTCTGCTAAGTTGGACCCTACTGAATACGTTAGTGGTTCAAACGAAAGTCGCGGTCCTGGGAGACCAGCGAAAGCCGATATTAATTTAAAAGCAATTATCAGAAAAGTAAAAGGTAAAGGTAAACGTGGTCGTCCTATCGGTTCACGTGCTCAATTCCATGGCAACCTTACTCAAACTTTATTTGATACAGTTATTGCACAACGCCGCTTCGTTCACAATCGTGATATCGTAGTTGCGTTAATGAAGAAATACCCTGAAGTTGATCGTGTTGATTTCGCGAAGAAAATTTCAGTTCTTTTAGCTTCACTTAAGAAGCAAGGAAGATTAGTTACTTACCATGAAGGTGGATACAGAAAGAATATGTTCTGGGGAGCACCTGATTGGATGAAGAACGGCAAAGTAGTTAAAGGCCGTGAGGTTAAAAAATAATTAAGAAGATCCCGCTGAAAGGCGGGATTTTTTTTT
>JAHEYP010000006.1:0-76468 GCA_023251535.1 Bacteroidota bacterium
TTCCGATGCATCGAGTATTGCCGGGAGGAATTGCTATAAATGCAAACGACCAAATACCTGTTGCAGGACAATATGATTTAGCAGTTAGCGGAAAGAATATTGCGACACTTTCGTTCAACTATAATCGTAAAGAATCGGTAATGCAGTTTTCTGATGAAGCTACATTGCAAGAAAAGGGTAAGTCGGCACGCATAGGAAGTATGAATTACTATAAGCCTACTGCTGCAGACTTAACAAAAACATTGAATCAACTGGCAGAAGGAATTTCGCTCTGGAAGTATTGTATAATTCTAGTGTTGTTATTCTTACTTGCTGAAACATTAATCTTACGTTATTGGAAAACATCATGAATCTTTTAATTCGTCAAGTGACCATAGCTGATCCAAATTCAGCCCTCAACGGAAAATTAGTTGATGTATTAGTGAAAGACGGAAAGTTCGCAAAGATTGCAACGAAAATGTCGGATGCTGATATACCAGCGGGTGTTGAAGAAAAGAATGGAAAAGGATGTTATTTGTCGCCAGGTTGGTTCGATATGAAAGTAAATTTCAGAGAGCCAGGATACGAACAAAAAGAAACGATTGTTAGCGGACAACAATCTGCTGCGAGAGGAGGATTTACGGGAGTGTTAATAATGCCATCGGTAAAGCCTGCAATACAAACGCGATCAGATGTTGAATACGTTTTAAATAAATCAAAGAGTTTTCCCGTAGAAGTTTTTACAGCAGGAAGTATTACTGTTAACCGCGAAGGGAAAGACCTTGCCGAGATGTTCGACATGAAGCAAGGAGGGGCGGTAATATTCACTGATGATAAGCGAGCGATTACCAACAGCGGATTAATGATGCGTGCGTTGCAATATGCCGGAAATATCGGAACCAAATTAATTGCTTACGCTGATGATCCTGCAATAACAGGAGAACCATTAGCCAATGAAAGTACAGTAACAACTACATTAGGATTTAAAGGTTCACCATCGTTTGCAGAAGCAGTAATGCTTGAACGCGATGTGCGATTAATGGAGCATACAGGACAACCTTTACATGTTTCTGGCATAAGTACTGCTGAAGCAATAGAAGTTGTGCGTATGGCCAAAAAAATGGGTTTGCCGATAACAGCAGAAGCCTATGCATATCATTTATTACTTGATGATAGCAGTTTAGAAGGATTTGATTCGAACTATAAAGTGAAACCACCATTACGTTCGATTAGTGATAGAGAACTATTATGTGAAGCAATTGCTGATGGAACAATAGATGTGGTAGTAAGTGATCATTCGCCTGAAGACATTGAATCGAAAGACGTAGAATTCGATTATGCAGCTTATGGAATGATCGGATTAGAATCGACTTATTCGGTTGTGAAGAAGGCGATGGAAGGAAAGATGTCGCCGGAGTTTACAGCAAAATTGATGGCGATAAATCCGAGAGAAATATTAGGACTAGAAATTCCATCGATTGCAGAAGGAGCAGTAGCGAATTTCACGATTTTCAATCCTGACGAGAAATATATTTTTGGAAAGAGTGATATCAAATCAAAATCACGCAACACGCCATTTATCGATAGCGCATTTGAAGGCAAAGTGAAGATGACATATAACAAGCAAGTCCTTTACGATAATTTAGTTTAAGTTTGCAAGGCAACCAACGACTAGTTGAACGCAAAAATAAGGGGGATTAGCTCAGCTGGCTAGAGCGTTTGCATGGCATGCAAGAGGTCATCGGTTCGACTCCGATATTCTCCACCAAGAGGTTGTTCAAATAGAGCAACCTTTTTTTATTGGCAATAGAAACTATTCAATGCTTGATATAATTAAAGTTTTAATTTGAACGGATTGAGTTAGATAAATCAAATTAAAATGATAGCTTTGAATTGAAGGAGCAATATGTCGAATCAAAAAATCAATAACATAAATTTTATCGTTTTAAAAGCGGTCATCATTTCACTTTTCTTGACAGGCTTTTATTACGTTCATGAATATCTTCCTAAACCTATTCGTGCAATAACAGCTATGCTTGAAGCGCCGGTTGCGATTGTATCGGGAATCTGCTACTACGCAGGAATAAAAGCGGATGTCTATGGATCAATAATCATCGTGATTATTGCTAATTTTTTGTTTTCGCTTGCGTTTGTTTTTATACTAGGGAAAATCAGGAAATAAATTAAAATTATTACATCAACTTAACTGTGTTTCTAACTTTTCCTTTTCCTGGCATACTAAATCCTTTTTCAGTTTTCCAGAGTGGGATTTGTTGTTTACCGAAGACATTGGTGAAGTCCCATGCGCCATTTCCTTTATTAGCAAAAGTACTTCCAGGTGGGAGGTATGTAACATTTGAAATATTTACTTGAGCCACATTATTCATTGCATCGAGTTCAACAATCACACCTTTCATCTGCACATATAGATCTTTAGCAGTAAATATGGAAGCACCATTTCCTCTGAATTTGATTAATGCGCTATCGCAAAATGTCTCTCCGTGGATTCCTTCTACATATCCATCTTTCACTGTTGATGTTCCACCTGTATTAATGATTACTCCATAAGATACATTTCGATTTGATCCTCCATCGAGTGTGAAATCAACCACTCTACATTCGCTGCTTTGGTCTATTACAACTCCAGCGTATTGTTGATCTGAAGGGAACGTTCTTGATGCGATTACTCTGCTTTGATTACTTCCGCTTTTAGAAGGAGTAGCTCCTTCCCAAACATCTTTGCCGCAGCCAATATAATAAGAGATAAAATAATTGTTTACAGCATTGCAACGATAGATTTCGGTGCTCATAGCATGTCGAAGTACAATACCTGTATCGAGACTCATCAGTTGGATATTTTCTAATAAGCTATGAAATGTTCCTCCAATCGCAATTCCAACAGCACCATTTCCCTTTCCAGCATTTCCTTTAATACTTAGATTACGAATATTGAATCTACGAGAGCAAAAAACATCCTGACTCATCTTTTGATTTTTAGGCATTGTATATAGAAAAGGAAATCCTGTTTTGTTGGTTGAATATAGCCATGCTCCGTTTCCTTCTAATTGGAAATGATATTCGAAACTCGGACGAGTAGTTTCTGGGAGTCGGATAGTACGATTGATATAATAATCTTTTGGGTTTAGCGTGACAGACAGCCATCCTTTCTCTTGCAGTTTACATGCCATTTGAAGTGCCGCCCAATCAGGAGTGTCATCAAGTGATATATCGGGGATGAGAGTCAAATATCGACTACGAATAATCTCTTCTGAGTATCCTAAATTTCTGAAGGTAGGAGGTAATCCAGCAACAGTTAATTTGATATTGGTTGCTCCAAACCAATCGGGATTTAATGTTTGTTGATCTTGCCGAATCCAATTGCCTTTAGCTTCTGAGTTACTTGGAATAATTAGTCCCCAAACGGCATCCGAATTATCGTATTGCTTCCAGACAAATATGCCTCCACCTTTATTTGTAAATGAATCGCAATAAGCAACAATGTGAGGTTCATTAAAATTCTTAGTATTTCTTAAAGCTTCATAATCTTTTAAAAATTCTGCATTAGCGTTAGCAGAGAATAAGGCATAAAAAAGGAGTAGAAATAGATTTTTCATAATGTAAAGGTACGGTACAAAAATAAAACAGCCCCGTTTTTGGCGGGGCTGTTTTAGAAATGAAGATTTTAATTATTTCGTAACGATCATACGTTTAGTGATTTGCTCTCCATTGTAGTTTAATGTATAGATATACATTCCGGCAGCAAGATCATTCGTATTGATAGATACAGTATGTAAGCCAGCACCTTCGTTACCATCAGCAAGAACAGCGATCGTTTGTCCTAGAAGATCAGTAACAGTTAATTTAACTGTACCGAATTCAGGGATTACATAATCAATTGATGTAGCTGAATAAGAAGGGTTAGGATAGTTTTGGCTTAATCCGAAGTTGTTTTGAGCAAATTCGTTAACTCCTAATGGAGTGCAAAGACCTAAGTCAGTGAAGCAAACGTCATCAATTACCCATCCTTCGTCAACTGCAGAGAAGTCAGAAGCAAATTTCCATCTAACGATCAACTGAGCATTAGCATCTGGACGAAGTGTTTTTTCAGTTTTAAACCAGCTATTTCTGTATCCAGTAAATCCTAATCCAGTAGGGTTGTTAGGATCTAATGCAGTTACATAAGTATAGTTAGGGCTAAATCCGTACAATTGAATATTTGGAGTACCTGTGAAATCTACACGGTTCCAGCTATTACCATAGTCAACTGAATAATCAACTGCACCACCATCAGCACCGTATTCCATTTTGTAACGTTGCCAGAATTCTAACTTATAACAATGACCTTCTTCAACACGAATTAATGAAGAGAATAACCCCGCAGAATCTTTGTTAGCGTAGTTACTTGTTAAGTTAGTTGCCCATGCAACATTACCATTGTGTGTTCCACTAAGTGTTGGTTTTGATGGATTACCTGTTTGCCAAGAATCTTGACTAGCATAAGAATCAGAGTTTGCCGTTACCCATTGAGAACCGCTTTCAAATCCTGTACAGAAAGGAAGTTGGCTAGTAGTTACAGAGTCAAATACTAAAACAGTAGCACAAGTAGTATCGTCTAATTGATAGTTATCCGTTTGATTATTTGGATCGTAAGTGTAAACACAAACTTCGTGGTATCCAGGGATTGCAATCCAGTTAGTTGAGAATGCATGCACTTTAGCACTGTCAGGTTGTAATCCGCCGATTGAAGTATAGTCTATGAAGTCAGAGCTTGCAACAACACCATCAATTGTCAATACTGCCATGTGGTTATTTACAGTGATTACACCATTGTTTTTAATATTTCCTGAGAAGTTAACACCTTGACCAGGGAATAACAATGAATTTTGAACTGTGCTAGTTACAACAAGAGGAGTAACACTTAAAGGAATTGGCACAAATAACTCAAAGTTGTCGATAGAAACTCCATCATTAGTTCCAAATTGGTTATCTAATGTAAATCTGAATTGGATTAAAGATGGAGGTACTCCACCATTAGTAGCATTTTCGATATTTTTAAGTACCGATTGTTGCCATTGACCATTTGCATCATCCCAGAAGTTTCCATTATTAAACCAGTTTGTAACATCTGTAGTTGCAGCAGGAAGTAAGTCAGACCAAGTATTTGAATTGTTTAAGCAATATTGTAAGTGTAATTCAGGTCCGAAGATTCCGATTGCGCGATTTTGCCAGAATTTAATTGTAGCTCCTACTGCATTCGATAAATCGAAGTAAGGAGTGTACAGGTAAGTTAATGTATTTGGCGTTACAGCTGAATTTAGGTTAACGTCCCATGCTGTTACAGGAGAGTAAGCACCTGTTGTAACATTATAGTTAGGTGTTCCAAATTCCCAAACACTAGTTCCAGCTGCTGCAGGATCAGTTGCTGGAGCCCAACCTACATTACCTGATTCAAAATTGTCAGTGTAATAGTTAGTGTATGTAGGTGTAATAGTTGGTTGACCATAAATTGTAGCACAAGAAGTATCGTTCGCTGTGTTTACGTCACCAACTAATGCAGTCCATACACAAATATCCATTGGTCCTACAGGAACAGTAACTGGAGGTAATGTAATGTCAACAGTACTACATGGAGCTAAGTTACCTGTCCAAATAAATGAACCAGACTGACCATCAGAAGTCAAGTAAGAAACAGGAATGCTTGTTAAAGTATTTACAGCACTTGAGTTCGACAATGTTGCAGTTAATATTACTGCAGTTCCACTAGGGAAATTAGTAGGACCGCCATTATTTACAGCTACACATCCTGCATCATCACCATTTGTTCCTGTAATACAGAAATCATCGATAGCAGCACCACCCACGTATTGAATTATACCATCTGAAGTAAATACAAATCGGAATTGTACCGGTGTAGGATTAGAAAGTACATTGCCTAAACAACATAATTTATAGCTAGGATAAATCCATCCTGAATTTGCTCCATTCCATCCATCAGTGTTTGCACTATTCATATTACCGATATACCAGTTTTTTCCGCAATTAGGATCGATTGGAATTTTGTTCCAAGTTACACCACCATCTGCAGTGTATTCCATATAAACTCCATCCCAATTTAATTCTGAATCGTAGAATAAGGCAAATTTTAATTCTCCTGTAGTAATATTGCTACAATCGATATAAGGTGAATAAAGGTATGTTTCATCATTTTGTCCGTATGCGGCAGTTAAGTTCACATCCCATATGTTTACTCCTGAGTTTGCATTCGTAGGTGCACCTGTTATTGGTGTTCCTAATTCCCAAATGTCAGCAGGATTAGCTGTAGGAGCCACGTTAGCTTGCCATCCTAATGCACCGCTTTCGAAATCATCGCAGTATGGTGCAGGGAAAGTAGGTACTCCATATAAATTAACACAAACACTGTCATTTGTATGGTCGCAATCATTAGCAATATCTGTCCACATACATACTGTAAATGGTCCTGTTGGAGCAGTTATACCAGTTACATTGTAGTTTACTTGAGCACCCGGGTTAACTGTACCAACGTAAGGAGTAACAACTGGAGCATTACTGTTAAGTTGATATACAACGTTAAACGTTGATTGAGCAGATAATCCGTAATTCTCTAAAAGTAAATTAATGTTAGCAGCTTGTCCAGCCGGAATACCTGTACCATTTAATGGAGAAATCAACGAATTGATTCCCATGTCTTCTGCACAAGGAATTGTAATACAGAAATCATCAACGAAGAATCCTAATCGTTCTACTGAAATATCTGTTGTGAATTTGAAACGGAATTGAGCAGTTAATGAACCCGCTAGTCCCGGAACAGTACCAAGTTTGTAAGTTGATTTTATCCAATTTGTTCCATTAACATCACTTGTCCAAGCATCAATTGCACCGGCTGAAATTGTTCCATTGTACCAATTAACCCCATTTGGGTCATTTTGAGTACCAATGGTTGTCCAAGTAGGTGTTGGATCAGTAGGGTTAGATGTGTATTCTAAAACTACACCATCATAGTTGTTTTCTAAGTTAGTTACTTGCCAGAATTTCAAATTTGCTAATGTAACACCAGAGAAGTCCCAAATTGGAGTCATTACATAAGATTCGCTGTTATCTAAATACGTACCTGTAAGGGGAACTCCTAATACATTAGTTCCACCGTGAGGAGTAACAATAGCAGTATTCCCAATATCCCATCCTGTACCTGCAACTGTATTAAATGTCCACAATTGTAAAGATCCTGATGGATTTTCGAAGTCATCGCAGAAAGGAATACTTGCACCATCACTTGTTGTAAAGCAGAAGGTATCTGTTTGTCCGATATTACCACAACCGTCATATAATTCAGCATACCAGCAAATTGTTTCATTTACTGAGTCAGCCGGAGGTAATTGTGCATACCAAGTAGTATCAGGATATAATTGGAAAGATCCACCTAATCCGTTGTATGTTCCACCATTTACAGAATAGTAAACTTCTCCCATAAATTGAATTGGAGTAGGAGAGTTGTCAACACCATGGATGTAAACATCATATGGCCCTAAGTTATAAACTGTATTTTGCCAGATCGGGAATCCGATTTGAGGAGTTACCGTTGGAGGAATTAACTCGCATGGAGAGGCAACAACAGCAATGTCATCTAATAACCACCCATAACGTCCCGCTAATCCATTGTTACTTAAGAAGTCAGTTAAAACAAATCGAATTCTCACATCCGGAGCATTTTGAGCTAATAACGAAATGTCAAAGCCTTCAGTTTGCCACCAGTTTGCTGCAGGAGCTGTGGTTGATCCCGGAGCCCAAATCCCGTAAGAGAGCTCACTGAATCGGTCATATTGATTTGCGAAGTCACCCGAACCAAGGTAAGTACTGTTAATAGATGTAACTTGTGTCCAAGTTGTTCCACCATCAATAGATACTTCGATTTTCGCAGTGTCTACGAATTCAATTTTACAGATTTGCTTGAAGTTTAACACTACGTAGCTGTTTCCTACAGTGCTGAAGCTGTTACTTGTTAAGTAAACAGTACCTCCCGCATTATATTCTCCTTTGTAGCTGTTTGGGCTACTAGTTGAATAATTGGCGTCAAGACTCCAACCCGGAGTACCGGAGGAGGTCAAACCGTAAGGCCCCGGTCCATCGAAGTTTTCCGTGAACTGCGCCTTCAACATCGTAGCATTGACGATTAGTAAAAGCGTAAAGATCAGTCGTTTCATAAGGTAATTATTTGGTTTTTCAGTTGAGTTTTGTTGTGTATTTGTCACAGGAAGTTTCAAAAATAAGAAAATAATACTTTCGTTTTGAAAATGAAAGCCGATTTTTAATTGGAATTTTCAACAAATTACAATTTAATGTAATATTAGTGCGTTTAAACGAGTTTATTCTCGAATAAATCCAAAATAAAACGAGGTGATTATTATCTAATCACCTCGTTATGAGCAATGCCGAATGAACTTTTTGTCTTTGTTTTATGAAATCCACGATTTGTAATAATCGTCCGACATAATTTTTAAGCCTTCTTCTGTGAGCCATAATGGTTTAAAAGTGTCAACCATCACTGCTAATTCATGCGTTTCTTTTGCTCCAATACTCTTTTCTACCGTTCCGGGATGTGGCCCGTGAGGAATTCCGGCAGGATGTAACGTTATCTGCCCTTTGGTTACCGATTTTCTGCTCATAAAGTCACCGTCAACATAGTAAAGCACTTCGTCTGAATCTACATTTGAGTGGTTATATGGCGCCGGAATTGCTTGAGGGTGATAGTCGTACATCCTCGGCACGAACGAACAGATTACGAAATTATGGGCTTCAAATGTTTGATGAATCGGTGGTGGCATATGAAGGCGGCCAGTTATTGGTTCAAAGTCACTGATATTGAATGCATAAGGGTATAGGTTCCCGTCCCATCCAATCGCATCAAATGGATGCGTTGCATATGTATATGGGTAAACGATTCCTTGCTTTTTTATCATCACTCTGAATTCTCCTTCTTCATCGAACGTCTTCATATTCTGTGGTTTACGAATGTCTCGCTCACAGAAAGGAGAGTGTTCTTCAAATTGCCCATAGGCATTCATGTATCGTTTAGGGAACTCAATAGCAGTAAAAGAATCAACAATAAATAGCCTATTGTTTTCGTCATTGAAATGCAGTTGAAAAATGGTTCCTCTCGGAATTACCAAATAGTCGCCGTAACCGAATTCTATGTCACCATAAATGGTTTTTAACACTCCTGTGCCTTGATGCACGAATATTACTTCATCGGCATCGGCGTTTTTTAAGAAATATTCGGTGATTGATTTTTTGGGTGCCGCCAGCGAAATATGGAGGTCGTTATTTACTAAAACGGCCTTTTTACTTTCTATATAATCTTCTTCAGGTTTTACCTGAAATCCTTGGAAACTTTGGTGGCGAAGGAATCTTTGAAATGCAACTTTCGGCTCTCTTGAAAATGGCTCACCTACCGATTTTACTAATGTTGGTGGATGGCAATGGTATATTAATGAATATACATTCGAAAATCCGTGAGTGGATACTAATTCTTCCGAATATAATTTTCCGTCCGGTTTACGGAACTGGGTATGGCGTTTTTTCGGAAAACTTCCTTGAGAATGATACTGAGGCATCGTAATTTGAGGTTTGGGTGCACAAGATCGGAAATATCTTTTGCAATTTGGGTGTTGCAAATTTAACCATTGGCTACTTTTGTAACCAAATTAGAATCATCATGAAATTAGTTAGCTTTAAATACAAAGGTGGTCCCGCAGTAGGGATTTACGTGAACGATAAAATTTATCCTTATCAAGAAGCTGGAAAAGCTCTAGGACTTTCTGTTCCTTTTTCCATGCGCGAATTGCTTGAAGGTGAGGAGGCTGCAATGGATCAAGCGAAAGCTGTAGAGTCTAAAATTAAAGCCGGGGAGGTGAATTCTGCTTCATTTTCATGGAGTGAAATTGAAGTGCTAGCCCCTGTTCCTCAGCCTACTTCTTGCCGCGACGGATATGCTTTCCGTCAACATGTGGCTGCAGCTCGCCGCAACCGCGGAGTTGAAATGATCGCTGAATTTGATGAATACCCAATTTTCTATTTTACAAATCATAATGCTATTCAAGGTCCTGGTGATATTTACTGCATGCCAGATCATTTCCGTCAGCTCGATTTCGAATTAGAAGGTGCTATCGTAATTGGTAAGCGCGGAAGAAACGTTAAGGCAAAAGACGCTGATGCATATATTGCAGGATATATGATTATGAATGATATGAGTGCTCGTTTGCTTCAAATGGAGGAAATGAAGTTGAATCTCGGTCCTGCTAAAGGGAAGGATTTTTCAACTGTTATCGGACCATATATGGTAACACCCGATGAATTAGCTCCTTATCTTATTTCGGCTAAACCTGGACATGAAGGGAATAATTACAACTTGCGAATGACTTGTACCGTGAACGGTATTCAAGTTAGTGAGGGCAATATGGGGGATATGGATTGGACATTCGCCGAAATCGTTGAACGTTGCGCTTATGGAGCAGATATTTTCCCGGGAGATGTAATCGGTAGCGGTACTGTTGGTACGGGATGTTTCCTTGAATTGAATGGAACCGGTAAACTCAATGATCCGAATTATCCTGTGCAATGGTTGCAAGCAGGCGATGTAGTAGAAATGACAATCGACGGATTAGGATGTTTATCCAATACTATAAAGAAAGAAGATTCTGATTTTTCAATATTGAACTTAAAGAAGAAAGCACAAACGGCTTAAAATGAAAAAAGTCAGTTCTTGCAGCCTTACGGGGCTGCTTACGAACTGACAATCAACCAGAAAAGCTAACCATTCTTCTCACACCGGATTTGGAGGAGTCAGTCCGGAGTAACCTTACGGGGTTACTCCTTATCTGACAATCAACCTAAAAACACCAAAACCATGTGTTATGCCTTACGGGGCAATATCGTCATAGAGAATATTTGATTTAGTCAGCCTGGGCTGCCTTACGGGGCAGCCCATACCTGACATCAACCTAAACCAAACAAAACCCTATTGTTTTTGCTTTTTAAATGCTCTTTTAAGAACGAAAACCTTAATCACTCTAGGTTTTATATCGAAGTTAAACGGGCATGATCTACTAAGGTTACCCTTTTTTCATATTTACTTACAACTGTAAGTCAGGCAGTTGTAAATCGCTTAAAATATGGCGAAAACTTTGCACGACTACTGAATGTTACCTCTGTAAATTAAATTTCTCGTCGCTAAAATCGATTGTAAGAAAATCGAGAAAATGTTTCGAGGACTGTCGAAAATCATAATAAAACGAGGATGCCGCAAAAGGATTCAGTAACTTTGCAGTATCTCAAAAAAGAAAAAAAATCTCCCCATGAATACAAATAGTGTTTTAAATACCATAGAAGAGGCATTAGAGGATATTCGCAATGGAAAAATTGTGATTGTTGTTGATGATGAGGACCGTGAAAATGAAGGAGATTTTCTTGTTGCTTCAGAATGTGCCACACCAGAAGTAATCAACTTTATGGCAACACATGGTCGCGGATTAATTTGCGTGTCTCTGTCAGAGGAAAGATGTCAAGAGTTGAATCTTCCGATGATGGTAAACAATAATACTGCCTCGCATGAGACAGCTTTTACTGTATCCGTTGATTTATTAGGACATGGCTGCACAACAGGTATTTCTGCCTCTGATCGATCTAAAACAATTTTAGCTTTAATCAATAAGGATACAAAGCCTGAAGATTTAGGTCGCCCTGGACATATATTCCCATTAAGAGCTAAAACGGGTGGCGTTATTCGTCGCGCGGGACATACTGAAGCTTCGATGGATATGGCTCGAATTGCCGGTTTTCAACCTTCAGGAACAATAGTTGAAATAATGAATGAAGATGGCAGTATGGCTCGTCTTCCTGAATTATTAGAAATTGCCAAGAAGTTTTCAATGAAAATCGTGTCAATTGAACAACTAATTAAGTACCGATTAGAGCATGAATCATTGATTGATCGTAAAGTAGAAGTAGACATGCCAACGGAATACGGAAATTTTAGGTTAGTAGCATATACACAAACTAATACTCTACAAGAGCATCTTGCATTAGTAAAAGGTACATGGGAGAAAGAAGAACCTGTATTAGTTAGGGTACACTCTTCTTGTATTACTGGTGATATTTTCGGATCATGTCGCTGCGATTGTGGTCCGCAGTTGCATAAAGCAATGCAGATAATTGAAAAAGAAGGCAAAGGAGTTATTGTCTATATGAACCAAGAAGGAAGAGGCATCGGTCTTTTAAATAAGTTGAAAGCCTACAAGCTTCAAGAAGAAGGTTTAGACACTGTGGAAGCCAATCTTCAACTAGGATTTAAAATGGACGAACGCGACTATGGAGTAGGAGCACAGATAATACGTGATCTTGGTATTACAAAAATGAAGCTAATGACAAATAATCCGACAAAACGCGTAGGATTAATTGGCTACGGACTAGAAATTGTAGAACAAGTATCGTTAGAAGTACATTCAAATGTTCACAACCACTTTTATTTGCAAACCAAGCGCGATAAAATGGGACATACCATTAAAGTCGATTAAAAAAAGATGAAGCCGGTGAAATGCCGGCTTTTTTATTTTCAGGGAAATGCTATTCCAATAAGTTTTTTTAGTTCTGTACCTCTGAAAAGCGTATATTTGCGCCTCTTAAAATCAGTACAAATAAAATTAAATTAAATAGAATCGGAGTAAAGTAATGACGCTTATAAAATCAATATCAGGAATTCGCGGTACCATTGGTGGTAAGCCGGGGGATGCATTAACTCCTGTCGACATCATAAAATTTTCATCAGCATATGGCGCATGGTTAACTATGCGAAATCCCGGAGTTCGTTGTAAAGTAGTTATTGGTCGCGATGCACGCATTTCCGGAGAAATGGTTTCCGGATTAGTCGTTTCTACTTTGTGCAGTTTAGGAATCGATGTGATTGATACAGGATTATCAACTACTCCTACGGTAGAGATGGCAGTTCCATATCATGAGGCGCAAGGCGGAATTATTTTAACTGCCAGCCACAATCCGAAACAATGGAATGCGTTGAAGTTGTTAAACGAAAAAGGAGAATTTATTTCGGCAAATGACGGAACAGAATTATTAAGAATTGCAGAAAGTGATGAGGTCGTTTTTGCTGATGTAAATAAACTCGGACAAGTTTCACTTGATCAATTATCAATCGCAAGACATATTGAATCAATCCTTGCATTACCTTATGTTGATCGCAAGGCTATTGCTGCTAAAAATTTCAAAGTAGCTATTGACTGTGTAAATTCAACTGGAGGAATTGCAGTGCCTGCTCTTTTAAAAGCATTGGGAGTATCTGAAGTGATTGAGTTGTTTTGTACACCTGACGGACAGTTTCCTCACAACCCCGAGCCATTACCTGAACACTTAACAGAAATTTCTAAAGAAGTGGTTAAGAGAGGTGCGCACTTAGGATTAGTAGTAGATCCGGATGTAGATCGTTTAGCAATTGTTTGCGAAGACGGAGAAATGTTTGGCGAAGAATATACATTGGTATCGATTGCTGATTTTATTCTTCAGCATAAGAAAGGAAATACAGTTTCGAATTTATCGTCAACAAGAGCATTGCGTGATGTTACTGAAAAGCATGGCGGAAAGCATTCTGCAGCAGCAGTAGGTGAGGTTAATGTAGTTGAGATGATGAAAGCTACTAACGCAGTGATTGGTGGCGAAGGAAATGGAGGAGTAATTCTTCCTGAGTTGCATTACGGTCGCGATGCGTTAGCAGGTATTGCATTGTTTTTGACTCATCTTGCTAAATACGGAAAGAGTTGTTCAATGCTAAGAGCCTCTTATCCAGATTATTTTATTTCAAAAAATAAAATCGAGTTAACACCTGAAATTAATGTTGACTTGATTCTCGAGAATATCCGCACAAAATACGCGAAGCAACCGATCAATATTGTTGATGGAGTGAAGATTGAATTCGATAAAGAGTGGGTGCATCTTCGTAAGTCGAACACTGAGCCAATCATTAGAATTTATTCGGAAAGTCAATCAATGACTACTGCTAATAATCTCGCTGAAAAAATCATCTCTGATATAAAAGACATATTAACTTCCATCAAATAATCCCAAACCATGAAAGTTTATCTTGACAATGCTGCTACAACGGCGATACATCCTGATGTTGTAGAAACTATGATCCCAGTATTGAGAAATCAATTTGGAAATCCTTCTTCAATTCATGCTTTCGGACGTGAAGTTCGCTCAGCAGTGGAAGCTGCGAGAAAAAAAGTAGCAACATTACTCAAGACAAGTCCTTCGGAAATTTTCTTTACTTCGGGTGGAACTGAAGCCGATAATATGGCTATCAGATGTGGAATACATGATTTGGGATTAAAGCATGCTATTACATCTGCACTCGAGCATCACGCAGTGTTACATACATTGGAAGAGCTTGCTCACAAAGGAGAAGTAAAGTTAAGTATCGTAAATGTTGATGAACAAGGTCACATTGATTTAGCGCATTTAGAGGAGTTGCTTAAAAACAATGAAAGAAGTTTTGTTTCATTGATGCATGCGAATAATGAAATCGGAACATTAATTCCGTTACAACAAGTTGGAGAATTGTGTCGTAAGTACGATGCGGTTTTTCATTCTGATACAGTGCAAACTATGGGGCACTTTGCTCATGATTTGTCAAGTTTGCCGGTCGATTTTGTTACTTGCGCTGCGCATAAATTTCACGGACCCAAAGGAGTTGGATTTTTGTTTATCAACAAGCGCGTAAAAATTAAACCATTTATCACTGGTGGAGCTCAAGAGAGAAATATGCGTGGAGGTACCGAGAATGTTTACGGTATTATTGGATTAGCAAAAGCACTCGAAATTGCTTACAATGATATGGAAGAAGATATTGCACATATCAAAGGCCTTAAGAATTATATGGCTGAGCAATTAGTAAATGATATTCCAGGAGTACGATTTAACGGAGATATTACTGATAACAGTTTGTATACAGTTTTAAATGTTTCATTCCCTCCAACTGAAAATGCAGAGATGCTTTTGTTTAATCTCGATATTGCAGGAATAGCTTGTTCTGCAGGAAGTGCTTGTTCATCGGGAAGTGATATCGGATCTCATGTACTACGAGGGATAAAAGCCGACATGACTCGCCCTTCTATCAGATTTTCTTTTTGCAGATTTAATACGAAAGAAGAAATCGATTATACACTTGAAAAACTAAAAGAACTTTTTTTAGTTAAGGCGTAAACGTTAGTTTTTTGCCGGAATACTCTTCGGGTAATTATTCATAAAGCGAATCATCCAGTCTGCAAAGTTTATCTTCGCAGCAAGCATTATTTTTCTTCTTTCTGCGAAGGTTTCCTTAAGATTTGGATCTGATAATAGCTCGTCGAGTTTAGTATAAAGTCCTTCTACATTATTGGTTCTAATACCATAAGTAAGGCTATATACGTGCTCGAGATCTTCTAAGTATCCAAGTTCTCCAACAAAGTCGTTGAATCGCAAAGCAGGCGTTCCTAATACTGCCGATTCAGCTGTCATTGTTTGGCTATCGCCTATAAACATATCAGCGTAATATAATGCATGGTGAATGTCGGCAGCTCTAATTACAATTCGATATGGCTCAAATTGCGGAGGAAGTTTGCGCTCTGAAGTAATGTATACTTTGCCATGCTTTTCGAGCATAGAAATTAGTCGTGATGCGATTTCGTCGTTGATACCGGATTTGCCTACATCGTGATATGCACCAAGTTCAGAGAAACGAATAATGTAATTCTTAGTGTTCAAGTCGAAAATGCTCGACACTTTATTGATGTCAGGCGTAAAGTGATCGGGGTGGAGGTATGCTAATTCGTGGTAGCTGTTATAAGGGATTTTCTTATAATTCCATTTCCACGCACTACAGCAATCGGGACAAATTAAATGCGTTGCCATTGGCCCTGCAATTTTTGCGAAGTCGGCAACTTTTTCAAAGTCATCTTCAAAAAACACACAAGAAGGAATTCTGAAAATTTTTCCTAGTACTGTTAATTCCGCTGCACTTCCAGCTAATAATTTAGGTTTATGCTGACGAACTATTTTCGCAATGCGTAACATTCTTTTTCCGAAGTTGCGCAAGATCTCTAGTTTGTTTTTTGCAGGCTTTGCTTTCTCGTCGATATTGAAATAGTTCACTCCTTCCTCTTGAAGCAATTTCTCGAGGATATCTTTCGATTTTATTAAAACTATTGCTCTTTCATTGCCAAACGATTTGATGGCATGTTTAAACAAATGATAATGCGCGGGGTGACCTAAGTAAAATAGTACTTTCATAAATTAATCGAGTCTGCTAAATCTTACACCATAACGTGAGAAGAATGTCGCCATTTCTTCACCAGCATCTGATGATCCGATTCGTAAATTATTGTTAATCGACAATACCATTTTCCATCCTTGGCTTAGGTATGACGAGACTTGTCCTTCGCTAGCCTCATATACCACTAAAGCATTATTGCTTTCGCTTGGAGCTTCTATTGAATTATTGGTACTATATTTTAGAATGCTCTTATTGCCTTGCTGATTGATGTTGATGTCAAAGCCACCGGAATTATCGATTTTTTCCAATGAGATTCCGCTATAAACTAAATATTCAATGAAATCATTATAGATTGTGTTAAGCATTTCAGCTTTTTGTTGTTCGTCGGGGCGTTTAGGGAAATCCTGTCTTATTACTTTAGCAGGAGCTCCAGCCGCAAGCGAATTCGAAGGAATATCACTGCTGATTAATGAATTTGCTCCAATAACAACGTTGTCGCCTATAGTAACTCCAGGCATTAAAAATACACGCCATGGAAGCCAAACTTTTTTACCTAAAGTGATTGGAGCAAATTTAACGGGATACCCTTCTAGTTGGTTGTTCCATGATCCATGAGTGAAAAATAAACAATGTCCACCTACACCTGAATCGTCATCAATTTTAATTGGTAGAGTAGGGTTAAGGTAACTTAGTTGCATAATAATTGTTCGTTTGCCTAGGTGCAAAGAACTATGTGGCGTTTTCATTCCGCCAATAAATACTTGTTCGTTTATACGCGCATCATCATCAATAAATAGTTTCTCGGTATCAATCACCGACATTGATCCTATTTTTACAAATCGACGAATATCAATTTCTTTGGATCTAATCATTGTGAGGAATCCGATTTTTACTCCGTCACCGATAGATACATTTTTTCCAATGATAACCGCGCCTAAACTGATGGATACATTCTTTCCGATTTTGTACCCCTTCATTCTGTAATATGCTTTCTTCAAAGGTGAAGGTAGCATCCCTACGAATAATAATTGGAGTACTGGAATTCGTTCTTTCTTAACAAGCATAGCTTATTTATTTGTACTGATCATTTTCTTAACCACATTTTTAGTTGATTGTAAGATCAACTCTTTTCCCCATCCCGCAATATTATCATGCCATCTCTGTGGATGGATATTCATCATTATTTGATTTGATAACATTCCCGATTTCAATTGGTCAATCAGATTGCGTGTAGATGAAATATTCGCTTGCAATCCATCAACTTTATCGCGTATAGAATAGCTGCTGCCATTCCAATGACGAGAAGTATCTGTAATGTAAAACATTTTGTTGAAGTCTGTATCGAAATATGGCTCAGCAATGATGTTTGATGATTTATAATCGTATTTATCCCAAATTTTTCTGTTGTCCCATTTCGACATCGGACTACCATGCATACAAATTGTTTTTACAGGATAGTACTTTCTGAAGTACTCTAAGTTACTTAAGAATTGCTCGTATGCTTTTTCATAATTACCATGACAAAGCGCTAAGTCTTCATAGTGGTAACCGATTTCATGTCCCATGGCTGCAATTTTCTCTATCGCATCAGGTACATTGCTTTGTTTGACTATTCTAAAATAATAAACACCTCGTCCGCCTAATGACTTTTCGATTTCAGCTGTCCTTACTGAGTTGTAAGGCAAGTCATCGACATCGTGACGAAGTATGTAAACTTTACTGTTCGTAATTTCTCCTCGTACAAAATTCTCATAAGCAGAAAGTGTATAGCCTTTCCGTAAAGCTGTTTCCAGCAGTTCGGTATATATCTTAAGTGTGAAATCGCGTTCCATTTATTTTCTCGTATCAGCTGTTATTATCTCCGTAAGTGCTGCCGCCATCCATGCATTCGACCATCTCATAAACGATGTTTTAGTTATTCTATTCGAGAATTTTCTGAAGTAGAAATATCCTTTTTGGTCTTGCATGTTTTGAATTGTCCATTCAGCGCATTTCTTTGCCATTTCAATTTCATTGAATCTGCATAAAGTTAGGATTGATTGTCCAGCTGCAGTACAATCGGCAGGCCAAGCTTCCTTGTCATAGAATTTTGGTTGTCCCGATTTTTCAAAGAAATTCAATTTATAAAATTCTAATCCTTTACTTAATTGTTCTTGAAATGTATTGTCGTTGCATAATTTCGTGTATGCTTCTAAGCAATCAAGATTATAGCCTGTATGATAATTGTCGATCCATGAGCCTGCTTTACTATTCGAGTAAATCCATGCTCCGTCACTTCGTTGATGTTTCATTACCCAAGCAACAGCAGATCGTGATTGTGTTTTGAATTTATCTTGTTTTGTTAAATCGTATCCTTGCGCAAGAATTCTAGCTCCTTTCATACTAGCATTAAAGACTTGCTCTTTATCGAATGGAGAATATGAAAAGCAAAAGTCGCCTTCAGTATCGTATGATTTATTTAAGTCACTCAATACAAAATCACAAGCTGATATAACCCATTCTTTAGCTGTGATATTGCCTGTTTGTTGATAGAGGCGATAAAGTGCATTTGTGATAAATCCTGTTGCTACAACCGTAGGTTCAAAGGCTGGTATGTCGGCATATCTTGCTTGCCAATCAAAGTCGTATCCCCAACATCTTCCATGAAATTTCTTTGCGGAAGTTTTATCAAGAAATTCTATCAGGTAATTTATTTTTCCTTGTAATAAATGGTTGTCGTATAATCCCGATTTCCACATATTACCATAGGCTTGAAGGCATAATCCCGCTGTTACAGGATTAAGTCCTTTATTTATTCCAAGTAAAGGGCGTATGTTTAAAGGGAAGCGCTTAATGAATTGTTGTCCGAGAAATCGGATTTTTTTATTAGTTCCTAATAAAGGAATCGAAAATAAATAGGAATGCAGTCCATCGTATGGGTCGTAACCTTTGTAGTTTTCCGACTCAATATAATGGATTAATTTATCAGCTGCATCCTTTATTGTTTTCATTCAGGAAGTACGATTTTTTGTCCGTTGATACTGATAGAATCCAACACTGCAAATGTTGCAAATGTACTATTGTAAATTTCATCAAAAGAAATTGGTAGTTCTTTGCCCTTGCTTAATGCACTGATGAATTCTGCAACTTCATTTTTATGTCCTTTGTCTTGATTTGACTTGGTGATATTCTTGTTTTTCCCGTAAACAGTTAGGGTAGTGAAATCTTCAATTTTAGCAATTACGCCACCATTAAAAACTTCAATATACTCTTTTGCAAATTCTTTATTTCCATTTGAAAAATAGCTGATCGTTGCAATACTACCATTTTTGAATCCTAAGTTGATAGCTACGCTGTCGTTATTATGATGAGCATCTTTCATCGCTTGCGCCGATACATGTTCAATAGGAGAATTGCACAAGAAACTACATAAATCTATAAAGTGACATACTTCACCTATTATTCGACCTCCTCCAACTTCTGGATCATGTATCCAATGATCAGGAGGCATAATGCCTGCATTTATTCGATATAATATCGCCGAAGGGATAGAGTTGTTTAATGAAGCTTTTAACTTCGTAATTAAAGGTGCAAAACGTCGGTTGAATCCAACCATTACCTGAGCATTCGTTTTCGACTTAGCTTCTTTAATTGCAAGCAGTTCATCTAGCGACATACATAATGGTTTCTCGACAAATACGTTTTTGTTAGCTTTTAAACCTTTTAGTACATATTCACCGTGAGTATTGTGTCGAGTAGCAATAAATAATGTATTTACTTTTTCATTAGAGATTACTTCGTCAGCATTGCCTGTGCAAAATTTGAATCCATATTTATCGGCCACATTTCGAGCGTTATTCGGACGAGCAGTTGCAACTCCAACAAAATTTACTTTACCTTTTAATGCCGGTAAAAGAAAATTTTGTCCGAAAGAACCTGCACCAATCATTCCCAGTTTTACCTCTGAAATAGGAGCAGAAACTTGTTTTGTAAATACTTTATCAGATATTGTTTTTGCAGTATCATATTTTAAAACAATTCCCACAAATGGTTCTGTACGATCAACAATTAGTTGATATGCATCCTTAGCTTCTTGAAAATTGAAAGTATGCGTTAATAGCTTTTCGGGATTTATTTTTTTTAGTCTTAGGAGTTCTGCAAATGCTTGCATATTCCTGTTTTCGGTCCAACGTACATAAGCTTGCGGGTAATCAAGTCCCTTTTCTTCGTATTCTGAATCATAGCGTCCTGGACCATAAGAACACGACATTCTTAATTCGAGCTCTTTATTGTAATAGTTCTTTCTGCTAAAACCTGTCGGCACCGCACCAACAATGATAACTCTTCCTTTTCTTCTGCAAAGTAATCCTGCTAAATCAATTGGATCATTCGATGAAGTACCGGCGGTGATAATTACTGCATCTGCACCGTATCCATTCGTGAAATTCAAGATAGCTTGCTCGAGTTGTTCTTCGTTTCGTTGAAAGCTTAACTCTGCTCCAGAGGTAATAGCTAGATTGCATTGAGCTTTATCGATGTCAATTCCGACAGTCTTTATGCCCGATGCATTTAAAAGTTGTACTGTTAATTGTCCTACAAGGCCTAAACCGATTACCACACAATTTTCACCTAAGCGTAAATCTGCTTGTCGAACACCTTGCATCGCAATTGAGCCTACTGTAGTAAATGCAGCATGGGCCAATGATACTGTCTCATCTATTTTTACGCATAAGTTAACTGGTATGGCTACGACTTCTGCGTGCACAGCACCGGCGCCCCCGCAAGCAACTTTATCGCCAATTTTAAAATCTCTAACATCATCTGCTACTGCAATTATTTCACCTGCACAACTATAACCCAATGCACTCGGAGCATCTAGTTTATTCATCACTAAGCGATATGTTTCAAATACTCCTAACGTACGAGCTGATTGTATCACTTTTTTTACTTCATCTTTGCGAGCTCTTGCTTTTCCTAAATATCCTAATCTAGCATCTTTAACAGTTTTGCCTTCGGTTCCTGCACTGATTAGTGAATAGTGATTTCGAACTAAAACCTGACCTGCATTAAGCGCAGGAAACGGAACTTCAAGAATTTCCATCTTGCCGTCTTTTAAACTTTGAGTCAGTTGTTCCATCGTTTAGTTTTTAATAACTGAATTAAAAATGTTGGTTAATTTTTCCACCATTCTTTCTTCAGTAAATTCATTTTTATAATGAGTATGAGAAGCCTTTGCCATAGTATTTCTCAATTCATCATTGGTTAATAGGTTTTTTACTTTGATAGCAATTTCTTTGGGTGATTTCGACGGTACTACGTAACCGTTATATCCATCAATCACCGATTCAATAATTGCACCTTGATCAGTACTTATTATTGGAAGTGAAGATGCCATAGCTTCAACAATTACCCAAGGATGTCCTTCTGGTTCTCTAGGTGGAAAAAGAAAAATATCGGCATCGGCCATTAAATTGAACTTTTCTTTACTGGCTTCAGGAGGGAAGAACTTTACAGGAAGATTTTCTTCTTCCACTGTCTTTATGCATCTTTCTTTTACATCATCTTTTCGCCATCCGCCTATGATTTCATATTCGAAATCTTTAACTCCTTCTTTCTTAAGAATCGATGCAGATTCAATTACATCTTCAATTCCTTTTGATGGTTGAAGGTTTCCGAGGTACAATACTCTTAGTGGTAATTTATTTCCTTTGGTTCTTTTAGGTATATTATATGTTCCTCCGTTAGGACATACAAATATCTTATTGGAAGGATAATATCCCTCGAATAAGTATCTCAAGTTATTTCCTAAGACAATTACACCAGCGGTTTTTTTAAGAGTAGATTTTACAAACCATCGTGTTAAAGGCGATGTTGTATTAATCCATCTTTTAAAATCACTTCCTCTTAAGTGAAGTAGTACTTTCTTGCCTTTTATTATTCCGATCCAGATAAAAACGGAATCTTTTAAGAAACCAATTGTGCTTTGGCTAAATGGAATTAAAACTAGTTTGGGTTTATTCAAGTTGATCTTTTTGATCATTGATGAATAAATACTCAAGTTCTTTTTTAGTTTACCCAAACTCCATTTTCCAATATTTCTTAAATCATCATTGATTTTAGTATCAACATGAACTAAATTAAAATGATTATTTAATCCGGATTTAAGAAGTAGTTCCGTTGCTATGGAAGGTCCCATATAAGGAGGAGGAACCTTGCCTAAAATCATAATCGTGTCTTTTACGCTTCCCATCTTATTGTAATTTTTTTGGAAGTAATGCGTAAGCAAATACAGGATATGTAAAGTAGAGTAGAGGGGCGTAAAGTGTTGGAATTGTACTCACCGACCAAAGTAATATTGATACTACTGTGGCTGACAGCAAGAACTTCTCAGGCATTCGCAATTGCGAATATCTCGCGCCAACAGAAAGAATAAAAAACACATAAGCGCCAACACCGATAAATCCGGTTAAGAATAAAAGTCGCACATAATCGGAGTGCATACCAGCTCCAATCATATTATCGGTTTCAGGAAAGTTAGCTGTTGTAATGCCGATAAAGTGATTCGACATTGGCATCTGTTCCCAGATTTCGAAATATCTTTCCCATCTACTCATCCTTCCGTTTAATGCCTGACTTGACTCACTTTCGCCATCAACAACACGTAATTCTTTTCCGATTAATGGTTCGATCTGAGAGTTGTAAATGTCTTCAGCAAAGAAGGCTGATATAATTGTAATAAGAACAATAACAAATATAAATCCTCTAGCATTTCTTAAATTATGGATCATCATTAGCACGAATACTACCAAGGTTACTGTCCAAGTAGAAACGTGTTTAATTCGTGTTAGTCCATAAAAAACAAATACCAAAGCTATTGCTACGTGAACCGCATTTATTTTCAATTTCACTCTTCCGTATAGATTTGCTAAGAACCAATAGCTAATGATTATGAAGAATAGTTCAATGTAAACTGCATAATTCATGATATCGGCATACGCACCCCTAATACGTGATCCTCCCCCTCTTCCTGTACTGATATACTCAATCGCAATCGGATTGACAAACGATTCATACATCAACATCCCGAAAGGGAAAATACATGCAATAAGACAGGCAAAAATAATTCCATCAAGATCTTGTTTCGACTGAATGAATGATCGTGAATAAAAATAAAGGAGAATTGGTGTTGTGTATTTTACTACGTCACCCAATGAAGTTACTGATAACTGGGTTGAATAAAAAACTAAACAATTCCCTATCAAGAAAAAGGCAAATAGCTTTAATGGGAAATCTTGAGCAGCAGGTATTGGTTTCGGGAATTTATTTGCTGTGTAACTTAATAAAATAAAAACCGGCGTAAGTACCCCAACGATATAAAGAGGACTAGCTAATACTGAAGCCTCTTTCAATTCATAGAAGTTATCGATGATAGGGCGGATAATAATGAGTATAACAAACCACTTGCGCGATAAATGCAGTGATCGATACCAACTTAACCAAGCTTTAAAATTCATAATTTGAGTACATTGACTGAAACAAGCTAAGCAAAATGCTTTGGTTCGAGTCTTTGAGGCTCTAAAAATAACGATTGTTTAGTTATTTCCCGACGCAATTTTAACGGCTTTTAAGAATCCGTTTGCTGCTGTTTCCAGATTAACGTTTGTACGTATAAAATCGGCCGCACGTTGCCCCATTTGTGCAGCTTTTTCGCGATTATCAATGAAAAACTCTATTTTTTCGACAACTTTTGTTGTGTTTTCATAGTTTATGGCAAATCCCGTTTCATTTTCTCGAACCAAATCCGATGTTGCACCGGCATTATAGGAAGCCAAACATGCAATTCCGGATGCCATAGCTTCATTTAAGACCAAGCCCCAGATGTCAAAATCAGTTTGAAAGAGCATGGCTCTGCTGTTTCCGAGGTATGCTGGAAGCTCTGATTTTTGTTTGAATCCGTGAAATTTGACTAAATCATCGATTTTATTGTCGATTACGAATTTCTCGAGTTCAGGTTTGTCGGTGCCATCACCAACAATATCAAGTACGAAGTCTCTCCTTCGAGCTGACAATTGTAGGACAGCGTTGAGAAGCAATTTGACATTTTTACGCGGAACCAGATAGCCTAAATACAAAAAGTGGGCAATACTCGATTCTTTATTTGATTCCCTGTATTTATTGGTTTCTGTAAAGTAGAAATCAGTATCTACTGTATTCATCGCTATTTCAACTTTCGATTCCTTTGCCCCAAATCCTATTAGGTATTTTTTTGCTAAACTCCCATAAGCTACATAAGAAGAAGCAAACTTAACTAATATCCTACGCTGGATTTTTCTGATAATACTGCTATTTCTGTTTTCTTTTTCTATAGAACCACTCCAGATGATATATGGAATTCGTTTAGGTAGTGCGTACGATAAAACTTTCATCGTTGCTGAAGAAAACCCCGATACAATTATTATATCAGGTTTTTCTTCTCTTAATACATCATTCAAACCTTTGTATAAGAATACCGATTTTTCTTCATCACTACTAAGCTGATGAGCGTGGTCGTTTAATATTCTATGGTCAAATTTTAATTCCGATTTATCAAGTGTAAATAGACGTCGCTTATATCCTTCAGATCCAAAAATTACTTTCAACTGAAAGTTGTCCGCCGCAAATACTTTGCTCATCACATTGAAGAGCGGTACCCGATACGGATTTGGAATGTTAGTGATTAGTACGACTTTTTTCATTGATGACTACATCCATTTTTTGAACCATTGCATCATGAAATAAACAGTCCATAAATTATTTGTGTACTGTTGATTCCCGTTCCGAATTTCTCTAACATGCTTATGTAATCCTTCTTTTTTAAAGATGCCGGTATTACTGCAAAATGAATTCATTTCTCTCTCTACATAGTCGAGCATAATATCTCCTGCCCATTCTCGTAAAGGGACACAAAATCCCATTTTTTTCCTGTAAAGAACTTCATTAGGAAGGATCCTTTCCAACGATTTTTTTAGAATATATTTCGGCTCCCCATTTTTAGTTTTCATACTGTATGGCACTGATAATGCCAAGTCAACTAAGTTGTAATCTAAAAACGGATTTCTGATTTCTATGCTATGAGCCATCCCGATTCTATCCATACGATAAAGATATTTCGATGGAATTACATATGTATATCCCAAATAACACATCCAGTCGTTATCGGTTAACCAAGGATATTTCTTTTTTATAGAGTCGAATTTGGCTCTATGTTTTTTAATTACTTGATAGGAGTCGGGTAGAGGAACCTTATCGATCCAGCTTTGCTCAAGGAAACTTTTCTTGGTGCTTTCTTTAAAAGCTTTTGCTCCTCCCCAAAATAGTTCTTGTTGTTGAGTCGCTCGCTGAATAATTTCATTGATTGGTGACTCTTCATTTTTTCCTGCGATTATTGATGCAATTGCTTTTCGCGCAAATCCTGGCATAGCCGAAATTCTGTTATACCATGGATAGAGCGTTTGATATTTCTTCCATCCTCTATATCCTGCAAATAATTCGTCGGCACCATCTCCAGTTTGTACAACTATTGTATTGTGCTTTCTGGCTAATTGCGATATGAAATAAATGGGAATACAGGTAGCATCCGCCATCGGTTCATCAAAAATGTTTACAATCTCTGGGAGAAATTCTTCAATGTCATCTTTGGTGACTATCTTCTCATAATGTTCGGTATTGAACATCTTAGAAATTTTGTCAGCCCAAATTCTTTCGTCGTAATCAGGTTGTCCTTCAAATCCTACAGAAAAAGTTTTTATTGTATTCGCACTGTATTTTCGCATTAACGCTACGACAGCGCTACTGTCAACTCCGCCACTAAGAAATGCTCCAACGGGAACATCGGCTATCATTCTGTAGTCAACCGATTTGTCGAGCGCATTGAATACTTCATCCGCTAATTCTGATTCCGATAGATTTCTCTTGTCGGTGTAGTTAATATCGTAATACGAATAATGTTCAATAATGCCCGACTTACTAACGGTCATGCATTCACCCGGACCAAGTTTTTGGATTCCGTTGAACATTGTTTCAGGTGCATCGAGATTGTTGAAGGTTAAGAAATTATATACTGCCTGATTATCAGGAGTTGGTTTTATCCATGGTAATGTTAAAAGAGCCTTGATCTCTGATGAAAATGCAAAAATTCCATTTGTAGTAGTATAATACAATGGTTTTTTGCCAGCACGATCTCTCGCAAGCTTTAGGACTTCATGCTTACTGTCGTAAAACGCAAAGGCAAACATGCCGTTTAGCAAGTTCAATGCTTTGTGCCCGTGCTTTCTGTATAAATGGAGTAAAACTTCAGTATCACTTTCCGACTTAAAATTGATATCTGAAAGTTGTGTTTTTAATTCTTTGTAATTGTAGATTTCGCCATTAAATACAATTTGATCACCTGTACTATCTGACATTGGTTGATGCCCTGCTGGAGATAAATCGATAATGCTTAATCTTAAATGTCCTAATGCTATGCCTCTTTTTTCGTCAATCCATGTGCCCGAATCATCAGGACCTCTGTGCCTTATCGCGTGGTTCATATGATTCAATTGGTCACTTGCCAGCTCTGGCCGGTGATTCCCAAGTATCATAAATCCATTAATTCCGCACATAGTTTACAGAGAATTATAAATCGAATATAGCTGCTTTTCCATTGTTGTGATAGAAAAATCATAAGTTAATTTCTTACGCTTTTCTTTTTCGTAAGTTGCATGCAGTTTTTCTTTAGCTAAAGGAAGGCTTTCAATAAGTGATACAAGGTCATCAATAGAGGGAACAATTAAACTAGGATCACATTTTTGAACGATCTCAATCATTCCTCCGCCATCATTAAACACTGCAACCGGCGTTCCACAACTGTATGCTTCTAATACTACTAGTCCGAATGCTTCGCCAGATGATGGTATCACTGCTAAATCCCAGTTTTCGAAATAGTCGCTTAAATTTGTTCGAAATCCCTCGAATTCTACTTTTGACGAGATTCCTTTTTCAGAAACTAGTGCTTCTAATGAATTTCGCAAAGGACCATCACCAATTATTTGTAATTTAAAGTTTGTTAGATCCTTTACTTTCGAAAAGGCCTTAATTAATCGGTCAATTCTTTTTACTGATGCTAATCTGCCAACTGTACCTACTATTATCTCTTTCTTGTGAATTGTTTGTTTTATCGGATTTGAATTAATCGCAATTCCATTGTAAACTACTTGTTTTTTTATTTTGCTTAACCCATACCTATTAAGAGATGTGGTTTGAGTAAAATTTGAATTGAACGAGATAAAATCAATGTGTTTGTTTATGAAGGCTGATAGAAGTTTTCTATTTATTCTTTCAGTTAAATTTATTTTCCTCTCAAATCCAAAGTTGCCATGTTCCGTATAAACTATTTTCTTTCCACTATTAATGGCTGCTAATGATATGATTGGATTGAATGAATGTATATGAATGATGTCGAAATTTTTGAAGATTTCAATACAACTTTTGTAAGAGCTTATGTTAAACGATCCCTTTTTGAAATTACCTTCAAATAGCTTTATGTTGTTTTTTTTTACAGCTTCTGATAATGGTCCTCCCGATTTGGCAGTAAATATGGCAACATTTAAATTATTGTTTTTGCTTTGCTCCATACATAGGTTGAGTACGAGGCTCTCAATTCCTCCAATACCCGACGACCAAACTACATGGATAACTTTTTTCATTTATTTCTTATGAGAAATTGTAATATAACCTATCGGTCCGTAATTGAATTTTTTAAGAATTTGTTTTATTCCCGGAATAGGAGATAGTACTACATATAGAATTTGTGGCAATGCTACTGTTACAAATAATAGTGGATTATACCATTTCGAAATAAACTTCATGTGAAGCAATTTTGAAATTACATTCCATCCTCTAAGTAGTGGCTTCACAAGAAGTGTTATCCCTGCGCCAACTACGTCTGAAACCGGATGTATTGTTTGAATTTCGAAATTTCCTTTGTTGAGATGATATTCTAATCCGTATCTCGTGAATCTATAATTATCCCATTTTCCATCTGCTATTGGCACGAGATATGGTGTTGTCAGAATCATTGTGCCGCCTTTCTTTAACAATCGAAATGCCTCCTTCATCAACTCATTTGGTTCTACCATGTCTTGCAGCACTTCTGTGCATAATATGAAATCAACACTTTCATCGGGCAAAGGAACATTCGTCGCTGTGCAATAAATATCAATTCCTTTTTTTGGGAAAGGAAGATCAGCCATATCGGCTCCAATCGTTTTTGCAAACTTGTCTTTGTACAAATCATAATAGGGCCTTGGTCCACATCCTAAGTCTAGCAATGTGCCATCAGAAAACTCTGAGTGATCAAAGTATTCTTTCAAGTAATCATATCTATAGGTGTTTTCAATTATTGCACCTGGATTTTCTAATAGCATGTTAAACTAATTTTGACATTAGACTTGTTGTCAGTGAAGCAAAGTTCGGGAAATGTTCGTTATTGTAAGATTTCATTTCCTTGAAGAATTGTACTCTTTCTTCTAAAATTTTATCCGAAGGCTGGTTTACAATCGGAACTTCAATTGTATAGGTGTTAAGTTTATTTTGAACTTTTGAATAGGTTTTTCCTAAGAATGTTGAGAGACCTGAAGGTGCATTTATTCCCTTTCGTGAATAGGCCAAGTTTTTCGAAGGCACTAGTTTTATGCTTTTCGAGAATTGATAGTTTTTGGCTTCCGGTAAGTATAATGGAAATTGAGTAAGTGTTTCTTGTAAGAAAATTTCATACTCCCTTTCAAATTCAGTAAACCAATTGTTGATTTCTTGATCAGCTGGTATTTGAAGAAACCAATTGCTTATCCATTTTTTTACTTTAGTAACGTAAGGGATGATTTTAGAATTCGTGATATTTAAATATTCTAAATCATACACTAGCCCTTTGGTATGTTGAAGTAGGTCTCTAAGCTTAATAGTTTTATTTTCGGATTGCAGCTTCAAGTCAATATAATTCACGACTAAAAATTCGATTGCAGTTTGAATTTTTAAAGATTGCTTTGCACTTTCTTCAATAATTTCGTTCTCAGTTTCAGGCTCAGTGCCGTAGATAGTTTTTTGGTTATCCCACAAAGCATATTTTCTGTTAGCACTCCAATGTTTTTCATTTAGCGCCATCACTCCGTGAGTAAAAAGGTAATGAAGATGATCCGGAATGATATTTAAGATTTTATCATCACACGACGTTTGGTCTTTAAATACAACCAATAAGTCAATATCGGAGATGCCAGGTTTGTTGATATTTCCGAAAGTGCAGATGCACTTAACTTTTTCGTTGTTTCTATAATGGTTAACAACAAAATCATACACCTGATGATATTCCGCTGTAGAATATTCAATAGGTCGTTTAATGATATTTAATTTCGTTTTAGCCATTAGAATCGGATTGAACCAAATTTTAATCTTTTGTATTT
Organism: Bacteroidota bacterium; assembly: GCA_023251535.1. Taxonomy (GTDB): domain Bacteria; phylum Bacteroidota; class Bacteroidia; order AKYH767-A; family OLB10; genus CAINEC01. The sequence continues at coordinate 29,761 of JAHEYP010000006.1, forward strand.
GTAGTCGATCAGGGTTTTTCCTCCCATTGAAGAAATCGTATGAATTCCTTTGATATGTTTTCTTTTTAAATCAGTAGGAGTGATGCTGTCAATCGTTTTTTCTTCGTATTCGGTTTCCGTTAGCTTCAATATTTGATTTAATTGAATGCTTCCACCATAGGTGATGCCACTATTTTGACTAGGGCGGATAAGTTGTTCTTCGTTTCTGAAGATTGTACCTGCGGGACGTGAATGAGTGATTGACGAAACTACTGGATTTAATGGATGTGCTTTATATGGTCCTCTAAGAGTATCTGCATAATAAATGTTCAATGAAATATCGGCAGATTTATTATCAGCATTATTGCTAAATAGCCAGTATTTGTTGTTGTGTTTAACCAGTGAATTGTCAATTCCGTTAAAACCTTCAAGAATTTTTGAATCAAATTCGAATTCCTCATTCGACCGACTCCATTTGTATAGAAGTATTTCACCCGATTGGTGACATTCAGGTATCATGTAGATATCTCCGTTTTCTTCATAGATATACGGATAGCTTAAATGCTCTCCTTTATCTATTTTGATGAAAGGTTTTTTAAAGTCGTTTTTTCTTATTTCAAGTATTCCTTTGTTTTTCTTTCTTTCAAATCGTTCGTAAATGATATAGTCATTGCCCGCTGATTGAAATCCAAATGGATCGGCAATGAAATCTTTCCCTCCTGGATTTGATAGTGATTTTACCTTAAGCAAAAGTTCTTTGTTTCTACATACTTCTTGAATGCTGAAATCACAAACAGCTACCTTCCAATGATCATAAGTAAAAAGGACTTTTAATAGATGTATAATTGTTCTAAAGAATAATACGACTTTGAATTTTACTATTGGTATTTCTTTAGGGTACTGATTGTCGAATATCGTTTTTCTTTCTGCACGATTAAAAAAATTGCTAGCTCCATCTTTTACAAGCTCAGGAATTTTCCTAATAATAGATGAAAATGATTTTGTATAAGAGTGGTGAAATAGGTAATAGGTACTATTGCAAACAATAAAGCTCTGCTTGCCAGTATTTGTTTTTGTGACAGGAATGTTAATCCCATCTTCTTTTCTTATAATGGATTGATAAAGCTCCCTAGAAATTCCTCCTTTTAGATTTTGAAGAAAGGGGACTTGAATGAGATTATCTCCTTTAAAGTTTTTGTTGTGAAATGAATGGGTGGTTAAATTAATATACAAATCAACTTCAGGTAATTGAATAAAGTTCTTCCTGAATGTATTTGACCAACTGATAACTTGTATTTTGTATTGGTTCGTCGACAAAAGTTCCTTCATGCATGAATCGATTGTTTCACGCATAAAATTCTCTTCCGTTATGATGGCAATATTTTTCAACTTACAGGTTGTTGTTAATTTCCGTTAGATATTCATTAATGTCATTTTCATTCTGGCTTAGCCATAATAAATATGATGATGGCGTTTGTGCACCATTAATTGATATTAGTGGTATGCGATTGAGCTTTTCTTGCTTGATTTGTTTTGCAATATCAATATTATCTTGATTCCATTCTTTTCGAAACCTTTCGATTTCTTTTAATGTTGCTCTGCTTTTGGCTGATATATGTTGATCGATTATTTCAAAACTAGTTTTTTTACTGCAATTGATATTCTTACTTGATTGAAGGAATATTGCGGGTGACAACAATAATTCGCTTATCAAATTTTTGAAGTAATAGAAGTCTTTTAAATTTATCTTGTTTTTTAACTTATTTCTAATACTCGTTACTAATCTGATAAGTTTATTCTTGTCTTTTTCTATTGGTAATATTGAAAGAATTAATTTATAGTCGCCTTCAGGATAAAGTGTCTTTGCTTCTTCAAATATTTCGGAAGGTAAATAGTTGTCATTGTAATTGCTTATTTCGCCTTTCCACAATATCATCCATCCATGATGCTGGAGAGCATCTTGATTTTTCATCATAATTGAAGTGCTGTCAATTATTCCTCTAAGCGATTTTATCGAAGACTTTTTAGATAATTTTTCTTCATCAATTATCAAAATACCATCAAAGTCACTGTATTTGTTTTCTGTGTTATCAGAAATGCTTCCTGCAATTACAGCTAAATGAATGGCAGGGTGATTTTTACTAATTAGGTATTGTTGAATTTGTTTCGCTGTTGCGTTTTGACTAGAATAGGAAGGAATAAGGATTTCCTTTTTTGTTATACTTGTGTTTTCGGTTTTTTTAGCTAATGCCGGCTTCGGACAAATAATTGATTCACCAAGTTTACCCAATACAAGGCTTATTACTGACGAATATTTGTCGTAATAACCATGTGAAAGATATTTTCTCAGTGATTCGTTCATTTCTCTATAAAATCAATTATTCTTTTGACTTTTAAGGTGAAAGTATTTTTAAGGACTTGTTCTCTTGCTATTTTTGCTTTTGTTCTCGATATTTCTTTGTTATCAATTGCTTTTTTAATTGTTTCAGCTAGAGAATCTTCGTTTTCAGGTAAAGCAAACCAACAATTCTCTTCCGACAACAATTCCGCAGTAGGAGGGTAATTTGGTGTGACGATTACATTTCCTGTTAACATGTATTCGCAAATTTTATTAGGTAGATTGTACTTAATATCATGCCCTTGTTTGGTGTAATAAGAAATAAGTACATCAGCACTTCTTTGATAATGTTTTATTATCCTGTAATCTGGAATATATCCTGTGAATTGTATGTTTTTAATTTTCTCTTCTTCACATTTCTGTTTCCAGTAGTTCACCGCTTCTGGTTTACCTCCTGTGAATAAAAATTCAATTTCATGACATTGTTTGGCAGCTTTTAAGATATATTCTGTTTCGAGATTATAGTCTATTGCTAATTTGCCTGTGTAAACCACTAAGGGTTTTTTAATGTTTTGTAAATTGGTTATATTTCTTGATTCAGTTTTGTCGACTGCTTCTTGTGCTTGTTCTTGTGTAATCGGATTTGATGTGGTTATTGTTTTTTCTTTTGGAAAAGAACTGATTGCACATAAATCTGTTAAAATGGATTGATTAGTGGCTAGTATATAGTCACATAATCGATAAGCATTTACATAGCTTTTTCGCTTTTTTAAATCATGTGCCCAATAAATTGCGTTTATGTTATTGCTTGATTTACTGAATATTGACTTGAATTTTAGTAGAGGATATAACTGTGGTATACTTCTTGATACTATATTAACTTTTGTGCCTTTAGGTAAAGTTTTTATAATTTTCTTTACTTGAGAATAAACTTTAAATGCAATTTTTATGGCATTCCATTTTCCGGTTACGTCACTCTTTAAACCTGTTTCTAAGTAGTGGATTTTTATTTCATTTGAAATTCCGTAGATTGAATAAACATCTTCTTTTTTGATGTTGTCATGTCGTTCTACATAAGGAACTATTAAGTGAAGTTGTCGGTTGTTTTGTATAAATCCATCGCAAAAACGAACATCGCTCACCTGATTCGTTCTCGGGCGAAGTATGTCGTATGGCGATATGTAGATGTATACAGGTTCCAATTATTTTCTGATTATCGCAGCGCCACCTTTGTTAAATTGAAGGGCTGTTAAATTGTTTTTATCAACATGTTCTGCGAATGCAGCATTTTTATGTACATCATCACTAAGCAATAATCCTCCATTGATGATAAATGGATGCGAGGTTTCAAATTCATATTTCATATGCTCATAGCTATGATCGCTATCATGGAAGAAAATGCTTAGTTCTCCGATTTCTTTTAAAATCGCAGGCAACAATACTTTAGCATCTCCTAAATTTAATTTCCAGCGATCTTTTAACGATTCTGGTACCATCCATCCTGTGGTAGGCTGATCTTTGAAATTGTAATCACTATTCGTATCGTGATTCGGCAGGTCAATACTATATAGAATGCCTTTGTTGTTTTTCTTTAATGCATTAAGCATAATCCATGATGAATATCCATGAGCAACACCGGTTTCAATAACTGTTTCGGGTTTGGTTACGCGAATACAGCAGTATATCCATTTGCCAAAACTTGTGTTCAAGTTGTTGCCGACAATGGTCTGAAATTTATTTTCATTAGGAGCAACTAGCTCATTGTTTTTTAATTCTAGCAATGCTTCTTTCCATGGTTTTAAATCTGCATTATTTCCCCAAAGATGTTTTACACTGTCAAAAATGACAGCTTCATGCATTGCAGATTTATCTCCAAGCTTAAATTTAAGTGCCGCCAAAGGATGTCTTATGGCCGCTGATGTTGCACTTGAATTTTTTATAGGCATATGAACTTAAATTGTGGAAACTGATAGTCTAATTTCCGTGTTTATTTTTCTTTGTGAATAATATACGAAGTAGAAGGTCGTAATTAAATTGGCTGCTAATAATCCAATTGCAACTCCATTGGCACCGTATTGAGGTGTTAGTTGCCAAGCTAATAAAACATCTATGATAATAGCTATGATATAGCTTTGTAATCTTAAATAAGTTAGTCCTAGGCCTTGAATTAATGGTAAGCACCAAAAGAACAAGGAACCTTGAACAGCCCCTATGAAGTGTATAAAGAATGTTTGTGCTGCCGATCTGAATTCTTCTCCATAGATAAATGTTATGATATGTCCTTTGAAAGCAAATACAATCATTGTAAAGAATGTAACTGGAATCAATGCTAACTTGGTAATTTTACTTAGCATTAATTTTAATTCCGCAAATTTTTTCTGCGATACTAAATGCGCCAGTTGAGGATAAATGGATGTTACCAAAGGGTCCGTAACAGTTAATATGGCATAAGCAAGTTTTTTTGATACACTGTATAATCCAACTGCCGCATGACTTCCCCATAAATTTAATAGTAAAACATCTCCTTGGTTGAGGAATGTTTTTAATGTATTTCCAAAGGAATTCCCAATGATGAAATTGCTTATCTCTATGTATTGGTCTTTTATTTTATTGATTCCTGTCCCTAAGTGATTTTTTAATTCTCTTCGTAATTCGTAAAAGACTGCCAAATTGCAAATGGTGGAATTAATCAATTTCGAAAATACTACTGCATAAAAGAAATAATCAAGATTATTATGGAATAAGTAGATACATGTTGTTATCGTTATAAATTCGAATGTATCCATGCTCATTTGAACAATAGAGTTCAATCTGAATTTATAGTAGATCTTCAGCGTCGCTCGTCCTATATTGTCAAGGAATGCAATGCCGTTGATAATTGAGTAAAGTATGATGAATTTTTGAAGCCCTGGAATATCAAAGAAATGTTCATAGGTAAAGTGCGTCAATATGCTTATAATTATCACGGAGGCTAATGCCGATAACATGCTGGCTGCTATTCCGCTTTTTAATAAGCTGACTAATTTATCATGACGATCTTCTGAGATGAAATGAGCACCGTACTTTATAATTCCTAATGGTACATTCAGCTTTAGTATCTCTTGAACAGTTACCACGAAAGCAATAATTACGGTGTAGATACCAAGTATTTCGGCACCTAAACCACGAGCAATTACAATTGATCTAAGAAATGCTAATCCAACTCCGTAAGTATTTGCAATAAATACCCATGAACTGTTTTTGAAAAGTGTTTTAGATTCTTTGTCGAATAGTTCGCTAATTTTCTTGCTAAGTCGTTTTTTCATCGACTATGAGAGGTAACATCATCCTCAAATTAAGCTTTTGAGGATGATTTTTTAAAGATCCTTTTGAATATGCCTTTAACTCCGCGCTCTTGTTTATCTTCTTCGTAGTATCCGTAGCCATATCCGTATCCATAACCATATCCGTATCCATATTCATATCCGTAACCGTAATTTCTGTTTACAGCTTTGATAGCGTTGAATACAATACATACATTCTTAAGTTTACCTTCTTGGTAAATCTTGTTAACGTAGTTAAGGTGATGCTTGCGTGTTACTCTTTGACGTACTACATAAACATTGATATCAGCATATTTCGATAATACCATCGCATCGGTAATTAATCCGATAGGAGGTGTATCTAGAATAATATAGTCGTAGTTTGCTTTTAAGTATTCAAACAACACATCCATCTTCGGAGAGATCACGAGCTCCGAAGGATTCGGCGGCTTTGGACCTGATAGAATAATGTCAAGGTTCGGAATGGTTCCCGAATTTTGAATTACATCTTTTTCTGATGCTATTCCGATAAGATAATTACTCAAACCTACTTCGCTAACAAAGTCAAAACCAATTGTAATTTTTGGTTTCCTTAAGTCACATCCAACTAGAATAGTTCTTCTTCCCGACATCGCCATCATAGCAGCTAAGTTGATAGAGCAAAAACTTTTCCCTTCAGATGATATGGATGAGGTAATCAGGATCGTACTTTGAGTCTTTCCTTGATTGAAGTATTGTAAGTTGGTTCGTATCGATCGGAATGCTTCCGAGATATGTGAATTTGGTTTCTCTGAAACTACTAAGCTTGATTTCGACGCGCTTAGTCCAATCATTCCGATTACAGGAATGTTTGTTTTAGCATCTAAGTCGTTTCTGTCAACAATACGATCATTTAAAGCCGATCTTAAATAGATGATAATCGCTGGCAATAGTAATCCTAAGATTATCGCTAATGAATAGCTTAAGCTTTTTACCGGTTTTAATGGCTTGATGAATGTTCTAGCACTATCAATTACTCTATTGTCAGCTGTAGTTGATGCTAACAAGATTGCAGTTTCCGCTTTCTTTTGTAATAGATACGAGTATAATTGTTCTTTGATATTCGATCCACGAAGCATCGATTGTAGTTCACGTTGTGCTCCGGGTAATAAGCGCAATTTGCCTTGCACTTCCGATTTTTGACTAATCGCTTCTTGCAACGATGCTCTTAATCCGCTTCTTAATGATTTGATGTTTTCAAGTAATGCTCCTTTAGTATTCGCGATTTCCGTATTTAAACTTACCATTATCGGGTTGTCGGCTTTTGCTAAATTGGATTGAGATTTTTTTCTGTTCTCCATCTCATTTAACTTCAATACCAAACTTTGTAACAAAGGATCCTTTACCAAGATACTGGCAGGAGAGATGTTTCCTGTTAAGTTCTTGTTATCCGTAGTTACGTATTTTTCTAAGTAGTCAAGGAAGCTTAATTGTACTTGTAATTCTGAAATTTGAATGTCGAAGTTTTTAACACTTTCTAAATAGGAGTTAGCTTCTATCGATAAGTCGGTAATCCCTCTCGTTACCCTGAAGTGCTCTACATTGTTTTCGTTAGCATCGATTTCTCCGGTCAATAATCGAAGTTGTTCGTCGATGAAGCTTAATGTATTTACTGCATATTCGTTTTTTACTTCAATTCCTTTCTGCACATAAAGCGCACAAAGTTTATTTAAAAACGCTTCATTTTTCGATGGAGTTGCTCCTTGAATCGAAAGTTGAAGCATAGAAGCTTGTTTGCTGATAGGCTCCGCTTTTAATGCTGTTTGATATAAATCGGTTAAAGCATCTTTGTCGGATATTCTAATTAAGAATTTTCTTTTTGTATACTTCGCGTCATTATAAGGATTGTTGTGGAAATAAGAAGTGGCGTCAATTGAGAAAATTCCCAGTTTGTTACTTATTTTTCTGCCGAATAAATAGTAACCGATATTTTCTGTTGCTCCGCTTCTATAGGTTAATTTGTATTTCCTCGAGTTTACAACCTCTAATTCTATTTTAGTATTATATGCTAGCGTGTATAAAGTGTCTTCCTTTAATCGAATTGGATTCTCTGCGTATACTTCAGTTGTTTTTACATCCCCAACTAATGAATATGATTTGTAAAGTTCTAATTCTTCAATAGTTTTCAAAATCAATAATCTTGATCTTAAAATTCCAATCTCATTTTCAATTCCGCCTTCATTGTTAAAAGCATTTAATTGAGTTAATAGGTCGGTGCTGTTGATTCGTTGCTTATCGTCTTTAATTAAAACAGTACAGCTTGTATAGTAAACTCGATCGGCATACCAATTGTAGAAGTATGAAGTAACTAAGGCAAGACTTAATGTGTAGATATATAAGTACCAATAGCGCAAAAAGTATTTATTGAACAACTGACCAAAATTAATTTGTCCGTTGTTGTCATTTTGCTGCTCATTAGCATTATTGGGATTCGAGACTTTATATTCGTTTGGATTTGTCTCTTGTTGTTGATTCATAATACGCAGTATATAATAGGAGGGATGTGAAAATTAGCGATTGATTAATACAAAGGCTAATAGCGTTCCTAAGCTGATTAACATTGGTGCTACTCTATAGAAATTGTCTGATTGTGCTAGCTTATCTTTTACTGGTGGCACATATAAAATGTCGTTTGAATGCAAATAGTAGTATGGCGCAGTAAATAAATCACGACGTGTTAAATCAATTTTAGTGTAGGTCTTAATACCGTTTTCTTCTCTGATCAATAAAACATCTCTTCTGTTTCCATAGATATTTAAGTCGCCGGCCATACCTATTGCTTCTGGTACTGTGATCTTTTCATTGGTCACCGAAAATACTCCGGGATGAGTTACTTCGCCAAGTATTGTAACTTTAAAGTTTTCAAAATAAAGGCGCACATTCGGTGATTGCAAATATTGCTCAAGTCGCTTTTGTAATGTGTCGCGAGCTACTGTTGTTGTTAATCCCGCAAGCTTTACTTTTCCTACTAAAGGCATCTCAATATATCCATTTACGTCTACCATGTATCCAACATTCGGTCGGGTAGAGTAGCTGTCGCCAAAATCGGGACGCTCTGATTTTGTGATTGTATTGAAGAAACTACTTGCTTCTTGACTTAAACTCGATACATAAATCGACAAGATGTCGTTGGGCTGAATTATTGCTTCATACATTGAAGTTTTAATTTCATGACCTTTATCGAAGTTCGGGTAGGTTACCTTTTTGTTCGAAGTGTCCCTTGATGCTTGGAAGTAGGTTACATCTTTGACATGTCGACATGAGCTTAATAACAAAGCTAATGTGCTAATAATCAATAGATAATGCGCTTTTCTCATAATTGCAATTTTAGATAACTAAATCAATTTCAGCCGATTTAGTGAAGTTTCTCGATGTCTTTATACTGATTTTCTTGTCTAGTTGTTACATAAATACCCTCGATAACTCATGAACTTTTCCCTTCATAATTATGTTATAATCTGATATTACTCATTTGCTCATGCATTTTGTAAACCGTAATTTAGCCAACCCCAAACAAACCTCAAATATAGGTATGGAAACAACTCTATCAGTAGAAGAATTAAATAAACGTGAAGCGGAGTTCGATGCTAAAATTGCCGGCGGCAAAACAATCGAACCTAAAGATTGGATGCCTGAAAGGTATCGTAAGCAGTTGTTGAGAATGATGTCGCAACATGCTCATTCTGAAGTTGTTGGAATGCTTCCCGAAGGTAATTGGATCACTCGAGCTCCTTCTTTGGCTCGTAAAGCCGTTTTGTTGGCTAAAGTGCAAGATGAAGCAGGACATGGTCTTTACATCTATAGCGCAGCTGAAACTTTAGGAATGGATCGCTCAGAAATGATCGATCAGCTCCTTTCCGGTAAGGCTAAATATTCGTCAATTTTCAATTATCCGACTTTGTCTTGGGCCGATATCGGTGCAATTGGTTGGTTAGTTGATGGCGCAGCCATTGTAAATCAGACAGTTCTGGCAAAATGTTCCTATGGACCATATTCTCGTGCAATGCTTCGCATTTGTAAAGAGGAGAACTTCCATAACAAACAGGGTTATCAAATTATGGCTTACCTAATGCGTGGAACGAAAGAACAACGCGATATGGCCCAAGATGCGATGAACCGTTTTTGGTGGCCTGCCTTAATGATGTTTGGTCCTTCCGATACTAATTCGCCAAATAGCGCCGACCTTATGAAATGGAAGGTGAAATTAAATTCGAATGATGATTTGCGCCAGCGTTTTATCGATCGTACAGTTCCACAAGCCGAAGCTATTGGATTGAGAATTCCTGACGACAAATTGAAGTGGAATGAATCTACTCGTCATTATGAATTCGGTGAAATCAACTGGGCAGAATTTAATCAGGTGATTAGCGGAAATGGTCCTTGTAATAAATTAAGAATGAAACAACGTACCGATGCACATAATAATGGTGCTTGGGTTCGTGAAGCTGCAGCAGCATATTCCGCAAAAAAAGCAGCTTCTAAAAAATAATAATTCAAAAGTAAAAACTACAGATTTATGTCAGATAATAATCATCAGTGGCCTATTTGGGAAGTGTTTATTCAACCTAAAAATGGTTCAGCTCATGAGCATGCAGGAAGCGTTCATGCTCCTGATGGAGAAATGGCTCTACTAAATGCAAGAGATGTTTACGGTCGCCGTTTAGAAGGTGTTAATATGTGGGTTGTTCCTGCTACTGCTATTGTGGCTTCTACTCCCGAAGATGTTGGCCCTTTCTTTGATCCTGCAAACGATAAAATGTATCGCTGGCCTAATTATTTTAAAACTCCGGAAGGAATCAAACAGATATCATGACCTTGAACGACGCACTTAAAGAATATTGTTTAAGAATTGCTGATAATTCAAGCATTCTTGCTCATCGCTTGTCAGAGTGGAGCGGACATGGTCCAATCCTCGAAGAGGATATCGCTATGAGTAATATGGCACTTGATCTTATCGGACAAGCACGCGGATTTTACTCCTATGCGGCAACGTTAGAAGGCAAAGGCCGCACAGAAGATGATCTGGCTTTCCGACGTGATACACGTGAATTTGTTAGCCGCAATTTGGTAGAACAACCCGACAATAAAGATTTCGGTACAGCCATGTTGCGATCATTTTTATATAGCTGCCTTTCTTACCTTCAATTCCGTGCTTTGATGAATAGTAAGGATGAAACAATTTCCGGACTTTCTGCTAAAGCAATTAAAGAGGTTACTTACCACGTTCGTCATTGTGGCGATTGGGTTGTGCGTCTTGGTGACGGAACAGAAGAAAGCCATCGTCGCATTAGTAATTCGGTAGAAGATTTATGGATGTATACTTCTGAGTTGTTTGAGCAAAATGAAGTGGATGCTCTTCTTGTTAAAGAGGGTGTTGCTGTCGATTTAAATACTTTAAAACAAGATTGGTTGAATTTAGTTGATGAAATTTTCGCTCAAGCTAAATTGACTAAACCTGCCGAAGGTGGATATCAATCTTCGGGTGGAATTAATGGAATGCATACAGAGCATTTAGGTTATATTCTTGCAGAAATGCAGTTCTTGCCTCGTGCTTATCCAGATGCCATCTGGTAATACTTTTTATAAATGACTATTTCGAAAGAAGCTGTTTGGGAAATGCTTAATTCAATTCCTGATCCGGAGGTTCCGGCTATCAGTATTGTTGAGTTGGGTGTTGTGCGTGATGTGAAGGTCGAAGGATCTTCCGTGATTGTTGATATGACTCCTACTTATACTGGTTGTCCTGCAATGAAAATGATGGAGGATCAGGTGAAAGCTAAATTAATGTTGGAAGGCCTCGACGTGAAAGTAAATGTCGTTTTTAAGCCAGCCTGGACAACTGATTGGATGAGCGATGCTACTAAAGAGAAATTAAGAGCTTATGGCATCGCTCCTCCCGATAAATTGTCGTTCGAAAATTTACATCCCTTTGCAAAATCAGATAAAGGACCCTTGAAATGTCCTTTTTGTCGCTCTGAGAATACTGCCCTCACAAGTCAATTTGGTTCAACTGCTTGTAAAGCGCTGTATTTCTGTAACGAATGCCGCCAGCCTTTCGAGCATTTTAAATGCCATTAACAGATTTTCATTTTCCCTCGTTTCTCTTCTTCTTTTTAGCTTACTTTGCAGTAAAGAATATTGCAAATGAGCTCTATATTATCATCAGTTGAAAATGGAATAGGAATTATCCGTTTCAATCGCCCCGATAAATTCAATAGTTTTAATCGCGAAATGGCATTGGCTTTACAGTCGGTGCTCGATTCATATGCTGCCGATAAATCGGTTCGTGCTGTTTTGATTACTGCAGAAGGGAAAGCGTTTTGTGCAGGGCAAGATCTGGCAGAGGCTATCGATACTTCTGGTCCGGGAATTCAAACTATCGTTCGCGAACATTATAATCCCGTTATTAAAAAAATAAGAGCAATCGAAAAGCCTGTTGTTTGTGCCGTGAATGGCGTTGCAGCTGGTGCTGGTGCTAATATTGCTTTAGCTTGTGATATAGTGATTGCCGGAGCATCTGCTTCTTTCATTCAAGCGTTTAGTAAAATCGGTCTTGTGCCAGATAGCGGTGGGACTTTCTTTTTGCCTCGTATTATCGGATTTCAACGCGCAGCAGCTTTAATGATGTTGGGTGATAAAGTTTCTGCTTCTGATGCTTTGCAGATGGGAATGATTTATAAGGTTTGTGATGATGCACATTTGACTACTGAGTCGATGGCTATCGCAACTACTTTAGCAACTATGCCAACTAAAGGGATAGCACTAACAAAACAGTTGTTGAATGATTCAATGACTAATACACTCAATGCTCAACTTGATAGAGAAGAAATTGTTCAAGCTGCTGCAGGTAATACTTACGATTATCAAGAAGGTGTAAATGCATTTCTTGAAAAAAGAAAACCTGTTTTCAAAGGAGAATAATTTAGGATACCCATTAACGTTATGTTTCATAAAAATACAATTGTAGGAGTTATTGGTGCAGGTGCTATGGGTAGTGGTATTGCTCAAGTGGCAGCCACTGCGGGACATTCAGTTCTCCTTTTCGATACTCGTAAGGAAGCAGTAGAGAAAGCAATTTCAGGATTGTCTTCTACGCTCAATAAATTAGTTGAGAAGGCGAAAATTAGCAACGAGGATGCTGATGGAATTTTAAGTCGAATAAAACCGGCTTTCGATTTAAAGGATCTTAGTGCTTGCGGATTGGTGATAGAAGCTATCGTTGAAATTTTAAGTGTGAAGAAAGAAGTTTTCTCATCATTAGAAACAATAGTTTCTAATTCAACGGTGTTGGCTTCAAATACTTCTTCTCTTTCTGTTACTTCTATTGCGGCAGCTTGCAAAATTCCTTCACGTGTTATCGGATTGCATTTCTTTAATCCCGCTCCTTTAATGCCGTTGGTGGAAGTGATTCCCGCTGTTCAAACGCATGTCGATTTGGCTGGTGCTTGTAAAGAATTAATGTTGCAGTGGAAAAAAGTTCCTGTAATTACTAAAGATACTCCAGGCTTTATCGTGAACCGCGTTGCTCGTCCGTATTATGGCGAAGCATTGCGTATTTGCGAGGAAGGAATTTCTGATATGGCCACAATAGATTGGGCTTTGAAAGAAAAAGCAGGTTTTAGAATGGGGCCGTTTGAATTGATGGATTTAATCGGTAACGACATTAATTATACAGTAACAGAAACGGTGTGGACTCAAATGTATTTTGATCCTCGTTATAAGCCATCATTAATCCAAAAGAAAATGATGGAGTCGGGGCGCCTAGGACGAAAAACTGGAATGGGATATTTCTCATATGCAGATGGTGCCGTTAATCCGCTTCCCGAAAAAAATGATGAACTCGCTAAACAAATTGTTGATCGAGTATTGTCAATGCTAATTAATGAAGCCGCGGATGCATTGCATTATCAAATTGCTTCAGCTAACGATATCGATTTAGCAATGACCAAAGGAGTAAATTATCCGAAAGGATTATTGGCTTGGGCCGATGAAATCGGAGTGAGTGAAGTGGTTCGTATTTTGGATAATTTGTATAACGAATATCATGAAGATAGATATAGAGCCTCGGTTTTATTAAGAAGAATGAGTACTGCTAATAAAAAATTTTATAACTAATGGATTTATTTGCAGCAAAAGCTTCTTTCTTGTCGCCATTAGGATGGATCAATGTTACGGTCGAAGATGATGCCGTTACAGAGATGCTCTTTAGTGATCAACCTTTTGAGCAGAATACACTAGTGAATGATGTTTTGATTGCTGCAATAAAACAGTTAGAAGAATATTTCAATGGGACGCGAAATAATTTCGATCTGAAATTAAATCCCCGCGGTACCGATTTTCAAGTGAAAGTGTGGAACGAACTTTTAAATATTCCTTATGGCAAAACAGTTAGCTATCATGAAATGTCGTCGCGATTGGGAGATGAGAAATCAATTCGTGCTGCCGCCTCCGCTAACGGGAAAAATCCTATTGCCATCGTTATTCCTTGTCATCGTGTGATAGGGTCGGATGGTAGCTTAACAGGATATGCTGGCGGAATCGAGAAAAAGTCATGGTTGCTGAACCACGAAAAGGGTGTATATACACCAACGCTATTCGAAGATAAAAATACATTGCAACAATAATGGATGCGAAATCAATTGCTGAAAAAGTAGTCGGTAAAATGTTCGATAACGATTGGTTTAGCCAATGGTTAGGTATAGAACGTGTATTAGTTGAGCCGGGGAAGTGTATTCTTCGAATGAAAATTCGTAAAGAGATGCTCAACGGATTTGCTATTGCTCACGGTGGAATTACGTATTCTCTTGCTGATAGCGCTTTAGCTTTTGCATCGAATTCTCACGGACGCCAAAGTGTTTCTGTTGAAACTTCTATTTCACATACTGTTGCACTAAAAGAAGGCGATGAGATTACTGCTACTGCGGAAGAACAAAGCTTAACAAACAAAATTGGAATTTATATTATCACAGTTAGAAATACTAGTGGAGCAACTGTTGCTTTATTTAAGGGCGTTGTTTATCGCACTTCTAAAGAATGGTTCCCTCAAGATAAATAGAATATGAAAAACGCATATATTGTAAATGGTGTACGTACACCAATTGGAAATTTTGGAGGTTCTTTGTCTCCTGTTCGTGCTGATGATTTAGCTGCGCTGGTTTTACGCAAATTGATGGAGAAAAACAGTAATGTCGATCCCGCATTAATTACTGATGTTATTTTAGGATGTGCAAATCAAGCTGGAGAAGATAATCGTAATGTGGCGAGAATGGCTGTACTCTTAGCTGGCCTCCCTTACTCAGTTCCAGGAGAAACGGTGAACCGATTATGTGCTAGTGGACTTTCAGCTGCTGCTGCTGCAGGACGTTCTATCATGGTAGGTGATGCAGATCTTATGATAGCGGGTGGTGTTGAACACATGACTCGTGGTCCGTGGATTATTTCAAAAACCAGCACTCCTTATGGTCGTGATGCGCAAATGTTCGATTCTAGTTTCGGATGGCGTTTTGTGAATCCGCTTATGAAGGAAAAATACGGAGTTGATGCAATGGGCGAAACTGCCGAGAACTTAGCCTTCCGTGATACTATTTCTCGTGAAGACCAAGATAAATTTGCATTGTGGTCGCAACAGAAAGCAGTAGCTGCTCAAAAAGCAGGGATTTTCGAAAATGAAATTGTTGCTGTTGAAATACCTCAGAAAAAAGGTGAGCCAATTTTATTTACTCAAGATGAATTTATAAAACCAGCAACTACATTAGAAGGATTAGCTAAGTTGAAAACTAGTTTTCGTAAAGACGGTACCGTTACTGCTGGAAATGCATCTGGATTAAATGATGGTGCAGCGGCAATTCTGTTAGCTTCTGATGAAGGATTGAAAAGAAATAATCTGAAACCATTAGCGCGAATTGTTTCTACAGGGATTGCAGGAGTTGAGCCTCGCGTAATGGGTATCGGTCCTGTAGAGGCTGCAAATATTGCTTTGAAGAAAGCAGGAATTAATTGGGATAAAGTGGATCTACTTGAGTTGAATGAAGCATTTGCAGCTCAGAGTTTGGCATGTATTCGCAGTTGGGGACTCGACGATAATGATGCTCGTATCAATCCGAATGGTGGAGCTATCGCATTAGGACATCCTTTAGGAATGAGTGGCGCAAGAATTCTAATGTCGGCTGCTATGCACTTGAATGAAACCAATAAGCGTTATGCCGTTGTTACAATGTGTATTGGAGTAGGGCAGGGCTATGCGATGGTGATAGAGAAAGCTTAAGGTGTAATAGCATAATTAAAAAGGAGGAATCGACAATGTCGTTCCTCCTTTTTGTTTTTGTAAAGGGATTATTTTTATTTTAACATCATTACCGGCTGATGAGCAGAAACATTTTCTAATGGTAAGCTAAAACAGAAAGATGATCCTTGCCCAACAGTACTTGTCATCCAAATTGATCCACCATGTGCTTCAATAACTTTCTTGGCAATGGTAAGTCCAAGTCCTGTGCTTTTTTCACCATTCGTACTCTTGACACTCGTTTTACTAAATGGTAAAAATAAATTCGCTTGTTCGGCAATCGGAATTCCTTGTCCTTGATCTTTGACTGTTACCACAATAGAGTCATGTTGTAAGTCGGCATTTATCTCAACATGTGTTCCTTTGTGCGAATATTTAATTGCATTCGAGATTAAATTGCTAAGCACTTGTTGGATTTGCATCGCGTCGAAACTTGATTGCGGAAGTTTGTCGGCAATGCTATATTCTAAACTGATTTCTTTTTTATCGGCAGCTAACTTGTTTTCGCTTATGCTTTGCTGAATAATATCAGTAATTAATCCTTGTTGTAATTGAAGCTCCATTGAGCCTGATTCGATTTTTGAAACATCCAATAGGTTGTTTAATAAATCAAGCATATGTCGACCCGAATTGATAATTACTTCAAGGTAGTTTTTATGTTCAGGTGAAAGGTTGTTGTTGCTTTCTTGTTCAATGAAGCTCGCTAATGTCAAGATGTTTCCCAATGGATTTCTTAAGTCATGAGAAGCCACACCAAGAAAATAATTCTTCTCGTCGTTTAGCTTGGCTAACTCTATGTTTTTAATTTCAAGTTCTTTTTGCTGAGTATAAAATTTTAAAAGTGTTTCCACTTTTGCTTTAGTAATATCTATGTCTAATGGCTTGAATAAATAATCGATAGCACCTTCAGATAATCCTTGAAGCATATACTTCTTTTCTTTGCTGATAGCAGTTACAAAAATGATTGGTGTCTTCTTAGTTCTCTTTGTTGATTTTAACATATGAGCAACTTCAAAGCCATCCATGTCAGGCATCTGTACATCTAGCATTATTAATGACAAATCTTCACTAAAGGCTATTTTTAGTGCTTCTTCACCTGAATTGGCTTTCAGGATGATTCTGTCATCTTCGGCTAACATACTCTCTAAAGAGTAGAGGTTTTCCGGTCGATCGTCAACTAATAATATTTTGTGCATATGGCTGTGTTTGTGTACTGGTAAAAGTACTGAGGGGGACCATTTATTTTTTTGAATTATTGGCAATTTCTTACACTATTCTAACTTTTTGTAAATCTTGTTTTTCTTGTCAAGAATTTTCAATTTGCTCGTGATTTCTAAATTGTGAATTGATTCTTGCTTGCCAATAGCTAATATGCCACCTGTATGCAAAGAATCGTATAAGTCTTTCGTTATTTTCTCTTTCGCCTTGTCGTTATAATACATGAGCATATTACGGCAAATGATTACATCGAACTTTGTGAATTTGGAATCGCTACCTAGAACATGTCTAGAGAAACGAATTTTATCGTATAGTTTTTGTCGGATTACAAACGAATTTGCAGAAGATATTACATGTTCTCTTACAGATCCTTTTCCTCCTGATGCTCTAAATAAGGATTGCACCTCATGTAGATTTTTGCAATTCAACGATCCCGATCGAGCGGTTAATATAGATTCATGGCTGATATCAGTT
The DNA here is from genome assembly GCA_023251535.1 of Bacteroidota bacterium. Taxonomy (GTDB): domain Bacteria; phylum Bacteroidota; class Bacteroidia; order AKYH767-A; family OLB10; genus CAINEC01. The sequence goes on from JAHEYP010000006.1 coordinate 47,393, forward strand.
CCTAGTAATTTGAAATCAATATGATTCATTCTGCTTTCCATTAGCATAGCCATCGAATAAACTTCACTACCGTCGGAACATCCAGGATGCCAAATTTTCAGAATTCCGGCATTGTTGTATTGATTGGATATTTGATTTATGAGTGAATTAAAGAAATCATGGTCGCGGAATAATGATGTCACGTGAACAGGAATCTCTTCTTCTAAATAGTGATTAAATTCTCCACTATTTATAATTAGGTCTTTGAATTGTCGCGCATTGAAAATCCCTTTGCGCATTGCTATTAGTTTCAACCTTCGGTCGATAAACGATGGTTTATAACCCGACAAATCTATCTTGTAGATTTTCTTGGCTATAGTGATGATCTCGTCGTTTAAATAACTCTGTTTCATTATCCGAAGAATGAATTAAGTACTTTTATTAGCTGATTGTTATCTACCGGTTTAGTGATATAATCATTCATTCCGGCTTCTATGCATATCTCACGATCACCTACCATGGCTTTTGCTGTAAGTGCTACAATCGGCAAGTTTTTCAGATTATCGATTTTTCGAATATTTCTGGTGGCTTCGTAGCCATCCATTTCAGGCATCATAACATCCATTAATACTAGATCTACGATGTTTGTTTTAAGCATTTCGATGGCCTCAAGTCCGTTCTCAGCAGAAATGATTTCTATGTCAAATCCTTCTAACATCGATGATAATGCATAAATATTTCTGGTGTCATCATCAACAACTAAAACTTTCTTACCATGAAGACTGTCTGTATTCGACGGTTCAATAATTTGAAGAGTTTTTCTGCTGTTCTGTTCTTTTACTGACTTTAAGAATAATTGAGTTTCTTCTAAAAGGCTTTCCATCTTTTCAGGATTCTTTTTGATATATGAACTCGCATATTCACTTAGTGTTTTCTTGTCAGAGTCATCAAGGTCTTTTGAGCTGTAAACGATTACTGGAAGATGTGAAAGTTTTGCATCCTCCTTGATTTCTTTTAGTAAGGTGATTCCGTCAGAGTCGGGTAGGTTCAAATCCAAAATAATGCAGTCGTAAGTTCCTGTCTTTACTTGATTGATTCCTTCCATACCTGTAAGTGCAATTTGACAAGATATATTTTGTTTTTGCAACAGATGTTTTATTAATGCGCTTTGCTCTTCGCTATCTTCTATCACTAAAACATTATTAAATGCTTTATTCGCATTTGTAGTAAGTGATTCGAATATCTTCTTTAACGAAGCAGGTTGTACTGGTTTTTCGATCCACGACTGAATTGGTAATTGTTCTTTTACCGAAGAAGCTTTGGTAGCACTTATAATATGTACCGGTATTGATGACAGTTCTTTGTTGGCTTTTAGATTTTTCAGTACATTGTATCCATCCATTCCCGGAATACTCATGTCGAGTAAAATACAATCAGGTTTCATTTGTGTAGCATACATTAATCCTGTATCTCCTCTATGACAAACTACTGTTCTATATCCTTCATCCAAAGCATGTTTTTCTAATATGCCTGCGAAGATTTCGTCGTCTTCTATAATAAGAAGATGTTTGTTGCTATTGTTTTCGTTTGAAATAAATGTTTCTTCAAATATTTCATCAGCTTCTTCAAATCCTGTAGGAATAATTACAGTGAATTTACTTCCTTGAGTTGGCTCACTTTCTAGTGTGATATTGCCTCCTAAAAGCAGCGCTAATTCTCTACTGATGCTTAATCCTAATCCTGTTCCACCATATTTTCGGCTAATGCTTCCATCTACTTGTTTGAATGATTCGAAGATTAGTTGCTGTTTGTCTTGTGGAATTCCAATTCCATTATCAATTACACTGAAGGAGATTTTGTTTTCTGGTAGTGATTTAATATCTAAACTAACAGTCCCCGATTTTTTAGTGAATTTAAAGGCATTTGACAGTAAGTTCTTTAGTATTTGTGATAATCGAAGGTTGTCAGTTTTGATTTTCTTATTTGTCTTTGTATAGTCATTAACAGTAAAGAAGATATCTTTTTCTTGAGCTACTTGATTGAACATCGTCTCAAGATCTTTCGATAACTCACTTACATTATGTTCTTCAATTTCCAATTCAATACGGCCAGCTTCAATTTTCGATAAATCAAGGATATCATTAATTAGATTTAATAAATCGCTACCTGATTTATTTACAACGCGTGCAAATTCCGTTTGCTTGTCGTTAAGATTCTTTTCTTTGTTTTCTGAAAGAAGTCGTGAAAGGATGATAATGCTATTTAATGGCGTTCTCAATTCATGACTCATATTGGCAAGGAACTCAGATTTGAATCTGCTTGATTGTTCGAGCTGTTCTGCTTTTTGCGCTAATATTAATCTTGCTCGCTCTAGTTCTTTGTTTTTCTCTACAATCGCATTGTTTTTTTGCTCTAATAATAAGGCCTTCGATGTTAAATCGTGGTTCATATTTTCGAGTTGTAACTTTTGCTTTTTGAGAATATCTTGCGATAATTGAATTTCCCAACTTTGTTTATTGAGTTCCTCAATGGTCTCGTGTAATTCTTTGTCGCGCGTTTGTAATTGAATATTTAACTTTTGAGCATGCTGTAGTAGCACTTTCAATTGTTGCTCTGATTGTTTTCTTGGTGTGATGTCAATACCTATTAAAATGTATTTCTGTAATTCACCAGCTTCATCTAGTAGTGGTGTGACAGAAAGGTGGATCCAAAATGGTTCCTTTGTTTTTTTGTATTGTATGAACTCAAATTCAAACGTTTTTTTTGTTTGGAGTAACTCGTCGAATTTATTGGAATTGTTATTTTCTGTTAGATTACCTTTTAGGTTTAGTAAAGGATTTTTACCCAATGTGTCTTCACCATTATACCCCGTCATTTTGTAATAACCGTTGTTCGCATAAACGGCGTTTTTTTCCTTGTCAAGGATAATAACCGCATATTGTGTGTTGCTCGCAACTAATGCCAACATTTCATTTTCGGCCAAACTTTCTTGTAGCTGGGCTTCTTTTGTTTTTTGATCGGTTATATTTCGTGAGTGAACGATTGCGCCGATTGGACTTTCATTACTGTACGAAGGACTAAATGTGAATTCCGATATTAGCTTCTGACCATTATGGAAAATATCTACTTCAATAGTGAAGTTTTCTCCTGAGAAAGCTCTATCATAATAGGATTTCCACTTAGTTATATTCTCTTCATTATTACCTTCTAATTGTGCTACAAAGTTAAAAATTGAATCTCCTTTTTTAGGTGCTATATTAAATCTGCCTTGAGTGCTTTTTTGGAATGCAGGATTGAAGTTGATTAAATTGTAATTTAAATCAACTTGCCATAGTGTATCAGGAATATTTCCTAAAATTGATTTTAAATCTAAACTATGTTGTTCTATAGATTGATTGGCTTTCTCAATTTGGTTGAAATACTTGTATACGAAATATAGTGTAACTAATAATGCAATTACAGCAGAGTAATTATAGTGTAATGCAAAATTTTCTGTTGTTGTTATTGGTTTAGCTAAATTCTTTACAAATGATGTTTCGCCTAAAATCATTGCAATTACAGGAAGCGATATAAATCCTAAAATATGCTTCCTTTCTCCGTTTCTGAAAATAATTAATGAACTCGCAGCTATCGGGAAGTAGAAGAAGTTATTTCCTGCTCCGGGACCTAAATAGATATTCTCGTAAAATGCATTGAATGTAGTTGCTACTGAAAGTAACATCTTGCCAAGTAAAATAAAATCTTTTTTTATGAGCTGATAAATAGCTAAAAGAGATATTAAATATAAACTTGAACTTATCGTCAATATTGTTAAACCATTCACTGCATAAAATATTACAGCGATTATTGTTATTAATGACGAAATCCCGATTAATTGTTTTATAATTTGCAATGATGAATCTTTTTCCTTTTCGGAAAAGACATTATTGTAAATCATTCCGTTTTTTAATACTGGTTTGTTTTGCGAGAACATATTCTGGTTGGGTCTTGTAGATACGTTCTTACGTTTTCATTTGCCTTAGGTTAGAGGTAAACAGGTATTTTTTTGTAAGTTTTTTTTACCTTATTCAAATGAAAATTGAAATATTTGATAAATTGACAAGTCGATTATGCCCTATTTTTATTTTTATTATAGCTAAAGTGTTAATATGCAATATATTGCGCTATGGTTTTGAATGCCAATAAACATTGTTGCAACATGAAAAATGACTGGTTTCGGGAAGTTGATCTTGCAATTTTGATGTAAGATTTTTGCCTTTTTGTATCTATTTATGCCAAAAATGACGATTTTATCGCCTTAAAATGGATACCCGATACCGAAATTGAACGTGATATCTTTGAGTTTGTTTGCTCTGAATACCCATCGGTCACCAATCGGCATCGCCGGATCTTTTATCTGAACCGCCCCATCCAATCGGAGAATGAAGAAGGTGAAATCGGCTCTGATCCCTAATCCTGATCCGATGGCAATTTCATCGGGAAATTCTTTCATCGTTAAAATTCCTCCCGGACGATCTAGTTTTGTATTAATAAGCCAAACATTACCCATATCAGTGAATATGGCTCCTTTGATGAATCTAAATAGGTCGAATCGATATTCAACGTTTCCTGTTAATTTGAATTCTCCAAAGCGCTCAAAATAGTCTACACTGGTATTTGATCCCGGTCCTAATGAGCGCGATCTCCATGCTCTAATATCATTGGGACCACCTGCATAAAATGCTTTTTCAAACGGAACTATTTTTGAATTGCCATACGCATACCCAAGTCCTGTCGATAGTCGCGCTACTAACGTTGATCTTTTATTGAACTGCTTATAAAATCGATAGTCTAAGTCAGGTCTAATGTATTGCGCATATCTTACATTGGTTAAATAGCGACTCTTGTCTTCTGCTATTTTGAAGAAGTCATCGGGTAGGAGTGATAAGCTGTTTCCAGCAAATTCTAAATTTACTTTGAAGTAAACATAATTTCCTATCCTCGATAAATTTTGATTGTTGAAGATATAAGATACACGTCCGTTGGCAATCAATTGATCGGTATAACTCGTTAAGAGATTTATATCGTTTAACTTGATCAACTGTTGTTCAAAGGCTGAATCTAAATCTACTTTTAAATAGTTGATCTCTACTGGGTAGAAGTAGAAGCGATTGAACTTCGATGTTCGTTTCGTGTAGTAGTATGAAGTGTTGATCAATCGACGGAAATATTCCGGCCTGCTTTGTACATTATATCCTAAGGAAATAGATGTTATCGGATTACTTACTTTCCGCTGATTTCTAATGGTGAATGGCCATAGTGCTCTTGGGAAATTTAGCGTTAATTCAGGACCGAATTCATAAGTGTTGAAGACTCCGAATTGTGAACTTGCTGAATTGTCGTTGAAGTTTCTTTGAATCTCTAGTCCGCCTTTTATTTTGAATTCAAATAACTCTGCACCCTTGAACATGTTCTTGTTTCGGTAAACAATGTTTCCAGATACTCCAAGGTTCCCTCCGCTATTGGTGCCTTCTGCTTCCAGCTTGTAATCTTGTCGGTTTTGAGGCGATAGTAAAACACTGCATCGAAGTTTATTCCTTCCTAAACTATCTTTCTCCGGCAACGTTTCATACTTGATATTCACAAATCGGAATACTCCTAAATCGGCGAGTCGCTGATAGGTGATGTCAATGTCACTTTGCGTAAATAGGGAGTCGGGCTTAATAAATATGTGATCAAGAATCCTTGCCGGCTTGTATAAATATTCACTGTCGGTGTTCGAAATGAATTTATATCCTTTGTACCATACACTATCTAGATGCGCACTTTCTTTAACTACAATAGGATCATAATCCATCTCAATTCGTACTTCTTTTACTACACCGATTGTATGTTTTCGGTTAGCCGCTAACGTTAGCGTATCGCGGAAGTTTACTTGAGGATCTGGTATACTTAATATGACGTCGACTTGATTTGATTTTAGTCCTGTGTCAACTACAAATCGTATGTATTGCGGATTAAATCCCGAATACCCTTTGTTTCTTAAAAAGAGATTTAATCGATCACGTTCTTTTTGTAGTGTTGATGCAGAATAGATTTCTCCTTTTTGAATAAAGGTTAATGAGTCGGCTTCTCTAACATAGCTAAGTATTGTGCTATCCGGAATTTTGTACGAGAGATTTCTAAATCGATAGGGCTTCCCACAAGAAAATTTGTAGTAAACGTTTGCTCTTTTTTTGTGATAAACAACTGTGTCGAGTACTACTGTATGAAAATACCCGTAGTTCTGCATCAATATTTCTAGCTGGTCGGCCGATTTATGCATCAAATTGGTATCGAGCAATATCGGCTCTTCGCCAATAGCCGATTTCAACCACTTCTTTAATCTCGTTTCTTTTCCGTGATTGGCAAGGGTATAAACGCCGAGGTGAAATCTGAATAATCCCAGTATTTTTCGGTTCGGCTTTTGTTTAATTACTGCAACTATGTTTTCTCGGTATTCCGACCGGTCAGTTTTAATGATATTTTTGTTGAGTAAATGCTGACCCTCGGGTACGTCACGGACAACGGAACAACCGAATAATGTAAAGCACATCACTGCCAGGGTGATGATTCCGTTATAAATATTGCGCCGTTGACTATTCTCCATGCAAAGTCTGTAAAAATACAATTCTAGTTAATTCCAATCTCTTATTTATGGCATCTAAGGCAACAATTAGTTTTTTACGTTCGCTACAACAAAAGAAATTCCGTTTGAAGGAGCGTGCTTTTATAGTTGAAGGGCCTAAATTAGTGAATGAGCTTTTTCATTCTGATTTTAAGGTATTGAGCGTTTATGCGTTGGCATCTTGGATTCCTGATTCTCATATTTCTGTGCCGGTTGAGGTGATTTCAGAAAAAGAAATGGAGCAGGTAAGTGCTTTGCAAACACCTAATAAAGTATTGGCGGTTGTTGCTTTACCCGATGATAATCACCGTTTTACGGCTCCTTCTGCTGGATTACATTTGCTTGTTGATCAAATTCAAGATCCAGGTAATTTAGGGACGATTATCCGTATTGCCGATTGGTTTGGATTCCAATCTGTTATCTGCTCTCTCGATACGGTCGATGTTTTTAATCCCAAAGTCGTTCAGTCAACTATGGGAAGTATATTCCGAATACCTGTAATTTATGATGCATTGCCTGATGTTTTGGTGAAAAATGCCTCAGGGCCTAAATTGCCTGTTTATGCTACTTTGCTGGAAGGGAAAAATATGTACCATGAAAGTTTAACAGAAAACGGATATGTTTTGATGGGGAATGAAAGCCGTGGCTTGAATCCTATGTTGTTGCCTTTCGTAAATCGAGCGATTAAAATTCCCGGGCCCGGCCAAAAAGGAGGGAAGGCCGAATCGTTGAATGTGGCTATCGCAGCTGGAGTAGTTTGCGCTGAGTTCCGCCGACAGTTTCCGCTATAAAACACGAAAGCCCCCCATTACGGGAGGCCTCCATCGACTTGGTTGATCGTCAGTTTAATTTTGATGGTACTACCATTTTAAATTCGGGGATCTTCACGAAGAAGAGTTTCTTGTCCATTTGTCGTTCCATAAGGTAGGTTCCAAACATTTTACCGAGCTCTGTATTCAAGTTGCAACCTGATACATAACGGTAAGTCTCGCCCGGAGCGATGTACGGTTGTTCGCCAACCACACCTTCTCCTTCTACTTCACGTCGGGTATTGTCAGAGTCAACAATGTACCAATGACGTCGTTTTAGACGAATGGCATTCTCACTGTCGTTCTTGATTGTAATTCTATAAGCAAATACGTAATGCGACTGGGCAGGATTGCTATGTGTAGGTTGATAAAAAGTCTCTACGCTCACTTTTACGCCTGCTGTGATTTCGGTGAATACTCCCATAGTTTGGTTTCGTTGATGCTCAAAAATATTCAAGTATTTCATTTATCCCAATAGAATTTGACCAACACAATTTTTATGGTGGTCAACCTCCTGTTTTGAAGGGAAAAAGTAAAACCACTTAGTTCCCGGTTTTGCGATAACCGCTTAATTTGTCGTATCGAGTACCTGGCTCTCTCGTGTAAAAGAAAATAGCATAGTCGTTGCGAGTTTCGTAATGTTGTCCCTCAGTTTCAGCTATTTCTGGCTTTTTTGAGTTGTTGGGCACAAATAGGTATTCGTAGTTGTAATAACCTTGTTTTAAATATAACTCGTTGAAATACTGATTGTTGTCGGGGTCGAATTGCATTTTCGCTTCAGGGGTTATTTCCCAATTGGTTAATTGACCGTAAAGGTAAATTTGTCCGTTTTCAAAGGGTTCTAGTACCGGAAGTTTGAATTTCACTTTTAAATAGTCGCCTTCTAAATCGCCTTCTCTCCCTTCGTAGACTTTTATTAGGTACCTCCCGTTCAAATCGTCTTCCGTACTGTATCGTTGAGTACCACGACGTTGATCAGGCTTTAATTCGACTGTTGTAATCTTACTTACGGGATCCATGCTGAATTCTTCAATGTATTGTGTCTTGAAGCGGATGGTGCGGATGTCGAAATTCCTGAATTCATTGCCTCCTTGAAATACATTTCCTTCGTCGTAGTTGTAGTCGAGTTCTTTGTCGAGCACAAATTGCGGCTTTAAATCACTTATAGCCATCGATTGATTGTTATTCTGCACAATCACTAATTGAGCATCACTATAAGCATTGCCGATTTTTAATGATCCCGTATTTACTTTTATGTCGACTTCCTGATGACTATTTCTTAATTCGATTTCAGTAGCACGATGAATATTCGTTTCTATTGAGGCTATATTCTCTACAACCCAAAATCTCCTAGTTAAAACAATTTTATCGGGATCACTATTGTCGAATACTACCATTAAGTAATTTCCCGATATAAGAGGATAAAGGTTTTCGTTCGGAAACTCTAACTTGAAATGAAAATAATGCTGTATCGTATTAAAGCTCTGTTTGTAGTTGGTAATATGATCAGTATAAAATCCTCCAATATAATCGCTCTCCGATAACACTGATGGTTGCCAGTTCTTATCGCAATGAATAATTCTGTAGCTGTAATCACTCACTTCTTCTCCTAAATCATCGAATGAAAGGGTTAACTTTTCGTTACTCTTTAGGTTGATAACTGGATCCGACAATGGAACTCCCGATTGCTCAAAAATCACTGTTTTTATATTTCGATTGTACACGTGATTTTCATAACGCAGGAATGAAGGATCATAATAATCGCCTTCCTGCGCCATAACGGGTACGTATAGCCGAAATATAAATAATAGTGCGAGTAGCGCTTTTTTCATTATTCTATTTCAAGAAGTTTTTCATAGGTGCTTTCCCATTCGGCAGTAGCAGCTTTAACATCTTTCTCGCTAGCTGCGTATTTCACTTGAAGTTCTTTGAATTTAACTGTGTCTTTGAAGATTTCAGGATCGCTCATTTTTTCTGATAGCTCTTCGTGTTTTATCTTCAACTTGTTGAGATTCTCTTCAAGCTTTTTTACTTGTTGTTCAAGCTTCAGCTTTTCTTTTTTTTTATCGTTTTGCTTTTGCTTGTCGACTGTAGGTTCTACCTTTTTCTCAACAACAGGTGCGGGCTTTGCACTAGCAGCTTTCAATGCCAGCTTTTCTTCGTTTTTTTTCTGCTCTTGATAGATGTCGAATTCTTCGTAAGTTCCAGGATATTCTTTTAACTGGTAGTTTTCAATATGCCAGATTTTATTCGCTATCCTCGATAGGAAGTAACGATCGTGGCTTACTACAACGTATGATCCTTCGTATTTATTGAGGACATCTACCAATACATTCACACTTTGCATATCAAGGTGATTCGTTGGCTCATCCAGTAATAGGAAGTTGGCTTTTGCAAGTATCGTCTTCGCCAAGGCAACCCTCGCTCTTTCTCCTCCCGATAGTACTTTGATCTTTTTAAATACTTCGTCACCCTTTAATAGGAAGGCTCCTAATAATGCTCGTAAATAAGTATCAGTTTCGTCTGGTGCAAAAACTTGAAGTTCTTCTAATGCAGTATGTTCTTTATTCAGACTTTCTAATTGATGCTGTGCATAAAATGCTGGAACTACGTTGTATCCTGGTTCTGCTTTTCCTTCGAATAACTCACTTCCGTCGAGCATTCTCAATAGCGTCGATTTTCCTTTTCCGTTAGCACCAACAAAAGCGATTTTATCTCCGCGACTTACTTCAGCACTCGTGCGATGGAAGATGACTTGGTTGCCATAGCGTTTGTCTTCAATTTCTAATTTCTGTATTACACGTCCCGGATTTTTATCAACTGCAAAGCGTACCCGAATTGCAGCCGATGGTCCTTCAACCGCTTCTACACGATCAAGTTTAGCTAACGCTTTTACTCTCGATTGTACCGCACTTGCTTTCGATGCTTTTGCTTTAAATCGTTCAATAAATCGTTCTTGTTCTTTAATGTACTTTTCTTGATTCTTGAATTGGTTCGCTTGCAACTCTTGTCGCTCTGCTTTTTCTTCAAGATATTCTGTGTAGTTTCCAGTGTAAACTGTCAATTGCTGATGTTCGATTTCTGCAATTCTGTTTACAATCTTGTCGAGGAAATATCTATCGTGCGATACAATTACTACAGTACCTTCGTATTCTTTTAAATAGTCTTCTAGCCATTGAATCGATGGTAAGTCCAAGTGATTGGTAGGCTCATCGAGTAGAAGTAAGTTGGGTTTACGTAATAGTGTTTTCGCTAACATGACGCGCATTCTCCATCCTCCTGAAAATTCTTTTAGTGGTCGCGATAAATCAGCTGTAGAGAATCCTAATCCTTCAAGTATACTTTCTGCTCTATGTTGAAGTGAATATCCGTCTAACGCATCGTATTCCGTTTGAGCTCTGTGTAGTCGGTCGAGTAGGGCGTCCGAATGATCATGCTCTAGTTCTTTTAAACATTCTTCAATCTGTAGGTGTAACTCGTTTGCTCTTTCAAACGCTTCCATCGCCACATCTAAGATGGATTTTTCTGATAGGTAACTCAATAAATCTTGATTGAGGAATCCTAAGATTAAATCGTTCCTTTTCGATATCGTTCCTCCCGATGGAGAGTATTCTCCGCTGATAACTCTCAATAGTGTCGATTTGCCGGTTCCGTTGGCACCGATTAATCCGATTTTTTCATTTACTTTAATATGCCAATCAAGGTCACTGTAAAGTACCCTCGAGCCAAATTCAAATAGTAAGTTTTGTAGTACTAGCACGTCTTATAAGTGTATTAATTTACCGCTTGCGGTTTCTGTTTTTTTAATGATTGCTGGATTGCCTGTATAATATACATTTCCGCTTCCGCCAATGCTAGCTTCTAGTATATCTATAGGGTTTACATAAAATCCGTTGGTCCCTTTGTTGTTGATGTAGGCGTTTGTTGTTTTTAATTTCAAACAATCCATCTTTCCGTAACCTACTCCGTAGAGATATAAATTGCCGATTTCGCCTTCGGCTGTTAAGTCGGCTGGACCATTATGTATTGCTAATGTCGCTACTCCTTCTTTTAATTTTAAATGATAATTCCCGGTACTGCTAAAACTATCGAGACGGAAGTCACTAACGGATAGCGTATCCGAAAACGTTACATCTCCACTTGCATTCTCAATATAAATCCCGCTTAATGTCGGTACCCATAAGTCTACTATCAACACCGGATCAAAATTTCTAACCCAGTTGCATTTGTTGGTATTCCTGATTTTCAAAACTCCGTTTTCATTGATGGTAGTAATCTTTTCCAGCAAATGACTTCCAGCTGTTACTCTCATTTTAGGAATGCTGTCGTAGTGAATTACTAAGTCGACATTGTTGCCTAAATCTACTGATTTTACCTCTCCAATTGAACGAATTTCTGTAACCACATCTCCAGTACCTTTAAAGCAATCACAGGCATCTTTGCAGGCGCTAAAGGCAATAGAGAGGAAAATGATAAGTATGATCTTTTTCATTTTTAGATTTTATATCCTATTCCATATTCGAAATAGTCGGCTTTAGCGTAATGTGATTTCAGGTTGAAGCATGCAAATACATGTTTCGTTACTAGGTAGCGTAATGACAATTGACTGTATATGTTACCGTCATTTTTAATTTTTGTATAGAGGTAATATCCCGTTTGAAAATATCCACTGCATTTTCCTACTTCTAATCCGTAGCTTAAATGAACTCCCCAACGAGCGGATGCTTCTAGTCCAGATACATAGATCTCGTCTTCAGCTAATCGTTTCGATACTGAATTGTCGATGAATAAATCTGTGCCCGCACCTAATTTACTTTTTTGCGTTACTCCATGATGCCAATCACCGGTAAAAATTCCAACTCCGTAAGTCGCACTTCCTGGTGGATTCAATTCTTTAGCTCCCATCGCCGCAAGAATAGTAAATTCATTTTGATGTTTAATGCCAGATACACTATCTCGTTTGATAGGTGTTTCTTCTCCGAAGCAATGGATATATCCAATATTTACAGTAGCTATATTGATCCCCATATTTGGGATTTTACTCGAGCCATTCGAGAAATGCGTTAAGTCGATTCCTGTCGAAATTTGGTTGTATTGCTTTGAACGAAATCGAACTTGAGCACCCGTAGTTATCACGGCATTTACATGTGATCCTACTGTTTGGTTTTTGTAGTTGTCGGTTAGGTTAAAGGGCTTGTCAATATAACCAACACCAATTCCGAATTTGACGTTGAGTAGAATTCGTTGTTTGTTTAATAACGGAAAATGTATCACTCCAATGAGACTTTGTGCATTACCCAATTCTTCTTGATTACCTAAATCAAAGAATTGATACCCGAATCCTAAAACTGGAAAATTGTAAAGATGGTGCCAGTTGGCATCTCCATTTGTTTGCTTTAACCAATCGATTTCGATTCCCTTAACATGCTTCCTTTGAAGGTGAACTACCGAAGGACGATGTGCGATAATAAAGCCTTCTTGGAATTTCCCGCTAAGTTGCCATTGACCTGGCGCAACAGCCTGCTGCGCCTGTACTTTTAGCGTACATGCCAGAATTAAGCTGCAAATCAATGTGAAAGAAATGTTTTTCATGGAATTTACGGGAGTGCGAAAATACGAAACATCGACCGATAATATGAATGAAATTCCTTTCGAATGGGTATAAATCATGGTATCGGCCATGAAATAGGATATGTTACCTTTGCAGAATGACAACAATGAAGGAAAAACTCGAGGCTTTTGAGCGATTACTTAATGTAATGGATGATTTACGTACTAAATGTCCCTGGGATAAAAAGCAAACTATGGAGACTTTACGTCATCTCACTATCGAAGAGGTGTATGAGTTAGGAGATGCCATTCTCGAGGATAATCGCCCAGAAATCAAAAAAGAGCTCGGCGATATCTTACTTCATATTGTGTTTTATGCTCGTATTGCGTCAGAAACTAATGAGTTCGATATTACTTCGGTGATCAATAGTCTTTGTGAAAAGTTAATTCACCGCCACCCTCATATTTACGGCGATGTTCAAGTGGCCGATGAAGCCGAAGTAAGTCGTAATTGGGAACAATTAAAGCTGAAAGAAGGAAAAACATCGGTATTAGAGGGTGTTCCAGTGTCGTTACCTGCCTTGGTGAAGTCGATGCGTATTCAGGAAAAAGCTCGCTCTGCGGGATTCGATTGGGAACAGCCTGAGCAGGTTTTTGAAAAAGTAGAGGAGGAGTTCGAGGAGTTTAAGGTGGAAGTCGAAAAGAACGATCAGCAGAAGATGGAGGAGGAATTCGGCGATTTGATGTTTGCACTCGTGAATTATGCCCGATTTAAGAAGATTAATCCCGAAGAAGCCCTCGAACGTACTAACAAAAAGTTCATCCGCCGCTTCCGCTATTTGGAAGATCAAGCAGCTGCCAACGGACAACATTTGCAGTCGATGACACTCGATGAAATGGATGTTTATTGGAATGAAGCTAAGAAAAAAGGTCTTTAATATTGATTGTCAATAATTTGTATTTTAAATTGAAGATTTCGTGAATGTGTATTTGTTGACAATAAAAAAACAATCCTTTTTTAAAACTGTTTACTTATTCCGGCCTTAGTCGTAAATTTGCAGTCCCAAATCGTATAAAAAAATCATTAAATCATGTCATTAAGCATAGGCTCAAAAGTACCGGCTTTCACAGTAGTGGATACCGAAAAACAAACAATCACTAACGAAACAATTAAAGGTCAAGCTACATTGATCCTGTTTTTTCCTGCAGCATTTACTGGTGTTTGCACGAAAGAATTATGTTCAGTTCGCGACGATATTGCTAAGTATAACTCAGCAAAAGTGAATGTAATCGGAATTTCTACCGATACTATTTTTACATTAGGTAAGTACAAAGAAGAACAAGGTCTTAATTTTACTTTGGCTTCTGATTACAACAAGGAAGTTTGTGGAGCTTTCGGTTCTCAATATGTTGAGTTCGTTTTAGGAATGAAAGGAACTGCAAAACGTTCTGCTTTCTTAATCGATGCTGAAGGTGTTGTGAAATATGCTGAGGTTCTTGAAAGCGCAGGTGATATCCCTAATTTTGAGGCTATCAACGCAGCTATTGAAGGTTTAGCGGTTAACGCATAATCAATAAAAATTCTGTTTTAAAAGGGATGACTTGGTTCATCCCTTTTTTGTTTAATATACTTCCTTATCTTTGAAATTATGATACGAAAAATACAATTGATAATTGCGGCTTGCACCTTCTTGATTGGTTTGCAGTCGTCTGAGGCTCAGGTAGTTATTGATAATACCGATATGGCAGTTGCCGGCGATACTTTTAGGGTTAGCTTAACAACTTTCGCTCCGACAGGAACTGATTTAGCTATCACTGGCGCCAATACTACATGGGATTATTCAGGATTACAGTATACTTCGCAAGACGTCGATTCATTTTTGGCAACATCCGCAACCGCTTCTTTGTACGCTTTGTATTTCATAAATAGTCCGTTCAATCCGAATAGGGCAAGTGTTGCTTCTCGAGGATTAGATCTTTCTGCCGCAGGTGGAGCCGTTCCTGTAAGCGACGTTTATAATTTTTACTATGCTTCTTCATCGTTGTATCAACAAGTAGGATTTGGTGCTAATATTTCGGGATTAACAACTCCGATTGCATATGGCAACAAAGACAAAATTTATAATTTCCCTGTAAGCTTCGGCGATGCCGATTCGAGTGATTCAGATTATACTTTGTCGGTTCCCGGAATTGGTTATATCGAAGGTCAACAACATCGCGTAAATAATGTGGATGGTTGGGGATCATTAACAACTCCTTTAGGAACGTTTAATACTATTCGTGTGGTGTCGGAGTTAACGGGACAAGATTCACTTTATCTCGATACATTGGGCTTCGGATTCAGTTTCCCGCGAAACAAAACACGCGAGTATAAATGGCTTGCACAATATTCGGGAATTCCTGAGTTGCAAATCAATACTACTGTTTTAGGAGGAACTGAAATCATTAGCAGTATTCGTTACCGTGATATCTATCGTGATACAACTACTAGTGTTGGGTTGAACAATAATTTGGCCGCTGAATTCTCGGCGAACTTATTCCCAAATCCTTCTGCCGATGGAAATTGCTTTCTGAAAGTGAATAATTCTTCTTCCGAAAAAATTAAAGTACAGGTATATTCAATTACTGGAGCTTTATTGTTGAATGTAGATAAGTCGCTGGACAACAACTCTTCCAATACGATCCAACTTTTAGAGTTGAATGCTTTAGCTGCAGGAATGTACCGTATTTCAGTAGTTGCAGGAAATAATTCAACACAATTAAGTTGGATTAAAAAATAATTAAACAATAAGCTATATTTGCACTCCCGTTCCAAAACGGGAAATGGCCAGGTGGCGAAATTGGTAGACGCACCACTTTGAGGGGGTGGCGCCGAAAGGTGTACGAGTTCGAATCTCGTTCTGGTCACAGAAAATAAAAGGCTGATCCGTTTGGGTCAGCCTTTTTCTTTAAACTTCTTTTCTGGCAGTCAGCTGCTGCAATAGCACAAATCCTGTGATTAGAATTCCTGAAAAGATTATGGTTAAGCCTATTGTTTTGGGATAATCGAAAGGATGAATCATACGTGTTGCAATGTCGAGGAATAACGGCTTCGGACAAACTACTAAATCCCAGCTGTTGTAACGTAAATATCTTCCAATATACACTCCGAAGCTGCCCACCATAATGTTGAATATGGAAAGCGCCCATGCAGTAACTGTATTGAACTTCGTTTTTGTGATCTCGAATATGTCAATCAACGATAAATAAGCAATCATTAATCCCGTAATGGCAAACGATAATATTAGTCCCATATCGTACCAAATTCCTATCTCGTCGCGAGCTTCTAAATGCAGCATATCCGTGAGGATATACGGAGCGTTGGGGAAGAAGATCAGCCATGCAAAATAAAAGGGAAGTAGCTTTAGTAAACTGAATTGTTCTTTGCGTACCACCATATAGGTGCTTATCACATAAGGTATAAAAGCGAGGAATAAATTCCATATAAGAAACAGAAAGTAAAATCGATCGGTGTGATGAATTCTAAACGCTACTAAAGAGCAGCAAACTGCTCCGGCAAAGATTAACGTGAGAAAGGGGATCAGGCGCTGACGTTGCTGAAGTTTCCGAAGCATAGGAAGATTGGATTTACACTCTAACGTCATTATTTCCTTCTTATTACCTTGCAATTAAGATTAACCAAATAATAACGAATTGGCTGAAACGACATTTTTCTATCTTTGAGTTTAAATATTTTCCCCATGAAAAAACTGTTACTTCTGGCCTGTTTGTTTCTGTTGATGGCGCCAACCTCTTCTAAAGCTCAACCTGCTTTTATTAAAGATAGTCTCGATGCTTATGTTGCTCGTGTTATGCAGCAATGGAATATTCCAGGAATGGCTATCTGTGTTGTGAAAGATGGGAAAGTGGAAGTGATGAAAGGTTACGGTGTACGTGATGTCGAAACAAAAGCTCCCGTTACCGATGAAACACTGTTTATGATCGCTTCTAACTCTAAAGCGTTTACTGGTACAGCCTTAGCGATGCTCGATGGAGAAAAGCGTATTTCTCTGGATGATAAAGTAACGAAGTGGATGCCCGATTTTAAATTGTATGATGAATATTCTACTAAAGAAGTAACCATCCGCGATTTACTATGCCACCGAATCGGACTCGAGACATTTCAAGGCGATTTCTTGAATTGGGGAAGTAATTTATCTCGTAAACAGATTATCGAAAAAATGCGCTTGCACAAGCCTGCATTTCCTTTCCGTTATACTTATGGATATTGCAATGGTGCCTTCTTAACCGCAGGTGAAATTATTCCTTTAGCAACTGACACTTCGTGGGACGATTTCTTGAAAGCTCGTTTCTTTTCTCCTCTGCAAATGACAAGAACTACCACTGACTATAAGGGTATCACTACTGATGTTAATGCCGCTGTGCCTTATACTCTTTTCAAGAATAAGCTGGTAAAATTAGCGTACCCCGATTTAGGTAACCTCGGACCTGCAGCATCTATCAATTCTTGTGTGAAAGATTTATCTCATTGGATTACTGCATTATTGGCAAATGGAATGTACGAAGGAAAACAAGTGATTCCTCAGAAAGCAATTTCACTTACGCGTACACCTCAAATGTTGGTAAATCACTTGAGTCAGAATTTTCCGAGTACTCATTTTAGCGCTTACGGATTAGGATGGGAGCTAGCTGATTTCGCTGGCAGAAAAATGATTAGTCATAGTGGAGGTGCTGACGGATTCGTGACTTCTGTTTGTTTGTTTCCAGAGGAGAAATTGGGTATCGTAGTATTAACAAATACCGATGCAAACTATATGTACGACGGAGTGAAACGCCAGATTATCGATGCTTATCTCGATCAGCCTTATCGCGATTACAATGCATTGTATTATTCGCGATTCGAGAAGAATACGAAAGCTGACCTCGATGGATTAGCTGCGCTCGAAGCTAAAGTTGATGCTAAAAACAAACCTGATTTCGATCTTTCTGCACTCGCAGGTAAGTATGAAAATGAAGTGTACGGAATGATGGAAATAAAGATCGAAAAAAGTCAACCTGTTATGTATTTCGAACATCATCCCGCTGTAAAAGGATTTTTAAAATATGAAGGCGATCATAAATTCCTTTGTACTTATTCATCGGCCATGTACGGTGAAAAAGAATTTCCTTTCATTATCGAAGGTAATACTGTGAAATCATGCACTGTTTCAGTCAATGATTTTATCGATTATAAGACTTACGAATTCATTAAGAAATAATTAAATACTAACCGTTATCCTCAGTAAAATGAAAAGAATTTTAGTTGTTGTATTTGCATTGTTTCTGACAAATTTTACTCAGGCGCAAACAGGAAAGTCGAATGGTCATTGTGAACGCAAAACCAATTTTGGAGAAGCAGAATTATGTCTTCCTTCAGTAAACGGAATGAAAGAGTGTTACGAGAATGAAGTCGTGAAAGCTTTTGCCGATCAAACTGAATATGAAACTAACAAAGTGTTAGGGTATTATTTGATGGATTCAACTTATAAGGCTATTGTTGCTGGAAGTGATTTTGAAATGGGTGATTATTTCAAAATTTACGGGACAACTAAATTGGCTGATTATAAAGCGGGAAAGAAAGACCTCGATATGATGAACGATGTGGTTGAACAGACTCTCCAGCCTGTCAATTTTGCTGAAATCAAAAAGAAAATCGATTCTCAACTCGACTCTATCGATATCGGTGCGCCAATGCTTCTAGAAAAGTATAGTAAAAACGCAAAGTCAAAGACTTTTGTTCTGCTTATAAAATATTCTACAGAGGAATCGAGTTATATGATGGTAATGTCGTTGAATATGCTTTTAATCAAAGACCGTATTGTAAGTTTGGCTTATTATCGCGAGTACCAGAATGAAGCTGATATCACAGCCATGAAGGCGAGTAGTGATGTGGTTGTGAAGCGAGTACTCGATGAAAATTAGGCCCATTTGGCATAATAAAGTAAATAAATAAAATTGTGGAACAATCTTTGGTATATCGATTTACCCAAAATCAGATAAATATGAATCATAAATTCTTTGCATCAATATTGCTTACCAGCGGAATATTTTTCGCTTCGTGTTCGCCTAAAATTCCGTTTACACAGAGCGTAAGAGATCAATATAAGTTATCTCCGGCCGAACTTCAGAAAATCCAGTTCTATACTTCCGATCCAATCGTTTTGCGTAAGGGAACTGCAGCCGAAAGAGAAAAAACGACTGAAGACGGTAAATTGATTATTAAAAGCGGAAAATCAATTCAACAGGTAATTATTAAAGCCAAAACACCAGGTGCCGTAGATCAGGTAGCGGATGTTAACAGCTTTAAAGTGGCTTTTGAAGATGGTGCAGAAAAGAGCTTTTTGTTTAGCAGCTCAGGCGATAGAAATGGTTATTACCGTCTTGTTCCTGCATCACGTGAAGGTGGTAAGCTGAAAGTCAATTATGGGGGCGATTCTTATTATGCCGTTGATGGCAGCGAAGGCGCCGTTCTTCTCTTTAAAATGAAAAGTCTTAAGGAATTGAAAGTAGTTGAGAAAGTCGCCAAGGGTAAAAAGGTGAACTAATCAAAAAAATACGAAAAGCGCTGTCGATTGATAGCGCTTTTTTATTGTATCTATTTGTCCTTTGCCGTACCTTGCCGGCATATTCCAATCCTATGCGAAGTATTCCTTTCTTTTTGTTTTTATGTTATTCAGTGCTAGCAAATGCAGCTAATTCGTGGACAAGCGTTGCCGATTTTGGTGGCACTGCCCGCTATACCGCTGTTTCTTTTTCTTCGGGAGGATATGGTTTTACAGGCTTAGGTGAAGATGCCTCAGGTTATAAAAATGATATGTGGAAGTATGATCCAGTAGCTGATGTATGGACTCAAGTTGCTTCATTACCATCTACAGGTCGTGGAGGTGCTTCTGTATTTGTTTTAAGTCAATCGGCCTATATCGTTGCAGGAAAAGATAGCAGCGGACCTCTTGTGGAGAATTGGAAATATAATACAGTGAATAATGTTTGGATTGCTAAAGCTGATTTGCCAGGATCCTCTCGATCGTTGGCTACAGGATTTGCCGTGAATGGAGATGGATATGTTTGTTGTGGATTGCATGGATCGCAACAATATTTAAACGATGCTTGGCGATATGATGTCGTTGCGGATAGCTGGACAGCCATCAATAATTTTGGAGGATCGAAGCGTGCTTTTGCAGTATCTTTTGTTTGTAATAATGAAGCTTATGTTGGAACAGGATACGATAGCAGTAATAACTATAAGGCGGATTTCTTTAAATACGATCCTATTGCAGGACAATGGACTTCAATCGCACCATTAGCAGGAAACAAACGATGGGGTGCTACTGCGTTTTCAATTCAAGGAGCTGGATATGTTTGCTGCGGGTTTTACAATAATATATTCTACAATGATCTATGGGAATACGATGTTCAGAATGATACATGGATTTCGCGTACGGCCTTATCGGGACCAACAAGAAGTCATTCATCTGCATTTGTCATCAACGGATATGCTTATCTTTTTGGCGGAGCTAATACTGTTTTCTTGAATGATGGATGGAAATATGAACCCGCGAACTCATCAGTAGGAGTAAACGAATTAACGAATAGTCTATTAACTATTCCTCAAGTTTTAGCAAGAGGGCAAGAGCTTCGTTTGTCAGACTTCGGAAATTACAAATTGACAGTCTTTGATGCAAAAGGGAATTTGATTTGCCGTGACAAAAATCAATTTACGTTTAACGAATCTGCTGGCATTTATTTGCTTAGCATTCGTGATGACAAAAAAGTAGTTTATACAGGTAAATTATTATTATACTAATCGGATTTCTTAAGCAGAGACAGGAATCTTCTTTGCATTTCTGATTTTGCTATATCCGTGCAAAACAACAGCCATTAGAATAATAAAACTGCCGATGTAAAATCCAGTGTTTAGCATTTTGTCTTCGTGAAATAGAATAATTGCTAAAACAATACTATATAGCGGTTCGAGGTTTACCGATAAGTTCATCGTAAAGGCATCGAGTTTTTTAAGCGCATGCAATGAAAGAGTGAATGCCACTGTTGTGCAAAATACTGCAAGGATTATTAGATACATCCAATCGTTAAAGTCGGGTAAAGCAAATCCTGAATTATTTACATAATACCAAACAGGCAAACAACAAGTAAGTAGAAGAAAGCCTGTTCCTAATTCATAAAAAGTAATGAGAGCTGGGTCATGCTTTCCGCTTAGTGATTTATTCATGATGGTAAATAGCGAAGCTAAGAATGCACTAACCAACGAGAGAATAATTCCTTTCAAGTAAAACTGTTGAACAGAGAAAATAATATAGATACCCAACATCACTCCAATACCCAGCAAAACTTCTGATCTACGAGGAAGCTTTTTATGAATGAGCGGATCGAGTAGGGCAGTGAATAGAGCAACAGAAGAGAAGCAACTAATAGCAATTGAAACGTTTGATGCTTTGATAGCACCGTAAAAGGTTATCCAGTGCAAAGTAATAACAGCACCAATCCCGGAAATATGTTTTATTTCCTTGAAGGTTAATGATTCAAATTTCTTAGTCGATAGTAGAAAAATAAAAGTGGCTATTGAACTTAGCATCATTCGATACCAGACCAATAGCCCCTCATCTAAGGATATTACTTTGCCAAGAATTGCAGTGAAGCCCCAAAGCACTATTGCTATGTGCATCTGGAGATAAGCCTTCCGCATTTCTTAAAAACGCATCAAGTTTTCGTAAAGTTCTTTAATGGGTAGTCCCATTACATTGTAAAAAGAACCTTGGATATAATCAACTCCAACCATTCCAATCCACTCTTGAATTCCGTATGCTCCGGCTTTATCTAGTGGGTTGCAAGTTTCGATGTAATATTTAATTTCTTCTTCACGTAGCACTTTGAAAGATACATCAGTCTTAACGAAGAAGCTCTCCGACTTACGGTTCGACATGATGCAAACTCCTGTTATTACCTGATGGCGACGTCCAGAGAGTAATTTTAACATACGCTCAGCATCTTTCGCATCCGTTGGCTTACCTAGTATAAGATCGTCAACCGCTACCAAAGTATCAGCGGTAATAACTAAACCGCTTTCATGCACTTCGGTTTTGTATGCTAACGCTTTTTTTCTTGCCAAAAACATGGCAATGTCTTCACGGCGAAATTGGGTAGGAATAGTCTCGTCTACATCTTTCGCCAACACTTGAAACTTTAATCCCAGCTCTTTAAAAAGCTGCTCACGACGAGGCGAGTTTGATCCCAGGATAATTCCGGTTCCTTCGAATTTCTGTACTAAAGGGTTCATTTTTATTTACTGTTTTGATGAAAAGTAAAAGATTATTATTGAAATAATTCCTGTAAACATAATCATTTTTGATAACAATGCACATCTTGCATAGTCCTTCATCTCTGTTGCTTTGAATATCAGGAATGAAAGTACCAATAAAGGTACCGTTACAAGGGCTGTAACATAGGCAAACGATAACATTGCTTGCCATTGCTTGGTTGATATTTGTATCCAGATAAGTGTTGTAACAATCAACAGTGAGAGGAGTCCTGCAATAATTTTTACAGGTACACTTCCTATCATAACGGGTAGAGTCTTGCAGCCACAAGTACTGTCGCCTTTTTGGTCTTCAAGGTCTTTGATAAGTTCTCGCAAGATGGTCATGCTAAAGGCAAATACCATATAGCTCCCTGTGAATGTTAATACTGCAGGATCGGCCATAGCCGCAGGCTCAGCAATAATTACCATCAATGCTGTCATGCCGGTAAGTAATCCGATAATTACATTGCCAAGCAACGGTATGCATTTGTAGGTGGTTGCGTAGAAATACAGGAATCCGGCGGAGAAGATTTGAATGAACCCGATAAGCCTTATGTCTTTCACAAACGAAAGGTAAAATCCGATAGCTACCCCTATAAAGGTTATAGCAGTATAGAAATTATTTGCAGTATCTTCTTTAATCTTAGTGCCAATAATAACCCGTGAAGGTTTATTAATGCTGTCAATCGCTACATCTTCTATATCGTTTACGGCATACCCCCCAGCAGCAATGCATACTGTCGATAATACCAATAAGAAAAAGTCGAGATGTGATATTATTAAACCTTTCTCTTGGTAATCGAGTATAGGAGCAACCAACAGGTAGCGAAGCGCATATTGAAAGATGGCAATCATTAATAGATTAGGCCACCTTATGAGTTTTAGGTAATTCGTCATTTAGGGCAGAAGGAAATGTGCTATTCGAATTTTTTATGCAAGGTCATCACTTGTTCAATTACATCGCGAACTGCACCTTCGCCTCCTTTTTTCTCGGAGACATATATACTGGCCGATTTTACTTGGTGAACGGCGTCGGAAGGACAAGTTGGTACTCCGCATTTCTGCATGACTTCAAGATCCGGCATGTCGTCGCCCATATAAAGTATTTCGTCAAAGCTAATTTTATAATGAATCATCAAATTCTCTAACTGAGCCAATTTGTTTTTGCAGTTGAGATAAACTTCAGTAATCCCCAAATTTTCTAGCCTCTTTTTAGCTCCTTCAGCATTACTGCCGCTAATAACAAAAATGAAATATCCTTTTTTTGCAGCTAACTGTAACGCATAGCCGTCTTTAATATTCATCTTTCGAAGCATGATGCCATCTTGAAGTACGTGCAAACTTCCATCGGTCAATACTCCGTCGATGTCAAGCACAAAGCAACGAATATGGTTTAGCCTTTCTTTGAGATTCATTGCGCAAATATAATGCGTTATTCTATTTAAAGTCCTACAAATTGCTCGTAAAACGTCTGCAAATAAGATGAACCTTTGATGAAGCTACTGTCAGAGGTGCTAATTCCCTTTTTACTGAATGCTGGAATGAACTTTTTATTCGTGAAATTGTACATCCACGACCCGCTATTGTCGACGTATCCAAATCCGTCATCGAAGTTCAAATATGCATGGTTCTCCCGGGTTTTACTAAGCAAATTGTTGCTGTAAATGAATGCCGTATCGCTCATGCCAAGTTGCTTGAGTAGGGTTGATGGAATATCGTTTTGCGCCCCAATAGCCTCGTATTTTGTGCCCTTGAATTCGGGATTAATACCGCCACCCGCTATTAATAATGGAATTCTATAACAAGCTGGATCAGCATATTCATGGTTCCTTGGTAATAAATGTCCGTGATCTGCTACTAGCACAAATACGGTATTCGAATACCATGCTTGTTGTTTGGCTTTGCTGAAGAATTCTTTCAGACTTTCATCAGTATATGCTGCTGCATTTCTGAATTTATTGCTTTCTGATTTACCTGCTATTTTGGATTTCATCGGCACTTCAAAGGGCTCATGCGTGCTAAGCGTGAGGATCATCGAGAAGAATGGTGTCTTTAGTCCATTGATTACTTCTAGCTCTTTGTTGAGCACAACACCGTCATGCGCTCCCCATTTGCTATTCATGTCGGCAGAGGCAAATGCTTCTTTCCCAATTATCGTTTTAAATCCGCCTTGCAGTAAATAGCTCCTCATGTTCGCAAACTCTAATACGCCTCCATATAAAAAGGCAGTTTCATATCCTTGCTTTCCTAAATATTGACTGAAAAAAGGAAGTTTGGACGTTTTGTCAGAATAGCGAATGATACTATGATTTGGTTGCGCCGGAAATCCCGATAATATTGAGGGAAACATCTGATCTGTTCTCCTTCCTGATGCGTATATATTGCTGAATAATATTCCTTCTTGGCAAAAAGAGGTGAAGAATGGTGTGATGTTGCTGTCACCGCCCAATGGTTCTATGATATCGGATGTCCAACTTTCTAGTACGATCATTACTATATTCGGACGAGGTGATTTGAAGAATTGAAGACTATCACCACCATCGCTCTTTAATTGAGAGCAGATTTTTTTTGCTTCACCTGCTGCGCGAAACTGATATTCATTTCGTTTTATATCACCCGATTTATAAATGCTGTTTAATAAATACCAAAGGGGATTGGTTGCGGCTAGATTTAAATGTGCTTCGTCGCTGTAATAACTTGCACTTTCATTAATCGGGATTTGTTGCAATCCTCCTCGTATTCCTATCGGAATGCATGCAATTATTAAGAATCGTAAAATGCTATGCTTTGGATGATGTTCGTAGTTTTCGGGAAAACAATAGCTTCTGCAAAGCTTATAGTTAATCACAATCAGAACTATTATGATCAACGGTGCAATGATAAGTTGTACGGACGTTAGTGATGCTAACATCTCTTTTGGTTGCGTAGCAAAGGCAAGTGCTCTCGCATTGAAAAGTGTACCCCATACGTGATAAACGATGAGATTTATAAATCCAGTAAGTACAGCCACTGATGTGAATACATAAAACACAAAGTGAAATATCTTATGCAGCCAATCTCTGTGTATAAATCCGGTCATCAACCAAACTAAAAAAGGTAATGCTACGATATATGATGATGCCGATATGTCGAGTCGAATTCCGTGAATAAAACTCAATGCCCATCCTTTAAAAGATAATTCAGGATGGATAATTAATGCTTCTATTAAAAAAAGACCTCTGAAAACAGCAAATACCAACATCGTATACACAATCATGCGTAACGGCGTTTTTATATGATGTTGATAGATCTTTTTCATAAGTTTTCAAATAGTCCTTCTGCAATTTCCGACTCTTGTCGAGTGCAAAACCCGATGAAGTCGCAAGGGTAGGGAGTATTGCATTGTGCTCCGGTTTTTATTGACGGAATCCCGGGGCCTGCTAATGTTCTGCGAATATCTTCAATTTCGGAATGCACTTTTGTTAAATCTGATTTACATCTTTCAATTTGTGATTCTGTAATGAAAATCGATGCGGCATTTTCTTCTTTTTCTATTTCATTCCACGGTTTATTCAAATACATCAAGCTGAAATCTTCGAGTTCTAATCCGCTTCCCGTAATTACATAGTATTGCAATGACGCATCTTCTCTATAGGTTTCACTGATGGCAATACTGCTTTTTACTTCAATGGCTTTCCATCCCGTTTCAGTTTTTACTAATATGTCGAGCATCACTAGTACTTCATTGTATTTAAATGTGGCTTCGTAAATTACTTCTTTGCCTAATTTAATTTGCTCTTGTGTCGACTTTAGGTATTCATCATACGTAGCTGGAATTTGTGCGCTGATATCTATTCCTCCTGGGAAAAGTTTTCGTGCCATAAATCCGATTTCATGTCCCGCGCTGAATCGTTTTAGTCTTTCCGATGATAATGCGTCTTTATGTTTCGGGTAGTGTTTATAAAGGTAAACCGCTTTTTTGCATTGCAGTCCTTTGATATAACTCGTTTTTGAAATCAGATGTTTCGCCATTTTATGATGCTTGTAAATTAGTATAAAGCTGTATGGTTTCCATCGCTTCTTTTACGTCGTGTACTCTTAGGATATTAGCTCCGTTCATTAATGCTGCCATGTTTAAGGCTGTAGTTCCGTTAAGTGCTTCGTGTGCTTTGATGTTAAGTGTTTTGTTGATCATCGATTTTCTCGAGACACCAACTAATACCGGTGATTTCAAGATTTTAAAGAGATTCAAGTTTTTTAAAAGTCGGAAGTTATGTTCATTCGTTTTTCCAAACCCAAATCCTGGATCAACTATTATATCATGTACTCCCAAAGATCTCAACTTCTCCATTTTTGTTTTCAAGGAACCTATCACTTCGGTCACTACATTATCATATACGGGATTTACTTGCATTGTTTGAGGAGTGCCTTGCATGTGCATCAGAATATAAGGCGACTGCAATTCAGCTACAGTTTTAAACATTTTTTCATCCATGTCGCCTCCCGATATGTCATTAATTATGCAGGCGCCGGCTTCTATCGCCTCTTTTGCTACCCTCGATCTCCATGTATCAATTGACAAAATGGCTTCGGGGAAGTATTTGGATATCAGTTCAATATGCTTGATTGTCCGTAATAATTCATCTTCAACGCTTATAATTGCACTATTGGGCCTCGAGGAAGCTCCTCCAACATCAATAATTACAGCTCCTTGTTGAATCATTTCTTCTACTCGCTTCAGGATGCCGGATTCTTCAATAAATTTGCCACCGTCGTAAAATGAATCGGGGGTGACATTCAGAATCCCCATTACAATAGGTTGGTTGAGATGTAAAATCTTCCCCCTGCAATTGAGGCTAAAAGGAATTGATTGAGCGGAATGAAGCATACCTATTGAGAGATTCGAGATATTTGCAAACTATTAAAGATACTTATGTCGGAACTAACTTCCCAACAATATAATCGTGCTGTTGAGCGCTGCAAAGATATATTCCTTAAAAAGATGAAGGACTATGGAACTGCATGGAGAATTCTTCGCCCATCGTCAATTACTGATCAAATTTTCATTAAAGCTCAGCGAATCAGAAGTATAGAGGAGAAAAATGTGAGTAAAGTTGATGAGGGAGTGGAGTCGGAATTTATCGGAATTATCAATTATTCGATCATTGCTTTGCTTCAATTGGAGCTAACCGATGGCGATCCGATGGAGCTCGATAAGGATTTTGCAAAGAATAAGTATGAACATTTTGCGTCTACAGCAAAGTCTTTGATGCTCGACAAAAATCACGATTACGGTGAAGCTTGGCGCGATATGAGAGTAAGTTCGATGACTGATTTAATCTTAATGAAAATACTTCGTATCAAACAGATTGAAGATAATGAAGGAAAAACGATCATAAGTGAAGGTGTCGACGCGAATTATTACGATATGATTAATTATGCCATATTTGCGTTAATCAAGTTAGACGAGTTAAATACGAAATAGGTTTTTTACTATGAATAAGAAAACATTAGTTTGGATACTTAGGATTTTAATCTTTGGTCTCTTTGTCCTTTCTGCAGTGGCTAAGATGTTCCCGATTTGGGCATTCGAAAAGCAGTTAGTCGACTTAGGACTGATGTCGTGGTGCTTGGCTCCTTATTTCTCTCGCGCACTTATTGCATTGGAGTTGGCCATCGGAATCTTGATTATTCAACCTCACTATTTAAAGAAGATTGTTATTCCCGCAACTATCGGATTGCTGGTTGTGTTCTGTGCGCATCTCACTCTTGAAATGGTGAAACATGGTGCGATGAATGGGAATTGTGGTTGCTTCGGACAGTTAATTCCGATGACTCCTCTCGAAGCTTTCATTAAGAACATTATCACCATCATTTTGCTCATCGTCGTTTATCGTAAAGTTGAACCACAACCTTCTTCGAAAGATCGCTTTAGCGTTTTATTGATAGTTTGGTTGATGAGTACTTTATTGCTGTATGTAGCATTTCCTTTCTGTCCTTGTGGAAAAACTCCTGCTCCTGATACGACATTCACTGCTGTTGTAGAAGAGGAAGAAGATGACAGCACTGAAGTTCAAAATATTTCGACTCCAATAGATACAGCGATTGCTATTGACACTGCAAAAGCATTGCCAGGTGATACTGCTAAAAAAGATTCAGTTGTTGCTAAGCCGAAAGAACCTACTCCGGTAAAATCGAAATATAGTACACATAATATTTTTAGTGGGAAAAAAGTAAATCTCGATAAAGGCAAAAAAATAGTTTGCTTCTTTGCTGCTGGCTGCGATCATTGCCAGAATACTGCAAAGTCATTAATGAAATTATCGAAGACTCCAGGATTCCCGAAAGTGTATATTTATTTCATGGATGAAGAGACTTTCAAAATTCCTGAGTTCTTCCAATATGCGCAAGGTGAGTTTCCTTATACGATTTTAGATATTCCATTATTCTGGACCATGTTAAACGACGGATCAACTCCGGGTGTTTATTATATGTGGAATGGTAATGTGATGAAGAGTTGGGTGGGGATAGAAGATAAAGCTTATAACGAAGCTGAACTTCAAACCGAGATTAAAAAAGAATTCAAATAAGGTGTTCTCAGTCTTCCTAAAGAAATTCGGCAATGGCTTACTGATAATTTTCGGTGTAGTTACTGTTGTTTTCTTTCTTTTCAATATTCTTCCCGGTGATCCTGCTCGTATGATGTTGGGGCAACGTGCCGATGTTGCTTCAATTGATGCTATCAATAAAGAACTTGGTCG
>JAHEYP010000006.1:76568-82055 GCA_023251535.1 Bacteroidota bacterium
CTATCGGTAATCGTTCAGTTAACACGAAGCTCAATGCTTGAAGTTTTATCGATGGATTATGTTAGAACGGCTCGAGCTAA
The DNA here is from genome assembly GCA_023251535.1 of Bacteroidota bacterium. Classification (GTDB taxonomy): domain Bacteria; phylum Bacteroidota; class Bacteroidia; order AKYH767-A; family OLB10; genus CAINEC01. Next base: position 76,649 of record JAHEYP010000006.1, read on the forward strand.
AGGCTTATCCATGTGGACAGTAATTGTTAAGCATGCGTTGAGAAATGCGCTTAATCCGGTGATTACGGCTTTGTCGGGTTGGTTTGGTTCATTACTAGCAGGAGCAGTCTTTATTGAGTATATTTTCGGATGGAAAGGAGTAGGGAAGGTAACAGTTGATGCACTCGAACATTACGATTTTCCAGTAGTTATGGGCTCTGTATTGATGGTTTCGATCTTTTTTGTGCTCATAAATATCCTTGTCGACTTGCTATATGCACGTCTCGATCCACGAGTTCGGGTGGAGTAAAATCCCGTTTAAAAGTTTTTAACAACACTTTAACGAAAACCTGTGTGTAGATTCACAGATGTTTCACGTTAAAACGGTTAATATTGCAACCTGTATTTTAGAAGAATAACTATGGATATTCGTGAAATTAATGAGAAAATACAACAGGAAAGTGCTTTCATTGAACTGTTGAATCTTGAATTAGGAAAAGTAATTATCGGGCAAAAGTATATGCTCGACCGATTATTAATCGGTTTACTTTCTAACGGCCACCTCCTCTTAGAAGGGGTTCCGGGATTGGCAAAGACCTTAGCGATTAAGTCGCTTTCGTCGGCCATACAGGCAAAATTCAGCCGATTACAATTTACTCCCGACTTGCTGCCTGCCGATTTAGTTGGCACCATGATTTATAATCAGAAGCAAGAGCAATTTACGGTGCGCCGCGGACCATTGTTCGCCAATTTCGTATTGGCCGATGAGATCAACCGTGCCCCGGCGAAAGTGCAAAGTGCACTGTTGGAAGCGATGCAAGAGCGTCAAGTGACGATCGGCGATGAGACTTTCAAACTTCCTGAGCCATTCTTAGTATTGGCAACGCAAAACCCGATTGAGCAAGAAGGAACCTATCCATTGCCTGAAGCACAACTCGATCGCTTTATGTTGAAAGTAACAATCGGATATCCAACTAAAGAGGATGAACGATTAATTATTCGTCAGAACCTTGCACAAGAATTCCCGAAAATAAATCCAGTAATCAGCGCCGATACAATCGTGAAAGCACGAAGTGCAGTGCGTGAAGTTTACATGGATGAGAAAATTGAAAAATATATTCTTGATATCGTTTTCGCTACTCGTTATCCGAAGGATTCAAATCTGAAGAAAATCGAGAACTTAATAAGCTACGGTGGATCACCACGTGCAAGTATAAATCTTGCATTAGCGGCAAAAGCTTATGCATTCATTAAGAGAAGAGGATATGTGATACCAGAGGATGTGAGAGCAATCTGTCATGATGTAATGCGTCACCGTATCGGACTCACTTACGAAGCTGAAGCTGAAAACATCACTACCGATGAAGTGATCAATGAAGTATTAAACATTGTTGAAGTACCATAGTCATATTCTTACAAGGAATTTAAATTAGTATGGAATCGTCAGAATTACTGAAGAAAGTCAGGAAGATCGAGATCAAAACCAGAGGGTTGTCGTCGCAGATTTTCTCAGGCGAGTATCATTCCGCATTCAAAGGTCGCGGAATGGCATTCAGTGAGGTGCGTGAATATGTAGAAGGCGATGATGTAAGAAATATCGACTGGAATGTTACTGCGCGATTCAATCATCCCTATGTAAAAGTCTTTGAAGAAGAACGTGAGTTAACAGTAATGATGATAGTGGATGTGAGTGCTTCAGGGAACTTCGGTACTAACGTTCAATTTAAACGCGATTTAATTACTGAGCTTACAGCAGTATTAGCATTTTCTGCAATCGAAAATAATGATAAAGCGGGAGTGATTTTCTTCTCCGATAAAATCGAATTGTTTATTCCTCCCAAGAAAGGAAAGACGCATATCTTAAGAATAATTCGTGAGTTAATTAATTTCCAGCCAACGGGAACCGGGACAGATATCGGAGGAGCACTTCGTTATTTGAATAATATGATCAAAAAGAAAAGTATCTGCTTTATGATCTCCGATTTTATCGGAATGGGATATGAAGATGCTTTGAAAGTCGCCTCTAAAAAACATGACCTCGCTGCCTTGCGAATTATGGATCCGCGAGAAGCTGAAATGCCAAATGTAGGATTAGTGCGATTTGTAGATGCTGAAACAGGAGAGGTAAGTATGATGGATACATCGAATGCGAATCTCCGTCGCGACTACAATCTATGGTGGAAGCAAACTGATAGAAGAGTAAATGATTTGTTAAATAGGAGTGGTGTTGATCATACTTTATTAAGAACCGATCAACCTTACGTACAACCATTGTTGAATTTATTTAAACGTCGCGAAAGAAGAGCCTGATAGAATGAAAAGAATTATTTTACTCTATATAGCATTGCTTTTTCCATTCTTGATGAATGGACAAGGCGTGGTGGCTACTGCAAAACTTGATACAGGTAAGGTAGTAATCGGACAGCCGTTTACGTTAGAGCTTACTATTACTCAGCCTAAGTCGATTTCGATCAACTGGCCATATATCTCTGATTCGATTGGAGGATTAGAAGTAGTGCAGAATGGAGGAGTAGATACGATGCCTGTTGATGATCAAGGAATTTTATTGCGATCACAAAAAGTGACATTAATGGCATTCGACTCGGGTTCATATACTGTCCCGGGATTTGTGATCGATTATAATTTCAAGGGTGAGCCTGTAAAAGCTTACACCGACCCTCTGCAAGTTTCTGTTTATCTCGTTCCTGTTGATACTACAAAAGCAATACGAGATATTCATGGTGTCGTGGAAGTGCCTTACGACATGTTTTTTATTATGTTGATGATATTGCTGTGGCTGGTTGTGATATTGGTTGTCGGTGCAATTATTCTTTATTTTATTAATGCCAAGAAGAAAGATGATTTAGCAGAAGGAAAGCCGATCATCAGAAAACCTGCTTATGAAATTGCAATGACTGCATTCAATGAGCTTGAGCAAAAACAGTTATGGCAAAAGAATCAAGTGAAAGGTTATTATAGTGAGTTAACAGATATTTTAAGGGTCTATATTCAACATCGATGGTTATTGCCTGCAATGGAGTTAACGTCAGATGAAATTTTGGCCCATGGTTTCATTCAGCAAACTGATAAGCAATTGCAAGATGAATTAGCATATGTGTTACGTCTTGCTGATTTAGTGAAGTTTGCCAAAGTGATACCACATAATTCGGAACATGAATTGAGTTTTAAAAATGCAGTTTCTTTTGTTGCAATGACAACTCCTGAACAGGAGAAAAATCCGGTTGTTGATGAAACTGAAAATAAAAAGGAGGTGCAATCATGAGTTTATATGATTGGAGTTCCTTTACTTTTAAGCATCCGCAATTCTTTTGGTTGCTCTTGATTTTACCTCTGATGGCTGCGTACTATTGGAAGGTGAAACGATTTACTCGTCCCGTAGTTAAAATCAGTAGTACTGATGCATTCAAGAATTATCCGAAATCGTTTAAACAACGATTGGTTAATGTTCCTTTGGTATTCCGATTTATTACAATCGCATTCTTGGTCGTTGCATTGGCTCGTCCTCAGTCATCTTCAAGTTCTTCAAATGTAACAACAGAGGGTATATCAATTGTAGTTGCGCTCGACATTTCAACGAGTATGTTAGCAGAGGATTTTCGTCCCAATCGTATTGAAGCAGCGAAGAAAGTTGCACTTGATTTTATTGACGGACGTCCCAATGACTTAATTGGTTTGGTAATCTTCAGTGGAGAAAGTTTTACGCAATGTCCCATTACTTCCGATCATTCTGTTTTGCGAAACTTAATGAAAGATATTAAGCCAGGAATGTTGGAAGATGGTACTGCTATTGGCGAAGGATTAGCAACAGCCGTTTCACGATTGAAAGATGCTAAAACGAAAAGTAAAGTTATTGTGCTTATTACTGACGGTGTGAATAATGCGGGGTCGATACCTCCGGCAACAGCAGGGGAAATAGCGAAAACATTCGGTATTCGTGTTTATTCAATTGGAGTAGGGACGAAAGGAATGGCTCCTTATCCGTTTAAAACACCTTTCGGAGTTCAATACCAAAATATGGAAGTTCAAATCGATGAAGATCTGCTTACTCAAGTAGCAGGTAATACCGATGGGAAGTATTTCCGAGCTACGAATAATAAGGCGCTCGAAGGAGTCTTTAAAGAAATTGATAGAATGGAGAAGTCGAAGATTGAAGTCACTGAATTTAATCGGCATACTGAAGAGTATCTTCCTTTCGCATTGATAGCGCTGTCATTCTTCGTTGCTGAGTTAATATTACGTTATACATTATTAAAGAGTTTACCATAATCGATTTGCTGATTCACTATGTTTAAATTTCAACATCCATCAATGATCTATCTGTTAGCACTGGCACCGGTGCTGCTGATATTGTATTATATGATGCGCCGATGGAAAAAGCAGTCTATTCAGAAATTCGGGAATCCGCATCTAGTTCAGCGTTTGTTTCCTGATGTCTCTGTATCTCGTCCGGGGATTAAATTCTGGATACTATGGACAGGATTTATCTTAATGGTTGTAGGAGTATGCGGTCCACTAATTGGATCTAAATTAGAGGAAGTAAAGCGGAAGGGATCTGACATTATTATTTGCATGGACGTTTCCAATAGTATGAATGCGGAAGATATTCGTCCGAATCGTTTGGAGCGTTCCAAGCAAGCTGTTAGTAGATTAATCGATCGATTAGAAGGAGATCGAATAGGAATTGTTGTCTTTGCCGGTGATGCATATATGCAGCTGCCAATTACAACTGATTATGCAGCGGCCAAACTTTTTCTTTCACAAGTTGAAACCGATATCGTACCGAAACAAGGAACAGCAATTGGAGCTGCAATCGATATGGCTTCAACATCATTTACCGATACAATTAAAAAGCACAGTGCAATTGTGGTAATTACCGATGGTGAAAATCACGAAGATGATGCAATAGAATCAGCTAAAAGTGCTGCTGAGCAAGGAATAAAAGTATATACTATCGGAATGGGTTCAGCTAACGGTGCGCCTATACCCATTTATAATAATGGAACAAGAGTTGGGTTCCGACAAGATAATTCCGGAGCTACTGTTATTTCCAAACTCGATCAGAACATGTTGAATGAAATAGCAGATGCAGGGAAAGGTCGATTTATTCAAGCAACAAATAGTGACGACGGACTCGATTTAATTCTGAAAGAGCTCAACGGACTCGATAAAAAAGAATTTAAAGCCAAGATGTACACCGACTATGAAAATCAATTCCAGTATTTTCTAGCCGGCGCATTTATCCTCTTGATAATTGACTTCTTGCTTGGAGAAAAGAAAAGTAAATGGTTTGCGAAATTAAATCCGTTTGGTGTTACTAAAAAAGAAGCATGATGAGAAAGTACTTGTACATACTTCCGATTTTGATATCGTTTACTGTATCGGCTCAGAAAGCGAATAATATGATTCG
>JAHEYP010000006.1:82155-90007 GCA_023251535.1 Bacteroidota bacterium
AAGCAGCAGCAACAAGATCAGCAGAAACAACAGCAACAAAAAGAGCAAGCTAAGCAACAGAAAGCTCAACCAAAAATTTCTAAAGAAGAAGCTGAGCGAATGTTGCAAGCGCTCAAAAATGAAGAGCAAAATCTTCAGAAGAAAAAAGCGAAGCGTTTTGAAGCGACAAGCGGAAATCCAGAGAAGGATTGGTAATATAAAATCAAAGGCACCGAATGGTGCCTTTTTTATGATTGATTGTTAAGTTGTATTTCAATATTTCGGGCTACTTCCCGAATACTTCCGCCAGCATCGACTTTTAATTGAGCCTTATTATAAAACGAAATTCTTTCCTCTAATTTATCAATGATGTATTCCATTAAGTCGATGTCACCTTTAGACGCAATTAATGGTCTGCTCGATTTTTCGGGGGCCAATCGGTGAAACAAAGTTCCTGGATGAGCGTCGAGATAAACAGTCATTCCAGCACCATTCATTATTTCTAAATTATTTCCAAATGCAGCGCAGCCCCCACCGGTAGCAACCACAATTTTTTCGTGTTGCAAATGACTTTCTAGAGTAGCTTGTTCGATTTTTCTGAACTTATGCTCGCCAAATTCCGAAAAGATGGAAGCGATTGTTCTTTTTTCGCACTTCTCGATTACATCGTCGAGATCGATGAATTTGTATTTTAAAAGCTTCGCTAATTCCTTTCCCACTGACGATTTTCCGGACCCCATAAATCCGATTAAAAAAATGCGAGAGGAGTTCATGGCCTGAAATTATTTCTTTACGTAAAATTTCATCTTGTAATCGGCGTCAACTTTCCCTCTTGAAATGTCATTTAAACGACCTTTCAATAATTGTTTTTTAAGTGGAGTTAATTTGTCGGTAAATAAAATTCCTTCAATATGATCATATTCATGTTGAATCACACGAGCAATGATTCCTGAAAAGCTTTCTATATGCTCAACAAAGTTTTCATCCTGATAACGAATAGTAAGATTTGGTAAACGTTCTACATCTTCACGAATTCCCGGTATGCTCAAGCATCCTTCATTGAACTTCCATTTCTTTCCTTCTTCTTCAACAATTTGTGCATTGATAAAAACTTTCTTGAAATTTTCTGTTCCTGCTTCTTCGTCTTTAAAAGGGGTAGTATCGATAATAAACAAACGAATGGATAAGCCCACTTGAGGAGCAGCAAGTCCAACTCCCGAACTTTTATACATCGTATCGAACATATTCTGCAAGATATCCTTTAATTTAGGGTAATCATTGCTGATAGGTTCTGCTTTCTTTCTTAATACCGGATCGCCGTAAGCTACAATAGGGTAAATCATAAATTCTTTGGAGGAAGAGTTGATAAATAGTTTTGTAATAGAATAGTGGCACTTATTTTATCGAGGACCGACTTATCCTGACGTGTTTTTCTTGATTGACCGCTTTCAATTAAACTCTTAGCAGCCATAATGGAAGTATAGCGCTCATCGATACGTTTTACGGGAATACCCGGAATTTCCCTTTTCAATTTATTTACAAATTGATTGGTGAGATGGGTAGTCTCCGACATTTCATTGTTCAGTCGACGTGGGTCGCCTACCACAAAACACTCAACATTTTCTTTAGAAATGTAATTTTTGAGGTAATCGAACAATTGATGTGTAGGAACAGTTTCGAGTGCGGTAGCAATTATTTGGGAAGGATCGGTTACTGCCAAACCGGTACGTTTACTTCCAAAATCAATTGCCATTATTCTTGCCATTGCCGCAAAGGTAGCAAGAACTGCCCTTAAATTTATATTTTTGGGGTCATTACACGAATCATATTTACATTTTAAGCCTAAAAACGATGTTACAGATCCTAATTCAAAACGCCTGGAACGACCGCTCTTTGTTGCAGCAACCTGAAACACAACATGCTATAAAGTCGATTGTGGAGATGCTTGATGCAGGCGAAATTCGAGTAGCTGAGCCTGTTGCCAACGGATGGCAGGTGAACGAATGGATTAAAAAAGCGGTTATTATGTATTTCCCGATCATGCAAATGAAGACTTTTGAGATCGGTCCTTTTGAATTTCACGATAAAATTCCACTTAAAAACGGATATGCTGCCAAAGGAGTGAGGGTTGTCCCTCATGCAATAGCTCGTTATGGTAGTTTTTTAGCTCAAGGAGTTATTATGATGCCTAGTTATGTGAATATTGGTGCTTATGTTGATTCTGGAACTATGGTTGATACTTGGGCAACTGTAGGTTCTTGTGCTCAAATTGGGAAGAATGTCCATTTAAGTGGTGGAGTGGGAATAGGCGGAGTTTTAGAGCCTGTTCAAGCGGCTCCTGTGATTATCGAAGATAATTGTTTTATTGGCTCGCGATGTATCGTTGTAGAAGGAGTTCACGTAGAAAAAGAAGCTGTTTTAGGAGCAAATGTGGTGCTTACTAAATCTACTAAAATCATTGATGTTAGTGGGGCTGAACCTATCGAGTATAAAGGGGTTGTTCCGAGTAGATCAGTGGTGATTCCGGGTTCATATACTAAGAAATTCCCTGCTGGTGAATACCAAGTGCCATGTGCCCTGATAATTGGGAAAAGAAAGGAAAGTACCGATCAAAAGACCTCTCTGAATGATGCACTCCGCGATTTCCAGGTAGCTGTATAAACTAACGTTATGGATATACGAAGTTGTGATTAAATACAACTTCTCGAGTGTAATTCTACTATTGGCGCATGATTTGATGGCTTCAAATGTGGATTGTATTTGAAAAGAATAAGTACTTAATTCGTGTAGTATTTTTCAACAGCTGCATATTATTGACATTTTTCCTTGATAATTAAAAGTCTGTTTTAATAAATTTACAGAATGGTAAAAGCAATGTTATTTATTGATGGAAGTTGGTTGTATCATGTACGACCATATCTTTTGAATTTAGATGGTCGCCAAGATTTTGAATTAGATTATCGTTCACTCCCTTTATTGGTGAAAAATCATTTAGAAGAGCAAATGGGTTCGAAGGTTGATATGGTTAGAACCTATTACTTCGGAACAATCGCAGTTAATAAACCCGGACATGACAACGTTCGTGAAAAGCAATTCTACGAAATGCTAAATAAGCGATGCGCTTATAATACTGAAATTTACGAGTTTGATTTTAAAAATAAAGAGACTGGTCGTCGCGAGAATTGCTTAGAAGTAGGTCTTTCAACAGCGGCTATGTCTCAAGCTTTTCAACCAGGTGCATTCGACATAGCTTGTATTTTAGCGGGTGATTTGGATTACCAACCGCTTATTAGGCACTTACGAAATATGGGTAAGCGAGTGGTTTTAGTAGGAGTGAAGGGGGCTAACGGGTTTTATCCTGTTCATCCTCGATTATTAGAAGAAACGAATTTATTTGATTTCCCTCCGGTATATATCGACGAACATTTAGGGAAACTTCAATACCAACGAACCGAGTCTACTCGGGTATGCGACAGTTGTGGAAAGGAAGAATTAACAACTTTTACGAGTGAGTGGTTTTATTGTAAAAATTGTCGTGATGAGTACAAACAACTTCGATCCCGTCAGATGGAGGGTGGACCCGCGATTCAATAAACCAATAGCATTTTTTCTAAGCCGGACTTATTGTCCGGCTTTTTAATTCACGTATTTCTGTGAATTACTTCCTGAAGTAAAGCAATATCAGGCATCAGTTTTGCGTAGTATTGCATATCATGAAATCTATTTCTTTCTTAAATTATTTTAGGGTATTTATTCTCGTAGCTGCCGCTTTCTTTCTGTCATTGCTGTCGGTTAATGCTCAAAAGAGCGCTTCTATTCCTGTTTATCTGAATAATACTTCAATAAATTGGGCTGATTCGGTCTTTTCTACAATGACTTATCAAGAGAAACTTGGACAGCTATTTATGCTCGATGCGTTCTCAAATAAAGATTCAGCTCATGTTTACCAGGTATTATCTCTAATCGATTCATTTAAACTTGGAGGACTAATTTTCTTCAAAGGATCTCCTTACAAACAGGCTTTATTGACTAATCATTATCAAGAACATTCACGAATCCCATTAATGATCGGAATTGATGGCGAGTGGGGATTAAGCATGCGTCTGGATAGTACCGTTCGTTATCCTAGGCAAATGACACTCGCTGCGGGAGGCGATCCAGATGCAGTTTATAAAATGGGTAATGAAATCGCCGAGCAATGTAAACGAATCGGAATTCAAATCAATTTTGCTCCAACTGTCGATGTAAATAATAATGCTGCGAATCCTATTATCAATAGCCGCTCTTTTGGTGAAGATAAAAATAGCGTGACCGAATTTGGGTACCAGTACATGAAAGGAATGCAGGATAGAGGTGTTTTAGCTTGTGCAAAGCATTTTCCGGGACATGGTAATACTGATACTGATTCGCACTTATCGTTGCCTGTGGTGAATGCTACGAGGGCCGAATTAGATACCTTGGAATTAGTTCCGTTTAGGAAATTATTTGATAGTGGTGTGGCCTCTGTGATGGTAGGACATCTCTTCATCCCTGCAATTGATTCAACCCCCAATAGAGCAGGTACATTGTCGCCTGAAGTTGTAACAAACCTTTTACAAAAGGAGGAAGGCTTCAGTGGATTAATATTTACCGATGCTCTAAATATGAAAGGCGTAGCTGGATATTATCCTCCCGGTGAATTAGAATTGTTAGCCTTTAAAGCGGGCAATGATGTTTTATTGTATTCAGAAAATATACCCAAAGCGATTGAGCGTTTGCATTTTGCTATTCAGAATTGTGAAATTGAACAATCGGAAGTTGATCGACGAGTGAAGAAAATTCTTGCAGCAAAATGTTGGTCGGGATTAAATCATTATTCGCCTATTAAGACAGAGAATTTATACAAGGAATTGAATCCCGATAGCTCCGCTTGGCTTGATTATTCATTGTATGAATCTTCAATAACACTCTTGAAAAACGAGAATAATGTTCTTCCACTAAGCCCTTACTACCGCGACTGCATGGCTTCATTAGTATTGAATGATACTATGAATAACAACTTTCAACGTGCGTTGAATATTTATGGTAAGGTTGATTGTTATGCATTACCGAAAGATGCTTCAACGGCAATGGTAGATAGTGTATTAGAACGATTGGATGAATACGATAGAGTGATTGTAAGCATTCATAATACCAGCACAAATGCTTCCAAGAATTTCGGATTATCAGAAACTGTAATTAAAACTGCCGCTCGAATAGCACATTGGAAGAAATCGGTGTTGTGTGTTTTCGGTAATGCGTATGTGTTAGGTAAGTTAAAAGACTTAGATCATCAGGATGTCTTGGTTCAGTGTTATGAAGACACTTATTATCCACAGTGGATAACAGCACAAAAAATCTTTGGAGTGTCAACTTTTACAGGAAAATTACCGGTAACAATAAATGAAGATATTCCTGCTGGAACAGGCTTAAGTACATTGCCTGTGAATCTTTTGAAGTACACTATGCCAGAAGATATGGGAATAGAAACAGCATATTTTAGCAAAGCGGATTCAATTATCAATAAAGCAATTCGTGATTCGGTGATGCCTGGTTGTCAGCTATTATACGCCGTTAACAATAAAGTAATTTATGATAAGTCGTTTGGATATTTTACCTATGATAGTTTACGTGCAGTTACCAATACTGATTTGTATGATATTGCTTCAGTAACGAAGATGGCTTCATCGGCATTAGTTGCTATGTTACTATTTGAAAAGCATAAGTTAGATCCTGAGGCAAAAGCATCAAAATACCTTCCTGAACTTCGCCATTCAAACAAAAAAGATATTACAGTGAATCAGTTAATGGCGCATGAAGCAGGATTAACGGCATGGATTCCTTTTTATAAAAGCACTATCGATTCTTTTGGAGTGAATCCCGATTTATATCGAAAATCGTATGAAGACGGATTTGCAATTCAAGTAACGGATAGCTTGTTTTTAAGAAACGATTATAAGGAAACGATTTGGAAAACAATTATTGAATCAGAGGTAAATCCTCCAGGAAAATATGTTTATTCTGATTTAGGAATAATTATTCTTCAGCATATCATCGAAAAAATTACAGGAACAACAATCGATGAATATGTGAATGATAATTTCTATAAACCTATGGGATTGTGGCAAACGGGATATCAACCTTTAAAGCGTTTTGATAAATCAATAATTGTGCCTACTGAAGTTGACACTGTATTTAGAAAATGTTTAGTGCAAGGCTATGTTCATGATCCAGCAGCAGCAATGCTCGGTGGGGTTGCAGGACATGCTGGTGTCTTTACAAACGCTCAATCGTTAGCAGCAATCATGAAAATGTTATTGGACGGAGGGATGTATGGTGGAAAGAGATTCTTGAAAAAAGAAACTATTCTTCGTTTTACATCTCAAGCCTTTCCGGGTACCGACAATCGCCGTGGATTCATTTTCGATAAGCCAGAACCTGATGCAAATAAAAATGGTCCTACAGCCAAAAGTGCATCTCCACGAACATTCGGACATACAGGATTCACAGGTACCTGCGCTTGGGTTGATCCTGAACATAATATCATTTTCATTTTCTTGTCGAATAGGGTATATCCTTCAGCAGCAAATAATAAATTGGCGAAGCAGAATATTCGGACCGATTTAATGCAAGTATTGTATGATGGTTTGAATATTAAGTAAACATCAATATTTGATGACAATCATGCTTATTTTTTAAGGATGAACTTGTTGGTGATTATTTCGTATTATGTTGATTAGCAGATATTTGTGGTCAGGTTAAAACAGAATGGCATTTTTTTTGTTTTATGATAAAATTTTAACCTGCGATAATCGCCTACCAATAAACCTTAACTTTGTTGGAATCTTGATTTTATGAAAATTGGAATTGTTTGTTATCCTACCTTCGGAGGTAGTGGAGTGGTGGCTACAGAGCTTGGAAAAGCATTAGCCGAGAAAGGTCATAGAATTCATTTTATTACTTACAGTCAGCCTGTTCGTCTCGATAGTTTTTCGGAGAATATTTCTTACCATGAAGTAACAGCGGCTCAATACGCATTGTTCGATTATGTGCCTTATGAATCTGCATTAACAAGTAAATTAGTGGATGTGGCATTGCATGAAAAATTGGATATCCTCCATGTACATTATGCTATTCCGCATGCTTCTGTTGCATATATGGCGAAGCAGATTTTAGCTTCTCACGGAATTCATTTACCTATTGTAACAACATTGCATGGTACCGATATTACACTTGTTGGTCGAGATTCAAGTTATGAGCCTGTAGTAACATTTGCCATTAATCATTCCGATGGAGTTACTGCGGTTTCCGATAGTTTGAAGAAAGATACTTACAAGAATTTCAAGATCACAAAAGATGTTGAGGTGATTCCCAATTTTATCGACTTAAAACGTTTTTCTAAAAAGCCTAAAGATCATTTCCGCAAAGCAATTACTCCAAATGGAGAAAAGTTAATTGTGCATACTTCAAACTTCAGAAAAGTTAAGCGTGTGCAAGATGTTGTTGAAGTTTTTGATTTAGTACGTAAAGAAATTCCTGCAAAACTTTTGATGATTGGTGATGGTCCCGATCGTCATAAAATCGAAGAATTATGTCGCGAGAAAGGAATGGATGATGAAGTTCGTTTCTTAGGAAAGCAAGAAATGGTTGAAGAAATTTTATCAATATCCGACTTATTCGTGATGCCTTCAGAGACAGAAAGTTTCGGACTAGCTGCACTTGAAGCGATGGCTTGTCAGGTGCCTGTGATATCTTCCGATAGCGGTGGTATGCCTGAATTGAATGTGAATGGTGTAACTGGATTTATGAGCAAAGTGGGAGATGTTCAAGACATGGCAAAAAATGCACTTTACAT
>JAHEYP010000006.1:90107-113893 GCA_023251535.1 Bacteroidota bacterium
TCATTCATTCATTCATTCATTGCCTACCCTCCAGCTTTCTTCGCCTTATACCCAGCATTAGTAAGCAGCAGGATGACTTTCTCGCGGTGATCACCTTGGATTAATATTTCACTATCCTTAGAAGTGCCACCAACGCCACATTTGCTTTTAAGCATACGCGCTAATTCATCTAAATCATCATCCTTACCAATAAATCCTTTAACAGCAGTTACTGTTTTGCCTCCGCCTTTACGTTCGAGCCAAACTTTTAATTGTTGTTGCTGGGGTGGTAATGTATTGTTGTTCGACGATTTTTCTTCGTACTGAAAAGTTGGGTTCGTTGAATATACAACCCCTGATTTGCCTTTGCTTTTATTCGACATGATTACAGATTAGAATTTAGCCTGCAGTTTTAAATTTACTAATCGCGATGTTAAATAGTTCGGAACACCGTATTGACGTCCAGTAACGTCAGTGATCCAAGTATAAGAAACCGTATTGCTAACTTGTAATAAGTTAAAGACTTCTAGACTGATCCAAAGTGATTTGAGTTTGTTTACTACAGCCAATCGACTAGTGTTTGGTTTTTCTTCGTCAATTAGGATTTTAGAAAATCCGATATCTACACGACGATAAGTAGGGGAGCGTAAGATGTCTTTATAGCGATCATTTCCCGGAGGTCCAAAAGGTAAGCCCGTTCCGAATACCAATGTCATGTGCATCTTTACAGAGGGAGACTTCGGTAAATAATCTTGGAAGAATAAACTTAATGTTACATGTTGATCGGTAGGACGAGGTATATTTCCTGGTTCGATAAATGTACTATCAACTGCAACATTGTTGTAGGTATATCCGGGAATAATTTGGTCACCTTCGCTGTTGTAATATTTGTAATAGCCATCATCTTTTAAATTTTCTTCCGTCTTTAAAAAAGATAATGAAGCCCAACTTTCAATTCCACTTACAAATTCTCCATTCACTCTGAAATCGATTCCTGTTGCGTATCCACTAGCATTGTTTTTTGCCAAATAACGGATACGAGTATTGTCGAGTTTGTAAGGAATCAAATCATCCATCTTCTTGTAATACGCTTCGGTAGTTAATTTAAATTCTCTTCCCCATGCTAAGAATTGATAGTCGCTTCCAACAATAAAATGGATTGAACGTTGTGCTTTTACATCAGTGTGAATTTGTCCTTCTAAATCTCTTAACTCACGATAGAAGGGCGGTTGATAATACATTCCAGTAGCAGCTCTAAACTTAATATGTTTATGGTTCTTTGGTTTGTATTCAATAGCAACACGCGGACTAATATTCAAGTCTTCATTTAAGTCCCAATAAGTAGCTCTCACTCCACCAACGAGCACTAATCCTGTATCTAATGTCCAGCTATTTTGAATAAAGCCGTTCATTCGATTCGAGTTTAATGCAATTTTATTTTTCACTACATTATTCAAAACTATTTGTTGCGTAAAGTCCACTGGTTGTCCGGGATTGTCGTCGTTATGAGGAATAGAGAAATCGGCTGAATCACGGTATTGCCATTCGTCAATTTGATCATGAATATTTTCATGTTGATAGCGAATTCCCCACTTTAAATTCAACTTGTTGGTAGTGTATGAACCTTTATGTTCGATCGACGCCACCGTTGCCTCCAATTCATTACGTGCATGATCTAGAAACGCGCCAACACCTTTATTGTAAGCTACACCTCCAAAATTATCGGAGCCCAAATCTTTGTCTAATTCATCAATGAAATATTCGCCTAAAACATCGAAAAACTCCTGTTCTTTAGAATAGAAAGCAGAACCAATAAGTTTAAGATTTAGATGATCGTTTACTCTATGACTTAAAGTCATTGCACCTTGTGAAGTATTGTAAGCATCCACTTCTTGTCCGTCGAAGTAAACCGTAAATTTTAATGCTTCATTAATATTCCCGAATTCGGTTTCACGCGTTGAAGGAACAACATTATATCTGTTTCTCGAGTAATTTCCTAAGAAAGAAAGGGAAGTTCGTCGTGTAAAATTATAAGTTAACTGCGCCTGTAAATCAGTAAAAGTAGGTTTGTATTCACCTTTAGTATCGAGGTTCTTTAAAAGAAATTGATTTGACTTTTGTCGAAATCCGGTCAACCATGAAAACTTTTCGTTTTTCGATTGTCCCTCGAGATGAAATCCAGCACCTAAAAAGCTTACATAGGCTGAACCTCCGAATTTATCGGGTTTTTTGTATTCAATATCAAGTACAGAGGAAAGTTTATCTCCATAAATAGCACTGAATCCACCTGAACTGAAATTGATATTTGAAACTAAATCTTGGTTAATGAAACTTAATCCTTCTTGTTGTCCCGAGCGAGTTAAAAAGGGACGATAAATTTCGATGTCGTTCACATAAACTAAATTCTCATCGAAAGATCCTCCTCGTACAGAATAAGTAGAAGAAAGTTCATTATTTGAAACTACGCCAGGAAAAGTCTTCAAAGCACTTTCAAAGTTTCCGCTTGCGGAAGGCATTAACTCTAATGTTTTTGGTTGAATAGGAGTGGTGAGGATATCTCTTGTTTTCTCTCCTGAGACATTCACTGTACCGAAAGTGCGAATAGAAGATTGCAGTGAAACATTGATTTCTTTTACTTCACCTGGAGTAAGTTTAAGATCGAATTTCTGTGTAGAAAATCCTACGAAACTAAAAACAACTGTATAATCTTTATAAGGTGTTATACGAAGTTCATAACGGCCACGACTATCCGAAGTCGTTCCTCCGCTTTCGTTGATTAGTGAAATGTTTACTGCCTCTAGAGGTTTCCCGACTGAATCGCGGATTACTCCTTTAATCATTCCGTCCTGAGCAAAGCTTGTAAAGTTTGCCAGTAAAAGAATTAGCAGTAATATGAATCTGTTTAATAACTTCATAGGTAATTAGTGCTCAATCTTCGTCTCTTCCTTTTTCTTAAACGCTCCGTCCTTCCAAGCCTTGATAAATGCTGCCCAAGCTACTGGATTAAAGAGATTATTTACCGGATATTGTCCAGCACTATATAGTTTACTTTGCTGTTGTTGCATTTGATACTTGTAATTGATCGAGCCATCATAAGGCACTTGATCTTGAATTGCTTTCACTTCGGCCAATTCTAAATTTCGCTGTGCACGCTTCATATCGTCATCAGGTAATTTAAGTTCAACAAAAGCTCTTTTAAATTCTTCCTTCGAAGGCCAAGGGTATACTATAGCTTCTTTAAGAAGTACTGTATCGCGATTTAAAACTTGAATTAACGAATACCTGTCGTCTTTTAAAGAATCAGGAATAATAAATCTTGCAGGTTTATAGCCGATATATTTGAAATCGATAGTGTCGCCTTCCTTCGCTACGAACGAGAAAAAGCCATAAAAGTCGGTTAATGTTCCGCGTCCCGAAGAATGGATCAAAACATTGGTATAAGGAATAGGTTGTAATGAATCGTTACTTACGACAACCCCGCTAAATTGAATTAGATCTCTCTTTTTACCGTCGCTTTGTTGAGCAAATAAGTTTGCCGCGGAAAACAGCAATAGAATGAAACTTAAAATAATAGTATGTCTTTTCATCAGGCACGAATTTATTGCTTTTAATGGAATAAGGGAACGTAATTTGAAGAGTATTATTGAGTAAACATCTCAAAATCATAAAATAGTTCCCGGGAATAATACAAGTGAGTGCCGATTTGTAGGAATTATGTAAAAACCAGTTGCCTTTTGCTAAAATATGCTTGATTCTTAAACGTTTTAAGTCTTGTGAATCGTTTATACATAAAAGAATACTTTTTGAAACTTTTTGAATGAAGGATGGTCTAACAGTAAGCAGGTACGAAATGAGCGTAGAAACTGTATTGTTCTTGAAAATGCGAAAAATGAATTAATTAGCTCATATTCAGTATTGTATAAGTTGACACACACCAAAACATTATAAAAATGAGACAGTTAAAAATTACACAATCCATCACCAACCGGGAAAGTGCCAGTCTTGAGAAATACCTTCAGGATATTGGCAAAGAAGCAATGGTGACTCCTCAAGAGGAAGTGGAATTGGCTCAGAAAATTCGAAACGGAGACCGAGTAGCGCTCGACAAATTAACACGAGCAAACCTCCGATTTGTTGTTTCAGTGGCCAAGCAGTACCAAAATCAGGGATTAAGTTTGCCCGATTTGATAAATGAAGGAAATCTAGGATTGATTAAAGCAGCCCAGCGATTTGATGAAACCAAAGGCTTTAAGTTCATTTCTTATGCCGTATGGTGGATTCGCCAGAGTATATTACAGGCAATTGCCGAGCAATCGAGATTAGTTCGTTTGCCATTGAACCAGATTGGAGCAATCAATAAAGTGAAAAAAGCGCTCTCTAGATTAGAACAAGATTATCAACGTGAGCCTAGTCCGGAGGAAATTTCGGAGGCAGTAGAGTTGACACGTGATCAGGTAAGTGATGTGTTGAGAGTAAGTTCTCGTCCCGTTTCAATGGATGCACCATTCGATAACAACGAAGAGAATAATACCTTGCTTGATGTCTTGACAAATAATGATATGCCGAATACGGACTCTAGTTTATTGGATGAGTCGTTAACAGAGGATATCAACCGCTCACTAAGCACCTTGTCGAAACGTGAATCGGAGGTAATCAAGATGTTTTTCGGCATAGGTACTCGCCATAATATGTCGCTCGATGAAATCGGAATGCAATTAAGTTTGACTCGTGAACGCGTACGTCAGATAAAAGAAACTGCATTGAGAAGATTAAAGCATAATTCAAGGAATAAGCTATTAAAAGCATATTTATAAGTATAGGTCAAAAATTGGTTAGCTAAGCGGTCTGAAAGGGCCGCTTTTTTTATCTCTTGGGCAACGATTTGTAAAAATAATATGTCATTTTATTTAATATCTTTACATTACTTAAACTCAATTGGCATGAAAACTACCAAGTTTATAAAGTCCTTCTTTCTATTTATCTTTCTAATTTCAGCAATGCCATTGTTTGCATCGCATTTAGAAGGAGGTGAAATTACATGGACCTGCAACGGATCAGGAGAATATATTTTCAAAGTTAAATTATACCGAGACTGTAATGGAATTTCAGCACCTTATAATTTAACATTAACAACCGATGCACCCGGTTTGAGTGGTGGGATATTATGCAATCAAGTTTCGTGTACAGATTTGTCACCAACTGGACCGGGTTGCCCTACTTGTTCAACACCTAACGGATTGGCCTCTGCTGTATTAGAATGTGTTTATGAATCAGCTCCTGTAGTAATTTCGGGAATTCCTCCTGCAAATGGATGGTATTTTGCATATATTGAATGCTGTAGAAATGCAGCAATTACCAATTTAAGTAATACGGCTTCAGGATATTTTATCTTAAGAGCTATTATGTATTCTTTCAACGGACTTGATGCAAATCCTTGTTTTGATTCATCTCCGCAGTTTGCCGAATCACCTACAATGTCGGCTTGTTCCGGCGACAATATTAATTATAGTCATGCAGCATTCGATCCTGAATTAGATTCGTTAACGTATGAATGGGCTCTGCCTTTGGATGGCAGTTCATATCCGTCTAATGGATATCCATTTGCTGCGGGATACACCTATCAATCGCCAACACCGGGAACAAGTTTAAATCCATTGAATGTACCTGCTACAATTGATGCGAATTCAGGCTTGATTTCTTTTACAAGTTATACTACAGGAGCATTTGTAACTGTAACAAAAGTGACATCTTATAAATGTGGAGTAAAAACGGCGGAAGTTTATCGAGAGATTCAATTTGTAGTAAATACTTGTAGTATAGGGACTGGTGCATTTAATACGTCACCGGATGTTGTCGGTGGATTAAATGTTGAAGATGTATATGTACTTGCCGGTGATACTGTATTTAGAGGCGTTGGTGCTACTGATTATGAATTTTTAAGTCCTTCGAATGGAAGCGTTCCTCAAAATATTACATTAACTGCTGTTGGTCCGCATTTCGGATTAAACGATACTTCATTTAGTACAGGATGTTTGATACCACCTTGTGCGGTAATGGCTAGCCCGACACCAATTACTTTAACATCGGCTATTAGTAGTAGTTTTACTTTCCCTACAGCTTGTGCTCATGCAGGATTGTCGAATGGATGTTTGCAACATCAACGATGTTTTTCTTTTTTATTTAAGTTCAAAGATGATTTTTGCCCTACGAATGGAGTTGCGAATAAAATCCTAAATGTATATGTTACCGGTCCAGAAATAGTAGCTTCTGGAAATGATTTATTGATAAGCTATCCCGGTGCTAGTTACCAATGGTGTTTGAATGGAGTTCCGATTCCCGGTGCAATCGATTCAATTTACACTCCTGTAGCTAGTGGAATTTATACTGTACTAGCAACATCAGGGTCTGGATGTTCAATGATATCCAATCCTGTTAATAGATCAGTAGCCTCCGTATATGCTTTACCTGGACAAGAACGCTCTGTTTATGTTTATCCGAATCCAATAAGTTCTTCACGCACATTAAATGTGCAATTAAAAGATGTTTTAATAGGACAATCAGTATTGTTTATTTATGACAATACCGGACGTCGTTTGAAAAGTATCAATGCTCATTTGAATACTACAGCTGATATGCTGGTAATCGATATTTCTGACTTAGCAGCGGGACATTATACTTTATCATTTACCGATAAATTAGGTGAGTTGACGAAGAGTTTTGTAGTTGAATAATTGGATTTCTAATAGAATTGAAGGCAGGATTGTTATGATTCCTGCCTTTTTTGTTTTCGGGAAATTGAACTGTTTGAATATTTGCCGTCGTTGAAATAGATGAAGAGATTATAAGATATAAAGTAAATTTTTGTATTTGAGGCAACGTTCGATGAGTTATATTTGTCAATCGATATACTTGTAGACGATTAAATAAACATAAATGAATAAATCTAATCTTGGAATATTAAAATACTTCTTACTTTTTTTACTGTCTTTGGAGTGTTTATCCGCTAATGCTTCACATATAGTAGGAGGGGAAATTACTTGGACATGTTCCGGAAATGGAGAGTATATATTTAAAGTAAAACTGTTTAAAGATTGTAACGGAATTCCTCCTCCAACGGTAATGTCAATTACTACAAATGCTCCAGGCTGGAGTTCCGGAATTCCATGTAATAATATTACAACAACGGATGTTTCCTCTACTGGCCCGGGTTGTCCCACTTGTGCTAATCCGGCCGGGCAATTGTCGAGTATTTTAGAGGTTGTTTATACATCCGATCCGATTTTAATTGTCGGAGTACCTCCGATTGATGGATGGTATTTTTATTATGTTGATTGTTGTAGAAATGCAGCTGTCACAAACTTGAGTAGCCTTATGACAGGAAATTTCACTTTGAGGGCTTTCATGTATCCTTTTAATGGTCAAAATTCAAACCCTTGTTTTGACTCATCACCTCAATTTGCTGAACACCCTGTAATGTCAGTTAATATTGGCGATCATGTTAGTATTAGCCATACAGCTTTTGACTATGAATTGGATTCATTAACCTATGATTGGGCATTGCCATTTGATGGTACTACTTTTCCTTTCGTGAATTGTAATTATCAAACAGGATATTCTTATCAATCTCCAACTCCAGGGCACTATCAAAATCCTTTAAATTCACCTGCTACTATCGGTGTAAATTCTGGAATAATAAATTTTCAAAGTTTTAGTCAAGGGCAATTTGTTTTAGTTACTAAAGTGACGTCTTTTAAATGTGGAATTAAAACCGCTGAAGTTTATCGTGAAATAAATATTTTAATCAAGAATAATACCACAAGTGCGAGCGGCAATGTTTCTCCAATAATAAATGGCGGATTGTTTGAAGAAGATATTTTTGTACTTGCAGGAGATACAGTGTTTAGAAATATTTCATCGAGTGACAGTGATTCGCTGCCTGTTGCTTATGGAGGAACGGCTCAGACAATTACATTAAATGCGATTAGTCCTCATTTTGGTATTAATGATACTTCATTTATCTCAGGATGTTTATTTCCTCCATGTGCTACAATGGCAACACCAATGCCTATTTCTGATACTATTTCTGTAGGTAGTGATTTTATTTTCCCTACGTCTTGTTCCCAAGCTGGATATTCAAATGGGTGTTTACAACATCAACGTTGCTTCTCTTTCTTGTTTAGGTTTAATGATAATAATTGTCCAGCTAATGGTATATCCAGTAAAATCTTGAATGTTTATGTTACCGGTCCGGAAATCGTAGCCTCAGGAAATGATTTATTAATTTCTTATCCCGGAGCAACATATCAATGGTGTTTGAACGGAGTTCCAATTCCTGGAGCAACGAATGCTCTTTTTACTCCTGTGTCAGGTGGAACATATACGGTTCTTACAACAACAAATGCCGGATGTTCAATGATATCCAATTCTGTAAATAGATCAGTAGCCTCCGTATTTGCTTTGCCTGGACAAGAACGTTCTGTTTATGTTTATCCGAATCCAATAAGTTCTTCGCGCACCTTAAATGTGCAATTAAAAGACGTAATAATAGGGCAATCTGTATTGTTTATCTATGATAATACTGGACGCCGTATAAAAAGTGTAAATGCTAAATTAAATACAACCACTGATATGTTAGTGATTGATATTTCTGACTTATCGGTTGGGCATTATACTTTGTCGTTTACCGATAAATTAGGTGAGTTGACAAAGAGTTTTGTAGTTGAATAATTGGATTTCTAATAGAATTGAAGGCAGGATTGTTATGATTCCTGCCTTTTTTGTTTTTCTACAGTCATCATACTCCAAATTTACTATTTTTGAATTCCAAACAATTTCCACATGCGCTATCTATTTGCCTTGATACTGCTACTATTATTTAGTAGCGTTATTCACGCACAATCGTCACCGAAAAGTCCCGATTATTCTCGTCATCCATATTGGATAGAAATGATGGACGATACCCTTTCCAATTATTTTACGGCTATTCATGCCTATGATGAATTTTGGAAGAATCGCGAAAAGCCAATGGAGGAAGAAGAAACCATGGGGATGAAAGGCGCCACGAAAAAAGAAGAGAAGGAAAAAGGCTCTTGGCTAAAAAGATTATTCGGTCGCGATCCCGAAAAGGAAGCACGAAAATATACTTATCAGTGTAAGCGATTTGAGCATTGGAAAATTATGATGCAACCTTATGTGCAAGATGACGGAAGGATTTTATACCCTTCAGAACGATTAGAAATTTGGAAAAACGCAAGACAATAAGGTGATGAAAAACAAACTTACTTTGATCCTGACATTTTTAATAATGTCATTGAATTTGTCGGCGCAAATTTCTGGAACGTGGACATGCACGGGACCAATTGCATTTCCAACGAATATTAGCGGACAGATAAACGGAATTGGGAGATGTACTCAAATTAAATTCCATCCCACCGATCCTCAAATAATGTACGTTACAACTGCATCAGGCGGATTGTATAAGAGTAACAATAATGGTGTAAATTGGACCGTAATGGGAACCGATTTCCTTCCCAATTTACAATGCGCATCTGTTTGTGTAGATTATACGAATGATAGCATCATTTATTTAGGAACTGGTGATCCAAATTATTATGGCACTAGTTATGGTGTTTACAAAACAACTAATGGAGGAATTACATGGGCTCCCGCAAATATTTCCATTGGCAATAGAATGGCGCTAGAGTTATTAATGGATCCTCAAGATCACAATATCTTAATAGCAGCAACAAACAACGGAATTTGGAAAACATATGATGGTGGACAAAATTGGACAGTAAAGCATGTCGGCGGACAATTCACCGATATGAAATGGAAAGCCAATGTAAATACCAATACTTTGTACGCCGTTAATATGGATGAAGTTTTTAAGAGTGAAGACAGAGGCGAAACATGGGTTAAGATAACATCAGGCACAACACCTCCCGGCGGAAGCGGAGGTGGAATGCGTATTGCAGTGAGTGATGCTGATAGTAATGTTGTTTATGTTGCGATGGAAGCCGATGAAGGAACAATTCTGAAGTCAACGGATGCAGGAGATAATTTTGTTACAGCATATCATAATCCTTCAGTCAGTCTAACCGGTTATGATTCGGGTGGCGGCGGACAAGGCAATTATAATTTTTCGTTATGCGCTGATCCTACAGATGCCAATAAAGTATACTTAGCGTCGCATGTTGTTTGGAAATCGGTTGATGGTGGTGTTACATGGAATCAAATGACTCAATGGTGGGCAATTTTGCATACCGATATGCATCATGTCTTATTGAATCCTTATAATCCCTCGCAATTGTGGGAAGCAAATGATGGAGGAGTTTGGTTAAGTACCAATGGGGGGTCGGCATGGTCGACAAGAAGCAATGGAATCATAAGTACCGAAATTTATCATGCGGGGCAGAGCAATACTAGAGAAGACCTGATTAGCATCGGTACTCAAGACAACGGAGAATTATTTTACTCGGCAAATATTTGGAAGTGCAACAGAGGAGGTGATTGGGGCCCTCACTGCGGA
This sequence comes from Bacteroidota bacterium, assembly GCA_023251535.1. GTDB lineage: Bacteria > Bacteroidota > Bacteroidia > AKYH767-A > OLB10 > CAINEC01. Next base: position 100,615 of record JAHEYP010000006.1, read on the forward strand.
TTCGATTACTCACATAATAATTCAGTTTATTATTTTAACGATGGAGATCGCAGGAAATTAATTCCTAATCAAGGATCTGTTTCGCTTAATCTTCCGGTTTTAACAGATGGGAATACTTGCTATTCATTTACACCTGCCGATACAAATATTGCCTACGTAGGAAAAGACACTTTATGTTTTACAACGAATTTGTTGAATAATACTCCTTCATGGTCGATTGTATCAGCACTAGGTCAAAACATAAAAGCAATAAAAGCGACTCCCTATAATAAGAATACAGTTTATGTAGTTACATCAAACGCGAAACTATATCGAATTGAAAATGCAACATCAGGATCGCCGCAGATTACGATTCTAAGTTTACCATCATCTTCAAATATCAGTGCATCCGTCGACGTAGTAATGACTGATACAAATGTTGTATATGTTTCATGCAACAGCAAAGTATATCGATCAGCTAACAGAGGACAAACATGGACGAATATCACAAATAATTATCCGAATATAAATGTCATTAATTTGATTTGTGATTATTATAGTTTAGATGAATCGGTTTATATTGGTTGCGCTACAGGGGTATATTATCGTAATAATACGTTAACGAGTTGGGTGAATTACTCAGGAGGATTGCCATCGATAGCGCACATTACAGATTTTATGATGTTTAATGATGGGACAGGAGCAAGTAAACTAAGAGTATCTTACTACGGAAAGGGAGTTTGGCAATGTCCCTTAAATAAGAGTCAGTTGCCATTAGCATCATTCATAGCTTCGGCAACGGAAGCATGTGCAGGAGAAGCTATTCAATTTACCGACTTAAGTGCAAATGCATTAACACGTCAATGGTATTTTCAAGGTGGGAATCCTTCAACATCAACATCTCAAAATCCGTTGATAACATATTCAACTCCTGGAGTGTATTTAGTATCACTGCAAGTAACTAATTCCATTGGAAATAATTCATTAGTGCTGAATCAGTATATTACCATCAGTTCATCACATGCATTACCTTTAAGCGAAGGCTTTGAAAATAATTATCCCCAGTTTTGGACAAAGAAAGACGATGGAGATGATGGAGTAGGTTGGGTATTGTCGGGGAATGCCGGGGGATTTGGCAATAGTTTGAATGCAATGTTATTTGATAATTATAACAATGATGCCAATGGAAAACGCGACGAATTTAGAACGCCACAAATGAACTTTCAGAATTTAGATTCTGTTAATTTAACATTTGATTTGGCTTATGCTAGATATGACGGAGGGTATCATGATACATTAGCGGTATTAGTATCTACTGATTGTGGAAATACATTTACCGAAGTTTATAATGTAGGGTATACTGATTTAGCCACTGCACCTGACAATACAGGTTTTTTTATTCCTGATGCAACGCAATGGAGAACAGAGACCATAAGTCTAACACCATATGTTAATTCACAAAACCTTATGATAATTTTCCAAGGAAGAGGACATTATGGTAATTGCCTGTATATAGACAATGTGAATCTAGCAGCATATACCGTTGCAAATCCCGCAGCTGATTTCGCTGCATATAATAAGATTGTTTGTGAAGGATCGTCAGTTCAGTTTGCTGATCTCTCATCGGGTAATCCTTTAGGGCATTCATGGACATTCAATGGAGGAAATCCTGCAAGTAGTGTAGATGCTAATCCTGTTGTTGCTTATCCAACAGCTGGTAATTACGATGTTACATTAACTGTGAATAATGCCAATGGTTCAGATACAAAAACAAGTACTGGATATATTGCCGTATTACAACCATCACTATCATCTCAATTTAATGTAAATACAGACACTTTAGTTGCATCAACACCAGCTATAGCTTACCAATGGTTATTTAACGGAGTTATTATTCCTGGTGCGAATTCCCAGTCAATTGTAATGGATCAGACAGGAGCTTATTCGTTATTAGTAACCGATAGCAATGGATGTTCGTCAGTTTCATTACCTTATTCATTTACTGTTGGATTAACTGCCATAAGTTTAAAAAATGAAAACATAAAGGTGTACCCGAATCCAACCAATGGTGAGAAAAACGTAAATGTAGTTCTTGATAATATGCCTAAAGGAGAGAGTAATATGATCTTGTCAGATATTATGGGAAGAATTGTCATTAATCGATCAATTACAGTAAATTCCAATCATCAAGAACTTAATATTAATTTGTCAGGAATTGTTCCCGGAATGTATTTCTTGAGTTTTAATGAGTTGCAAGGGAGATTTTCCGTCGCGATAATTGTGAATTAAATAATATTATCTATATCTTTAGTGTTCATTTAATTTATATGTTATGATGAACACTAAGGATATAGAAATTAAATTTTTAGCATTTCTAATATTTTTGCTTATTTCAAATTCACTTTTTTCGCAAGTGAATAGGATGAACACAGCTCATTCAATTTTAAGCCGAGGAAGTTACCAACGATTTGCAGTAGGTAGTTCTTCTTCGCATGCCTTTGAGATAAAAAATGGCAGACTATATGGCTGGGGCGAAAATAATTTTAGTCAGTTAGGTGATGGTTCAAATATTAATCGAACAAATGAAGTTTCAGTTGGGAATGATACTATTTGGTCAACGGTGTCATGTGGCTATAACCATAGCGCCGGAATATTAATTGACGGAACCTTATTGGTGTGGGGTGGCAATGACTCAGGACAGCTCGGAATTCAAGGAATTAATGTTATTAATACTCCAACAGCATTAAGTGGGAATCACGATTGGGTTTCTGTTTCGTGCAGCAGGTATTTTACTGTTGCTTTGAAGTCAAATGGTACTTTGTATACTTGGGGAGCAAATAGCTTAGGGCAACTAGGAAATTACGGATATTCATCAGTTGCTATACCATCTCAAAATGGTATCGACGATAATTGGGTGTCGGTTTCTGCTGGGACTAATCACGTACTTGCAATGAAATCGGATGGTACATTATGGTCGTGGGGAGATAATTCAGATGGCCAATTGGGAAATGGAATAATCAATTCGGTTAATTGCCCTCAAAAAGTAAATTCGGATAGTGATTGGGTTGCTATTAGCTCTGGTAATAGTTATTCATTGGCAATTAAATCGAATGGTACATTATGGTCATGGGGACTAAATAATTTCGGACAATTAGGAGATAGTACCGTTGTAAATAAACTCATCCCTCAACAAGTAGGATTAGATTCTACATGGGTTAATATTTCAGCTGGTAGTGAACATGTACTTGCGGTTAAAGCTGATGGAACCATTTGGGCTTGGGGGAGTAATGCTAACGGTGAATTTGGTGCCGCATTGCCATTGCAGAATAATTTCCCGATTCAAATTGGTTCAGTAAATAATCCTACTGTTGTAGGTGCCTCAAATCAGTATTCAATAGTATTAAATGCTTCTGGCGAATTATATTCTACAGGAAATAATTCTTATGGGCAATTGTGTTCTGGTGACACTATCAGTAGAAATAATTTCGGTTTTTTTTCAAAAGAAATTTCATGGTTGAAAATATCATGCGGTGATTTGTTTTCAATAATGCTGAAGACCAATGGTCGGATGTATGGATGCGGATATAATGGAAATGGTCAAACAGGATCAGGAGGTTCGGTTAATTTAAATTATGCGTATCCGATTGGTGTTGATAGCAACTGGATTGCAATATCAGCAGGAGCAGTGCATAGTTTAGGGATAAAATCAGATGGCAGCCTTTGGGCGTGGGGGCATAACGGGTCTGGACAAATGGGAGGAGGGACTTCGAATGGAAGCCTGATGCCGATACGAATAGGCAATGAAAATAATTGGAAGGAAATAACCTGTGGTGCATATCATTCATTGGGAATTAAAAGTAACGGAACTTTATGGGCATGGGGCAATAATTTTGATGGAGAAGTTGGGAATAATAGTAATGTAACTCAACAAATACCAATTCAAATTGGCAGCTCAAAAAAATGGGTAAGCGTATCTGCAGGGGATTATTTTTCTTTAGGGATAATGTCTGACGGTAGTTTATGGAGTTGGGGATACAATGATTTCGGACAACTTGGACTTGGAAATTCATTGAATTTTAAAGTGCCAAAGCGAGTTGGTAATGAAAATAATTGGATCAGTGTTTCAGGTGGCGGAGATCATGCAATAGCGTTGAAATCGAACGGACAAGTATACGTTTGGGGAAAGAATGATTTCGGTCAATTAGGGAATGGCATAGTTGGTAGTCCGTTAAGCACTCCTACACTGTTAAATATTCCCCAAGCTGTGAATGTAATTGCTGCTGGCAATCATTCAATTGTCATTAGTGCTATTGGTGATCTTTGGAGCTGGGGCAAAAATAATTATGGGCAATTAGCGAACGGAACATTAAACCTAAGTAATACACCTCAAATACTTTTATCAAGTAATAAATATTCTGATGCCTCTTTAGGTTTAGAGCACAGTATCGTTATTAATTCCGATCGGAAATTATATTGTGGATCAGGAAGAAATACAGAAGGAGAATTGGGTGATTCAAGTTTCGTTAGTAAAACTACATTTACATGTAGTACGAATCCAAATATAAATGTAGGTATTGCTGAATTATTAACGAACAAATCACAATTAGTATATCCAAATCCAGTGGGTCAAACAAGGGATTTTACAGTATTGTTGAATAATATTCAGAAAGGAAAGAATGCAATTATTATAACCGATTTAACTGGTAGGGTAGTGCAGAAAGTACCAATTGAAATAGTTTCAGATCACCAAGAAATATTAATTAATGCAACTAATATATCACCAGGAATTTACTTTGTGAGTCCTGAACTAAATTCAATAAATGCAGCTTCAACAATAGTTGTTAATTAAAGAAACGGCTGTCATTTTTTTGACAGCCGTTTGTGTTTATTGTTTGATGAATTTTATACTTGTTTGAAGATTTTTGCCCGTTGATAAATAATATATTCCGGGACTTAAATTATTAATGTCAATTCGAAATTCATCTGAGATCATCTTCTTTTGATAGATTGATTGTCCTAATGTATTTTTTATAACAACAGTTTCATTTAAACAATCTTTTGGACAATAAATTTGCAAGAAATCTTTTGCAGGGTTAGGGTATATTTTTAGTTTGTTTGCTGAAATTTGATCTTCAATCCCCGTTACCACCGAAAGGTTAACATCATCAACCGATACTCCAGCATCAACCACATTAATGTCACTTATAAAGCGATATCTAAATATGATATAATTCGAACTGATTATTGGAGTAAATGTGTAACTGCAGTTTTTCCATCCTTGAGAGAATCCACTCCAGCCTGGTTTGCTTGATGTTAAAGTTGAATTATACCAGTTATTCCCTTGTGGGTCATTTACTATTCCTAAATGAGTCCAGTTGATTTCGTCTGATGAATATTCAATGTATAACCCATCTGCATTTGATTCGGTTGAATAGTTTGTCCAGAAGTCTAGTTTTAATGATGCACCAGGGTTTACAATGAAATATGGTGTTATGAGTGAAGCAAGTGCAGCACTGAAATACGGTGTATTTAAATTGATATCCCAACATTTGCTTCCACTATGTGTTGTGTTAGTTACGCCAAAATTTGGTGTGCCATATTGCCATTCTGTAAATTGACTTGAGGTTTCATTTCTCCATCCCCCATTTGGTGTTTCAAAGTCGGTTGAATAGGGTAACGTCGCTGATAAATATCCGTAATACGTAGAATATGCAGTGTCATTTTCGTGATGGATATCTGTTGGCCAATCGATATATACTTTTAAATGATTGGTGTCAACAGCAGCGATTAAATTTGGCATTGAAAAATATGTTATAGCACCAGGATTTAAGTTTCCTGTCCATGTTGATGATACAGGTGGTTCATTATTTAATTGCATTGTTACTGGGATGCTAGTTAGGGTATAGGCGCCATCATTTTTCAGATAAACAGATACCAATTGTGATGATCCCGAGGCAGTATTGTTTACTGGTGATAAGATTGTATTGACGCCCGCATCTTGTGCATAGATAGCATATGGATTTATTGTGAGTGTATCGTTATAATGATCCATGTCCGATAGCCATGTATTGTAAATTTTGATGCTATTGTTTCCTCCAACTGGGGTGATAAATCCAATATTCAATGACATTGTTGAATCTGATAATAGTGACCCAGACCAATTGAATGTTTGTGGAGTGCCGTTGTTTAATATATACGTTAGATTTAATTGAGTTAATGTATTAACACCTTTGTTTTTTACTGAAATTATGAATGGCGAAGCTGCGCCTTCAACCATATATGTTCCAGGACTAGTAATAGCTTCAAGTGATGCATCATTATCGAATGCTGCAGTTACAGCGAAATTGTCGATTGTTATTCCATCTCTAACGATAGATGGGTCAGAAGTAAACACAAACCTAAATTGAATGAATTGTCCATTTTGATAATTGTCGAGCAAAATTTCCGAATATTCCCATCCTAATGACATGTCTGCCCACGCAGGTAATTGTGAAGAATTGATCATTTGTTCGTTGTACCAATTCACTGTATTAGGATAGCCGAATCCTCCAAGCAAACTCCAATTTTGTGAATCGTAAGAGTATTCTACTCTCATTCCATCCCATCCAGTTTCTGTATTTCTATTTTGATAGAAACTCAGTTTCGGATGAAGTACGGATGTTATATCAAATAGTGGTGTATATAAATAATTGATTGCATCTGGTCCGTAACTTGATGTAAGGTTAATATCCCATGCATAATTACCCGAAAGCGTTCCAGTTGTCGTTCCAAAGGATGGATTTCCCAATTCCCACGCAGTACCTACCGACAATGAATTATCTGCTACCCATCCCGAATTTCCGTTATCAAAATTTTCGTAGTATGGTAATGACATTAATGCTACTCCGTTTAATATAAAACAACTTGAATTATTTGTTGTATCAACATCACCTGATTTTTGTATAAAACCGCAAATTAATGTAGTAGATGAATTAACGACTATACCTGGTAAAGAAACAACCACACTATCGCCCGGCAAAATATTTCCATTATAAGTATTTGTTGCTCCACTCAACCCATTAATTGTATATCCAAAATTAATACTTGTTAATGTTTGTGAACCTTGATTTTTTACAGTAAATAATATCGGGTATGATGTTTGTCCAAGTGGGATGTTATAATTTGCACATGAAAAGTGTACAAGTGCAGGTTCAACGGCTGGCAATGGTTGAATTGAAAAATCATCAATACTTACTCCGTCAGTTACTGCAGTATTATCAGATGTAAATACAAAGCGGAATTGTACGGAGTTATATGATTGCAAAAAAGTCAAATTGTATTTTGCGTTTTGCCAGCCTAAGCTAATTGATTGCCATGCAGGGAACCCCGATGAATTTAGAAAGGCAATATTATACCAGCTTGTTGCAAGAGGATCGTTTATTGAACCTAAAATTTGCCATGATGCTCCTCCGTCGGTGGTGTATTCTAATCTTGTTCCATCATAATAGTTTTCTGTATCATAATTGATAAAGAATGAAAGTTGAGAAGCACCAATTGTGGTGAAATCGAATGTAGGGGTATATAAATATGATATAGCTGAATTGAAGTAAGATGTGTCAAGGTTAACATCCCAGCATTTGATTCCTGAATGAGCACCCGAAGTTTGACCATAATTTGGTGTTCCATATTCCCAATTTGTGGGTTGCATCGAACTGTTATACCAACCACCATCACTCAATTCAAAATCTTGGTTATAGGGTAATGCTGCTGATGTTACGAATGATTTGCAAATTGTATCATTAGCATGGTTTACATCGCCTGGGAGTGTAGCAAATGCACATAATGTTGTTTGTCCCGGAGGAAATGAAATGGTACCTATATGAACTGTATCAAATGCTCCTGCTTCAATATGCTGTATAACTTGTGTGGTCGAATAACTTGTTCCTAATTTTATTCCGCATGTGAAAGTGTCGATTGCTACTGTCGATGCATTTCTTACTAGTACATCAATAGGATTCGTATTGCCTGGAGCAATATTTCCTGAAGGATTTACAAATGAAAGCGTATTTAGATCTTGTTGGAAAATCACATTTTCATATAAACCTACATTATCGATAAATGCTCCCGGCTGTGCACTTCCAAACAATAAATTACTATTGAATACAAATCGAATTCTAATACTATCGTTTTGTCCGAGGCCATTTAGATAAATCCCACTTTGAGTCCATCCATTTGAATTTCCTGTGAAAGCTGCTTGTCCGGTACTGTAAACTGAAGTGGTATTATACCAATTTGAAGCAAAGGGACAATTATAATATCCCATTAATTGCCATGATATATCATCAGTAGAATATTGCAAGAACATTCCATCCATACCTTGCGACATGTAGCGAAACTGTAAAAAAGAAAAATAAGGATTCGACATTGAACCAATATAAAACTTAGGTGATTTTAAATAAGTTAAACTATTAGCTCTATATCCTGAATCCAAATCAGTACCCCAGCAATTTGGAGTAGAGTATGCCCCAACTGTTCCGGCTGCTGTTGGTGATCCTAACTCCCATGCAGTACCGCTAATAGTTTGGACGATCCAACCCGCAGCTCCACTGTCAAAAAGTTCGTTATAAGGAAACGTATTAATCTGTGAGAACGTAGTAGTAGGGATGAACAAAAGCAGAAATAGGTAGTATAGCTTCTTAGTCATAAGTCGATAATATTAATCTTTGGGAATTATTGTTTTGTGGCAATTACAAACATATAGATTTAATTTTATTAGACAGCAACATATTTTGCTACTCTAAATATTCTTAAATCAGAGGGTTAGTTCCCCGAAATCGGGAATTGTTTCAAAACGCCTCAATTTTCAACCAATTAGGGTAAAAATCGAAACTTTCTTAGAAAAGTACAAGTGAAATGAGTTTTTATCGAATTTAAACTATGAATATTCAAATAATTATGCTTTCTTTTGCATACAACCTACACAAAAACATGAAAAAAGCCTTACTCTTAGTACTTCTTTGTCTCTCGTTCTCAATGAGAAGCAATGCGTCCCACATGATGGGCGGACAAATTACAGTTTCGCATATTAGCGGAATGGACTATAACGTGGTTTATACTGCATATCGCGATATGTCAGGAATTCCAATTGCGCCAACGGCAACATTGAATTTTACGGATTTAACTTCTGGTGCGACTTTTACTGATACAATTTCTTACGATACAACCGTTGTTGTATTAGTACCTGGAGTTGAAGAGTATACCTACCATGCGGTTGTTACCTTCCCCAATACAGGTAACTGGAGAGTTTCTTATGAAGAGTGCTGCCGTAATGCTGCCATTCTAAATATGACGAACCCTGGAAGCGAAAGTCACTATTTTTATTCTGATGTTTTAGTAGATTCTACTAACTCAACGCCGATATTCTTAAACCCTCCAATTGTATTGGCTCAAGATAGCGTTCCTTTCTATTACAATCCTCTTCCATTTGATGCTGATGGTGACTCAATTTCTTGGTCATTAGATATTCCTCTTTCAATGAGCGGATTGCAAGTTGTTGGGTATGTATTACCAACTTCTGACTCATTAGTTCCTTTCAATATGGATCCTATCACAGGAGAAATTACTTTCCTTCCAATTGCTATCGGAAACTACCAAGTTTCTATGCGTGTGAAGGAGTACAGAAATGGTGTTCAAATCGGAGAAATCACTCGTGATATGCAAATCCTAGTGGTTCCTAGCGCTAACGCTCCTGTTGCTGTTATTACAAACTCAAACACTGCTCCTTATAACGGAAAAGCTTATACCCTTGCTCCTGGTGCTGACTTTACTATGAATATTTCAGTATTCGATATGGATGCTCAAAGCATTACAATTGAGAGTGCTGGTGAAGCATTTATGTTAGCTTCAAATCCTGCAACAGTTACAATTACTAATGGAGTAGGTAGTGCTTCTGCTTCTGTAAATTGGACACCAAATGCTTCTCAATTAAGAGCTGCTGCTTACATCATCGGATTACGTGTTTCTGAAAACTACGGAAATCAAGTATTCCAAAGTGACTTATCTGTTTCATTACGTGTTGGTGATGCTACAGGAATTGCTCACCATGCTCAAGCTGCATCATTCGGAATCAATCCAAATCCTTCTACAGGAGACTTCAGTATTCAATACAATTCAAAGTCTACTATGCCAGTATCTGTAACTGTATTAACAGTTGATGGAAAGAAAGCTGCAAGCTTTGTAAACGAGCAAGTAATTGAAGGTATGAATGTTGTTCAAGTGAATAATCTTCACCTTACTAAAGGTGTTTATTTAGTTCAATTAGAACAAAACAATACTAAGATTGGAGTTCAACGTTTAGTGATTAACTAATCATAAATTTAATATAGTAAAAGAGAGCTCCAAAAGGGCTCTCTTTTTTTGTTTGTTGTATTTGGTAATTTGTTAAGCTACTTAATAAAAGAGTTCTAATATTTCCATATTGCTTAATTTATTTGGTGCGAAAAATTGATTAGTGGTTATTTGGAAATCTGGGAGGTATTTTTTAAAGGTCGATTTTCTATTGCAAAATATTATGCAAATGGATTTCAATGTAATATTGTTTTACATGAAATCCCAGTTTACTATGAATCTCGGTCTAATAATTATTGGATTACCTCTTTAATGCACAGGGATGAAAAAGTAGAATCTTGATCCCACACCTTCAGCTGATTCTATGTGAAGTTCGGATCCGATTGCCTTAATGAAATCGTTTACTAATTGAATGCCGAATCCGTGTCCTTTTTCTCTTGCAGTACCAAGTGTTGAGAACGATTCACTATGAAGAAGTTTTTGAATGTTTTCGGGTGAAATTCCCTTGCCGGTATCTTCTACCTGAATTTTATAAAAGTCGTTAGCTTGAGCAATAGTAATATTGATTTTTCCGCCTTCTGCAGTGAATTTATAGGCATTTGAAATCAGGTTGCGGAAGATAGCTTGAATGATGTTTATGTCTACCAATACCGATCCTTCAAAAGGCACAATAATATTGAACTCAATATTTTTTTCGTGACTTAATAGTCGGCAATAGTTTTCTAAAAATTCATTGATGATTGGCAATGATATCTCTTCTTTATTCGCTTTGATTGAGTCCGATTGATTTCTTGCCCACAAAAGCATATTATCGATAAATGTTATGGTATGCTTTATTCGTTTTTTTAATTCGGTAAATAACATCGTCTTGACCTCTTGACTTTCTTTTTCAGAAGATAAAATTTCAACGGATGAAAGCAAGACGAGTAGGGGGGAACGCATGTCATGCGAAAGAACCGACATCATTTTTTCGCGCGACTTAACTGCAGCTTGTAAAGTGAAATTCGTTTCGTTTAAAGTATTTGATTTTTCAATTAGATCGGCTTGAAACGAATTGTTGATTTTTAGAATGAACATCACTTCTAAAATGGCCAAAAATGAAGCCCCAATGGTATTTAAAGTCCATTCGGTTTGAATGGTAATTTGAGATGCAGGATTTGGTCCCCATGGTTCGATGTCGGTTGTAAGAAGAAAAATCAAAACCAGCATGTTGATTCCTACAAATATATACCCCCATTTTTTTTCTTCCCCTTGGAAAATAATTAAAATGCCAATGAAAATTGGAATGAAAAAAGTTAAGACTGCAGTTTCTTGGCATGTCAACAAGCTGAACACAGATATTATTGTGGTCATTAATACAATAGTGGTAAACTTTGATATGAACGCGTAGCCCATTCTGAACAAAATTAATGCTAAGAATACACACGGGATAATTAGAAAATCGAGCCAGAGCTCCCTGAAATTACCGTCTAAGTAATCAAGAATAGTATAGCTCACTGCATATATCCCAATTATCAGTAATATCGTTAAATGCAACTGATTGGCTTTTCGAGCCAATAAGTCATTTGTAGAAATCGTGAATTCGTTGAGTCCCCCAAGACTCTTTTCTTCATTCGTCATTTTAGCCTTTCTTGCTTGATTTTACAAGCGCAGATTTCGACATTACAAGTATAATAAATGTATAACACTTTTATAATGAGATGATGATAGAATAAGTATAATTATTATCATAATAATAAAAAGAGTTCGGCATGAAATAGGGGGTAAATAGATGAAAGAAAGGTCGAAATTATGTTAATGAGCTAAAAATAAAGCAGTTGGACTAATTAATTAACGTTATTCGTAAAGTTTTTTAGAGAGAAGAAGTGGTCCCGTCGCGGCTCGAACGCGAAACCTACTGCTTAGAAGGCAGTTGCTCTATCCAGTTGAGCTACGGAACCGGTATTGGATAGGTCTGTTAGCAAAAAACGACCATTGCTTGTGTTTGAAAATTTTGCTGATTAGGCGAAACTGTGAAAAGCAATCAATGATGTTGAAGAACTAATTGTCGGGGTGGCAGGATTCGAACCTACGACCTCCTGCTCCCAAAGCAGGCGCGATACCGGGCTACGCTACACCCCGAGTGGTGTAATTTTTTACTATGTTTCAATGTAAACGATACTCCTAACATTGATCGGCTGATGTGCCTGGCGGTGAGGGCGGGATTCGAACCCGCGGTACAGTTACCCGTACGACAGTTTAGCAAACTGTTCCTTTCGGCCTCTCAGGCACCTCACCATTTTGTGGGGCTGCAAATCTAAGAAGATTGCTATATCTTCCAAAATTTTCGATTAAATTTATTGATTCTTATTTCAAATTATTTCAGATTCTATATTTGTACCATGCTAATACGCCGTTATAAATCCCTCATTTATTTCTTCAACTTATTCATTTTTACGTGTTTTCTGCATTCTTGCACCAACTCGGTAGCTCCTGTTACATCATCTGAAAATGGATATAATTCTTTTGAAAAATTACCAAATCCTTCAAAATTTGAGTCCGATTGGCCAAAAAACAACTCCGTTTTGGTACATATTTTGGCCGAACCCGACAATTTACATCCTACAAACGGCACTTCTCAGACCCGAGCAGAGCTTTTTTTATACCTCCATGCTGGATTATTACGCACCGATTTGAGGTCAGGAACCATCGCTCCCGGTATTTGTTCTGCCATGCCGATAGTGTCACCTGATCAAAAATCGTTGACTTTTACTTTACGTGATGATGTAAAATGGGATGATGGATCGCCTGTCACCGCATCTGATGTTGCTTTTACAGTTAAGTCTTCAAAGTTTAAATTAACTAATAATCCTTCTAATAAGTTCTATTTCGATAATGTTAAGGAGGTCCTCCTCGATCCTAAAAATGATAAACGCTTTACGATCGTTATGAATAAGGTGTTTGTGCAAAATGTAGCGATGTGGTGCGATTATCC
>JAHEYP010000006.1:113993-119734 GCA_023251535.1 Bacteroidota bacterium
AACGTTCGTAAAGCTTTAGCTTCAGCCGCTCGTATCGATGATATGATTAAAGTGGTGAATAAAGGTGTGAACAAACGAGTGGCAGGACCAGTTTCTCCTCTTAAAAAGGAGTCGAATCCCGCTCTGAAAATCATTCCTTATAACATTAAGGCCTCTGCCGATCTACTAGATAAAGCAGGATGGAAGGATTCAGATAATGATGGTGTTCGCGATAAGGTTATCAACGGTAAAAAAACTGATCTTGTTATTGAATTAGCGTATCTTTCGGTAATCCCTGAATGGAAAGAAATGGCAACTATTATTGCTGAAGGAATGAAGCCAGCGGGAATTAAAATTGTTGCTAACGGTTACGACTATCCGATGTGGCTTCAGAAAGTTACTTCTCACGATTATGAATTGGCAATGGGAGCATGGAATACTACTTCTCTCCCCGAGGACTATAGCCAATTATGGTCGACCGATAGTTACTTGAATCAAGGGAGTAATTATACTGGATTCGGGTCTTCTGCCACCGATAGTTTAATAAGTGCTATTGCTACTACAATGGATAATGATAAACGAATCAAGCTAGAATATCAAATGCAACAAACTATCTACGATCAGCAACCTTATATCTTTATGTACGGATTAGTTCGTCGTTGTGTGATGCATAAGCGTTTCTCTGGTGTCGAGTTTTATGCCGAACGCCCAGGTTTATTGTATAATCATGTTAAATTGTTAAGTCCTACTGCTACTAATGCAGTAAATCAATAATCTTAATGCGTAAAGTCGCCGGCATTGTAGCCACCTTATTTATCTCGGGAGCAGTAGTACTGCTGGCGTCTTTTCTATTGCTGAAATTGAAGCCTGGTGATCCCGTTCTTTCTTTGCCGGGAATGTCAGGAAATGCAAATTCTTCACTTTCGGTTAGTGATCGCCGTTATAAAGAACTGTATGTTGAGTACGGACTTAATCTGCCTGCATTTTATTTTTCGATTGGAAATTTGGCTGTCCCCGATTCATTTAATTATATCGCTAATCCTTCCGAAAGATCTTTTCTGGTAAAGCTTAGTCGTGAGACTGGTCGCCCAGATGTAATAGCAAATATTTATTCTTTACTTGTTCGATGCAGAGAAGAATCGAAGGACTTTTCTCCCGATTATCAATGGATCGTTTCTCGAGGAATTATAAATTTGATGAACTCGGAATCTTGGACACAATTCAATGTAACTTATAGTAGAGTTCTTGATGATTGGAAAAATGAATCAGTGCCTCAGATGAAATCAACATCAATTATTTCTTCTGAACTTCGCATGGCAAAATGTGAATGGAAGCAATGGATTCCGGTGATTTCTTTTCATAGTAAAAATCAATTTCATTCTTGGTGTAAAGGATGGATTATAGGAGATAATTCTGGTATCCTTAAAATGTATCGAAATTCACGTTTAAGTGGATTGCCTGTATTTTCGGTTATTCGAAAACCGTTTATAGTTACATTGGCTATTTCAATTCTTTCACTTTTGCTCTCTGTCTTAATTTCTATTCCCGCAGCCTGTGAGTTGGTTGTTCGACGCGATAATAAGTGGGTTGAACGATTGAATAATGCGCTGCTTTTTTTGTATGCTGTTCCGGTATTTTGGGTGGCCGTATTACTATTGATTTTATTAGCTAGTCCTGTGTTTTTAAATGTATTTCCTTCTTCTGGGATCGAACCTTTAGAAGGATTTCCCGATGATATGGGTGCCTTCATGAGAATTTTAATAAGCGTTGGTTATTATGTGCTTCCTGTGATTGCACTTTCATATGGAGGTGTTATTTTCTTTATTCGTTTATTGCGCAATGGACTACTTTCTGAGATGCAACAAGACTATATTGTTACTGCTAGAGCTTCTGGTTATAAAGAAAGAATTATAGTTTATCGCTTCGCATTGAAAAATGCATTCTATTCTTCTCTTACTTTAATGTGGATTACATTCCCCGCATTGTTGTCGGGGTCCGTTTTAATTGAAAATGTCTTTTCGATTCCTGGTATGGGGTCTCTATTAATTCGTTCAGTTCAAAATCAAGATCATCCTGTGCTGATAGGAATTTTTATGCTTATTGGAATTATTACTTCATTGTCATTTGTATTGCTGGATATTATTCAATATTTTATTGATCCTCGATTGAAAACTGAAAAAGGAGGGATGTATGAGTAGTTTGAGACGCCTCTTCCTATACAATTATAAAAACAAGACATCATTTAGAAGATCCTTGAAGTTTTTAGTGATTGTAATTGTTGTTGCTTTGCTGGCGCCATTTATTGCGAATGAGCAACCTTTGATTGTTTACGATACAACGGGATTTCATTTTCCGGCTATAAGCACTTCCATGAATGTCGTAAATTACGATAATGCAATTTTGCGAATCAATGCACCAATTTCGTATAGCCCTGGCGTTAGTGACTTCGATAACTCGGGATATATTGGTCCGTTTGAGAAGCAAATCACTACACTTGCTAATGAAGAACAGGTAAATAAAGATTTTTTAGATCGCCATTGGCTCGGAACAACTTTGCGAGGGTGTGATGTCCTTGCTGGCCTTATTCATGGAGCGGGAATTTCTCTTTATGTCGGTATTTTTGCTGCCTTGTTAAGCGGATTGATAGGCATTTTCTTAGGCGGATTTACAGCGCTTTATAAAGTGCGAGGTAAGAAGATTTCTATAGTTAGTTTGGTGTTTGTTTTAATATGGTTAATTGCATTCTTAAATATTGTTTTTAATGTTAATGAAGCATTAGTAATTAAATTATTTGTGATTGCAGGATTATCATTTGCTTTGTTTAGCCTCAGTAAATTGATCAATAGTAAAGCAAAGAATTTAACAACTATATCTCTGCCTATCGATTTTATAGAATCGCAATTGAATGTATTGTTCTCTTCTTTTCCCAAGACACTTATTATAATCGCTATCGGAGGATTTATTGTCCCTGGTTGGACAAGCCTTGTATTTCTGTTAGCAATAACAGGATGGATGGAGATTTCTCGAACATCGAGAGCCGAATTTCTTCGAATAATTTCGATGAACTATATTGATGCAGCCAAAATGAGTGGTGCAGGATTTTGGAAAGTACTCTATAAGCATCTTCTCCCGAATGCGTTGCCGGCGATAATTACAGTTCTGGTATTTAATGTTGCTTTGTGCATGCTAACGGAAGCGTCGCTGAGTTTCCTTGGAATTGGTATTCCCGGCGACTCAGTAACATGGGGTACATTGTTAGCTGAAGGCCGCGATTACTACAAAGCTTGGTGGTTGGTTGTTTTTCCAGGATTTATGATTACAGCCACTATTTATAGCCTTTTAACCGTAGGCGAAGCCTTCCGAGACAGTAAAATTGACTAAAGTCAACAGAAAATAGCCGAAAGGGTTATGATCTTAACTCAAGAATGCTGAATTTTGCAGCCCAATTAAGAATTTCACCCAAATGGTAACACTGAATAAAATTTTCACCTTCGATATGGCGCATGCGCTGGAACATTATCCCGGAAAATGCCGTCATATTCACGGACATACATATATTCTGCATGTTTCTGTTGCCGGCGACATTCTCGATCAACCTGGAGCTCCACTTGATGGAATGATAGCCGATTTTGGTGATATAAAGAAATGGGTGAAGGATGAGGTGATTGACTTGTTTGATCATGCATTAGTACTTCGAAAGAAAAGTGAAATGGCCGAGATGAACTGGCCTGATAAACATTTGTCGCGAATTCTTTTAACGGATTATCAGCCTACTTGCGAAAATATTATGCTTGATATCCGTGATCGATTAACCAAAGCAGCTCCAGCAGGTATTAATTTGGTGAATTTACGTTTGTATGAAACACCTACCAGCTACGCTGAATGGTCGAAATAGTGAATGATTAAGGTGTTTACCTTAATTTGTGTGGGTTTGATCGGTACTTTTTTTCGTAAAGCGTGATATTGAACTATCTTCGTTTTAAATCAATCGATGAAACTATCTGCCCGACATATACTTATTCATATTGCCGGATGGTTGTTTTTTGTTTTAATTACGATCCTCATTTTAAACGATCCTGAACAAGGATTTTTAAAGTTATTTCAGAATTCAGGTGTCATAATGATGTTAACTACATCGGTAGTTTTGATGATGGCTTTCTTTTATTTAAATCGAAAATTGTTAATCCCTGAATATTTCTTTCAACGAAAATATTTTGTTTATGCGATCACTGTATTGTTATTTGTGTCGTTGCTATTGTCGTTGCCATTCTTGATGCGACTAGGATTTGATTCGGGATTTGATAAACCGGGTCAACAATTACTCAATCATTTATTGTCAACTTCACTATTGTTTATGATGGTGTTTGTTGTCAGTACCGCTGGTCCAGTGTTGAAAAGGTGGATTGATGCAGAAAATAGTGCCGTTGAATTAGAGAATCAAAGATTATCAGCTGAGTTGTCGTTTTTGAAGTCACAAGTGAATCCTCATTTCTTGTTTAATACGCTTAACAATATTTATGCTTTATCTGTCAATAATGATCCTGTAGCTTCGGAGTCAATTTTGAAATTATCACATTTGCTTAGGTATTTATTGCAAGAAGCGCAGAGTGAAACGGTATCCATCAACAAAGAAATCGAACATCTTAAACAGTACATCGATTTGCAAAAATTGCGATTGACAAAAAAAGTAAATGTGAATTTTGAAGTTGCTACCGATTCATCTGGATTTAGTATCGCGCCTTTGCTTTTATTGCCATTTGTAGAAAATGCGTTTAAATACGGCATATCCGCTCATGAAGCATCAAAAATAGATATCATACTTACATTTAAAGCATCGGTATTCGAGTTTATAGTAAAGAATACATTGAATAATGGTTCAATTGCTGAGATAGAATCAACAGGAATCGGAGTTGAAAATGTTAGGAAGCGATTAGAACTATCTTATCCTGGAAATTACGAATTGCTCATTAAAAATAATGCTGTGTCTCATAGTGTTTATTTAAAAATTACTGGGTTATGTTAAAAGTAATTATCATCGATGATGAACCTTTGGCTATTGAACTGCTAAAAGGCTATGTAAATAGAATTGCCAACATTAAATTAATGGAAGTGTTTACTGATGCGGTAAATGCTTCATCGTATTTAAAAAATTATAAAGTCGATTTAATTCTTCTCGATATCAATATGCCCGATATTAATGGTGTCGAATTGGCGAAGTCGTTAAAGAATCCTCCAATGATAATTTTCACCACTGCCTATAGTGAATTTGCCGTTGAAGGATTCAATATATCTGCTCTTGATTATTTGCTAAAACCAATTTCTTTTGATCGCTTCTTGAAGGCCATCGATAAAGCAAAGAATCTCTTTGAACTAAAAGAAAATGCTTCATTGCACAATGATAATTTTGTGTTAGTTAAATCCGATTATCAATCGTTAAAAGTTAATACCGATGAGATTTTATATGTTGAAGGTCTCGATGACTATATTAAAATTTATACGAAATCGAATCAAATAGTCACCCTACAAAGCTTAAAGGTTTTTCTTGAACAATTGCCTGAAAGTGATTTCGCTAGAATTCATCGAAGTTATATCGTAAATGTAAATAGGATTACCAGTTTTTCTAAACGTCATGTTATGTTAGGGGAGACTGAGCTTCCCATAGGTTCTACTTACTGCAGTATGTTTTTTGATAAAATCGGATATAAGGAGTAGTGCTCACCGATAAAATTTTCGGGTTAACCTAATAGTTTGGCAAGAGGGCA
>JAHEYP010000006.1:119834-123368 GCA_023251535.1 Bacteroidota bacterium
ATTAAATGCAAAGTGGGGGCTGCCAGTAATAATTCAACAATTCATTTCAGGTAGTGAAATAAATGTAGCTGCTCTTGGCGATGGAAAGGGGAATATGATCAGCGCTGTTCCTATGCGAAAGCTCTATATTACAGATAAAGGAAAAGCATGGGCAGGAATTACATTGCAAGACGAATCGCTTATAGAACTTGCCCGTCGTTTTATTTCTGTTACTAAGTGGAAGGGTGGCTTTGAACTCGAGATTATGCGAACTAAAGATGGTGATCCTTATATCATGGAGGTGAACCCTCGTTTCCCTGCATGGATTTACCTAACTGCTGCCTCAGGACAAAATCAGCCGGCGGCGCTTGTTAAAATGGCATTAGGAGAGAATGTAGAACCCTACAAGACTTATGAAATCGGAAAAATATTTATTCGATATTCATGGGATCTCATTACCAATATTGATCAGTTTCAACAAATATCCGCTTTCGGAGAATTGTAATAATTAAGATTATGTCAAAGTTAAGATACGAACGTCCTGTATTAAAGAAAATGAATGCAGGTGTAATGAATAAATTCGGATTAAGAACTGAATTTGCTCCTCATACTCATATCGATGGTGTTGCCGTTAAGAAATTAATCGAGAATTATGGTTCCCCTTTGTTTGTGATTTCTGAACGACAAATCAGAAAGAATTTTCAAGCAGCGAATCGTGCATTCAAAACACGATATCCTAAAGTTCAGTTTGCTTGGTCTTATAAAACGAATTACCTCGATGCTATCTGTAATGTTTTTCATCAAGAGGGAAGTTGGGCTGAAGTAGTATCGGGATTTGAATATGATAAAGCAATCAAAAATAAAGTTCCTGGAAATAAAATCATTTTTAATGGTCCCGATAAAACGGAAGCTCAATTAAAGAAAGCTATTGAAAATGATTCTTTGATTCATATCGATCATTTCGATGAACTTTTTTATTTGATAGAGCTTTGCGACCGCATGAATAAACGTCCTCGTGTGGCTATTAGAGTGAATATGGATACCGGCGTTTATCCGATGTGGGATCGTTTCGGATTCAATTATGAAAATGGTCAAGCATGGAATGCAATTAATAAAATCATTGCAAGCGATAAACTCGATTTAGTTGGCTTGCATTGTCATATAGGGACATTCATGTTAGCAACTTCAGCTTATGCTACAGCGGCAGCAAAGATGTGCGATTTAGCATGGAATGTTCTCCAAAAGCATAATCGATTAATTAAGTATATTGATATGGGCGGTGGATTCCCATCCTCTAATACTTTGAAAGGTGCTTATCTTCCTGGTTCTGACACTGTTCCTTCTGTTGATGATTTTGCAGAAGCGATTACCAGTACAATTTTGAATTATGGATTTAAGCAAGATGAGTTGCCATTATTGATTCTTGAAACGGGACGAGCTTTAATTGATGATGCGGGATTTTTACTCGGTTCTGTGATAGCGAGTAAACGATTAAGCGATGGAAGAAGAGCAACAATAATGGATTTCGGAGTAAATATTTTATTTACTTCTTTTTGGTATGACCATAAAATTACACCAGCACAAGAGTTCAGTCACCATACAGAAGACATGGTTGTGTTCGGTCCTCTATGTATGAATATTGATGTAATACGCGATAGTGTGAATCTTCCACTATTACAAAGAGGTGATCAAGTAGTCGTTCATAAAGTTGGTGCATATAACATGACTCAATGGATGCAATTTATTAGTATGCGTCCCGCAGTTGTAATGATTGATATGGAAGGAGTAGATCATAAAATAAGAAAAGCTGAGACCTTAGAATATATGGAAGAAGCTGAAGTATTGCCAGAGTATTTGCTAAAACATAACTTATCGAATGAATAAATATTCTGATGCGTTAAAGTCAGTATTGCTTCCGGGTTTTTTGCATAGTTATTCAATGGTTTTCTTTGCAAAAGATGTTTGGTTTGGCTTGCTTTTACTTTTAGTTTCCTTCGTTAATCCTATAGCAGGATTCGTTGGCATGCTTTCTGTACTTATTACTCTTTGCTTCGCCCTGATTATGGGATTCTCCAAGGATTATACCACTAATGGATTATACGGATTTAATTCAATGATGGTGGGATTGGGGTTAGGCACTTTCTTTCAAATTACACCGATGTTTGTTGTTGTAGTCATCTTCGCTTCGTTGTTGACCTTTGCAATAACTGTTGTACTTTCAGGTTGGCTATCTAAATACGGATTGCCTTTTTTGAGTCTGCCATTTGTGCTCGGATTTTGGCTAATGCTTTTAGCTACGCGTGAATTTACTGTCCTCGAACATTCGCAACGATCAATCTATTGGATGAATGAACTTATAGCAGTAGGAGGTGATCGATTGTTTAACTTTTATACGATGGTGGACGGACTTCCATTGCCGCTTTGGTTGAAAGGATATTTAATTTCTTTAAGTGCTATTTTCTTTCAAGAGAATATTATAACTGGTGCACTCATCTCGCTTGGTATTTTATATTATTCCAGAATAGCTTTTAGTATTACATTAATCAGTTATCTTTCTGCTTGTGTTTTTGGATATTTTAGTGGCATCAGTGCCGAAGGATTAAATTACTACAACCTTGGAGCAAATTTTATTTTAACTGCAATTGCAATCGGAGGATTTTTTCTAATACCTAGTGCATCATCATACTTGTCGGTTGTATTGCTGACTCCAGTGATTACCTTTCTTTTGGTTGGAGTATCTGTTTTTATGAAACAGTTTCAACTTCCAGTGTATTCACTTCCTTTTTCTTTAACAGTAATATTTTATTTGTACTTGCTCGCCAATAGGGTGAAATCTAAATTCATTGTATTAACACCACTTCAATATTTTTCTCCTGAGCAAAACTTATATCGTTACAAAAATAATAGTGAAAGAATTCGCGATGGGAAATTCATGAACCTAGCACTTCCATTTTATGGTGAGTGGATGGTAACACAAGGTTATGAAGGGTCTGTTACACACAAAGGTGAGTGGAGTAAGGCACTCGATTTTATGTTACTCGATGAAGATGCGCGTACTTATTCTGATTATGGTATCAATCTCGAAAATTATTATTGCTACAATAAACCTGTACTTTCTCCGGGAGATGGTATTGTAGAAGAATTAGTTGATTGGGTTCCCGATAATCCTGTGGGGAAAATGAATATTGATCGCAATTGGGGAAATGCATTGGTAATACGACATGCAACAGGGTTATATACCAAGGTTACTCACTTGAAGTTGGGCTCGTTTAAAGTTAAAATGGGCGACTATATCACGAAAGGGCAATGGATAGCAAGTGTAGGTAATTCAGGACGATCACCAGAACCGCATTTGCATTTTCAAATTCAAGAAACGCCATATATCGGTTCCAAAACGAAAGAGTATCCATTTGGATATTATATTGTGAGGAAGAATGAATCATTTGAATTAAAGAGTTACGAAACTCCTCAAGAGGGAGAGTTAATTTCAAATGTATTTGTATCGCCTATGATGTCGCAAGCTTTTAAATTTCAGCCCGGACAAGTTACTCGTTA
>JAHEYP010000006.1:123468-141108 GCA_023251535.1 Bacteroidota bacterium
ATCGATTAATTTATTTGGTCGTATTTTTTGCCTACCTGAATGTAAACGCTTCGGGTATTGATACTATTCCTTTTTCTAAAATTGATAGCTTAACGTATTCCTTATACCTAAAAGGTGATTGGACCAACTTGAAGTCAGTTGGAGATAAATTACTAGAACATAAAATCGATTGGTATTACTTGCGTTTAAGATTAGCTGAGGCTAATATTCACTTGAATAATCCTGCATTGGCTTTAAAGCACATATCGAAAGCAGAAAGGTTTTCGGGTAAAGATCCTGTTTCTGATGAATTGACGGTTCGTTCTTATTTGCAATACGGGAAATACAACCAGGCTTTGTTCGTGGCAATGCGAGATAAGTCAAATGAAATTTCTAAATCATTAATGAAAAAAAGAGTATTAAATAATGCTGAAATTGAGGGTGTAATTAAAACTTCCTCAAATCGTGATTTAGGTGTCTTTTCCGGAGTGCGATTAGGAACTACTTCGTGTTTTGGGAAGCGATTTTCACTGTATTTATCGGGTCAGTTTTATGCTCAAAAAAATTCCCGCAGTGATAGTTTGCGAAATTCAATAAGTGTGAAAGTTGAACAGCAGCAATATTATACTAAAGTGAATTTCATGTTTAGTAAAGAAGTGAATATGTTTCTCGGGGGACAATTTTCTTCTACGGTAGTAAATAAGGATAATCAAAAAAACTATTTGGCTTTTGGCGGATTTGAAATTATGAAGCCTTATATGAAATATAAAATTTCAGCAGCCTCTACCGATTTCAATAATTCAGATAAAGTGATAGCGTCCGCAGCCTTTTCTGCGTTTCCTTTAGGCAATAGTAATTTTTATTCATGGATGAGCTACACGAATATTTATGATATAGATTCATCTGTGTATAATTCTATAGTTGATATTGGAGTAGGAGGAAAACTTGCCAAGAACTTATGGACTGATATCTTTGTAACTCCAATGCCATACGACTTCCATACCGTAAACGATTATGAAGTAACCTTCAATCTTCAAGACAGGGTAAACTTTAAGATCGGAGGAGGGATATCATACTACGGAATTAAGAATGTCGCCATAAAAGCGAATTATATCTTAGAGTACATGCGAATTACAGGAATTCCACAAGTGAAAAATTACACTCAAAATACTATTACATTATGCTTAAGTTGGTATCGTTAAAAAACTTACTGGGAATATCAGCAATTGTGCTGTTGCCTTATATGGGATTTTCGCAAGAAGAAAGTTTATCGCAAGTGTTTTCAAAGTCGTATGTATTCGAATCAAACTCAGAGTATGTGAAAGCTGCCAATGCGATTAAAGAATCAAAAGCATCTACAACCTATGAAGGAACATTGAGAATGGGATGGTGCTATTATTTATCAAAAGATTATATTCAATCGAAAGCTAATTACGAAAAAGCTGTTGCTTTGATGCCATTCGCTATTGAGCCTCACTTGGGATTGGCTAATGCGCTTGCAGGATTAGGAAATTGGGAGCAAGTGCTTGAGCAGTATCAGCTGATTTTAAAAACAGATCCGCAGAATACTTTGACTTTATATCGAGTAGGATTGATTTATTATAATCGAAAGGATTATGGTTCTGCTCAGAAATATTTTGAGAAAGTAGTGAATCTATATCCTTTTGATTATGATTCTTCGATCATGCTTGCATGGACAATGTTAAAACTTAATAAATCGATAGAAGCAAAAGTGCTCTTTAATAAAACTTTGCTTATGCGTCCCGATGATTCATCGGCTACTGAAGGATTAAAACTGATTAAATAAAAAAAAGGCGGAAACAATGTTTCCGCCTTTTTTTGTATTTGAGTATTTTTTATTCGCTTACCGAAAAAGCTAATCCTGGAAGTTTTACTTCTTTTTTGTTTTCGTCTAAACCTACAATGTCTTTTAAGTAAAAGGTATCACCGGCAGCTAATTTGTCGGCAGCTTTGCGTGCTAAATAGGGTAGAGCATCGTTGCCAACGCCGAAGTCTTTTACTTGCATCGGACTTTTGTAAATAATGCTAACTCCAAATTGATGAAGTGTGTACGATTTTCCGTCGCTGCATTTTACAATTAGCGCAGGTTGGTCGGCCCAAGCTAATATTGTAGCCAATGGTAATTTAGCGGAATTAGCTGAATCTGAGGGTAATCCGCATTTTTTAATAGTAACCACAGGTGGTTTCTTGCCGGTTGCTGGTTTCTTCTGTGCTTGTACAGCAAAGCTGGAAAATCCAACTAACGCTATCAAAATGAATAACTTAAGTTTCATCTTATCATGGGTTTTAATGGTCCTAAAGTAGTTATTTATTACAATACCCATGCCTTTTTTTGCAACTTTTCATTGATAAATCACGTAAGAAAGCGTGGTAATTTTTGACTTTACTATGCCTAAATCATCGAAATTGTATCCTTTAATGAGGAACCGTTTTAATCTTTTGTTATCGTTAGCTCTGTTCATTTCGAACATGGGTTCGGCTGCTTCTATTCCTGATTCTCTTAATGCGATATTGAAAAGATTGCCTTTTCGCGATACCGCTCGTGTTAATGAACTTACTCGACAGGCTTACTATTACAGATTTAATGATGGTTCAAAATCATTGAAGATGGGATTAGAAGCTTTGAGTATTGCTAAAGCGCTTCATTATGATTTTGGTATTGTTTACAGTTATAATTCTATTGGATCATCATGGATTCATAAAGGTGAATTACAGAAAGCATTAAATTGTTATTTGGCTGCTGCTCACATGAAGGACTCGAAAGATTCGATGGTGCTTAGGGGAGTTGCATTAGCTTATAATAATATCGGTGTAATTAGCCAAGATCGTAAAGATTATAGTCATGCTTTCGATTATTATCGTACTGCCTTAGCACTCGATTTAAAACAGAATTATCAAAAAGGAATTAGTCGTGAGTACGGAAATTTAGGAAAGGCAATGGTGGAAACGGGATATCCCGATTCTGCTTTTTACTATTTAAATCGTTGTATCACAATTTGTAAAACCATCCATCATAAAATGGGTGAGTTGGAAGCAACCATCGACTTAGGTAGAAATTACGCTTTGCTTAAGGAATTTGATAAAGCTAAATATTGTTATCGTTATGCTTTAAAGTTTAATAATTCTCAATTTTTAGCGAGTGATGCTTCTGCATATAATTATTTTGCTGAAGCCTTTAAAGGCGAAGGTAATATTGATAGCGCATTGGTTTATCAGACAAAAGCATATCGCTTGGCTGTTAATCTCGATGATATTATGTTGCTCAAGGAATCGCTTTCTGAAATGGCGAACTTGTATAAACTAAAAGGGAATTATAAAGCAGCAGCTCAATTCTTAGATTCTTTTATTGTTGTAAATAACCGTCTCGCTGATCAAAAGGCTAATTCGCTATTGTCGGATTTTAAAGAGAAGTATGAGTCTGAGAAAAAGCAAGATGAAATTATTCATCTTCAAAAATCGAAAGAGAAAACCGAATACTACAATACACATCTTATTAAATTGCGTAATGGTTTATTCTTAACCTTGTCGTTTTGTATTTTGTTGATTGTTGTTATTTATAAAGCTTATCGCGATAAGCGTAGAGTGAATTCTGAGTTGATGAATCGCTTTGCAGAGGTTCGTCATAAGAACGAAGAAATTAATTTGAAGAGTGAAGAGATTCGCAAGAAAAACGATTTGATTGTTGATGCTAATACAATTCTTCAGCGTCAACGTCAACAGTTGTCGGAAGCGCAAAAAATTGCGAAGCTTGGTAGCTGGGAGTATGAACCTTCTTCTGGAAATTATACTTGGTCGTCGTATTTGTATGAATTGTTTAATCTTCCGAAATCAGAACGTCCGCCTTCTTTCAATACTTGTATTTTCCGGATTGTGAAGAGTGATCGCGCTAAGGTTATCGCAGCAATCAGAGAGTCTATTTATGATCGTAAGCGTGCTGAAATCGATTTTCGTATCATGAATCATTACGACGATTTGAAATATGTAAATGCTAAAATTGTTCCGTTAGTTAGTAGCACTAATCAGTTGGTACTTATTTCCGGAACTATTCTCGATACTACTGTCCAGAATTTAACGGAAAAGAAATTGGTGTATGCTAAAGAGCAAGCCGAAATCGCTAACCGTTCAAAGGGATTGTTCTTGGCGAATATGAGTCACGAAATCAGAACTCCATTAAATGGAATTATCGGATTTACTGATGTGTTATTGCGCGAGTGTAATCAACCTAGTCAAATTGAGTATCTCAATTATATTCGTAATTCGGGCGATTCATTACTTCGCTTGTTAAATGATATTCTCGACTTCAATAAAATTGAACATGGGAAATTGGAAATCGAGAATATCGATTTTCAGTTGCATGAAACTATCGATCTCGCCGTTCGTCCTTATAAGATTCAGGCGGAGGAGATGGGTGTTCAGTTGAGTCTCGATATATCTCCTGAAGTTCCACTGTGGATCAATGGTGATCCGATGCGTACTCGTCAGTTGATTGTGAACTATGTGTCGAATGCCTTGAAGTTTACATCGAAGGGTTCTGTGAAAATTGCTATTTCTGTTGATGAGATAAATATTCCTGCAGGTGATCAGCTGAAGTTAAAGTTCATGGTGTCGGATACCGGTATAGGTATTCCTGCCGAAAAGCAGCAGCATATTTTTGAATTATTCACGCAAGCCGATAGTTCAACGACTCGTAAGTTTGGAGGAACGGGATTAGGTCTCGCTATTACCAGTCAGCTTGCAAAGTTGATGGGAGGAAATACAGGAGTGGTGAGTCCAGGCCATCTAGGAAATTCTTTAAAACCGGGATCTGATTTTTGGTTCACTATTGCTGTAAAACGTTCTCACGTTAGCAGTAATACAAGAAAACAGGACGTGAAAACGGAAATGGATTTCCATGGCAAAGTTAAAGTTCTAGTAGCCGAAGATAATCCAATAAACCAACTTTTGATGAAGAAGGTTTTAGAGAGTATGAATGCTCAAATGGTCATCGTTGAAAATGGTTGGTTGGCAGTTCAGCAATTGAAAGATGAGAAATTCGATGCGGTATTAATGGATATTCAAATGCCTGTGATGGATGGATATCAAGCAACGATGATGATTCGTCAGTCGATAAGTCCGCTGATTCCAATCATAGGCGTTTCTGCAAATGCATTTAAAGAAGATGTTGATAGAAGTATTAACTCAGGAATGGATGCGCATATCAGTAAGCCATTTAAGCCGATTGATTTATTCAATACCATTCAAAGGTTAATAGCAGAGAAAATGTCTGAATTATAAAAAGAAAAGTCCCGGGATCTCCGGGACTTTTTTATTTCTTAAAGAGCGCCGCCATTTTCAGAGCGGTTGCTGCAGCTTCAACACCTTTATTTCCATATTTGCCTCCTGCACGATCTTCGGCTTGTTGCATGGTATTCGGAGTAAGAACACCGAAAATAAAAGGCTTATTGTATTTGATAGTTAATTGTGTCAATCCTTGAGATACAGAGTGACAAATAAAATCGAAATGTTTGGTCTCTCCTTGAATTACGCATCCCAAGCAAATGATAGCGTCGTAATTATTTTGAGCGAGGAGGGAAGCACCTGCGGTCAATTCAAAACTACCTGGGACATCAATTCTTGTAATGTTCTTTTCAGAAGCTCCGGCATCTTTCAAAAATGAAATTGCACCTTGAGCTAAGGCTTCTGTTATCGCTTGGTTCCACTCAGCTACAACAATGCCGAACCTGTAGGGTCCGGCATTGGGCATTTCATGAGCTTCATGAGCAGATAGCGACTGATGTGCTGTCGACATGAGCGTATGTTATTATTTTCCGCCTAAAGCAGTTGCTCTTCCGATGTATTTATCGATGTCGCGTGCTTCAGTACTTGAAGGGAAATCTTTTTTAATTTGTTGGTAGATGCTTAATGCACCGCTGTAATCTTTCTGTTGTTCTAAAACCATTGCAGATTTGAACAAGAATAAAGGACGAGTGAAATTATTTTCATCCCAGTCGGCAGCTTTCTTGTAAAACTTCAATGCTTCATCAGCTTTACCTAATTCAAGGTTAGCAGCAGCGATTCCACCTAAAGCAAGAGCTCCGGTAACATCATCTTCTGCGTCATAAGCTTTTAATGCTTCAATAGCTTTGTCGTATTCACCTTTTTTAAGAAGGCTCATACCTAAATAGTATTGAGCTAAGTTTCCTGATGGTGAAGAACTGTAATCTTCAACGATTTTCTCGAATCCTGGATATGTTCCATCGCCTTTAAGAGCTAGGGAAGCGCTATCCTGTCCGAAATAACGTTCAGCAGCAAACATTTCTTTTTGAGCTTTTTCTTCTTGAGGTTTCACAATGAAAGTTGTGTATCCGAAGTAAGCAGCAAGAATAGCTAAGCCGGCGCCAAAGATGATTCCAAGGCTTTTTTTATTGTCGCGAACGTAGTGTTCTGCTTTGTCAATTGATTCGTTGAATTCGAACCCTTCGTTGTTGTTAGATGCCATATCTACAGGTACGGGTAATTTTATAAGAGGCGCAAATATAAGTTAAAAAAGCATAGGGAGAAAGAGTTAATAATGAGTCTTTTGAAGCTTTTAACACTCATTTGTTAACTTTTTCGGCTTTTTTCGACAAAATCGAGGGCGATTTCCTCGCAAATCTCGTCGAGCATACTATAAACGTCGCGGAAGTCGTTGAGGTTACCATAATAGGGATCAGGCACTTCCTTTCCGGTTTTGTGCTTTGCGTCCATTATAAGCCTTATTTTGGCGTGATGCGAGGCCTCTGAGGTTCTTTCTTTTAGCGTACTTAAATTGCTTTTGTCCATTACATATATATGATCAAAGCGGTCGAAATCGTCGGATTTAAATCCGCGAGCACGTTGGCTTGATATATCTACCCCGTTTTCTAATGCAATTTTCACCGAACGGTGGTCGGGAGTTTCGCCTTCATGCCAATTGCCAGTGCCTGCCGAGTCGACGGTATAGGGTAAGTTATATTTATCGAGTTTAGCCTTCATAATTCCTTCTGCAAGAGGGGAGCGGCAAATATTGCCTAGGCAAACCATTAATATTTTCATAGTTGGTATTAAATAAAGATGTCCCGGTGAATGAACATCGGGACATCTAGAATATAGGTTAGGTTAATTATCTCGAAAGATTAATTCGCTTTTGAAGATCAACAACTTGAGCTTTGAACTTCTTATCGGTATCCATTAAGTTATTTACCGTTCTGCAAGCGTGTAATACAGTAGCATGGTCTTTACCTCCGCAGTGCATTCCGATATTCGAAAGCGACGACTTGGTGAATTGCTTACTGAAATACATTGCTAGCTGACGAGCTTGAACTACTTCACGTTTACGTGTTTTCGACTTTAAGACTTCCAGAGGAAGTTCGAAATAATCGCAAACCACTTTCTGGATATAATCGATTGAAATTTCGTGAACTGTATTCTTCACAAACTTGTCGATCATTTGCTTTGCAAGCTCGAGTGTAATTGGTTTTTTATTCAACGACGACTGAGCGATGATAGAGATTAAAGCACCTTCTAGCTCACGTATATTGTTAGTGATGCTCAATGCGATATACTCAGTTATCTCATTCGGAAGTTCAATACCATCGACATACATTTTCTTGCGTAGAATCGCGATACGCGTTTCTAAATCTGGAACTTGTAAATCGGCAGCTAATCCCCATTTAAAGCGAGAAAGCAAGCGTTGTTCCATTCCTTGTAAGTCAACTGGAGGTTTATCACAAGTAAGGATGATTTGTTTGTTATTCTGGTGTAGGTGATTAAAGATGTGGAAGAAAACGTCCTGCGTCTTGTCTTTACCTGCAAAGAATTGAATATCATCAATGATCAGTACATCCATCATCTGATAGAAGTGAACGAAATCATTGGCCGAGTTATTTTTCACTGCATCCACAAACTGGTGCATGAATTTTTCACTCGGTACATATAGTACAGTTTTGTTCGGGAAGTTATTCTTGATTTCGATACCGATAGAGTGGGCGAGGTGAGTTTTACCTAATCCTACTCCTCCGTAAATCAACAATGGGTTGAATGATGTTCCTCCCGGTTTTTGTGCGACTGCATATCCTGCAGATCTGGCTAAGCGATTGCAATCTCCTTCAACGAAATTCTCGAACGAATAATTTGAATTGAGTTGAGAATCAACATCAATTTTCTTTAATCCCGGAATAATGAACGGGTTTCTGATTCCCCCGCTGATGTGCTGTGGCATAGGGACAGCAGGGTTTTTAAGGCCGCTGTTGCTCTTTGCCGGAAATTTAACAGTGTATGGTTTAGTGTTGGCCGTTGCGTTTTCCATAAGGATGCTATACTCTAAGCGTCCTTCCTGACCAAGCTCGCGTTTAATTGTTTTTCTCAGTAGACCGATATAATGCTCTTCCAACCATTCATATACGAATTGACTAGGCACTTCAATTGTCAAAGTTTGCTGATCTAATTTAACTGGCTTGATGGGCTCGAACCATGTTTTGAAATTCTGAGGGTTGACGTTATCTCTAATCAGTTTTAAACAATTTTCCCATACTTGCTCACAGGTTTTTTCTTTTGATAAGGTTTCTTTCTCCTTGTGCATACCTGGTGGCGAGATTTTTAAAATTTTAATAGGTGGTTAGTTTGATCGATTTACTCGTACTCTTGTGTTGTGAGGCAAATATTGTGTAAAAAAACTTAAAAAAAAATTTTTTTGGACTTGAATTTTAAGAAATTTTAACAGTAGTGCCTCGACTCGAAATTAATGATGATTTCTTTTCAACATAAAAATCGATCCTCCCGAGACGTATTCCTGCCCAACCTGTTTGAGCAACAAGCACTTCCTTGTTTTTTAGATTGTGATATTTCTCAGGTGTGTCAATAAACGTATGAGTGTGGCCTCCCAAAATTAAATCGATGTTTTCTGTTTGAGTTGCTAACATTTCATCTGAATTTTTTTTGGAATTCTCGTATTTAAATCCTAAATGCGATAAACATATGATGAGGTCGCATTTTTTCTCTTTTTTTAGATAAGCTGCCGTTTTGTTGGCAACATCGATTGGATTCGAATAAACTGTTTTTCCGAAGTTTTTTTCGTCAACCAATCCCGCAAGTTCTATGCCGATTCCGAATACTCCAATATTTACTCCGTCTTTAATAAATATTTTATGCGGCAATGTTCGTCCTTCAAGTTCTGTGTTTTTGAAATCGTAATTAGAACATAAGAACGGAAACGATGCATGTGGTAATTGTTTTACGAATCCTTGAATGCCATTATCGAAATCGTGATTACCCATTGTTGCGGCATCATATCCCATTAACGTCATTAATTTCATTTCTAATTCTCCTCCGTAAAAATTAAAATACGGTGTTCCTTGAAAGATATCACCACTGTCTAATAGCAAGACATTTTTTTCTTCTCCACGAATTTTGTTAATCAACGACATTCTTCGCGCAACTCCTCCCATGCCTCCGAATTTCGGATCGTTAATAGGGAAAGGATCTATTCGGCTATGCGTATCGTTAGTATGCAGTATTGTTACTTTAACAGTATTGCTTTTTGCAAGCACATCTAACGGAACTCCCGCTAATCCGATGCATGCAGTAGCTTTGGCAACGTCGCCAATAAATTTTCTCCGGTTATAATTTTGTGATCCTTCCATCGAGATTTACTTTTAACGTCTTGCCCGCTGCTTTTATTTCTTTTAGTTCGTTGATAAATGCATCACGAACGGTATAATTGATTGCTGTATTTGTAATTGCACTTTTCAAGAAACTCATATTGTCGCCTCCATTGGCTAGGTAATCGTTTGTGGCTACTCTATATGTTCTTTCGGCTTCTAATGCAACTCCGTTGACGAAAACTGATTCTACGGCTTTGTTTTTGATGTTCATGCGGATGCCAGATACCGGAATTCCGTTTTTCTCTCCAATGTATTTAAATAGCGGATCGAGGTCTTTCCCTTTTATTTCTAAAATTACGATCGCATTTTCAAAAGGCATTAGCTCAAAGATGTTTCCTAAAGTAATATCGCCTTTCGGTAAAGGTACTCTTAAACTTCCATTATTCAAGAAGGTAAAGTCGGGTTTAGCCATATTTGTGGCTTCACATTTCTTTACTGCTTGATGTTGAACTGCATCCGCTGCGAAGTCACCTAATAATCCCTCTGGATTGTCTTTTACCAACGCTTGGTCCGATTCTGCTAGTACTTCGCTCATCTTGGCACTTAACTCATTGTGGTACGGACTAATCATTTTCCAAATAGAGGAATCAACCGGCGACTGCGCCGAATCACTAAACGTATATTGATGCGTTTCCTTTTTTTCTATCGCATATTGTGTGTGGCAACTTGCAAGTAGTAAAAGGATGATAAACAGAGAGATCTGTTTTGAAAATGAATTTATGGTAAATTTCATAGGATGATTACTGCAAGTATACAAAGGGATTCACGTTTTGATTCGTTTTTTAGAAAAAATATTTTATCGATTTTTTTTGCATCTTCGTCAAATAATTTTATGTACACTACGGAGACCCAAATTCGCGTTCGTTATTCGGAAACTGATCGTATGAGTTACGTTTATTACGGTAATTATGCGCAGTATTTTGAAGTGGCTCGTGTTGAGTCTCTTCGATCGTTGGGCGTGAGTTATCGCGAAATGGAAGATGAAGGAATTCTCCTTCCTGTTCTCGATTTTTCGGTGAAGTTTTTTAAACCTGCATTTTATGATGAAGTGCTGACCATCAAAACTTCTATCACAGAACTTCCTAAAGCGCGAATTATTTTCGATTATGAGACTTATAATGAACAGGGTGTATTGCTGAATAAAGCCTCTACTACTTTGGTGTTCGTGAATAAGTCGAACGGTCGACCTACCGCTGCGCCTGCTGCCATCCTCGAAAAATTGAACGATTATTTCTCCGCTTAGAGTTTCTCCATCAATAATTCATAGGCCGTTATCATTGACCTGATATCCTGTTTACTTACTTTCTCATCAGGTGAATGCACGAAATCTTCAGCGGCTCCAACAAAGCACCAATCAATAGGGTAGGGTTGCTTCTGAATTTCATTGCCATCACTTCCTCCCGAACTTTCAACTTCTAATTGAAAATCAATTTTATGGTCGCTTAAAATTTTTCTAATTCGATCTACATAAACTTTTCGCGGTAATCCCGAATCACGTAGTGATACTACAACTCCTTTTCCATGCTGAACGCCTTCTGTTATCCACGTAATGTCACTTATTAATGCTTGACGGATTTTAAAATTTTCCCAGAGGTATTTTACGATGTAAGGTACTGATCCTCCGCCATGTTCTTCCCAACAACTGAAAACGATTACTCCGTCTTGTAGTGTTTCTGCTAATTTCAATGCGTTGTATACTCCCAGTCTGTTGTCCATATAACAACTTTGGACAAACTCATTATCTTCTCTCCAGTTTTGCTTGAAACTCAATGCTGTTCCTGTTGCGATAGTGCGATTGCTTTTAATCGTGAGGTGATGATCTTCGTCACATTCTAAAACGCCTTCTACAATTCCTTGTTCGTCTTCTCCGCAAAGAATATATCCGCTGTTCGTTCTTGGTCCGCCAATCTTTACTAGTTCATTGTTGTATCGAACCGTGAATCCTATATTATCGATATGTGCAAATACTGCTGTTCTAGGTTGTCCGAAAACTAACATGATGCAATGCTGAAAATCTTCGCCATGAATTACTTGCGGCATATTTTTCCACCATGTTTTATTGCGATTGATGTATTCTAATAAAAATTCCTGCATCGCAGCTTCTTGTCCCGCCGGTGCTTGTATCCCGCAAAGTCTTCTCAATAGTTCCATTTCAGTAGTATGGTTCCCACGTAGCTTTTGCTGCTAACGTAGGGTGATTTTTTAATTTATGTAACAGCTGGTTCGTTTTGCTTTTTCTGATCTCAAAGCGAATTTCGCAGGGTTCGTTGTATTCTTGTGAGGTAATAATTACTCCTTCCGATTTCAAAAGCGAATGTACATCATTCATCTGCTCGAAGGTGAAGTGAATGATGTATTTATCGTTAATCGTCTTTTCAATAATTTTTGCTTGCTGTAGCGCATCTTGTGCTGCCGAGCGGTAGGCGTTGATTAATCCGGGTACTCCTAATAGCGATCCTCCGAAGTATCTCACCACTACTACTAACGTGTCGGTGAGTCCCATCGATTGTATTGCTCCTAGTATCGGCTTTCCAGCACTTCCTGCAGGTTCTCGGTCATCGGCCGCTCTTAATACCGTAGGATCAGGCGTTAATCGAAAGGCATAGCAATGATGATTTGCTTGAGGATGTTCTTTTTTCAGGTGATTAACAATCGCTTTGATCTCTTCTTCTGTTTTTACGGGATACGCAAAGCCTAGGAATTTACTTCCGCGATCGCGAAAGCTTCCTTCTGTAGGACTTGCAATGGTTTGATATGTATCCTCGAATAACATTTTTAATAAGAAAGGACTAAAATAGCAATCAATGCAATTAACATTCCTGCGAGATTCATTTTGGTTGGACGTTCTTTAAATATGAAGAATGCTAATACAGCAGAGAAAAACACTACTAACATATTTACGATAGCAAATACCAAAGCGCTTTCGGCACCTTTTGTTGCTAAGCTGTTTACTAAGAACACTAGTGAATAATAATTCGCAACTCCTAGTATGATTCCTCCAATTACACTCTTAAGTTCAATTTTCACTTTCTTGAAGATCAATTGATAGAGTGTTGAAATGCTCCCGAATATTCCTGCAGCACCAAATAGGCAACAGAAAAATAGATTTTGATTTTCGGGTGTGATGAAGTAGTGCTCCGAAATTTTAATCGACGTGTCAACCATTCCGCTGCCGATAAACAATAAAACGGGATAAATCCAAATTCGCTTGTCTGAATGTTCGGTTTCATCGGATTTCGATTTCGCACTACTCAAATAAACTGCCACCAATGCCATTACCATTCCTGCAATTCTTAATCCAGTAATATGATCGCCGTATAAAAAGAACCCTGCTGTAATCGGAATAATCATCGACATTTTGCCTGCTATCGATGTAACGGCAATCCCAGCTTTTTGTGCAGTTAGCGCCGCTACATAAAATACGATGATAAACATTAATCCAACTACTAAAGCAAATCCGCCGAAGTTATTGACCGATGGAAGCATCAGCTTGTTCGCTTCGTAGTTTGCAAAGAAGGCAAACGTTGATGCTGTTAGGTAATTGAACGTTAATCCGTGTAAGTTGTAAATTTTGAATCGCTCGAAAATTTTTAAAATCACATATAAGAGTGATGATAAAGCAGCTGCAAGTATGAGGTTGAATATTAAATCGCCTGTCATTAATTTTGATTAAAAATGGTAAAGAGATAATTATCTCCAATATTAGTTTGAAATTTATTTTCGGTCTTGATGATTGGCGCCGGAATGCCATTGTATAGTTCGTTGTTTCCTACAAATACTCTTGCTTCATCCCACAAATCATGTTTGATAAATAAGTCAAGTATGTTTTTGCCTCCTTCAACGATCACTGATTGGATTTGTAGTTGATGTAAATTTTTGAGGGTATCTTCAATAAATGTTTCTGCATTTACTTTTATCACCTCGGCATTTTTATACTGTTTGATTTTGTCGGTAGTTACGATTATTGTTCGTGAACTGCCATCGAAAATATTCAAGTTTTCGCTAAGTCTTCCCGATCGATCTAATATTATTCTCGCGGGATTTCTTCCGGGATAATCTCTTACATTTAGCTGTGGATTATCAATGATCACTGTTCCCGATCCAACTAATACTGCATCTTCTTCTGTCCGCCACTGAAAGTTCAGCATTCTACTTTCTTCATTGCTGATGCGTACGTTTTCTCCTTCGCGTCCCATATATCCGTCGAAGCTTTGCGCCCATTTTAAGATGATATAGGGGCGATTTTCGGTGTGGAAGGTGATGAAGCGTTTATTGAGTTCTTCGCATTCTTCTTTCAAAACATCAACTATTACATCAATTCCAGCTTCACGTAATTTTTTAATCCCTTCGCCATTCACTTTCGCAAATGGGTCTTGCATTCCGATTACCACTCTTTTAATTTGCTTGCTAATGATCAAATCGGCACAGGGTGGAGTTTTCCCGAAGTGACTACAAGGTTCCAAGTTTACATAAAGGGTACTCTCACTTAATAATGATTGATCTTTCACCGAAGCTATTGCGTTTACTTCTGCATGCGCTTCGCCGAATTTATGATGATATCCTTCACCTATAATTACTTCATTATGAACAATCACCGAACCAACCAATGGATTCGGAGCTGTTTGTCCGAGTCCTTTCGCTGCCAGTTCAAGGCAACGATGCATGTATTTTTGATGGGTTTCGAGCGTCATAGAGGGGGCGCAAAAATAGGATGTTATACATTAAGTGGATTCACAATTTTATGATTCCAATGAATAATTACACCTTTGCTGTGTGAAACTACACGAATTAATCGGATTATCGAAGGAACGACTATCAGAAATTTACGATAGGGAAGAGGCTGCAGCCATTGTAAGGGTGTGGATCAGTGATCGATTTGATGTTGCATTGAGTGCAGTTAATTCTTTGCCTGATACCGATTTACCTGATCACCAGGCAGAACTTTTATCTATTGATCTCGATAATTTATGCAAGGGTGTGCCCGTTCAGCAAGTTACCGGTGTTGCTTGGTTTTGCAATTTGCCTTTTCATGTTACTAAAGATGTGCTAATTCCTCGTCCCGAAACAGAAGAGTTAATGTATTTGCTCTTTGAAGAGATGCAAGATGAGCCTATTAAGGTGTTGGATGTTTGCACTGGCAGTGGCTGTATTGCTGTGGCTTTGAAAAATAAATTCCCGCAAGCGCATGTTTCTGGTTGCGATATTTCTTTCGATGCATTGATGGTGGCGAAAGGAAATGCTAAAAAGCATAATGCTGAAATCGATTTTCTGTGGACCGACGTCGCAGAAGGAATTTGGGAAGGATTGCAGCAAGAAAAGTTTGATATAATAGTTAGCAATCCTCCTTATATTACAAGTGTAGAAGCTTTGTCGATGCACAAAAACGTACTCGATAATGAACCTCATATTGCTTTATTTGCTCCCGATGATGATCCCCTGATTTTTTATCGTCAGATATTAATATTCAGTCGCGATCATTTAAACGACGGAGGATCCGTTTGGTTTGAAGTCAACAAGGGATTTGCAAGTGAGATTGCTCGAATGATGAAAGGCTTCGGATTTGTAGAAGTGGCTGTCGAAAATGATATCTCTGGAAATCCTCGTTTTGTCTCTGGATTTCTACCTCACTATTCGTAATGATCGAGGATTTGTTGAACGTGATTTTTTGAATCAACTTTTTCAATAATCACTTCTAATTTCCCTTTCTCGTCGATTACATAAGTCTTGCGTAAAATACCCATGTATTTCTTTCCGTACATCGATTTTTCTCCCCAAGCATCATAAGCCTTAATGATATCAAGGTTGGTATCGGCTAGCAATGAAAACGGAAGTTTATGTTTATCGGCAAACTTCACGTGACTTTTAACATCATCGGCACTTACACCAATAACTTCAAATCCGTATTCCACTAAATCCTCGTAGCCATCGCGCAGATTACAAGACTCAACAGTGCAAGTAGGAGTAGCGTCCTTCGGATAAAAATAAAGAATCACTTTTTTTCCTTTTAACTTGCTGAGGCTGATAGTTTCTCCATGCTGATTGGTGCCTTTAAAGGCTGGTGCTTTGCCGCCGATTTTTAACATAAACGAGTTTTTTAACAAAACACAAAGTTGGACTAAAAGTTTGAAAACGATGTGATTTTAAATTTCAATATGCTAAGTGGTTAATTTGCTATAAGTTATGAGTTAGTTGGTAGGAATTCAGAGACATATTTTTCCTTCCATTCTGTTCTTAACTTTTGACCTGCTTGAACATCTTTTTTTGCTACTTTTGCCCAAATTTCAATCCGATTATGAACTTACATGAATATCAGGGGAAATCAATCCTCAAAAGTTTTGGTGTTGCCATTCAGGAAGGTATCGTTGCTGATACTCCAGAAGAGGCTGTTGCAGCTGCAAAAAAATTAACAGAGCAAACAGGTACTCAATGGTGGGTAGTGAAGGCTCAGATACATGCCGGTGGACGCGGAAAAGGTGGTGGAGTAAAATTAGCTAAGTCAATTGATGAGGTTAAACAAAGAGCTACTGACATTATCGGAATGCAATTGGTGACTCCGCAAACGGGTCCTCAAGGTAAGTTGGTAAGTAAAGTTTTAATCGCTCAGGATGTTTATTATCCTGGAGAAAGTAAGACTGCTGAGTTTTATATGTCGGTTTTAATGAACCGTATGACAGGTCGCAATATGATTATGTATTCTACTGAAGGTGGAATGGATATCGAAGAAGTGGCTGAAAAAACGCCTCATTTAATTTTTAAAGAGGAAATTGATCCTAAAACAGGATTACAAGCTTTCCAAGCTAGAAAGATTGCTTTCAACTTAGGCTTAAGCGGAAATGCTTTCAAAGAGATGACCAAATTCGTTGCAGCTCTTTACAAAGCATACGACCAAACTGATTCTGCAATGTTTGAAATCAATCCGGTGTTAAAAACATCTGATGATAAAATCATTGCTGTTGATGCGAAAGTGAGTTTAGACGATAACGGATTATTCCGTCACCCAGATTATGCTGCAATGCGTGATACTTCTGAGGAAGATCCAACAGAAGTTGAAGCTAGCCAAAATGACCTTAACTATGTAAAACTCGACGGTAACGTGGGTTGTATGGTGAATGGTGCTGGATTGGCAATGGCTACAATGGATATCATCAAATTAGCAGGTGGTGAGCCGGCAAACTTCCTTGATGTTGGTGGTACTGCAAATGCAGCTCGTGTTGAGCAAGCGTTCCGTATCATCTTGAAAGATTCAAACGTTAAAGCTATTCTAGTAAATATCTTCGGTGGTATCGTTCGTTGCGATCGTGTTGCTCAAGGTATTGTGGATGCTTACAATAATATCGGTGAAATTCCAGTTCCTATCATCGTTCGTTTACAAGGAACGAATGCAGAAGAGGGTAAGAAATTAATCGATGCTAGCGGATTAAAAGTATATTCTGCTATTCAATTGAAAGAAGCTGCCGACTTAGTTCAGCAGGTTGTGGGTAAGTAATTACTCCTCTAAATAAATAAAACAGTCTGTGGAAGAAACTTCTGCAGACTGTTTTTGTTTTATAGCTATGATCAAATCTAAATACATCCTCTTATTTTTCGCAATAATGATCCCAATGCTGGTCGGAGGTGTCTCCGGATTTTTAACAGCTGAAGCTATCCCGGGTTGGTATGCAACCTTAAATCAACCTTCGTTTAATCCCCCGAATTGGGTTTTTGGTCCGGTGTGGACAACCCTATATTTGTTAATGGGGCTTTCATTCTACAAAATCTTGCAATTGCCAGCTTCTAAAGACAGATCCGAGGCTATCAATATTTTCTATTTGCAACTGATGCTTAATTTTTTCTGGAGCTTGATATTCTTCCGTTGGCATTTAATTGGTTTGGCATTACTTGAGATCATAATAATGTGGATTTTCATCGCTTTAATGATACATAAGTTCAAGAAATTGAATAAGTTTGCTTCATACATTAACATTCCTTACCTCTGTTGGGT
>JAHEYP010000062.1:0-4137 GCA_023251535.1 Bacteroidota bacterium
AAAGAATTGTCGCAGGGTAATAAAATTACCTAACGACTTTCCCATTTTTTGTCCGTTGATGGTAATCATGTTATTATGCATCCAATATTTTACAGGAGCATGTCCGCAACT
Source organism: Bacteroidota bacterium (assembly GCA_023251535.1). Taxonomy (GTDB): domain Bacteria; phylum Bacteroidota; class Bacteroidia; order AKYH767-A; family OLB10; genus CAINEC01. Next base: position 112 of record JAHEYP010000062.1, read on the forward strand.
ACCTTTCGATTGTGCAATTTCACTTTCGTGGTGAGGGAATAGCAAATCCATTCCACCGCCATGAATATCAAATGTCTCTCCTAAATATTTTCCACTCATAGCAGAACACTCAATATGCCAACCTGGGAAACCATCACTCCAAGGTGAAGGCCAACGCATGATATGTTCAGGACTCGCTTTTTTCCAAAGTGCGAAATCTGCAGGGTTTTGTTTTTCGCTTTGTCCTTCTAATTCACGACGTTCGTTTCCTGCTCCAGCTATTAGATCTTCAATTACACGACCTGACAGTTTTCCGTAGTCATGTGACTTACTATAATTGATAACATCAAAATATACAGAACCATTCGACTCATAGGCGTAACCGTTAGCAATGATTTTTTTAATCATTTCAATTTGCTCGATGATATGTCCAGATGCACGAGGTTCAATACTTGGCGGATTATTATTCAGCTGACGCATTGACTCATGAAAACTTCCAGTATATAACTCGACAATCTCCATTGGCTCTAACTGTTCGAGGCGTGCTTTCTTAGCGATCTTGTCTTCACCTTCATCGGCATCATTTTCAAGATGACCAACATCGGTGATATTACGAACGTAACGAACTTTATAGCCTAAATGAGTTAGATATCTGTTTAACACATCAAAAGTGATATACGGACGTGCATGTCCTAAATGCGCCTCACCGTAAACTGTTGGCCCGCAAACATACAAACCAACAAGAGGAGGATTAATTGGGACAAAATTTTCTTTTTGTCGTGAAAGAGAATTCGTAATAAATAAAGGATGTTCCATAATTGAATTACTCGAAAGTATTAAGCACTTTGACGTGCTTCTTTTAAATGCATTAACATATCTTTTGTCATTGACTCCATATCGTATTGAGGATTCCATCCCCAGTCTTGCTGAGCACGAGAATCATCGATAGATTGAGGCCATGAATCAGCGATTGCTTGACGGAAATCAGGTTCATAAGAAATTGCAAACTCAGGAATGTGTTTTTTTATTTCTGCAGCAATTTGTTCAGGAGTAAAACTAATTCCGGCTAAATTGTAGCTACTTCTAATTTTCACATCATCAGAAGGTGCTTCCATCAACTCTAATGTTGCACGAATTGCATCGGGCATATACATCATTGGTAAAGCGGTATCTTCCTTCAAGAAACAATTGTAAGAACCTTTATCGAGTGCTTGATGATAGATGTCCACAGCATAATCTGTTGTACCACCACCAGGAAGAGCTTTATAGCTAATTAATCCCGGGTAACGAATGCTACGCACATCAACACCAAATTTTTTAAAATAATATTCACACCATAGTTCACCGGAAAGTTTACTTATTCCGTAAACTGTAGTAGGCTCCATTACGGTATACTGTGGAGTATTAACACGAGGAGTTGTTGGTCCAAAAACTGCGATACTGCTTGGCCAAAAAACTCTTAAGCCACCTAGTTCGCGAGCGATGTCTAAAACATTGAAGAGCCCTTCCATATTTAACTTCCAAGCTGATTTCATTTTCTGCTCAGCAGTTGCACTTAACAATGCAGCTAGAAGATAAACTCGCTTTACTTTATGAGCGCGAATAATATCTGCTACAGATTGAGCATCTAAAACGTCAAGTGTATAAAACGGTCCACTTTCTTTTAGATATCCTTCTTGATCTTTCAAATCGGCAGCGATTACACGATCGCCACCTAAATCCGTTCGAAGTTTATACACCAAGTCGGTACCAATTTGTCCGCCTGATCCTAAGATGAGAACATTATCGTTATTTGTCATTGTAAATCCAGTTGCTTTGCTTTTATACCGTCAATTAGAATTGTTTGTGTTTCTATTTCAGTTTGAAGAGTAGTCAATTTCTTTGCGTTTTCTTCAATACGTTTTTCGTTATCTGCAATTTGTTTTTTCATCGACTCATTACTTTCGGTGAGCGACTTAGTACTATTTTCCAAATTGCGTTTATCTTTATTCTGACCTTTCAGTACATCTTCTGCGTCTTCAATTTTTTCGAGCAATGCTTCTTTGCTGATATCGGTTCCCCATTGCTTTAGTAAACCTTGAATCATTGCAGATTCCTTTGGTGTACGAGTAGAAGAAATATAATCATTTCCTCTTTGAAACACAGCAGCAAGTTGAAAGCCATTTTGGAATTCTGTAATCTTAGAATAAACAGTCATTGAATCAGGACCGATTCCGTTGATAACGGTATATAGTCCAGTAATTGTATTCGATTTTCCTGATTTCACCTTTGCGTGATTTTTTTTCAGAAATTCATTCCATTTTTTCGTAAGTGCTTTCTCACTTGTATGAGGAACAAAAACACGGATAGCATTATTGTATCCATCTCCAAGAGATTCTAATCCTTCATCAACAACTACTTTTTGTCCGTAGGAAAAAGATGATATTGCAATCATCAAAAATAGTAAGCGTAATTTTTTCATAGTTTATTTTTAAAAAAGTTAAATATCTGTTACTCCTCCCGAAATCACGAATTTCATCATTTCAGTTCCGGAAGCATCAAGCTTTGTTACATTATTTGAATCAACAATCACCAATTGCCCATTAAAGCCATAAGAGAACGGCAAGTAAACCGCCATTCTATCTTTTTGCAATCCTAAATCCGTTAAATCATTTTCAGTTACGAATCCGATTCTTTGCACCAATGGATTATTATTGACTGTTACTAATACCGGTTGAGTAAAACGTTTCTTTTCTCCAACGAAAGCCTCTATCAAATCTTTCACTGAAGAATAGATCACTTTCAACAAAGGCGTTCTTTCAATCAATCCCTCGAAAATCACGAAAAAAGGATTTCGAACGAAACGAGTTCCAATATATCCCAAAACAGTAATTACGGCCACAATGAACAATATCCCCAATCCAGGCAAGTTATTTTCTTCAAAACCTGGTACTGGAATCGGCACTTTTATGGGAAGAAGATTATCCATCCACAGAACCGCCAGGTAAACAACATAAAAAGTTACTGCTGTAGGCACCACAAATAGAAGTCCCTGAAAGAAGTAATTGATGAGTTTTTTCATGATTAGGATAAATGGGGATGCAAATATCAGAAATTGTGAGGGTGTTTCGGGTAAATTTTCGAAGAGAAGTATCAGTTTGAGACCTCTTTTTGCATCTTTGGGGCGATGAATTGGATCGAATTGATAAAAAACCCCGAAATCAGCCGAATTTTAGCTGAAAATGAAGGGGCGGATACGGCAAAATTGGCCTTAAAATGGGCCGGAAGAAAGTACCTGCCGGTCAATTTTTTACTTACCCAGATAACTGGAAGGAAAATTGCGGCAAAAAAGCTTCCTGATTGGCATCAAGTAAAGTCCTTAATTTATCCCGATAAAACCGCTTTAGAGCAGTGTTCATCATTTTTAGCTGCGCTTAATAAGCAAAAATTTATTCCAAAGGGCAGAATTGCAGACCTTACAGGTGGACTTGGAGTTGATTCAATGGCATTCGCAAGGGTTTCAAATTCAGTAATTTATGTAGAACCAAACGAAGATCGGTTGATTTTCGCTACACACAATTTTCATGAATTAGGCCTCACTAATGTTGATTTCCAAAGAAATACGGCAGAAGAATTTCTTAATACATTAAATACCAATGAGTTCGATTTAATTTACCTCGATCCTTCTCGTCGTGACGACAACAATCGAAGGGCATTTCGCTTATCAGACCTTCAACCTGATGTTTTGCAATTAAAAGAACAAATTTTGAGGGCTGCACCAAAACTTCTTCTGAAAGTTGGACCAATGCTCGACATCAGCGAAGCAATTCGAGAATTAGGGAAAGTTACTACAGTAAACATTGTTAGCATCAAAGATGAATGCAAAGAATTACTGTTTTATATCGACGAACATGCTACAGAAAATCCCGAAATAATTTGTTCGGAGTTATCAGAAAAAGAAAATATAGAATTTAAATTTGATTTCTTTGATGAAAAATCGATCGAACCCACAGCTGGAATAATTTCAAATTATTTATATGATCCTCAAGCATCAATTATAAAAGGTGG
>JAHEYP010000062.1:4237-7712 GCA_023251535.1 Bacteroidota bacterium
ATAATGGAAGAAAATCAAAAGAAACTCTTTTTGCTCGATGCAATGGCGTTAGTTTATCGCGCATACTTCGCTTTCAGCACTAATCATAGAATCAATTCTAAAGGACTGAATACATCAGCAATGTTTGGATTTACCAATACCTTGTTAGATGTAATCAAGAAAGAAAATCCTACGCACATGGCTGTTGTTTTTGATACAAGTGCACCAACATATCGTCATGATGCCTTTGCCGACTATAAAGCACATCGCGAAGAGATGCCAGAAGATCTTTCTATATCAATTCCATACATTAAACAAATTGTCAGAGCATTCAATATTCCTGCAATTGAACTAGATGGATTTGAAGCGGATGATATTATCGGGACATTTTCTGTAAGAGCTGAGAAAGATGGATTTATCACTTACATGATGACTCCCGACAAAGATTATGGGCAATTAGTTACCGATAAAGTTTTTATTTACAAGCCGGCGAGAAATGGAAACGGAGCTGAAGTTTTAGGTGTGAAAGAAGTATGCGAACGATACGGAATTGAGCGTCCTTCACAAGTGATTGATATACTTGGATTGATGGGCGATGCTGTAGATAATATACCCGGAATTCCAGGAGTAGGAGAAAAAACAGCAACCACACTAGTACAACAATTCGGCTCTGTAGAAAATCTTTTAGCAAATACTGATCAACTCAAAGGAAAGTTGAAAGAAAAAGTAGAAGCGAATAAAGAAATGGCAGTAATGTCTAAGATGTTGGCAACCATTCACTGTGATGTACCAACTCCTTTTAATGTTGATGAATTGAAAATGGAAGAACCCAACAAAGAAGCATTAAAAGAATTGTTTCTTGAATTGGAATTCCGTCGAATGGCGCAAATTATTTTGGGTGAAGAGATTAGTGTTCCAACAAAACCTGTAGAAAATAAAAGCGGACAATTTGATTTGTTTGCTGCTCCTGCTGCTGCTCAATCAGATTCGGTAAGTACTTCAGAAGGAGATCCAGATATAAATTATAATACTATTCAAAACACTGAGCATAGTTATACTACTGTAACAACTGTTGAAGATAGAGCAAAGTTGATTCAAGAGCTTCTTTCTGCCACGCAAATTAGTTTTGATACTGAAACAACAGGGCTGGATGCAAATCAAGTAGAGTTAGTGGGTATATCCTTCGCCGTTAGTGAGCATCAAGGTTGGTATATTCCTGTTCCTGAAAATTATGATGATGCATTAGCATTGATACAAGAATTTAAACCGGTCTACGAGCATCCTGACATAATTAAAGTCGGTCAAAATTTAAAGTATGATATAAACGTCTTGAATTGGTATAATATAGAGGTAAAAGGGCCACTATTTGATACCATGGTTGCACATTATTTAATACAACCAGAGATGCGACACAACATGAATGTTTTAGCGGAGACCTATTTGAATTATGCTCCCGTTTCTATTGAAACATTGATTGGAAAAAAAGGAAAGGATCAACAAAGCATGAGAGATGTTCCGCTCGAAATCATTTCTGAATACGCTGCGGAAGATGCAGACATCACAATACAATTAAAAAATAAGTTTGATCCGATGTTGCGTGAAAACAATACGGAAAAATTATTTCACGAAGTAGAAATACCATTAATTCCTGTGTTAGGAGCAATGGAAAGAGAAGGTATAAAACTTGACATTCCTGTACTAAATGAATTCAGCAAAACACTTGAATTAGATATAAAATCAATTGATCAAGAGATCCAGAAATTAGCAGGAACTCCATTTAATATTTCCTCTCCTAAACAAGTTGGAGATATTTTGTTTGAAGTTTTAAAAGTTGCAGAAAAACCGAAGAAAACAAAAACAGGACAATATGCAACGAGTGAAGATGTCTTGTCTAAACTTAGTGGGAAACATCCTATCATTGATAAGATTTTAGATTATCGAGAGTTAGTAAAATTAAAAAGTACTTATGTTGATTCACTTCCTTTATTAGTAAATCCGAGAACAGGAAGGTTACATACAACCTATAACCAAGTTGTAGCTGTTACAGGGCGATTGAGCTCCGACAATCCTAATCTTCAAAATATTCCTATTCGTACTGAACGAGGAAGAGAAGTTCGAAAAGCGTTTATTCCTCGCAATGAAGATTTCGTTTTATTATCTGCGGATTATTCACAAATCGAGTTGCGAATAATGGCCGACCTATGTAAAGATCCGGGATTATTAGAAGCCTTTCATAATAATCAGGATGTTCACTCTGCAACTGCATCAAAAGTTTTTGGCGTTGAACTTGACGAGGTAACATCTGATATGAGAAGAAAAGCCAAGATGGTAAACTTCGGAATCATTTATGGAATCAGTGCGTTTGGATTAAGTGAACGATTGAATATTCCTAGAAGAGAAGCTGCTGAAATTATTGATCAGTACTTTATAAAATATCCATTGATAAAGGATTTTATGGATTCATCAATACAATCAGCGCGCGATAAAGGATATGTAGAAACAATTTTAGGAAGAAGAAGAAATCTAAGAGATATCAATTCGAACAATGCTACAGTACGTGGATTTGCAGAGAGAAATGCTATTAATGCTCCGATTCAAGGCTCTGCCGCTGACATGATTAAGTTAGCAATGATTCGACTTCACGACAAATTCAAGTCTTTAAATTTAAAATCGAAAATGCTTTTACAGGTACATGACGAATTAGTTTTTGATGTACATAAAGATGAAATCGAAATTGTGAAACCATTAGTGTTGGATTTAATGAAAAATGCATTGCCTTTATCTGTTCCTGTTGAAGTTGAAGTAGGGACAGGATTAAATTGGCTGGAAGCTCATTAAAAAATAGCTTTAAGCGATTAATTACGCGTTTTTAAGGATGATTAGTATTCTCTTGAGGTATTAATCATCCTTTAATTTTTATTTGAATTAACGCTTTAATATCGTTCAATAGAGAATCGTCTTTTACATCAATTCTGATTCCTTTACCTTCTGCATATTCCGGAGCATCATTGATTAACTTTTTAATTGAGTCGTGAATATTTGTTGACATAATTTTTTCGACTGCCTTTTTTCCGAATACTAATCCTACTTTAAAATATTTATCTCGCGGCAACAAATAAACAATTGCTCTTTTTTTGTCTTTTATTTGAAATCCCCATCCGAATTTTTCACTCGCAAATTTCCATAAAGGTTTGTATAGAGCATCGAACTCTAAGGTATAATTCTCTAATTCCTTCCACCACCTAAAGCAATCTTTTAATCCTGATTTTAAATCGGAGTCGTCGGGAGTTTTGAGTTTATCAATAAAAATACTCTTCATGTTATTTATTGCTTAAGGCGAAATTATTGAAAAACTTGTGATGTAGTTGAAACTGGGAACAGTTTGGCAGAGTACTTTTCTTCTCACATTTCATCTAAGAGACAAAAAAAGAACGGCTCCCTTTTGGGGAGCCGTTTCTTTTTATTGATCGTTATTTGAACAACTAATTACTTAGTC
>JAHEYP010000034.1 GCA_023251535.1 Bacteroidota bacterium
TGTCTTTGGTTTTGAACTCTGAAGGGCAAAGTGAAAAGAATACACAGTTTTTAAAGCTAGCAGAGAGTTCTGTAATGCGATTAGATGGAACTATTCAAGAAATTTTAGAGTATTCTAGAAATGCTCGTTTAGAAATTTTGCCTGAGAATTTTAACGTGGTCGAAATGGTGAATAATATTTTTAGTGATTTAAAATTCACTTCAATGGATAAAATCGACTTCTTTCTGGACTCAAAAGGTTCGAGTGAATTTTTCCTTGATAAATCTCGAATTAACACCCTGTTGAAGAATTTAATCGGGAATTCTGTAAAATATCGACGTACCGATATTCCTGACCCTTATGTGAGAGTAGAATTGGCGCCCCTCAATAATTATTATGTAATTATAGTATCCGACAATGGCGAAGGAATCTCTCCTAAAAATATAAATAAAATATTCGACATGTATTATCGTGGATCTAGGTCAAGTGTTGGAACTGGATTAGGATTGTATATTTGTAAAGAGATATTAAATAAATTGAATGGTGCCATTACGGTCAAGTCTGAAGTAGGTATAGGAACAATAATGACGATTACTATTCCCAAAATTAATTTAAATCCCGAAGATCAAAATGAAAAGATATCTGCTAATTGATGATGATGAAATATTTAATTTCTTGCATGCCGAGCTTATTCGTAAGGCTGATGATAATGCTATTATTGATGCCTTTACTTCTAGTATTGAAGGTCTAACATATTTAACCGATTGTGTCAATAAAAACGAGCCTCTTCCTGACTTCTTATTTCTCGATATAAGAATGCCAGAGATGAATGGTTTTGAATTTCTTAATGAGCTTCTAAAGCTTCCAGCAAGTCGTATTGATAAAATTAAAATCTTTATGCTTACTTCTTCCTTAGATGAAAGAGATCGTAAGACTGCTGGTAGTTATGCAGTTGTTAAAGGATTTATTGGTAAGACTTTTTCTATAGAAAGATTAAATGAAATTATTGATGAGCATAGCTAATTACATTTCTTGACTTGTATCAATATTGACACCGGTTAAACTTATTTTCATATTTTCGCAGGCATGCATATCAAGAATATTATTTTCGATTTAGGTGGGGTGATTATCGATATTGACTATAACCTAGCAGCAACAGCCTTTAAAAAATTAGGTATAGTCGATTTTGATAATTTCTATTCAAAAGCTAAACAAAGCACTTTGTTCGACGATTTTGAAAAGGGGGTCATTTCAAATGCAGAGTTTAGAAGTAATCTACGCCAATATTTATCCGATACTATTACCGATCATCAGATAGATGCTGCATGGAATGCAATGCTCAAGGGTATTCCTTCTCACCGAGTTGATTTCTTACAAAAAGTGGCTCAGAAATACAGGATCTTTTTGTTGAGTAATACCAATCGCATTCATATCGATGCATTTACTCAATATAATGATGAGAAATTCGGTAAAGGATATTTTGAAGGTCTATTTGAATATTGCTATTTCTCTAGCGATATTGCAATGCGTAAACCGGATGCAGAAATTTTCGACTTTGTTTTGTCTGAAAACGGATTACTGAAGGAGGAAACTATTTTTATTGATGATAGTATCCAACATATTCAAGGAGCTTCAGGCACTGGCTTACATGCCGAGTTATTGAAAGTTGAAGTGGGTGAGACTATCGAGATGAAATATGCTTATCTAATTGAAAATTGATTTTATTTTTCTTGGCATAATTCTATCAAAACCCCATTCGTTCCTTTTGGATGTAAGAAACATACCAACTTGTTGTCGGCTCCGTTTTTAGGTTCCTTATTGAGTAATATAAAGCCTTCTTCTTCCAGCCTTTTCATTTCAGCACGAATATCTGCAACGTCAAATGCGATATGATGTATGCCTTCTCCTTTTTTTTCGATGAATTTAGCAATTGGCGATTCAGGGTTTGTTGCTTCTAAGAGCTCAATCTTGTTTTCTCCAACTTGAAAAAATGATGTCATCACTCCTTCCGATTCTACTCCTTCCATTTTGTAATGGGGTGCGTTAAATATTTTCGCGAATAAGGTATTAGAGTCCTCTAAGTTTTTTACGGCGATTCCTATATGTTCAATTTTTAACATCATCGTTGTTTGATTCTTTGGGTTTGAAATCATATTGGATTTTTATCGTTTCCGATGTTTCTTCCGATTCGTTTTCAGTTTTTAAATTATTCTCCGGCGAAGATAATTGTTCGTCTTGAATAGGTGGTTCCCCTTCAATAAAAATCATTTCAGGTCCATCGTCGTCTTCTAATTCCCAATCGTATACTTGTCGTTGTACTCCAGATTTACGATAATACCAAGCTAAAAGCGCCCCTGAAATTGCTCCAAATAAATGCGCTTCCCAACTCATGCCTTCGAATAACGGAAATAGTCCCCATACCATACTCCCGTAAAGAAATACGACCAATAGTGATAATGCCATCATTCCTTTCTCTCTGCGAAATACTCCTCCGAAAAAAATAAATGAAGCTAGTCCGTAAATTATTCCGCTCGCGCCAATATGATATGCTGGCCTTCCTCCAACCCAAAGCCAAATTCCGTGCAATAGCCATATCGAGAAAAATACTCGTAAATAAACGTCGCGGTAAAATGTCACCATCGCTCCTCCTAATACTAACAACGGAACAGTATTTGAAAACAAGTGTTTTAAGTCGTCATGAAGAAAGGGCATGAATAAAATTCCATCGAGATTTTCAATAGAACGTGGGAAAACTCCATGCGCGGCAAAGGAAATATTGAAGTGCATTTCAATGCCTTTAACGATCCAAAGAATTGCTACGAAAATCAGTGGAGGTATGAAATTTTTTATAAGTATCTGCTCTTCTTTTCTCATGATTACCTAATCCCGTAAAATTACAACAAAAACAGCGACCCTTTTTCGGAGTCGCTGCCAATTTGGTTGATATGATGAGCTTTACTCTTTAATAAACTTATTTTGTTGAAGTGTTTTCCCATCTTGACTCTTGATTTCATAAAGATATAGTCCTGAAGGTAGTCTTGAAATGTCGATTTGGGGTTTAAGGTTACCAAATGATTTGCTTACAACCTTTCCTTCTGCTGAATAGATAGTCGTATATACTTCGGTATTTATTTTAAGAGTTGTTGAAATAAAGTTTTGTGCAGGGTTAGGGAATAGTTGTAAGGCTTCAGATATTGTGTTTTCTTCAACTCCAACTGTAGTGCATAGTACTGTTGATCCCGTAGTTAATGTGGTTAGGGTAGGGTTTATTGCTGTTAAAATCTGTGTATTTCCAGCATTAATACTGTGCTGTGTTGCACTATTTGATGTTGCACTTGCTGTTGCAAGTGTGAAGCTAGATGTGTTGCATTGAACAAATCCCAACGAGTCGATTTTTGTAACCAATATTGTTGTTGATGCACCGCCTTCTAATCCAACTGCAATAAATCCGCCATCGGCTGTTCTTTTTAGATCGTTGATTTTACTTCCTGCCGAGCCTGTTGGCGTGTATTTCTTAGCCCATTGAAGTAAACCGGTTGAATCGGCTCTAAAGATTACTCCTGTGTAATTTCCATTTGATAATGATGATGCATTTGCAGCAATTATATATCCTCCTGAATTGTCAGGTAGTACTTTTACTGGAGCAAAATCATATCCTGTACTTCTAAATTTCTTTGATGCAACAACCGTGTTTCCTGTCGAATCAAATGTTGTTAACGAAGTTGTTCCTCCTTGTAAACTTCCGTAATCTGAAAATGCAATTAATGTCGGCTTACTTCCAGGCATTAACATGGCATCTGTGGTGTAGATACCGAAGTTTGTAGAGTTGTTTTTTATAACAGTTCCATTTGTGTCTACGATGCATAAAGAATTAGTGAGATTGCAAAATGCAAAAGTTCCGTTGTTTAAATAAACAGCTTTGTAATTCGGACTTGCAAATTGATTGGTGTTTAAATGAAATTCTTTTGCAATGGTTCCATTGTCGTCTAAAATCATAAAAGAAGGCCGTGCACTGCCTCCAATGCCTGTTGTTCCGGTTACCGCATATCTTCCTTGACTTATCTCGTATACACTGTTTACATAATCATTGCCTCCAACAGCGCCTAAGTGCTTTACCCAAATTGTGTTGAAGCTACTGTCGATTTTAGCAACTAATAAATCATAATCGCTGGTTGAGGAAAAATATGATCCTGCAATAATGAAATTTCCGTCAGATGTTCTACACATCGCTTTAGCTAATTCCCCATTGGTTGTTCCGAATGTTTTTGATTTAACTAGTCCGCCAGCAAAAGTAATTTCAGATATTACGAAATCCATATTTATTCCACTTACATACTTTGAACTCAACACAACGAAATTGCCGTTGGGTAATTCTGTCACGGCAACTGCTTCTTCCGATCCGTTACCGCTTAACTTAACTTGGAAGGTGTTTTGAGCTTGTAATGCCAAGCAATTCAATAGAAATGCTAATAGTAAAATTCTTTTCATGCAATAGGATAGTTATTTTTTTTCGTGAAATTAAAAATATTTTTTGTTTATCAATCTTATTCTTCAAAGATTTCGACATTTAAGTACTTTTGCGCCATGGAAAAGTTGTTTTCAATGAGCAGTCGCTTCACAGGACATCAAGGTAGCGTGTACTCGTTAATTAGGGGTGAGGGTAATTCCTTTTATACTGGCTCGGGCGATAAGCTCGTTGTTAAGTGGAACGCTGACATGCCGGATGAGGGGGAAGTGGTTGCACGAGCTTCTGATGCCGTTTATGGACTATTATTACTAAAAGAGGAAAATATTTTGCTCGTTGGTCAAGCTGGAGGTGGAATACATATTATCAGTTTAAATGAACGTGCCGAAAAACGTTTATTGAAAATAACTCATACTTCTATCTTTTCAATGGAACTAAGCCCTGACGGTAAGTTTATTTTTGTTCTCACAGGAGATGGCTCTTTTTATGTATTGGAAAGAGGTACGCTTAATCAATTGGCAAACGTTAAAATTTCAAGCAGTAAGGTCCGTTGTATGATTTTTAATGCTGATGCCTCGAAAGCATATTTTGGTTGTGGAGAAGGCGCCGTGCAGGAGATCAATATGAACGGATTTTCTTTCGGTAAAAGATGGCAAGCTCATCAACAAGGCTTTTCGGTAAATGCATTAACGTTGACTCCAGAGAATGATTTTATTTTAACAGGTAGCCGAGATGCTCACATCAATAAATATTCTTTGAGCAATTATAAGCTTGTTCAATCAGTTCCAGCACATAATTATGCCATTTATGATTTGGCTTTTAATGGTGATGCATCAATGCTTGCATCAGCAAGTAGAGATAAAACTGTGAAAATTTGGGATCCGGAATCTTTAGAGGTGATGATTCGTTTAGAAAAGCAAGAAGCCGATGGACATGTGAATTCGGTTAATAAGCTTTTATGGCTGAATAATACAGATTTGTTGTCGGCTGGCGACGATCGTTCAATTGCTTTGTGGAAAATGTCGGTTTAATACTTTGCTTTCCTTATTTTTGTTCTATGCTTAACCAAAATCTTGATCCCGAAAAAGACCGTTTGAATAGCGCTGAGAAGGACATTGAAAAAGTCCTTAGGCCGGGCGATTTTAATGACTTTACTGGCCAAGATAAGGTTATTGAGAACCTTAAAATTTTCGTGAAGGCAGCAGGACAACGCGGTGAGCCACTAGATCATGTGTTGCTTCACGGACCTCCGGGATTAGGGAAAACAACACTAGCCTACATCATTTCCAATGAATTAGGTACAAATATCAAAACAACTTCAGGCCCTGTTTTAGATAAACCGGGCGATCTTGCAGGCTTACTTACAAACCTTGAGCCAAATGATGTATTATTTATCGACGAAATCCATCGTTTGAGTCCCGTTGTTGAGGAATATCTTTATTCAGCAATGGAAGATTTTCGTATCGATATTATGATCGAAAGTGGTCCGAATGCCCGTTCTGTGCAAATTCAATTAAATCCTTTTACTTTAGTTGGAGCAACTACTCGTTCAGGGTTACTTACTGCACCACTAAGAGCACGTTTCGGTATCACTTCGCGTCTTGAATACTACGATGCAAAGCGATTAACCTTAATTGTTCAACGTGCTTCCGATATTTTAAAAATCGGAATTGCCGAAGATGCCGCTTTCGAAATTGCAAGACGAAGTAGAGGTACCCCTCGTATCGCAAATGCACTCTTGCGCCGCGTTCGCGATTTTGCTCAGATAAAAGGAAACGGATTTATTGATTTGTCCATTGCTCAGTATTCACTTGCAAATTTAAATGTAGATGAATTCGGACTAGATGAAATGGACAACAGAATTCTTTCTGCAATCATTGATAAATTTAAAGGAGGCCCTGTCGGATTAACTACTATTGCTACAGCAGTAGGAGAGGAAGGGGGTACAATAGAAGAAGTATATGAACCATTCTTGATTATGGAAGGTTTTTTAGTTCGTACTCCTCGAGGTAGAGAGGTAACGGAGAAGGCTTACCGACATTTAGGGAAATCTTTTAAGAAATCGAAGGGAACACTGTTCGAAGGTCTTGAATGATTTACGCTTGATTTAAATATTTTTTATAAAATGCAGACGAAGAATAATCGTGATTTAATTCGTAACGAAGCTCTTCGCCTTGGATTCGATCATGTAGGTTTTTCTCGTGCCGATTTTTTAGAGGAAGAAGCTCCGCGTTTAGAACAATGGCTCTCGAATAATTATCATGGCAAGATGAGTTATATGGAACGTTGGTTTGATAAACGTCTCGATCCACGACTTTTAGTTGATGATGCTAAAACTGTAGTCTCTTTGTTGTTGAATTATTTTCCTGAGAAAAATTCTACTATTGATGATCCTAAAATATCGAAGTACGCGTACGGAGATGATTATCACTTTGTCATTAAAGATAAATTGAAAATTTTATCGGACTTTATTAAAAAAAATATTGGTGATGTAAATGGCAGAGCTTTTGTTGATTCAGCGCCTGTTCTCGATAGAGCTTGGGCTAAGAAAAGTGGATTAGGATGGATTGGTAAAAACGGAAATTTAATCCATCCAAAGCATGGGTCTTTTTTCTTTATTGCTGAGTTGATTATTGATTTGGAATTAGAACCCGATGGTCCTATTCGCGATTATTGCGGAACGTGTACGAAATGTATTGATGCTTGTCCTACACAAGCTATTGTAGCTCCAAAAGTCGTTGATGGCAGTAAATGTATTTCGTATTTTACAATCGAGCTGAAGGAAGCCATACCGACTAGTTATCAAGGTAAGTTTGATAATTGGGCATTTGGTTGCGATACTTGTCAAGATGTTTGTCCGTGGAACAGATTTTCAAAACCAACATCCGAAAATGCATTCACATCTACCAATAATTTGCCAAATATGAGCTACTCAGATTGGGAAGAAATAACGGAAGAAATATTCAAGAGAAAATTTAAATCATCACCGCTTTTAAGAACGGGATATGAAGGAATTAAAAGGAACCTAAAGTTTATTTCACTACGTGGCGAAAAGCCTGCATAATAACATCACTGTACTTATTTCCGAAAGTAGCCAAGCACCACATCATCAGTAACTTGCGCTCGTCGGCTTTAAGCCATTTGATAGCCTTCACTAACTCTTTGTTAAATAGAGTTCTGTCGAAACTTACTTTCGTGAGGATTTCTTTTGAGTATTCGAACATAAATGCTTTTTTATTGCTGAATGGAACTCTAAATTACAATAACCTGAAACGAAATAACGCAATAAATCGCAAAATCTTGCACATTGGGTGGTGCAAAACTCTTAATCCTCACTCCATCTGTAAGTTACGTTTTCAACTCCCGCTAAATCGAGCACCCTATCTACCACCGTAGCGGCCAAAGCATCGAATGTGTCGGGGCGGCTGTAGAAGCTTGGGCTGGCAGGGACAATAATCCCTCCTGCAAGTGTAATAGTCTTCATGTTTTCAATATGAATCAGACTAATAGGAGTATCGCGAGTAACGAGAATTAATTTCCTGCGCTCTTTTAGTATTACATCTGCCGCTCTAGTAGTTAAATCATTGCTGATTCCTTGTGCAATCCTCGCAAGAGTACCCATTGAGCAAGGGCAAATGATCATAGTGTCATATTTAGCTGAGCCAGAAGCAAAAGGCGCCATAAAATTATTCTTATCGTAAATTGTATAAGGGATTTTCTCAAAGTCACGATTGCCTAATTCAAATTCCCAAACTGCTTTCGCGTTATCGCTGAAAACCATCCCTACAGTTTCAATCTGATCAGCCAACAACTGTAGCTTTTCCAATAAAACTTTTGCGTATATAGAGCCACTGGCTCCCGTTACAGCTACTATGATTTTTTTCTTTTTCACGATGTTTTTTATTTGCTTCCGAAAGTCTTCAGGAATTCAAAGGTAATAACAGTATTGTATTGCCCTTTGTTTAGGCGATAGGTCGTTCCTGAGCCATGTTCTCGTATCGGAAGGACAGATTGTATCATTCCGAGTTGGAAATCCCAGTTTTTGCCCAATGGGTAGCCTAAAATGCCGTTGGCACTAAGGTCGAATTTTAAAAAAGGCTTCATATAGGGCATTTCACCAAATTGGTCTTCTTCATGAGCAGAAAAGAGATATCCCAAGGATGGACCAGCTTCGAAATAAAGTTTTTTGCCTATTCGATACCTATACAATATTGGCATTTCTAAGTAATGAAGACGTAATAAGTAAAAAGAAGGATAACCGGCGTCTTCTCCACTTGGCATTCTGCTGCCTTTTTGAATATATCCAAGTCGAAAACCGATACTTGATTTTTCATCAATAGATAATCGCACCCCAGCACCTAACGCAAAGCCCCCTTTGTTAAATCCCGATAACTCATCACCCGAAACTTGGCTGCCAACCACACCTCCGAATAACTCGGCTTTGAAATTTTGGGCTCTAACTCCTTGGCAAAATACTATTATCAGGATGGTCGTAATTAACGATAATCTTCTCATTTAGCAAAGATGAGAAAATCTTATCAATGAACATTTATATACATGTTTACACCTTGATTAGTAGGAATCCATGATTTTATTTGACTTAATGAAGTCTTTGTTTTGAAAATTATACCTAATTTTAAATTCTTATATCTTACCTTAGTGTAATATATAGGGCCGACCAACCTGTTTGCTATGATGTATCGAAAGTTATTCTTGATAGTGATTTTAGTGTGCCTATGTGTTTTTAATTCGTTTTCACAAGCGCCCGGCAAGTCATATAATTTGGTACTCGAAATGCCTTCCTTTACTACAGAAAAAACACTTCCGAATTTGATGAATTCACTTTCATCAACTTCAGGTATAGAGCTCAGAGAGTATTGCGTCGATCAAGGATGGATAGTTTTGGAAGTTATGGATGAAAGGTTTTCATGTACTTATGATCCGCTATTGCTTTTGAAAGAACTTCATATTGATGGGATTTTGAAAGTAGGTGCTTCGAAAGAGCAAGTAGAGGCGAATTGTAAAGGAGGTTTGCATGCATTTACAACTATCAAAAAGTAATTCTTGCATGAAGAAATTATACTCGATATTAATTGGCTTTTTATTCTTGATGATTTTTTCTTCAAGCATAAATGCTCAATGTACCGGAGGTAATCTAGGAGGGGCGATAACTCCGACTACATCTTGGCAATCTGTGGGCACAACCAATATTAATGGGAATAGGTATTTTACTTTTGTTGCTACAGCAGGATTTAGCTATTTCTTTTCTTTTTGTGCTGTTGACGGTGGAAGTTCAACATATGATACTGAATTAACAATTTTAGATAACGCTGGCGTTCCTGTCCCTGGAGGATATAATGATGATAATTGCGGTTCTCAGTCGTTCTTAAATTGGACTTGCGTTACTGCTGGAACGTATCGAGTCTTAGTAAATAAATTTAGCTGTGCTAACCAAGCAAATATTGGAACCTTCGTTTATAAGATGGCAGCACCTTTGAGTTGCCCTTCAGGTTTAGGTGCCGGTACAATTGCAGTTGCATCATTACCATATGCGTCCGGCTCAGGTACAACCTGTGGTATGGGTAACGATCTTAATTCTTCTAATGTTACTGTTTGCGGAAGTTCCTTTTATCTTGGTGGAGAAGATATGGTGTGGGTATTTACACCAGCAATAACTGGTACTGTTACAATCAATTTAACTTCATCGGGTTCATACAACGGATTGATGTTGTACGATGGATGTCCACTTAATGGTCAAGGTGGTACTTGTGTTCAAGTGTCGCAAAGCTCTGCAGGAAATCAAGCTATTACGGCATGTTTAACAGGTGGTCGAACTTATTACCTAATCTTGGATGTTTTCCCTTCGCCAAATTGTAATCCGTTTTCAAACCTTACTATCTCCGCTCCAATTCCGCTTGGTGGATGCCCTCTCGGAACAGGTGTAAATAACATTGCTCTTCCTTATACTTCTACTGGTCGGACCACTTGCGGTAAAGTTGATGATATCACTTCTGCATCAGCAATTACTTGCGGTAGTACATTGTATTACACAGGAGAAGATGAGGTTTTTGTTTTTACTCCTTCGGTAACAGGAAATATTTCGATTGTATTGAATTCATCAGGATCATACACAGGAATTACTTTGTTCGATGGTTGTCCTTCAACTGCAAGTTGTTCAGGTACTGCTGGTACTTGCGTTGCTTATGAACAAAGCTCTACAGGAAGCAAATCTTTATGTGCAAATGTTATCGCCGGACATACCTATTATTTAGTTATCGATTCATGGTCAACGCCGACTTGTAATCCTTATGATATTTCAATAACTGCTCCTGTTGCTTTGTTGCCTGGTGCTACTTGCGGAAGTCCTGTTACAATAGCATCATTACCTTATTCTGCAAGTAATGAAACTACTGCATGTATGGGGAATGATTATTCCAATGCAAGTCTTGGTTCATGTGGTACTTTGTACGAATCAGGAGAAGATAAAGTGTATGCATATACAGCAACAGGTGCTGAATGTATCGGTATTACGATTAATGGTGCAAGTACAAATTCGATAGGCTATCAAGTATATAGCGGATGCCCAGGAAGCGTAGGTACTACGTGTATCTCAGGTGGTGGTGGAGCAAACTCAGGAACGTTAACCGGAAGTATTATTTTGCCTGCTGCCGGAACTTATTATATCATAGTTGATACTTGGGCAACTCCGAATAATGCGCAGTATAATATTACTTTAACATCATTTGGTGCAGGTGCTTCGAATGATCTACCTTGTAATGCAACTCCTTTGATTTTAGGTATTCCTTATAGTGGTGCAAATAATTGCTCAGGAGGAGCAGGAGAGCCTGCTGCTCCTGCATGTTGGGTTACTCCAAATACTTTAAATACCGTTTGGTATTCAGTGCAAGCCCCAGCTAGCGGACAATTACGTGTTCGAATAATTCCAAATTCATTAACTAATCCTCAAGTAGCTGTGTATAGTGGCACTTGCGGTAACGCGATGCCGTTAGTAGGATGCAATGACGATGCAGTAAGTTGCGGAACAACTACAAATTACAGTTGTGATTTAAATTTAACGGGCCTTTCTTCAGGAGCAAATTATTTTATTGCTGTTGATGGATATGCCGGATTAACAGGAACTTTTTCTGTGTTGGCAATGGATGGAACACAAACATTAGCTCCTCTCAATAACGGTCAAGACTGCGGTATATATTTGCCAGTTTGCGATACTTCCATGAGCTTTGGTGATCCCGGATTTCAATCGTTCGGAAATATTTGTGATTTCCCTGGTGGAGGAACAAATTGTTTATTGTCGGGCGAAAGAAGTTCAGTTTGGTTTGAAATTCCAATTAATGCAAACGGAAATTTAGCATTCAGTATTATTCCTAAAGATTGGCCCGGTGCGCCTAGTACTGTTGGCACCGATTACGATTTTGCAGTTTGGAAAACGGGTGGAGCAGGTGCAGTTACTTGTTCTGCCATTGCAGCAGGAAGTACTCCTGTTTCCTGTAATTATAATTTCTTAGGAGTTACAGGTTGCTTCGGTAATGTGGCGGGCACACCTCCTGCCGCATACCCCGGTTTTGGATCTTCTTTTAATACTGCAATTCCAGTATTGGCAGGTGAAACTTATGTGCTTGTTGTAAGTAATTTCACTAATAGTACTTCGGGGTTTGATATAGTATTCGGAAATACAGCTCCAGTAAATTATAGTGCGACAGGAACCCGATCAACGTGGTCGGGAGGAATCGATACCGATTGGTTTAAAAGTGCTAACTGGGGAGGCTGTCCAGTGCCAACATGCTCTCGCGATGCTATTATTAATGGAGGAATTGTTATTCAGCCTACGGTGGCAGCAGCAGGAGCAACTTGCAAAACATTAACAATAAATCCAGGTGCAACTTTAACATTGAATGCTGGTCTTACACTTTCTGTTTGTGAGCATTTTATAAATTATGGAGGATTCTCTGCATCTCCTACTTCTACAGTTTTATTTGGTAATGCTGCCGTGAATCAAAATATGGATGGTAATTTAACATTGCCAAATGCATTCGGAAATTTATCGGTTGCAAAAACAGGAGGAATGGTTACTATGCTACAGAATTCCGATGCTAAAGGTAGTTTTAGTGTTACAAATGCTACTTCATCTTTTACGATGAATACAAAAAATCTTAAAGTAGCAGGTAATTTCTCTAACATTGGAACTTTTGTGCCTTCTACAGGTGTATTAGAGTTTAATGGTTCTGCACCTCAAACATATTTGAACACAGGATTAGCTGGTGCAGAAATTGGTAAAGTGAAAATGAATCATAGCTCTACAGGATTAACACTGCTTTCGAATATGACAATAAATACAGGTGGTAGTCTTGATTTGACACTCGGTAAAATAATTACAAATGCGTTTGAAGTTTCAATAAAAAACAGAGCTATAAATGCTGCGACTACTGGTAATGGTACAAGTTTTGTACAAGGGTACTTACGTAGATATTTGTTTACCCAAGGTTCTTATGATTTTCCGGTTGGAGAGGCAACAAAAGGATATCAAAGAATGAATTTGAATTTTAATAATCCTTCGCTCCCAACTTCAATAGATAATATCATTACTAACTTTTTAGTCCATCCTGTTTTGCCTATTGCTCTGGGAATTACAGAATGTGGAGCCACATATAGTAGTCCGGCTTTGAATAATGGATATTGGAATCCAGTTGCTTCTTCAACTCCTAATTCAGGGCAGTTCGATATCACACTTTATAATACAAATTACACCAATGCAGCTAATCGCTGGACAATCCAAACAAATAACAGCGGCTCATGGGTAGCAGCTACAGGTAATTGTGTTGTTTCTCCTGTTACAGCCGTACAACGATTAGCTGTTACAGGCATTGCTCCATTTAGCACCGCTCAAGGTCCTTCGCCATTAGCTATCGATTTTGTTAATATTTCAGCCGAAGGCACATCAAATGCAATAAGGTTGAATTGGAATATTTATGATGTTAATGGATTGCTTGGATTTGATTTACTTAGATCTACTAACGGTGTCGACTATGAGAAAACTAATTGGATAGATGCTTTGAGCGGAGTTGTAAATAATGGCCACTTTGGATTTAATGCTGCAGATTATGATGTTGAATCCAATGTGCTTTATTTTTATAAAGTCAAAAGCATTTCTTCTAATGGGCAAGAGAAATATTCAGATGTAGTTACTGCTTCAATTGCTGAAAGTGAATCCCGAATAAATCTTTTCCCTAACCCATTAACCGGAAGTGCCGTTCTTACAACTTATTTGAAGAATGATATAAATTTCAAGGTTGAACTCACCGATCTTGAGGGACGTTATATTAAGCTGCTTTTCAATAAGCATTGCCGAAAAGGACTTCAGGAGATTAAGGTTAATAAGGATGACCTGAATTTAACTCCCGGGCTCTATTTTTTAAAGGTTTTTGAGGGTGAAAACGTCTCGTTTGTAAAATTACTGGTCGCAGACAAATAAGCTGAAACTTTTCTTGTAGCTATACGTAAGAATGCCATTAACGTGTAGCTTAACCATGAAGCCATATCTGCTTTTACTGTCATTTATTATGCTCTTTTTTGCGTCAACAGCGCAAAAAACAGAGGTGATGCGTGTTCGAAAATATACCGTTGAATTTCCATATGCGGAGATAACGAAGACTATTCCTGTAATAAAAAAGAAAATCTCGAGTATTTCGGGGGTTTCTATTTCTGGGTATTGTCCTACTGTCAAAACCGTATACTTTTCTTCAACAGATGAGTCTTATTTTAATTTGTTGATTGCCTTTAAAGAGCTAGAGCTTGTTTATTACATCCGACCTTCAGATAAAGATGTTGCTTATTGCCAAGATATGAGCGACGTTGAATATGAAAGCTCTCCTCAAAATCATTAGAATCATGAAAACATACTTATACATTACAGGTTTTGCAGCTTTGCTATTGTTTAGCAAGGCAACTGTAAACGCTCAGTCAACTTCTGCAACTTCAGTATCGGAAATTGCACCTACAAATACTTGGAAGTTATTGAAGGATGTTGAAGCAAATAAAGGGTACTCATTCAACGGTACCGCAGGGAAAACATATCGTTTTTCTTTTTGTCATGATATCGGTGGAGGACGTTGTAAAGGCGATGCTCAAATTACTATCTTGAATAAAGACGGCAATAAAGTATTAAATGGATCAAACGACGACTATTGTGGTACTAGTCCTTATTTAGTTTGGAAGTGTAATGAAACTAGTACTTATCGCTTACTTGTTACTGCGTTAAACAATGAAGATATTCCTGATTTAGGTACATTAGCTTATTCAATTGCTGAACCTGTATTTTGCCCTCAAGGCTTAGGTAAAGGCGTTGTCAATGTAGCTTCTTTACCTTTTTCAAGCGGCGCAGGAACTACTGCTAATATGTCGAATGATATGGAGTGTACAACCACAGGATTTGCTGCATTGGATAAAGGCGAGGACCAAGTTTTTGTTTTTTCTCCTGTTACCACAGGATTGTTAAAAGCTGAATTAAATTCATCCGCAGAAAATGTAACAATGACTTTGTTTGAAGGTTGTCCTTTAGTTGGAAATAAATCGGTTGTAGTAGCTCGATCAGAAGGGAATTTAATCCAATCTGTCTCAGCTGATGTTCAACGAGGATTGTCATATTATTTAGTAGTGGATTCAAAACTACCTACTATGAGTTTTTCATACGGGAATATTAAAATTACAGCACCAAACTATCGTGATACTAAAGTTGTTCTTTCTTCAACTTCTCCAACTAATAAGGCAAAGGATGCAGAGCAATTTACTGTAGATGTAAAGCCGTCTTCTATTACTTGTAAATGGATTCCTCAAGCTAATTGCATGTATGAACTCGAACGTAGTGAAGGTGGAGAATTCTCAACGTTTTATAAGTCATCTTTTATTGATGATGGTAAACCTCTTGCTGAATTCAAATTTGATGACAAGAAAATTACTTCAGGTATAAAGTACTATTACCGATTGAAAGTAATAAAGGATGATAGTAAAGTAGCTTATACAGGAGCTGTAGCAGCTATGATGAAAGATAAAGGAGTTGCAGTATTAGAAACGCATCACGATAAAACAAGTGATGTAACTACAGTAAACTACGTGATAAGTCGCCCTTCTTTAATAACTATTGAAATTACTGATTTGTCAGGTAAAATGATCAAACAGTATAATCAAGGATTACAACAGTCAGGTCAATATTCATTCCCTTTTTCTGTTGCCGAAAACAATCTTACCGAAGGGACTTATAATGTAAGTGTCTGGGTAGATGATGATAAATATACTGCTACTTTATCGGGCGAGGAATATTAATCGGAATAGCTTTTATCTCGATAAACGATTTCAATAATGTGAATACCTCACTGAATTTGGTGAGCGGTAGCGTGCTTGAAATATCGTAAATGTCGTGGTAAGCTGTTCGTCCTCCTAATGTATAACAAAAGAAAGAAGGTACATTCTTTTCAGTGAAGTAATAATGATCGCTATTATGTGCTTTGCCTCGCTTTCCGATTTTTGGTAATAAATGAAGTTTAGTGTTAAGGCTGTCAATAATATTGAAGTCGTTTTCATAAACACTTCCGTTAACTACAGTGATACCTTCATCTCCCGTCCCCATTAAATCTACATTCAATAAGAATTTCATTTTTGCTAAAGGAATTGTTGGAGATTCTGTATAATAATATGAGCCAAGTAAACCTGCTTCTTCACCTGCAAATGCTATGAATGCAACTGAATAGGGTAAAGAGTGGTTAATGTTTGTAAAGTACTTTGCCATATTTAACATCATTGCCGTTCCTGATGCATTATCATTTGCCCCTGGAAAAATCGTTTTCTTTCCCATCATTCCTAAATGATCATAGTGAGCCGTAATCACTAGAAAAGAATCAGGATAAAGTGTGCCAGGGATAATTCCTATTATATTATTGGCTTTATAATTGATCAATTCTGCCTTTATATTGATCGAGATTTTTGTAGGAATAGAAGGAATCGAATTTCTAAGTATATGAATTATTGGTGCGCTTTGTACATCGGCAACGGTCCATGTTAATTTTTTTTCTTCAATAAAAATAAATCCTCTAGCTCCATTTTTATCATTGATAAAGTTTTTAATGAAGGTCTTATCCATTGTGCCATTGCTGCCCAAAGTGTCAAGTAAAACAATTTTGTTAGAAACAGAAGGCAGGCTCTTAAAATTACTTGTGTTTATTGTAACGATTGAAAAGGTGCCTTTTATAGAAGGGCAAGATGCTGAAACAATATAGTCAGCTCCAGGAGTTAGAGTGTGTTTGTTAATAGCCACCGACATTTTTCCGGGAAAAGTATTAACTGGAAAGGTAAATGGTTGAAAATAGCTTTCGCCGTTTCCTTTTTTTAATTGAAGTTTTTCAAATTCGCCTGCAATAAACTCTCCGGCACGATTACATCCATTAAGCACATAGCCTCTGCCGTTATATTGGTCAGAGGCTAATGTATTGACAATCGATCTTGCGTATGCAGTATCTTGTGCCGATGATATTTTTGTTGCTAATAGGAGTGCAAATAAGGCAATCAGTTGTAATCTCATGATGCACTGAAGCGACGTTTAACTAATTCGTCAAGATCACTAAATGTTTTAGCTTTTGTATTCCAATTCATTTTCCCTGCCAACTCTTCGTAAAGTACTCTTCTTGCATCGTCATACACCGGCATATTGTTTAATTTGTCGATGCTCTCCATGAACAACTGTTGGTTCCCTTCGAACAATTCGTTGATAAAAGCAAATCGTTCGTTGATGCCAATCGATTTTCTTAAGTCGATCACAGGCTTTGCCGAAAGTTTTTCTGCGATAGTAGCACCTTGTTGATTCTTCGAAATTTTGTCGTACAGAGTTTCTTGCTCTTTGTATTTACTTGCTACTGTTGGAGTAATATCGTCGAATAGGCTTGCATTAACAACCACTTTTTTCGCTTCCTCAACTACTCGAGGAGTTTCAACAGCAGTCGCTGCAATTATTTCTACTTTTTCTGATGGAGAACTTAGAACAACTTCTGGTTGAATTTCTTTCTTTGGCTCGACAACAGGTTGTGCTGCTATTACCTGTTCTTCAATAACCGTTTCAATAACAACTGGTTTTTCTTCAATTACAATCGTTTCTGTAATTGCTGTAACAGTCGCTTCTGCTTCCTGTTCAGGCATTATATCATTCATAATAATAACTTCCGGCATTTGAGGTTCTTCAAAGTGAACTTCGGGTTCAGGTTCAGAAATGATTATCGGAGCTTGCTTTTCGGTAATTATTGGCTTAACTGCAACTGGTTGTTGGATATTAAGTGTCTCAGGCTCTATCGGGCGCTGACTCACAATCTGAAGTTCGTGGAGTTGTTGATATAAATTGCGAACGGTATGCTTCATCAAATCGATTTCTATTAACGGAATTGGCCCGCCGTTTTCTGCAGCCATTAAAAACTGTTCTGTGAAAGTTTCAATCTGATGATTTATCGATTGAATGATGATTTCGCGTTGATTCATATTCATAGGGTTAAAACTATAATTCAACTGACGTTATTGTGCCAGATTGAGGTTTGATACAAAAATGGCTGAAAATCACCCTCTATTTACATGAAGAAAGGAGCAACTATTAACAAAAGGCAGTTAATTGTACTTTTCTAAGATCACCCCGTCTTTGTCAGCACTTTGTCAGAATCCCCGAAAAATGACAATGGTCAGCCGTTCTGTTACTAATCGACCCAAAAACCGACCGTATTTTCGCAACGTGATTAAAAGAGGGCTTATAATTAATGTTTTGATTTTATTGTTCACCTTGCACTTTTCAAAGGCTCAAGGCTTGAAAATAAAATCCTCTGATGGGAAACCGTTGGAAGGAGCAGTGGTGCTGTTTGCTTCCATCGCTGGCCATCAGGCCGAGGCACGGTTTACCGACAACGAGGGAGAAGTTAAAGTTCCTTCTTTCCCTTATCCCATGATTCGTAAAGTGAATTTAATTGGGTTTGTTCAGCATATCGATACTGTAAAGACAGCTTCTGAAGCATTGACAATCATTCAGTTAAAGTCGGCGAATGTGAATTTCGATGAAGTAACCGTTACGGGAAGTTATATCCCTGGGTACCAATCAAATTCAGTATATAATATTGATGTAATCAATAGCAAAGAGATTGAACAACGCGCAGCTAATAATGTGAAAGACCTTTTGTCGCAAGAAATGAATGTGAATATTGCGAATGATGGTGTTTTAGGAAGTAGCATGTCGATTCAAGGAACCGGAGGCCAAAATGTTAAGTTTTTAATTGATGGAGTTCCCGTTATTGGTCGCCAAAATGGAAATATCGATATCAGTCAGTTGAATTTATCGAATATTGAACGCGTTGAAATTGTTAAAGGTCCGATGAGTGTTTTGTACGGTAGCGATGCATTGGGTGGCGTAGTAAACTTAATTACTAAAACTTCTTCCGATCAAAAGTTGACAGGTAGCTTAACAGGCTATTATGAAAATGTGGGACACTATAACCTTGATGCGAATGTAGGTTGGGGATTTAAGAAAAGATCACTTTCATTAGATATCGGACGAAACTTTTTTGCAGGATGGAGTGAATACGATTCATTGCGTAGCCAACAATGGCATCCCAAAGAACAGTACTACGGTAATTTTAAGTATTCAGGTACTGTGAATGGTTATAAAATGATTTTACAAAGTTCTATTTATGATGAGAAAGTAATCAATAAAGGTGATCCAATTATTACTCCATATTTCGCATATGCAAACGATCAAAATTATTTAACACGACGTTTTACAAATGCTTTTTCTACAGATAAAAGAATTAATGATAAGAGTTCATGGCAAATGAATTTATCATATTCTTATTACAGATATGTGAAAAATTCATACATCAAAAATATGGTTGATCTAACTGATCAATTAACTGCTGATCCAGGAGATGATGATACTACTTCGATGAATGGCTTTTTTGGTCGTACAGTGTACAATCATAATTTTTCTGAAAAATTTGTATTGTTAACAGGAGTGGATGTTAATTATGAAGATGCAAAAGGCAAGAAGATAGATAATAGCACACATTCAATGACTGATGTTGCTGTATATGCTAGCCTCGATTATAAACCAATCGAAAATTTAACTCTTCGCCCATCAATTCGTGGAATTTACAACTCTCAATTTAATGCTCCTTTAGTTCCATCATTAAATGTACTTTTTAAAGCTTGTAATACATTATCGGTAAGAGCTAGCTGGAGTAAAGGATTTAGAGCTCCATCAATTAAAGAACAATATTTGTTTTTTGTAGATATATCACATAATGTTAGAGGTAATAGCGATTTAATTGCTGAAAAATCTGATAATTATAATTTATCGCTTGAGTTTAAAAAGGCATTCGGTAAAAGAGTATTCAGTATCGAACCTGGTGTATTCTATAATAATATCTTCGATCAAATTTCATTAGTAGAGGCGGATGCAAATACCGCGTTGTATACTTACATTAACCTAGATGAATTTATTTCGAAAGGAGGAGATGTGAAAGCTCGTTTTGTAACGGAAAGATTCCAAATTACAGGTGGTGCTGCTTATACAGGAACATGGTCGACTTTCGAGGGAGATCTTGATCAACCAGAAACCGCTTGGTATAGTGAGTTTAATGGATCTGCCGATTATAAATTCACTAAGTTGAACTTTACTGTTTCTGCATATTGGAGATATATCGGTGAAAAACCAGTATACCTTTTAGAAGGAAGTAATGAATTGGTTAGAACAATGAATCAGGCATATCAATTAGTTGATTTCTCTGTTAGAAAACCATTGTTTAAAAATCATGTTACGTTAAGTACAGGAGTAAAAAATATTATGGATGTAACAAATGTTAGATCTGCTGTTTCAGGTGGTGCTCATTCAGGAGGAAACGACGGAACAACTGCTATCGGAATGGGAAGATCTTATTTTGTTAAATTAATTCTAAGCTTGTAATGAGAAATATCGTTTTAATATTCGTCTCTGCTTTGTTTTTGTTCTCTTCTTGCATGAAAGAAGATGATGCAATTATATTGCCTGCGCCCGGATCCGTTAAGCAAATGACTGCCGTGATGGGGAATAATTATGAAACTCAAATTTATGTAAACCTCGAAACAGGGGCGTCGGTTTCTCGACCGTATAAAGCTTATGATCTTGCTTTTGAAGCATCAGCCCAAGGAATGAGAATTTACTTAAATAGCGGTAAATATATGTTCGCATGTAATTCTGGTAGTGATCAAATGACTGTGGCAGATTCTGTAGGTAAAGAATGGAATATCGATGACGAACAGTTGCTCGATGATAGTTTATCAATGAAATATTACTGGCAAACTCCTTCTTTCAATACCAATGGAAGCAATGTTTATGTAATCGACAGAGGTAAGCCGGAACATACAGGTTCTGCTCGTTGGAGAAAGTTTAAAGTGCTTTCTGTTTCAGCAACAGAATATAAAATTTGTTTTAGTAAGTATGATAATTCGGCTTATGATACAGCAGTGATTACTAAAGATCCTGCGTATGCTTTAATGTATTTTAATTTCGATACACCACATCAACTAGTACAGCAAGCTCCGCCTTCAGCCGATTGGGATGTAGTATTTACGAAGTATACTCACGTGTTCTTTGAAGAACCTATTGGCTCGCCATTTAGATATTATCCTGTTTGTGGTGCCCTAAATAATATATGGATCGGAACACAAGCTCTGCGTCAACAAAAAGATTCAGTTGCGAATTACATTCCAATGGAGCAATGTACCTATTCACTTCTTAATAGTTATCAGTTTAGCAATGATGCAGATGTGGTAGGTTATAATTGGAAGTACTATGATTTTAATGATGCACATTATCATGTGTATCCCGATTTATACTTTGTTGTAAAGGCTGCTTCAGGTTACTATTATAAACTAAGAATGGTCGATTTTTATAATCAACAAGGCGATAAAGGTACAGTGACCTTTGAATCACAAAGAATGTAAACAAAAAATCAAAATTATATCAACATCAATACCTTAAAATAATGAAGTCAAAATTACAAACCTTGCTTATTGCAGTGATGTTAATTGTATTCGCATCTTTTAATTCATCTGCTCAAACGCCTGATACGGTTTCCATCCAACCAGGTTATACTCACCAAGCTTTCTACAGCTTTACAAACGGAACTGTTGTTAGTCATGTTAACACTGATTGGGACCTTGCCTTCCAATTAAGAGGGTTCGCCGCATCAATCCTTATTAATTCTAAAAATAATGTTCGCCTCTGGAAAGCAAATAAAGAGGCTGGAGATTGGGCTACAATGACAGCTTATGATACTACAGGTATCGTTAGTAACCCTTCTTATGAATTGTATAACACAGATACTTCATGGAATTTTGGTGCGTTTAATGTTACCAATAACCCAGCTGATCAGTTTGACTTAGGTTGGGGAACTTATGATTTCTTATCTCATACAATTGTTGGAGATTCTGTGTTCTTTATTAAACTTGGGGCTGATTATAAAAAATTATGTATCGTTGATTTAGCTAGTGGAATTTACACTTTCAAATGGGCGAATCTTGATGGTACAAATGAAACAACATCAACTTTAAGTAAATCTAATTATACAGGTAAGTTCTTTGCATATTATTCATTGGTTAATAATTATGCAATTGATCGTGAACCAACGTATAATGCTTGGGATTTAAGCTTCGCTCAATACATGGCAGTTACTCCATTTGTTTATAAGGTAACTGGTGTGTTAAGTAATGATTCTGTTCTTGTTGCTAAGGCTTATCCTGTTGATGTTACTACTGCTACTCCAGCAGGATTAACTCCAACATATACTATCAATAACATTGGTTACGATTGGAAAGCATATGATTTTGGAACTAATACATGGACACTTGCTGATTCAACTGTTTACTTCGTTACTGATCGTGCCGGAACAACTTGGAAAATGGTGTTTACAGGTTTTGACGGAGCTTCAACAGGAAACTTCTATTTCAATAAATCGGTTTCAACAGGAACTGGCTTAATTGAGAATTCTTCTATTCAAACGTTTGATGTTTATCCGAACCCAGCTCAAGGAATGACCCGTATGATGCTTTCTGCTAAAAATGCAGGTGATGCGCAAGTTTCTTTGGTTGATGTAAGCGGAAGAGTAGCAATGAGCACTCAGGTTTCATTAAATTATGGTGTTCAAGGTGTTAACCTCGACCTTAATGACGTAACTCCAGGCTTATATCAAGTGGTTGTTCGTCAAGGTAATGAACAACAGGTTTCTAGAATAATCGTGCAATAATTCGCACTTAATTGATTTGTAGAGGGTTGTCGAAGGGCAGCCCTCTTTTGTTTTCTAGGTTATTAACAATTGATTTAGGCAGTCACTTCCTTGCTTAATTTAGAGGCAGAAATCACCTACCATGTTTCTTGAGCAAACCCGTAAAAATCTTCCTAAAAAGGGATGGATTGAAGTAATAGCCGGCAGTATGTTTTCCGGCAAAACAGAAGAATTGATCCGACGATTGAAAAGAGCAAAAATTGCTAAACAACAAGTCGAGATTTTTAAACCCGGAATCGATCAGCGTTATGATGAAACAAATATTGTTTCTCATGATTCAAATTGGATCCAAAGTACTCCCGTTCCTTCTTCTTCTAACATCTTGTTACTCGGACATGAAGTAGATGTTATTGGTATCGATGAGGCACAATTCTTTGATGATAATCTTCCTGCTGTTTGCGAGCAGTTGGCGAATAATGGTACTCGTGTAATTGTTGCTGGTCTCGATATGGATTATCTCGGTAAACCTTTCGGTCCAATGCCTCACTTACTCGCTGTGGCCGATTATATTACGAAAGTTCATGCTATCTGTATGCATTGTGGTGATTTAGCTACACATTCTCATCGTACTGTTGAGGACGATGCTTTAGTGTTGCTTGGAGAAAAGGAAAGTTATATTCCTCTTTGTCGTTCATGTTTTGTAAAACAAACTAAAAATAATTCTGTGAATTCTCAACATCACGCTTAGTGATGTAGATTGTTCTGAAAATCATGTCACACCCTGTATATCAACTTCAGGAATTAGCAGGTGTCGTAGGCGCAGCTTTCAAAGCAGGCGATATCGAGCACGCAGCTATTTCTTTTTTAATCACTGATAGTAGAAAGGTTGTTAGTCCTGAATTGTCGCTGTTCTTCGCTATTAAAGGTGAACGTCGCGATGGACATGATTTTATTCCCGATTTGTATTCTTCAGGTGTCCGAAATTTCGTTGTTTCTGATCCCGATTTAGTGAAGTCTTTTTCTGATGCAAATTTTATTGTTGTTCCCGATCCTTTAAAGGTCATGCAACAGTTGGCTACTTGGCATCGAAATAAGTTTCAAATTCCTGTTATCGGTATCACCGGTTCTAACGGAAAAACGATTGTTAAAGAATGGTTGTTCCAATTGCTGCGTGAAGATTATTCTATTGTTCGAAGTCCTAAAAGTTATAATTCTCAAATTGGTGTTCCGCTTTCAGTTTGGCAAATTGAGAACGGAAATACTTTAGGCATCTTTGAAGCGGGAATTTCACAACCTGATGAGATGATGCAGTTGGGCGCTTTGATTCGACCTTCAATTGGTGTGTTTACTAATATCGGTTCTGCACACGATGAGAATTTTGATAATTCTGATTCGAAAATCAGAGAGAAACTAAAGTTGTTTATACATACTAGTAAACTTATTTATTGCAAGGATTATTCAGGCCTGCATGAGCAAATTTCTTCTAGTACAATTCTTCCAGCAAGTTGCTCTTTGTTCACTTGGTCGAAACGCCTGAAGGCTGATTTGCAAATTGGTCGTATTACTAAGCATGAACATGAAACCGAAATTCAAGGTATCTATAAAAATGATTTTATAAGTATTCGTATTCCATTTTCTGATGAAGCGTCTATCGAAAATGCAATTCATTGTTGGGCAGTAATGTTATTTTTGAATCTTTCGAATGAGGTAATATCTCAACGTATGGAATTCCTGAGTCCGGTAGCTATGCGACTCGAAATGAAAGAGGGAATTAATAATTGTTCTATCATTAATGACTCGTATAATTCTGATTTAGGTTCGTTAACAATCGCGCTCGATTTTATGAATCAGCAGAAACAGCATAGCAAGCGAACTATCATTTTAAGCGATATTCTTCAGAGTGGAAAAAACGAAGCAGATCTCTACCGAGAAGTTGCTGCTTTGTTGAAGAAGAAAAATATTTCTCGACTCATTGGAGTTGGTGCGGCTATAAATCGTCAGGCAGCTTCTTTTGATATTGAAAAAATATTTTATTCATCTACAGAGGATTTTTTGCGTGACTTAAATTATAATTCGTTTAATAGTGAAACAGTTTTAATTAAAGGTGCTCGTTCTTTTGGCTTCGAAAGAATAAGTAAATCACTGCAACAAAAAGCACATGAAACTGTTCTGGAAATTAATTTGAATGCAGTAGTCCATAATTTAAATTTATTTAGATCTCGCCTTAAACCTGAAACTAAATTAATGGTGATGGTGAAGGCTTTTTCTTATGGTAGCGGAAGTTTCGAAATTGCAAATATTCTCCAGTTTCATCGTGTCGATTATCTTGCAGTAGCTTATGCCGATGAAGGTGTCGAACTTCGTAAAACGGGAATTACTTTGCCTATTATGGTGATGAATCCTGAGGAACAGAGCTTCGACGCTATGATCAGTTATAAACTCGAACCCGATATTTATAGTTTCCGAATTTTAAATCAATTTACCGATGCATTGAAGCGTAGAGCGAATGAGAATAATATTTCTAAATTCCCTGTTCACATCGAATTTGATACGGGCATGCATCGCCTTGGATTCGATGAAAGTGATTTGAATGAACTGATAATTCGTCTTAAAAATAACAAGTACATTCGAATTGCTTCTGTGTTTTCTCATTTAGTTGCTAGCGACGAACAGGTACATGATTCTTATACAAAGGATCAAGTGTATTCGTTTAATAATATGAGTTCTACATTGCAATCCCACTTTAATTATCCAATACTTCGTCATATTCTTAATTCTTCAGGTATCTTACGTTTCCCTGAAGCGCAGTTTGATATGGTTCGCTTGGGAATCGGATTGCATGGAATCGCTTCAACACCTAATGATCAACGCCAATTGCAAATGGTAGCAACTTTGAAAACTACTATTTCTCAGTTGAAACATATAAAGGCTGGTGATACTATTGGATACAGTAGAAGAGGTGTAGCAGCAAAAGATATGACGATAGCAACAGTTGGTATCGGATATGCCGATGGACTAAATCGTCGCTTAGGGAATGGAGTAGGGAAGATGCTTGTAGCCGGTGAATTGGTTCCTGTTGTTGGTAGTATTTGCATGGATATGACAATGATTGATGTTTCCGGTTTACAAGTGAGAGAGGGAACTGAGGTGGTAGTATTCGGACAAGATTATTCAATCTTAGATATCGCTGCTGCTATCGAAACTATTCCTTATGAAGTGCTAACAGGCGTTTCCGAAAGAGTTAAACGAATTTATTTCCACGAATAATATTTTGAAGAAGGAATTCTTGTCCGGTCATGAGGTTACGCTGGTGCATAGCGGAAAAGAATTCTTTGACTTACTAGTGAAATTAATTGATGCAACTAATTCATCAATTCACTTCCAAACGTATATTTTCGATGATGATATCACCGGTAATTTAATTGCTGATGCTCTTAAACGCGCTGCTAATCGTGGTGTAAATGTTCAAATGCTTGTGGATGGTGTAGGTTCATATAGTCTAAGCAGTGAATTTATCGATCGGTTGGAAGCTACTGGAATTGATTTTCGTTTTTTTTCTAAATTGCCTTGGCAAGGAATTACGCAAGCAGGTAGAAGGTTGCACCACAAAGTTGTTGTGTTTGATCAAACGTCAACCCTTATAGGTGGAATTAATATTGCTAATAAGTATAACGATGTTGAAAGTAAAGCTTGGCTCGATTATGCTTTGTTGGTGAAAGGTCCGGTTGTTCGACAAGCTGAAATCATTTGCCAACAAATTAATAGTCGTAGGTTTTATAAATTTCCAAAGGAAAAGGCTATTAAAAATGTAAGTGGTGGCATTAAAGTGCGCTTAATGCAGAATGATTGGTTTCGCAGGAAAAATGAGATTTCTTCGTCTTATAAAACAAATCTTAAAGAGGTAAAAGAAGAAATAATTATCGTTGCAAGCTATTTTATTCCTTCTCCTCGTTTGCTTAGAATTTTGGTTTCGGCAGCTAAAAAAGGAAAGTCAATTAAAATTGTTTTGTCTGGGCAAAGCGATGTAGCTTTAATGCGTGCCGCTATGTATTACTTGTATAGAAAACTTCTGTTAGTCAATGTTAGGATCTTTGAGTACAAAGCTTCAGTGTTGCATGCCAAAGTTTGCGTTATTGATAGAAAAGCGGTTTCCGTTGGTTCTTTTAATATTAATCACTTAAGTGAATTCCTAAGTGTCGAAATGAATGTGGATGTTCTCGATAATAAATTTGCTGAAGATTTTGCTGATGAATTGACATTGTTAATGCAAAATGATTGTGATGAAATTTTATTGCAAGATTTTGCAATGCGACATACACTTCTTCGTCAATTCACAACTTTTATTTCTTTTAAACTTATTAGTTGGTCAATGCGGCTGCTATCCCTTTTCTATAAAGGAGATAGTCGAAAGAGATAATATGCTTAACTGAATAGTTGCTCGAATACTTCTTCTACTTTTCCAACACCTATTACTTGTATTCCGCTTTCTTGTTTTATTTCAAGTCCTTGAAGATTGTATCGTGAAACAAATATTTTCTTGAACCCTAATCTCGCTGCTTCTCTAATTCTCGGTTCTATTCTATTCACCGGTCGTATCTCTCCTGTTAACCCAACTTCTCCCGCAAAACAAACAAATGGATCAATCGGTAAGTCTTCTGATGAAGAAAGAATAGAACATATAATTGCTAAATCAATAGCCGGATCTTCTACTCTGATACCTCCTGCAATATTTAAGAATACATCTTTTATTCCAAGCTTAAATCCGCATCGTTTTTCAAGCACTGCCAATAAGATATGTAATCTGCGTAAGTCAAATCCTGTTGTGGTTCGCTGCGGAGTTCCGTATACTGCACTGCTTACCAATGCTTGTGTTTCAATTAAAAAAGGACGAACACCTTCTAATGTACAAGCAACCGCCGTGCCACTTAGTAATGCATCTCTTTGCGATAATAATAGTTGTGAAGGATTCGCTACTTCTACTAGTCCTGCCCCTTGCATTTCGTAAATTCCTAATTCTGCCGTTGAGCCAAATCGATTTTTAGCCGCTCTAACAATTCTATAAACATGATGTCTGTCGCCTTCGAATTGTAAAACTGTATCGACCATATGCTCTAAAACCTTCGGACCTGCAATCGTTCCGTCTTTTGTAATATGTCCGATTAATAAAACTGGAGTCGCAGTTTCTTTCGCGAAGCGCAATAACTCTCCCGCGCAGCCTCTGATTTGTGATACTGTTCCTGGCGCTGATTCATATGTGGCCGAGTATAGTGTCTGAATAGAGTCGACAATCACAATCTGTGGTTGAAGAGCTTCAATTTGTTTGAAGATTTGTTGAGTAGAGGTCTCTGTTAAAATATAACATTCGCTTTGTAGCTTACCTATTCGCTCTGCTCGCATACGCACTTGTTGCTCGCTTTCTTCTCCCGAGATATAAAGTATTTTTTTGTCTTTTAAATTGATGGCTAATTGTAATAGCAATGTCGACTTTCCAATGCCCGGTTCTCCTCCTAATAAAGTCAATGATCCTGGCACTAATCCTCCTCCTAAAACTCTGTTGAGTTCTTGGTCTGGTAATACAATCCTTGGACTAGATTCTAATGCTATATCACTAATTAGTCTGGGACGAGAGGCTTTCGTTTCTCTTGGACTTTCCGTTTTCCATTTGTTATGCTCATTCGCTGGTTGAATTACTTCTTCAACATAGGTGTTCCATTCGTTGCACGAAGGACATTTGCCAATCCATTTTGGAGATTGAGCACCGCACGACTGACAGTAAAAAACCGTTTTTGTTTTTGCCATATGCAAAGGAAGCTATTTATTTTTATTTCTGCATGCAAACTTATTAACGGATGAGCCTTTCTCGTGAAACATTTTTATTTTAGCTAAAAATTAATTCTATGCTTACTATCCGCCAAGCTATTGAGAATGATATGAGTGCTGTTGCAGATATTTACAACGATGCTATTCTAAATACAACTGCTACATTCGATACCGAAACTAAATCACTCGAAAATAGAATTCAATGGTTGAATCAGCACTCTTCTATGAATCCTGTGATTGTTGGTGAAATCGAAGGAGTTGTTGTGGGATGGGCTTCTCTAAGTAAATGGAGCGAACGAAGTGCTTATGATACTACAGCCGAAGTTTCGGTGTATGTACATAAAGATTTTCGCGATCGTGGCTTCGGACGAAAACTTTTGGAAGTTATCACCCTTGAGGGTGAAAAAGCTGGTCTTCACACGATTTTGTCGAGAATAACACAGGGAAATGAGAAAAGTATTCACCTTCATGAATTATTCGGGTATGAACATATTGGAGTACTGAAGGAAGTAGGAATGAAATTCGGTCAATTCCTCGATGTGCATATGATGCAGAAAGTTTTCGCTAAATAACCGCAATCGGATCAATTCCTAGTCCCGGAGTTTCGTGTTGTACAATCATTCCGTTTTTATAACTCACGCCTGAAAACGGATCGTTATCAATTAATAGTGGCCCATCTAAGTCAACCCAGTCTGCCCAACCCGAAAGTTCTGATGCCGCAGCCGCACCACAACTGCTTTCCGACATACAACCAATAAGTACTTTTTTACCTGATCTTTTCGCAATTCGCATTAACTCTTTTGCCGAAGCTAGTCCGCCACATTTTACAAGTTTTATATTTATTCCGTCGCAATAAGGCGCTAAATCCATCAAGTCACTAAGCCTTTGAATCGATTCGTCAAGAATTATGGGAAGTTTTATTTTATCTCGTAATTCATTCAATTGTTTGTTCATTGCTACAGGTAAAGGTTGCTCTACAAATAAGCATCCTTGCTCTGTTAAAAAGTTGATTTCTGTTGCAGCTTCTTTTATACTATGCCATCCTTGATTTGCGTCAACACAGAACGAAGCATTCGTAGCTTTTTTGAATGCTAATATCCGCTCTCGGTCGTTGTCTCCTCCTAATTTATGTTTAAATAACGTGAAGCCTTCTGTCTCTTTTATTTTTTCTAGCATCTCATCTACACTGCTAATTCCTAAAGTGAAACTGCAGCGCACATCTTTTGCGTCTGGAATTTCTAGAAGTTTTCGTACAGGCATACCCGTTAGTCTGCCGCAAAGATCATGTATCGCTATGTCGGTGGCACAACGGATGGGAGAAGGAATAGAAAGGTTGCTATTTATAATCATCCTCAAAACCGTTTGTATTCCATCCATCCCCGAAGGAAGGTCGCTGAAATACTCGCCAAAGGAATTGCATAGAACTTTTACATCGTAACCAAGATATGGAGGTAAAGCAGCTTCCCCATAGCCCGTAACGCCATTCAGCGTTGCTTTAACTAGTAATGTGTCTGTTGTATTGCGTGTCCCATGAGCAATGCCAAAGGCATGACGGAACTTTAAAATATAGGCGGAAGATGATAAGCTGAGTTGCACAGCGTAAATATCTGCTTTTTTTGAATTCACAAATCAAAACAATATCCCCTTTTATCTGTTTTCATTACTTTCACCTCGTAAAATGAACCTCAGTCAATTGAAATCAGGTAAATGGATCGTGCCAGCATTGTTTGTGTTGTTGCATGTTTTCTTCTATTTGTTTGCAATCAACAACGGACACCCATTTACGAAGGATTCTTCAGAGTATCTTTGGCAATCATTCAATATTGCTAATCATTCTTCTTTTTATTGTGGCGATTTAAACGCCCCAATTGTTGAAGCTTGGTTTAATCAAAGGCCTCCCGGGTATGGGTTCTTTTTATCGATTCTGGGGATCAATCAAATACATTTCAATTACAATTTATTATTAGTTGCACAACTTTTAATGAGTTTGTTAAACGGAGTTGTGGTTTATCGATTTGTTAAATTATTGGCTGGAGATGGTTTTTCGTTATGGTGGTTGTTAATACCTCTCATCGGATTCCCTACTCAATTTGTTTATTCAGGAATGGTAATGTCGGAAATTTTATTTCAAACATTATTGTTGCTCTCTGTTTATTTCATCGCCATTTTACTTAAGAGAGGGGAGATGCAGTTTCTTTGGTGGTCCCAGTGGTGTATTACTGCTTCATTCTTGGTAAAGCCTGTAGCATGGATGTTTCCTTTCGTTGCATTAGTTAGTTTTTTGATTTATTGGTTTAATAAAAAGGTGAAGCTAATGGCCATTGTTACTTTCGCAATTCCATTCACAGCCATCATAATGATGTTTAATTATAGTCATACAAAAACCGGAGTATATGAGTTTTCTAGTATTCAACGGAAATTGATGATCAATTATAATTCATTTGCTATTTTAAGTGATGCGCAAGGGAAAGAAAATGCTGTGAGAACAATATCCAATTTACAAGATAGCGTAAGTAAGTTTAATTACATCGATAAGTGTAATAGTATTGATGCTTTTAATAAAAGTGTGTTAAAGCATAATGTACTAAGTGCTGTTAAGTTAGAATGTATTGGTTTTATGAAGTTTTTCCTCGGTCATA
>JAHEYP010000035.1 GCA_023251535.1 Bacteroidota bacterium
ATTTCAAAGGCGATGGCGATAAACAATTAGAGCAATACGATTGGTTGTTGGCTGCATTGAGAAAAGATCGCGAAAGTATTTTACGATTAGATGCGTTCAGATCATTCTTCTTCATATCAAATGGGTTCGGATTGTTATGGGCATGGATCAATAATAAGATCAAGAAAGAAATATTATTTGCGGGATTAGCATTTTTCATTTTAGTGGATTTATGGAGTGTAGATAAACGCTACCTAAATGATTCGAAATTTGGATCGAAGTCGAGCGCAAGTCAGCCATTCCAAATGACAGCAGCCGATCAACAAATTCTTCAAGATGCAACGTACTATCGTGTAATGAATACTACAGTAAGTACATTCAACGATGCAAGTACATCTTACTTCCATAAATCGATTGGAGGATATCACGGAGCGAAATTGAAACGCTATCAAGAATTAATCGAGCGACAAATCAGCAAAGGAAACATGAATGTGTTGAATATGTTGAATACAAAATATTTCATCGTAAACAATCCACAAGACAACACACCAGCAGTACAAATCAACCAAGGAGCATTAGGAAATGCATGGTTTGTAGAAAACTGGAAAGTAGTGCCGAATGCTGATGCAGAGATTGCTGAATTAGATTCGATGAATACGAAGACCACTGCGGTTATCGATCAACGCTTTGTCGATGAAGTAAAAGGCTTAGAGCAAAATGTTGTTGATAGCACGGCAAGCATTACATTGAATGCCGATGGGTACTCTCCGAAAGAATTAAAATATACATCCAACTCAAACAAAGATCGACTAGCAGTATTTTCAGAAGTACATTATCCTGCAGGATGGAATGCGTATGTCGACGGAAAATTAACTCCGCATATTCGACTGAACTATGTGTTACGAGGAATGAAAGTCCCTGCCGGAAAGCATGAGATTGTATTTAAGTTCGAGCCGAAAGTATTTATTGAAGGAGAGCAAATTGCCTTAGCAGGATCAATAGCATTATTCCTAGTTGTAGTTGGAGTTGCATTTATGGAATTCAGAAAACCGAAAGGCGAAGCACCAGCAAAAGCATAATTCTGATTTGCGGAACGTGAAAAAAATTTTAGTAATCACCTATTATTGGCCACCCAGTGGAGGAGCCGGAGTACAACGAACATTAAAGTTTGTGAAGTACTTCCCTCAATTAGATGTGAAGCCATACGTGATTACAGTTGATCCGCAGAAAGCAAGTTATCCCGTAGTTGACGAGACATTATTGAGCGAAGTAGCGAAAGACTTATCGATTTATTATACCGATTCCTTCGAGCCCTTAAACATACTCGGAGGAATTGTAGGCAAGAATAAAGTACCGTATGGAGGCTTTGCTAATAAGAATAAAGAAACGTTCTTTCAAACATCATTGAGATGGATACGAGGAAACTTTTTTATTCCTGATGCAAGAGTAGGCTGGGTGAAATATGCTTTTGAAAAAGCAGAAGAAATAATAAAGCGCGAAAATATTGACACGGTTTATATTTCTAGTCCGCCGCACAGCACACAACTCATCGGACTAAAATTAAAAGAGAAGTTTCCGAATATTCGATGGATTGCTGATATGCGTGATCCATGGACCGACATCTACTATTACAAAGACTTGTTGCATACATCGATTGCGAAAAATATAGATGCGAAGTATGAAAAGAAAGTATTAGAAGGAGCTGATGCATTGATAGTTGTAAGTGACGCCATCAAACGGACATTTGCGGCGAAAATAAAAAGCGGATCATCTGATAAAATTCACGTGATTCCGAACGGTTACGACGAAAGAGATTTTATTGATCAAGTAGAGAAAGATTCATCGGCCACCTACATTACCTATGTAGGAACGATGGCGGATACATACAAGCCAGAAATATTCTTCACTGCATTAAAAAATTGCATAGAAGAATATCCTGAAAAGAAAATTAAGTTCAGGTTTGTAGGTGCAACGCCGTGGACCATCAAAGAAAAAGCAAAAGAACTAGGAATAGAAGAAAGCTGCGAATGGATTGGGCATGTGGATCATGGACAAGCGATACAATACATGCGAAAATCGGATTATCTACTTTTGATCATTCCCGATGCGCAAGGAGCAGAAGGCATTTTAACAGGAAAACTGTTTGAATATTTAGGAGCGGGGAAACCGATAATTGGAATTGGTCCGAAGCAAGGAGATGCAGCAAAGATCATTGATCGTTGCGAAGCTGGAAAAATGTTTGAAAGAACAGAAGGCGAAGCAATGCAGCAATGGATGAAAGAAATAATGAAATTGGAATTAGGTCAATCATTCGGAAATACGAATGTAAAAGACTACGAACGCCAACAGTTAACAAAAACATTAACGCAAGTACTAATAAAGTAACAATACGCCATGTGTGGAATAGCAGGATTTATTGATGCATCATTGAGCAACGACGAGAAATCGATCGTGCTTGAAAATATGCTTGAAAAAATCGCGCACCGTGGTCCAGATGCCAGAGGAAAATGGTTTCATGAAAATGTTGCATTAGGTCAAAACCGTTTATCGATTATTGATTTAAGTGAAGAAGGAAATCAGCCGATGCACTATCAGCATGCATCGATTGTTTTTAACGGAGAGATATACAATTACCTAGAAGTAAGAGAAGAATTAAAAAGCAAAAGATATCAATTCAAGACAAGTTCTGATACGGAAGTAATCCTAGCTGCTTATATAGAGTGGGGAACCAAATGTGTCGAAAGATTTGTGGGTATGTGGGCAATCGCGCTATGGGATCATCAGAAGCAAGAGCTATTCTGTTCACGCGATCGATTTGGAATAAAACCATTTTATTACATCGTAAAAGGAGATAAATTTTATTTCGGTTCAGAATATAAAGCACTAAAGCCGACATCAGTATTTGATGGAGAATGGAATTTGAATCAGATCTCGATTGGATTGCAGTTAGGATGGAATCATAGTCAAGAAACCACCTATTATCAATCGATGCAATCGCTAGCAGCTGGTAGCAATTTGATATACAAAAACGGAAGGATAACGATTAGTGGATATTGGGACATTGCCACACAGCCACGCATCAACTGCAGCTATGAAGAAAGCGTAGAACTGTTTCGCAATGCGATGATGGAAAGTATCAAATTGCATATGCGCAGTGATGTAGAAGTAGGATGTTGTTTAAGCGGAGGATTAGACAGTTCAACAATTGCATCATTAGTAGGAAAAGAATTTTCTGAAACAAAATTCAAAGCCTTCAATGTATACTACGAAGGAAAAGATGCGGTAGATGAGCGACCATGGGTAAAAGAAGTGATAAAGAAATATCCTTCCATCGATCCATATTATTTTTCTCCCAGTGATGATGACATTGCAAATGCATTTGAACGGGCGATATACCATGCCGATGTTCCATTAGCGGGATCATCGCCAATATCGCAATACTTTGTGATGCAGTTAGCAGCATCAAAAGGCATTAAAGTACTACTTGACGGACAAGGATCTGATGAATCGTTAGGAGGATATATGCATAGCTTCTATCGACTATTGGGTGGTATGCTGAAGCAAGGAAAGTTGTTAGAAGCCAGAGAAGAAATAAATGCACATGCATTGATGCAAGACTTTAGCGGAAGCAAAAAAAACGATTTATGGTTAAAGAGTTTATTGTCGGCTTTTTCATCAGAACAAAAACTGTATGAACTAGAATACAAAAACTACTTACCCTATTTATCAAACAGTAAAGCAGTTCCATTTGAACTAAAAACGATTGACGGAAGTAGATTAAGTCAGTTTTTATATCAACTAAACAAAAACACCTTATTGCCAACGCTACTTCAATTCGAAGACCGAAACTCGATGGCCTTCTCAATAGAGTCGAGGGTGCCATTTTTAGATCACAGGATCGTTGAACTCGCCTTTAAGCTACCAGACTCGGCTAAAATCTACCGCGGCGTTACCAAACGAATTTTGCGAGATTCGATGAAAGACATCTTGCCGGCAGCAATCGCCGAAAGGAAAGACAAAAAAGGGTTTGTGACTCCAGGAGAAGTAAAATGGCTAAGAGGGCCTTTGAAGTTCTTAGTAGAGCAAGACATGGGCGATATTCCATTCTTAACCAAGGCAAAAACCGACATGATTATGAACGACTTCAAATCGGGCAGCAACAAATACGCCAACCTTGTTTGGAGGTTAGTAGTATTGAAATATTGGATGGGGAGGAATTAAGAAAAACTAATTTGAAATTAATGAGAGTACTAACTTTTTTAATTTGTCGGTTCTCAAACTCAAAGGATAATTTTCGGAAATTAATTTTCTTGCCAAGATTGATTTGTCTTTAAGACCTGAATCGTTAATAGCATTGTTTAATAGTGGAATTAGTTCATCCATTTTACGATGCTCTAAAACAAATCCTGAATTGCTAATAATTTCAGGCATCGAAAAGACGTTTGAAACAATAGGTACAGATTCACAAAGCATAGCCTCGCAAAGTGCATTTGGGAATCCCTCAGCCATCGAAAGCTGCAGATAGAACTGATGTTTACTGTAAAGAGCAGGAAGATCTGAATTCTTTTGAGGTGGAAGAAGTGTTACATTGTTAGAGCGGATATCTAATTTTTTCCATTCAGGAACTCCAACAATTGTGAAACTACATTCAGGAAATCGTTCGGCAGCTTGGAGGATGAGGTCGATTCCCTTGAGAGCTACTTGAAAAGGGTATTCGAATCCGCCAGAAACAGTAATGAAACTATTTTTGATTTTTTCGGATGACCTATAAAACTTCGTATCATCGTAACCGTTAGTAACAATAGTAACCGGCTTATTGATACCCTTTACGAAATTCTTGATGCCTTGTTTTAAAGGAATAGAGCTATCGTAGCGATAATCGTAATCATAAAGACTATAATGCTTAGGAGCGAGGTGCGTGGCCATTTGATACGACCATTTAGTAAATAAGCCAAGTCCAGATTTATAAAAATTGCCATAACGGATAGCGGGAAAGCTAACACAATCAGTTCCTCCTGAAATAATAAGTAAAGGTCTTCCTGTAAGTTTAGCAAAGATACCGGGAAGAAAAGAATGATAACCTGCAAACTGAGCGATATAAATTTTAGCGCTAAATAATCGAATGAAAAGAAACCAAAATTGTTTTATGAAAACAAATGGAATCATAGATTTTGAAGAAGAAGAAAAACAAAAAACCGAAGTTGAATCAATTGAATTGAAAATTGATGTATCCTTACTAGCAAAAGGAGAATCGCCTGTATGGAAGAACAAAATTTTCATTAAGAATTCGGTTTTTTATCGAGAGTAGCGACAGAGATAATTCCAGCAGTGAAAAATGGAAGCACAGGTAACTTAAATAATCGATCATCTACAAACCAGCATACTTTCGATAACACCTGAAGCGATTTTAAGATTAGTTTTTTAATGGGAAGGAAGCTCACCTTATGATCACCCGATTGCTCAAGAGTTACACCAAAAGAAATAGGTAAGTGATATTCACAATATTTCAGCTTCAATCCAGCATAATTGATAAAGCCTTTTAAATCCTCACGATTCATCAAAACATGAATATCATAAACTGGTTTATTCATTATTTTTTGAAGTAAACCAGTTGCGCCTTTTAGATAAGGAACAGTAGTGATAAGTGTTCCACCAGGTTTTAA
This sequence comes from Bacteroidota bacterium, assembly GCA_023251535.1. GTDB lineage: Bacteria > Bacteroidota > Bacteroidia > AKYH767-A > OLB10 > CAINEC01. The sequence goes on from JAHEYP010000035.1 coordinate 5,643, forward strand.
GAACTTTGAAAAAGCCTTAATAGTGGCTGTAGAATCTTCGAAATGCTCGAGTACACCAAACGAGCATACAACATCAAACTGACCGATTAACTCAGCAGGAGGGTTGAATATGTCGCCCTGTATGATAGTGCCCTTGATATTATCTCTCTCAAGGATTCGTCGCGTTTGATTACAACCTAATTCGCTATAATCTAATCCATATACATCATATCCGAATTCCTTATGGAAATAGCTCAAAAACACTGAGTTGCCACAACCAAGTTCGAGAAGTTTTTGGGATGAAGAAGGGGATAGGGTGCGGGAGTATAAAGCATTTAATTTCCTTATACCGTAATTATTTAAAGATAAATCGGCCAAGTTAACCGGTTCCGGCATTGGGAGTTGATCCCAAAATGAGGTCCAATAGGCTTCCCCAGCTTTATCTTTTTGATCCATAATCTGTAGATTTATGCAAAATTACATTTTTAATTAAAAAACTTTATTAACTTTAAATCTTTAAAACATATATTTATTCAAATATGAGGTCTATAAAAAGCATAATATTTTTGATGTTCTTATTGCTTTCATCTATGTTAGGGAAATGCCAACGACTAGATTGGGTTGTTTCTGCAGGGGGTATTGGCGATGATGGAAATCATGATTTGGTAACTGATGATTCATTGAATATTTATTTTGCCGGATGGTTTAGTCAAACTGCAGATTTAGACCCCGGGGTTGGTGTTTCAAATTATACCTCAGCAGGAAGTAGAGATATTTATTTGACAAAACTTGATAAATCAGGTAATCATTTGTGGACTTGTGTTATGGGAGGGAGTGGACAAGATGAAGGTAGTGTTGTTACTGTTGATTCCTCAGGTAATGTATATTTAGCAGGTCGATTTTCCGATTCATTCGATTTTGATCCGGGTATTGGTCAAAGTATACAAACTTCAAATGGCGGGCGAGATGTTTATGTAGTTAAGTTTTCAGCAAATGGTTCTTTTATTTGGGCGAGAACCTTTGGTGGCCCTGGCTATGATGATGCAGAAAGAATTAGAATTGATCGCAGTGGAAATGTTATTGTTATTGGCAGTTTTCAATCTTCTGTCGATTTTAATCCCGACGCAGGAGTAAAGACAATTTCATCAAATGGTGGAGATGATTGTTACGTTTTGAAATTAGATAAAAATGGAAATTACATATGGGCTTGTAGTATAGGTGGATCTCAAATGGATGATGCTGCTGGATTACAATTAGATGATATGAATAACATTTATCTAAGTGGTTATTTTAATGGTACTTGTTATTTTAGTTCAGTGCCAGTATTGGTTTCTGCAACTACCGCTGGGGGGGCAGATATTTTCTTTGCTAAGATAGATTCATTGGGTGGCTTTCAATTTTTAAAACAAATTGGTGGAACTGGAAATGATTTAGCATTGGATTTACAAATCAAGTCTAATCGTATTTACCTCAGTGGTTATTTTTCTAATACAGTTGATTTTGATCCTTCTATTGGGGTGAATTATAGATTTTCATATGGTTTGGAAGATGCATTTATCGCCTCTTATGATACATTAGGTAACTTTTATTGGGCAAATTCTGCAGGTGGCCCTGGTTTTGATTTTGCATCATCGATGTCAATTTTGGATGATGGGTCAATTTTTGTCAATGGTTATTCTGCTGGAAACATGGTTTTTAATTTATCTTCAGGATCTACCTCTTTAGTTAATAATGGTAGTTATGATGTTTTTTTAACAAAATTAAGTAGTGCAGGAATTTTTGAAAAAGTCCTTGAAATTGGTGGAACAGGAAGTGAACAATCTAGATTTCAAACTAAGGATAAAGATGGCAATATTATTGTAGCCGGTTATTTAGGTAGCACTGGACTTGATTTTGATTTTGGAAGTAGTGTTACTGGTTGTGGATTTTCGGGTGGGACCGATGCCTTTTATGCAAAATATTTGTTTTGCAATGATACAGTTTATGCTGGTCCAATAGTAGGCAATTCAGAAGTATGTGAAGGTGATACTTTTCTGTATTCTGTAAATGCTATTTCTGACACAATAAATTACAGATGGATATTCCCCAATGATTGGGATTTAATTGGTTCAACTTATTCATCTGCAACATTTGTTGTTGGTCAAAACTCTGGTGGTTTAGGAATTATTGTAACTAATTCATGTTTGCCCTCTGATACTTCACTTATTCAAGTCAATGTTTCACCTAAATATTACTTAACTGATACTCGCATCGTTTGTATTGGAGAAAACATAAATCTACCAAATGGAGTTTCAATCATTGCCGCACACGATACTTCGTTGACAAGTAATTTGACATCAATAATGGGGTGTGATAGTATAATATTAACAAGTATCACAGTCCAATATTTTATTGCTTACTCTAACCCAGTTACAATATGTAGTGGAAATAGTTATTCATTAAACGGACACTTATATTCAATAAGTGGAACATACTACGACACCATCCCTGTCGCCAACTCATGTGATTCTGTGATAATTACTAACATCACTATGTTGCCGATTAATTTAACATTGAATCCTCAAACTGTTTGTGAAAATGAGCCATATGTAATTAATTTACATACGTATAATCAAAGCGGAGTTTATCTCGACACTCTTCATAATATATTTGGTTGTGACAGTATTGTTATTACGAATCTTACCGTGAATTCTGTCGATACAAGTATTACCCTAATTCCGGGTGGATTTATATCAAATCAATCTAATGCAACCTATCAATGGTGTGAATGTACCATTAATGGACCAATGCCTATACCAGGAAAAACAGATCAAACTTTTTTGCCAGATTTTCTTGGGACTTATTCTGTTATTGTAACTTTTAATAATTGTACCGATACCAGTGGTTGTTTTAATCCTACAATGGTAGGACTCAATACAATTTCTTTAAGTAATAGTGTGTATGCATATTATTATGAGGATAACAATACGGTATTTGTGAAAAGTACCTCTATATTAAAAAGAGTAGAGTTAATTGATCTAGAAGGTAGAATTGTTTACCACAATACTGAAAATGTAACAGAAACTAAGCTTAATACAGCCGAATTAAGTAAGGGCTTGTATATACTTCGCGTTTATAGTGAATTAGGAATTAGTTCAATGAAAATACTTATTCCGTAATTTACTTTTCGCATCTCGCCTCAACTCCGTTTCCACCTTTGTTAATCCAGATGTTCTTGCCTTTTAGAGACTCTAAGGTTGATTGGATTTGCTTAGGTGATCGAAGATGTTTGTAATAATCGGTCAATTGATCGTATGTATCTAATTTACTCCATTCGTAATGGAATTTCTTGTCTTGTTCAGGAAATAAATTGATGTAAACTATCAAAGGAGAAACACGATGAATAAGCCAATTAATTATTCCCTTGTCTTTTAGAGCCCAATGGATAGGGAAGAAAAAATCAACCAATCCATTTACTATTTTTTGTGATTTTGCAGGCTTCATTTCTTTCAAAACAGCCCTGAATAATGGTGTTAATGTCGAATAATAACCAATCCTCCATATGTAGTGATCAATAACTAAAGTCCCACCCGGTTTTACTTTGTCGAATAAACATTTTATTGTTTTTTCCGGATCCGGTGTATGTTGAATTACGCCTAAGCACACTACATAATCGAAACTATTATCTGCATAAGGCATGTCATATACACTCGCTTGTGCAATCTGATAATTGGAAGCATTTCCGATATTCTCTTTGTTTACTTCAACAGCAACACTTAAATCTACCGAATGAATCATTCCGCCACCTTTTACTAGTAATTCAGTAAACCTTCCGGCTCCGGCTCCTACTTCTAAAACGGTTTTGTCTTTTAATCCCTCAATAGGCATATTTAAACACCTTTCTAAACGATCTTGCGTTATTCTAGTGTTGCTAAAGCTGTCCAATTGTGTCTTGGCATAGGTTTTCCATTGTAGGCCAAAAGCAGAAGCATAATTGTCCTGGGGTACAAATCTTGGAATTCCTTTTACTATAGGGAATTGTTCGCCTGATTCGCTTATTAACTGATCTCCTTGATTATTAAGGGTTTGACCTGTTTTAGGGGATACGTAAGGTAGTAATGTAGCCATAATTGAGAATGTAAAAATATCAAATTCTCTTTACCTGCCGATTTATTAGATTTGTGATCTCAAACTATGTGCGGATTTACAGGATTTATTGATTATTCAGGTATTGGGAATCAGGATGTTTTACGAAAAATGACTGATACCTTATTTCATCGCGGACCCGACGATGCCGGTTATGAATTACTGTCCGTTGGTAATTGTAATATTGGGCTAGGATTTAGAAGATTATCAATTATTGACTTGAGTCCTTTAGGTCATCAACCTATGTTTAGTTCAAGCCGTGAAATCGTAGTAATGATGAACGGAGAGATTTACAATTACAAGGAAATTAAATCTGAACTTATTTCGCAAGGTGCTTCTTTTCGTTCCGGTTCAGATACAGAAGTTGTAGTTGAAGGATTTAGATTACATGGCATCGATATTATAAATAAATTCATTGGTATGTTCGTCATTACAATTCTTGATATTAAAAAACAAGAGTTGTATTTCGTTAGAGATAGGGCAGGTGTTAAACCTCTGTTTTATTCTGTTAACCCTAATGGTTTTGTTTTTGGGTCAGAGTTAAAAGCGCTGCGCCAATTTCCCGGATTTAATACCGAAATTGATAATGATGCACTTGCCTTGTATTTTGCAAATGGCAATATTCCTGCTCCTTACAGTATTTTTAAAGACTGTAAAAAGGTAGAACCTGGTACTTATATTAAAATTAATCTTTCTAGTCGCCAATTTAATATTACGAAATATTGGGATGTATTCGATGCATATAATAAAGCAGATTATACTATCAGCTACGAAGAGGCGCTCTACGAAACAGAAAAGTTAATGGAGTCGGCATTTGCTTATAGAATGGTTGCAGATGTCCCTGTTGGTGTATTTTTAAGTGGTGGATACGATAGTACTGCAGTCGCTGCTTTATTGACTAAATCTTACGGAAAAATAAATACTTATACTATAGGTTTCGAGGAAAATAAATATGATGAGTCTACTTACGCAAAGATTGTAGCTGATCATTTAGGTACGAATCATTACAACTATAACTGTACCATTAATGATGCGAAAGCAATTATTCCAGAGTTGGCTGATATTTATGATGAGCCATTTGGTGATTCTTCTGCAATTCCTACAACTTTGGTAAGTAGAGTTGCGCGACAACATGTTACAGTTGCTTTATCTGCCGATGCAGGTGATGAATTGTTTGCAGGTTATCCTCGTCATAGAAAGGCTAGTGATTACTTGCGTAAACTTCAATCTGTTCCTCAGATTTTAAAGAACATTTCTCTTCTCGCAAAAGCAATTGACTTTAATAAGAATATTTCGAAAGCTAATCGTTTAAACAAGCTTCTTGATATTGCAAATACAAAAGGACCATTAGCGGCCTTTAATGTAATTAACAGAACTTTTACTGCGAATGAAATTGCGCTGCTAATGGGCGCAAATACCAAACATTTACATACAGTATTTGATGATGATAATAAGTTGTCAAGTTCCGTTTCGATTTTGAATAAAGTCTTAGCTGTAGAATATAAGTCTTATCTTGTTGACGACATCCTTCAAAAAGTTGATCGTGCTACTATGTCAGCTAGTCTTGAAGGTCGTGAACCTTTTCTAGATCATCGATTAGTTGAATATGTAGCTAAATTACCCGATAATTATAAGTTGCATAATGGAGTAGGTAAAAGAATACTAAAGGACATCGTTCATAAATATGTTCCTAAAGAAATGATGGATCGTCCGAAAATGGGATTTGGTGTGCCTGTTGTTCAATGGATGAAAACTGATTTACGTGATTTGCTTGAAGAAACCATCAATGAAACGGTATTGAAAAATCAAAATCATCTTGATAGTAAGATGGTAATGAAACTTAAGAATGATTATTTAAGTGGAGAATTAAAGGATTTCGAACGCCTTTGGTTTGTATTTACCTATTTGCAATGGTTCAATAAATCCAGCCAATAACTCCACCCATGGGCGTCATCAAACGACAAGGCATAAAAAATACTATAGCTACTTATTTTGGCTTGGCTATCGGCTTTGTCAATTTAATTGTTATTCAGCCTTATTTCTTGTCGAAGGAGGAGCTAGGGTTAACGCGTATCTTGTATTCGTTTGCGCTGGTGGTGGCCATGTTTGTGCCGCTCGGTATCGGTAATGCTACTACGCGTTTCTTTCCGATGTTTAAGAATCCTGAAAAACGTCACCACGGATTTCTCGGATTTATGTTACTGTTTCCTTTAGTGGGATTTATTTTAACTGCTATCGTTATCTATTTCTTGAAGGGTTATTTCGCTCTTCAATACCAAAAGGAGTCGCCGCTGTTTGTCGAGTTTTTTAATTATGTGTTCCCTCTAATATTTTGTGTTTCGTTTATCGCCGTCCTTTCTGTTTATTGTAATGCAAATTTTAAGTCTACTATACCTACTTATGTGAATGATGTGGGCGTGCGCTTGCTTACCATTATTATCGTTTCGGTATATTACTTGAAATGGCTTACGTTCGATCAGTTTATTACTTCTTTCGTTTGCATTTATGTGATTCAGTTTCTCATATTGCTCGGATATATTTTCGTTTTCGATAAACCGGGATTCAAAATCGATTGGCCGTATTTCAGAGAGAAGAAGTTTATGAATCTTATTGGATACGGATTGCTACTTTGGTTTGCTAGTGTAGCTTCTATCGGATTAAAATATTTCGATTCGATTATCCTTGGTAAGTATATGGCGCTTTCTTTCGTAGGTATTTATACGGTTGTGGCTTTTGTTTCGACTATCATTGAAGCTCCTTTAAATGCATTCGAAAAAATCGCTTCTGCTAAAATTGCTTTCGCATGGCAAGAGGGAAATATGAAGGAGATCGATGATATCTACCATAAAAGTTCGCTCTATATGTTCTTGATTGGAGGATTCCTTTTCGTGAATGTAAATATCAATATCAGAGATTTATTGGCTTTCCTTCCCGAGGGATACAGTGATGCTTGGCATGTTGTACTTATCTTGAGCATTGCTGCTCTCTATAATATGGCTACAGGACTTAATGCCCCAATTTTATTTAACTCTGATAAATATAAGTACGGTGCTTTCTTCTTAATTTCTCTCGCAGTTGTTGTTGTGGTGCTTCAAAATGTACTGATCCCTTTATTCGGATTAAATGGTGCAGCACTGGCAACCGCTCTCGCTTCGTTCTTTTATAATACAATGCTGTTCGTTTATGTTAAAAAGCAGTTTAATTTAATGCCTTTCGGAAAAGGAAATTTACGAGTGTTGATGCTGGTAATTATTCTCACGAGCATCGGATTCTTTTTGCCTTCGCTAGAGAATAAGGTGTTGAGCATTGCATATAAATCTATCGTAGTTTCTTCTTTGTATGTCGTTACGGTATACAAATTATCGATAGCTCCCGAGTTGCATCAATTTATTCCCGAGAAATTTAGAAAGTAGTTGTTAGTTCAACTTTTTTAATAGCACTTCACAATCTTTTTTTGTGTCTGCGTCGTCTTCGTTTTTAACTGGTATCATCAGTGCTTTTGATGCCCAGTTTTTTGCTTGCGCTTTATCTCCTTTGTCGTTGCGCAAATAATAGGAGTGAGCGAGCTCATAATAATGAACCATGTTCAATGGTTCTAATACAATAGCACGTTGAAAATTGTTTATTGCGTCAGTATATGATCCTCCCGGCATGCTTCCGAAGATGGCCGAGATCATTGTTCGCTCAATTGCATTAAAGCCAGCCACCACTTGATGCCACCTTCCTAAAATATGATAGGCGCCTGCAATTTTCGGATTCAACTTTAATGTAATCTCTGCTTCCGATTTTATTTGCTTCGCATTCTCGATTTTTGTTTTGCTTCCCGCATTTTCATTCATCCTGCCAAGCGATAAGGCTAATGAATAATGAGCATCTGCACTGTTGTTATTTAGCTTTATTGCCTTTTGTGCTAAATAAAATCCTGTTTTATACCAAGCTATTTGATTGTCTTTACTTGGCTGACGATGTCCGACTTTCGAGTATAAAATAGAGGTGTGTGTTAAATAACTTACGTTATTCGAATCGTTTTTTAGTAACGATTTATAAATTGTTAGGGCATCATTTAGCTTGCCTTCTCCTTCGATTTTTTGTGCGTATTGAAACAACTGACTTTCGTTTGCTGTTTGTGCTGTCGAAAATCCGATATGTGAAAAGAAGAATATTATTAGAAGATAATTTTTCATTCTGCCGACTTGAAAGATGATATTTTCTTTAGATCTATTGTTGTAATGCCTTGTTCGTTTTTCGAAATAACCGATTCGAATTTCACTCCCCATTTCACTTCTTTCCATGTGTATGATGATCGAGTGTATACTTGTTGAACGTATGTATCGTCGATAGCTTTTATACTAACGATAAACTCTGCATCCACACTTTCAATGTCTTCTAACGTTAAGCCGAATAAGGGACTTTCCGGTACAATGGGATGTACGATCGTCCAACTCATTGCCAATAAATTGATCTTTTCAGTTTCTAGTTTAAGTTGCTGGAATCTCCTTACAATAGAACCATTCACTTCTTCATTGTAAGCAAACATAATGAGTGCTTCAATTTCGATCAATTGATTTTTTCTAGCGTTTACAATACGAAACATTATCGCTTTATCAGCAGTAGGGAATCGGACATTATTATAAGGCGCTACAATGATATTGTCACTGTATAATAACTTAGCTGTTGCTCTCGAAAATCTACCATATAGTAATCCTGTTGCTAAAGCAAATCCTAAAAGTCCTACCATCGATTCAATCGCCGCTACTGTACTGTCAAATAGACTAACGGGATTCAATCGCCCGTATCCCACAGTTGTTAATGATTGAGCACTGAAAAAGAATATTTCAAGGAATTTTTCATATTCTGTGTGATAGGTCATACCTCCAAGACCATTTGGATCTACCGCATAATAGATGAATGCAAAAAATAAATTGCCGAATAAATAGATGGCTAAAACATAAATATTGAATTTCCACCACGGCATTGTTACCAATGCATGATATAAATTTATGATGGAAAATCTCGGCTCACCTAATCGAATTACATTCGCGCTTCCATCTTTGTTTAGCATCCGCTGGTCGTTGGAAGTAGAAATGCTCCCGAATCCATATTCAGGAGCATCTTCTTTCTTTTTAATTCTGGCTAGCCCTCGAGTAAATCTACGTTTGTGCATGTTTGGAAAATTACTCTTTGTTATTTTTTAATCATACGATTCAAATCGAATCGCTTTTTTATCGTAACCCATTGCTTCTAATCGGTGACGTGCTTCTTTTAGCATGTCAGCCCATCCGCAGATATAGAAATAAGCTGGACGTTTGTCGGCGAATATTTCTTCGTATATCGTATGAACATACCCTTTGCGTCCCGTCCATCCTTCGTTATCTCTTGATAACACAGGAATGAATTTAAAGTTTGGAAATTCTTTTTCTAATGCTTCAAATTCTGCTCGGTAACTGATGTCTTTTGCCCATCTGTTTCCAAATACCATATAGATATTCTTACATGGTCGTCCTTTTTTCAAAATATCTACAGCCATCGATCGTAGCGGAGCAATTCCCGTTCCTGTTCCGATGAAACAAATATCACGGTCGATTTCTTCAGGTAATTGAAATTTGCCAAGCACTTTTGATATATGAACTTTTGTCCCAACTTGATAATTCGACCACATGTAATTTGTACCAAGTCCATTCGGATTGATAACGATACATAATTCAAATGTATTGTCGTCGGTTGGTGCCGATGCAATTGAATAACTTCTGTTGGTGTACTTCGAATCGATAGGTAAGTTCAACATTATAAACTGACCGGCTTTAAAACTAAACGGAATTTCATCCGGCACTTTAATGAAAAATCTTTTTACAATATCTGATTCGTCAATGATTTTAATGATCTCAGCTTCATCGTATTTATAAGCCATATACGTAGGATTTAAGGTTGTTCTAAAATAGAAAAAAAAGAAAAAGCCCAAACATCCTTCTGTGTTTTTTTATCCACGTGGATGAAATTGCAAAATTGCCGAGCGCAGGTATTCCCTGTCGAGGTGAGTGTATATTTCAGTTGTGGTAATACTGCTATGTCCTAGCATCTCTTGAACAGCACGTAAATCGGCTCCGCCTTCTATTAAATGGGTCGCAAATGAGTGGCGGAAGGTATGCGGACTAATACTATTTCTAATACCGGCAATCCGTGCCAAATCTTTAATTATGGTGAATATCATCACTCTGGTAAGTCTGGCTCCACGGCGGTTTAAAAACACATAATCTTCTTGTCCCGCCTTGATGTTTAAATGGTTACGGTAGCTTTCGAAGTAACGTTGCATTTGATTTATGGCAACACTTCCTACGGGAACAATGCGTTCTTTATTTCCTTTTCCGGTCACTTTTATAAATCCAACATCAAAAAAACAGAGGCTTAATTTGAGATTAACCAATTCTGACACACGAAGTCCGCAGGAGTATAAAGTTTCAATTATTGCCTTGTTTCGTTCGCCTTCAGGCTTACTTCTGTCGATGGCGGCAATGAGGGCGTTAATTTCTTCGACTGTTAAAAAGTCGGGAAGTTTTTGTCCTAGTTTCGGCCCTTCTAGCAGTTCCGTAGGGTCGTCTTGCATCATATTCTCCATGAGCAAGTACTTGTAAAAAGCCTTTATTCCAGAAATGACACGGGCTTGGGTTCGGGCTGTCATGCCCAATTCATGAATCCACATCAGGAACTCTTGAAGGGTTTCATGCTTGATGCCTTCTGGAGTAGTAGCTAGATTTTTGTAGTCGAGAAATTGACACAATTTTTCAATATCATGTTCGTAGGCTTCTAAAGTATTCGACGATAGCGACCGCTCCAATTGGAGGTAACTCCGAAATCCTTTAATATAGGGTGTCCACGCTTTCATGATTATTGGCAAATGTAATTCAAATATTATCGAAAATTGCGCTTTCGAGATCGATGGTTTTGTATTTTCGTAGTCATGCAACGAATTGTAATCATCAACGGACCCAATTTAAATTTATTGGGAAAACGAGAACCAGAAATTTATGGTGCACTTAACTTCGATGAGTTTCTTCCTCAGCTAAGAAATTTATTTCCTGAAACTACAATCGATTATTTTCAAAGTAATGTGGAAGGTGAGCTGATAAATAAATTGCATGAAGTTGGATTTAGTGCCGATGGAATCGTTTTCAATGCAGGAGGATATACGCATACTTCGGTAGCTATCGCAGATGCTGTGGCCGCAATTTCTACGCCCGTTATTGAAGTACATATTTCTAATGTTTATGCACGCGAAGAATATCGTCACGTAAGTTTGATGGCGAAAAATTGCAAAGGAGTGATTGCAGGATTAGGCCTCGATGGATATAAATTGGCCATATTGTCGTTGTTGAAATTATAATTTAATTCAAAGAGTGTCATGCAACAACTTTCTCAAAATGCCGGTATGGTTTGGATGGTTAAACCAGCATTGTTTTTTAGCAATCCCGAAACGGTTGCGAGTAATAGTTTCCAGAAGTCCGATACTGCAAATTTGCACGAGCAAGCGATGCTTGAATTTGATAGGATGACGGATACATTGATCCTTAACAAAATTCATATCATCATTAGTGAAAACGAAGATGAAAAAGCTCCCGATGCAATTTTTCCGAATAATTGGATCAGCTTTCATCACGATAAAAGTATTATCAAGTATCCGATGATGGCTGAAAATCGCCGACGAGAAAGGAATATCGATTTACCTTTTTTTCCTGATCGTGTTGTCGATTTTACTTCTTTCGAAAACGAAGGAATGTTTCTGGAAGGAACAGGCAGTATTGTTTTTGATCATATTCATCGAAAGGCTTATGCATCGGAAAGTGTACGTACCGATTTTAGTTTGTTGAGTATGGTTTGTGATGAATTGAATTATACTCCGGTGCGATTTTCTGCTGTCGATAAAAATGGATTAGCCATATATCATACCAATGTTATTATGCATATCGGATATGGATATGTAGTGATCGCATTAGATGCTATTCCGAGTTTAGAGGACAGAGATTTCTTGGTTAATTCATTTACTGAGGATGGACTCGAAATAATTCTTATTTCAATGGAGCAGATGGAGTCGTTCGCAGGAAATATGCTTCAACTCATAAATGCCGAAGGCGAAAGAATTACAGTATGTTCTATGACGGCTTTCGATTCTTTAAGCCTCGATCAAGTGGAGTTATTGCAATCGCATTCTTCTTTGTTGCCTATTGATGTGAGTGCAATTGAATTATTGGGCGGCGGAAGTGTAAGATGTATGATTGCTGAAATATTTTAGTATAACGGTGATGGATAGGAGAAAAATCTTTGAAGGATTAAGAGTGGTTGAATTGGCTTCTGTTTTAGCGGGACCTGCCGTGGGAATGTTTTTTGCCGAGTTAGGTGCAGAGGTGGTGAAGGTGGAAAATAAGTCGGGGGGAGATCTTACTCGTCGCTGGAAACAGAAAGGTGAAAATATTTCTTCAGATACTTCAGCATATTATCATGCTGTTAATTGGAATAAAAAGGTTTTATTCTGCGACTTATTAAACGAGCGTGATTATAATGAAGTGATGCAATTGATTGCGTCGTCTGATATTTTAATTTCAAATTTTAAGGCAGGCGATGATGTTAAGTTCAATTTGGTTGCCGATGACTTAGCCAAGAAATTTCCTTCCTTAATAATAGGGGAGATTAGCGGTTATCCTGATTCTGAAAAAGTCGCCTTCGATGCCGTATTACAGGCAGAAACTGGATTAATGTCGATAAATGGAACTCCTGAATCTGGTCCAATGAAATTACCGATAGCTTTCGTTGATTTGTTAACTGCACATCAATTGAAGGAAGGAATTTTAGTTGCCTTAGTACATAAAGCGAAATCGGGATTAGGAGCAGTTGTGAAAACGAATTTATTTAACTCGGCGCTTGCATCTTTAGCTAATCAAGCTTCTAATTGGTTGAATAATAAAATCGTTCCTCAGCCTCAAGGATCGCTACATCCTAATATCGCTCCTTATGGTGAGGTTTTCAATACAGCAGATAACCAAAATGTATTGTTGGCTATAGGGACAGATGTTCAATTTTTATCATTGTTTAAGGTGTTAAATCTTTCACCAATTGTCGAAAATTATGACTTCTCAAATAATGATCGTCGATTAGCATCTCGCAATCGCCTAAGTGAGATACTTCAAAACGCAATTCGTAAAATATCTTGCAAAGATTTTTTAGCTGCATGTGAAATAAATAAAGTCCCAGTTGGTAAGGTCAATCGCATCGATGAGGTGTTTGTATATCCTTCTGCGCAAAAAATGATTTTAGAACAATCCGAAGCCGATCATACAATTAGTAAACGTGTGGCTACGGTTGCTTTCGATATAAATTTTAATTCTCCTTTATCATGAAAGTTACACGACCTCAAACTCCTTCTGAATGGGAAGCTTATTACGATTTACGCTGGAGAGTTTTACGCGCTCCGTGGAATCAGCCGAAGGGCTCAGAAAAAGATGACATGGAATCATCGAGCTATCATTGTATGGTAGTTGATGATGATGGAGAAGTAGCAGGCACCGGACGATTGCAAATGAATAGTCCAGAGTTAGCGCAAATTCGTTATATGGCGGTCGATTTGAATCTTCACGGCAAAGGAATTGGTAAGAAGATCATGAATGCATTAGAAGAAGAGGCTAGGAGCAGAGGAGCTAAGAGTGTTTTTCTTCAAGCGCGAGAAATTGCTGTCCCATTCTATCTTTCTTGCGGATACGAAATCATTGAGAAAACTTTTTTACTCTATAATACTATTCAACATTATAGTATGAAGAAGAATCTGTAATTGTTTCATTTGTATTTAATCAAAAGCTAATTTTGTAGTATGCGTATCGATATTATCACCGTTCACCCACCCTTACTTGAAAGCCCTTTTAGTCATTCAATTCTTAAGCGTGCAAAGGAGAAAGGATTGGCTGAAGTTAATTTAATCAACCTTCGCGATTATGCTGTTAACAAGCATAAGAATGTCGATGATTATGCTTTTGGTGGTGGCGCAGGAATGGTAATGATGGTGGAACCTATCGCGCTTTGTATCGAAGATTTAAAGTCTCAGCGCGATTATAATGAAGTGATATACATGAGTCCCGATGGAGAGTTGTTCGATCAACCGATGGCGAATAAATTATCACTCACTAAAAATTTAATTATCCTTTGCGGACATTATAAAGGTGTTGATGAGCGTGTCCGTGAACATTTTATCACGAAGGAAATCAGCATCGGTAATTATGTTCTCTCTGGTGGTGAGTTGGCGGCAGCTGTTGTGTCAGATGCCATCATTCGTTTATTACCAGGAGTATTAAATGATGAAACATCAGCATTGTCGGATTCTTTTCAAGATAATATGGTGGCTCCTCCGGTGTATTCTCGTCCCGCAGAATTTAGAGGATGGAAAATTCCAGATGTATTGCTATCGGGGCATGAAGCCAATATCAATCAATGGAGATACGATCAATCGTTGAAACGAACTAAGGAAAGAAGACCGGGATTATTACGCGACGGAGAATAATTATATTACGCAGCCTCTTCAGGGGTAATTTTTCTGATTTTATGCAAACGTTCTCTCGACTTCGCTTTTTTATTGCGAGTTGTATAAAAGAAAAAAGTTAAGAGCATAAGAAAATATCCTGCAAAAAGAGCGGTGTAAAGATGATTCCATTCTGTGAGGATCTCAGAAATCATGATGTTCAAAGAAAGTGAGCAAGCTGCTAGTGCTAAAAACACTAAGGCCACTTGACGATCGCTTAATCCTAAATAAGCTAAGCTGTGAGTGGTATGATCTTTTCCTCCAACAAATGGTGATTGCCCTTTCGATAATCGGTTTACCACAACAATTGTAGTATCGAGGATAGGAAGAATAAAAGTCATTAATGTAATACAGAATAGTTTTCCAGTTGCAGGAGTTAAGCTTGCATAAGGATCATTCCAGAAATAGATGATTCCCATAGCAGCCAGAAATACACCTAAAAACTGACTTCCTGTATCACCCATATACATTTTCGATGGATGCCAATTGAAGCGTAAGAATGCAATTACTGAAGAAAGGACACCTATTAAAACCAATAGATGCATATTGTTAAAATCAGAATGACTGAAGATTCTGTAAATGGTATTGGCTATAATTCCTATAGTAACAATGCTTGTGATTCCATCCATGTTATCAAGCATATTCACCGAATTCATTATTCCCACAACCCAGAATAAAGTGAAAGCAAAATTTAATGGTTGATATGGAAATATTTTAATGTAGATACCAGAAGCTATTAAAATTAATCCTGAAAGAAATTGTATTCCAAATTTTAGTAACGGACGAGTGTCATATGCATCATCAGCTAATCCGATTATAAATCCTGCGGCACAAGCAAGTAATAATCCAACAAAACCCATCTGATAAATTTGTTGAGATGGTTCAAATAGGATAGAGTAGCTGGCAACCGACAATAAAAACATAATATAAAAGGTGATTCCTCCAACAGCTGGTTTAGATGTTGCGCCCCAACGAATAATGGTTCCGTCGGTATGATTTCTAATTCCAAGTGTCTTGAAAAAGCGAAGGAATAAGGCATTTACCATCAATGAGAATACAAAGAGTACCAGAAAATATCCGATACTGATCATATAAATTTTATTGGTAAACAAATCCATACTTTTACTTTTTTAATAACTAATCAAACTTCGACACAAAAGATTTAAATGAACTAAGCACTAAATCTTTCTCAGATACGAGTGGATTTTCAATTCCCCAATTGATATTTAAATCAGGATCATTCCATAAAATTCCATCTTCCGATTCCTTATTATATACGTTAGTGCACTTATAGATAAAGATAGTTTCATCAACTAGTGATAAAAATCCATGAGCGAATCCCGGCGGGATCCAAAGTTGCAACTTATTTTCTTCAGAAAGCTCTACAGAAATATGCTTACCGTAGGTAGGAGAGTTTTTTCGGATGTCAACTGCAACATCTAATACCTTTCCTTTTGCAACTCTCACTAACTTTCCTTGATCGAAGGGCGGATTTTGAAAATGCAATCCTCTAAGTACTCCTTTTGAAGATTTTGATTCATTGTCTTGAACAAAATTCAAAGGAATTCCGGCATTAGCGTATTTCTCAATATGAAATGATTCAAAGAAATAACCTCTATCATCTTCAAATACCTTCGGAGCCAATAACAATGGCCCTTCTATATTGAATTTTTTAATTTCCATAATCAGGCATCTCTTTTAGAGATGAAATGTCTTACTTTATCAATAAATGTTTTTGGTTGATCGTCTTCTTCGTAATATCCGTAACCATAGCTATAGCCGTAGCCGTAACCATAACCATAACTGTATCCGTATCCATATCCGTATTTCAATCTCGACATTTCAACACCATTCAAAATGACAGATAAGTTTTTTACTTTATTTTCTGTCATCAATTTGTTCAACTGTGCAATGAACATTTTTCTTGAGTAGTTTGCTCGAAGTATGTACAACGGATAATCTGCTAATTGTAAAATAGGAATACCATCACTTACAATACCTACAGGAGGTAAATCGGCAATTATGATATCATATTTTCCTTTTAAGTACTCAAGCAGATCTTTCATTCTGTTGTTAATGATTAACTCTGCAGGATTAGGTGGAATAGGACCAGCAGTAATGAAATCGAGATTTGCTAACGAACTATGTGTAATGCAATTGTCGGCAGTGTCTTTGCCGATTAATAAGGTACTTATGCCTCGGTCGTTTTCAACATTAAATCCAAGGTGGATTTTCGGCTTACGCATGTCAAGATCGAGAATAATAACTTTCTTGCCAGAGAATGCAATTACACCAGCTAAGTTAATCGCATTAAATGTTTTTCCTTCTCCCGAAATAGTCGATGTAACCGCAATTAACTTCGAATCGCTTTCATTTGCGATGAATTGAAGATTGGTCCTGATGGATCTAAATGACTCTGAAATTACTGACTTAGGATTTTTATCAACCAATAGTTGTGAAACCGGGATTTCACGTTTGTACTTAGGGACAATTCCTAATAATGCTGCATCAGTATATTGTCCAATTTCTTCTAACGCATTTATTTCGTTGTACAACAAATAACGAGTAATGATTAAGATAAAGCTCGCAATGAAACCTATCATCAAGCAAACACTAATAATTAATGCTCGGTTAGGTGAAACAGGAGGAAGGTTTGGTGATGCTTCTTGTAAGATTACATGTTTTGGGACATATCCTGCTCTGGTAATCGAAAACTCAGCCTTTTTCTCTAAAAGTAAGTTGTAGAATTTCTCGTTTATAGTAAAAAGTCGCTGTAATCTGCCATACTCAGCTTGTTGTCCCGGTATTTTCCCTAACTTATTATCAGTGTCGTTTAGCAACTTCTCAATTTCTCGACGCTGATTTTTTAAAGAGCTTTCCTCGTTTATGATCGTCTCTTGTAAGAGATTTTTTTGGTTTTTTATTCTGATTTCAATCGATTTAGTTACTTCAGCATTGTCGGTTGCCTGAATTCTTACTTGGTCTCTTTCGTCAACTAATTGTTGAAGACGAGTAAGCTGCGAAATAAATTGATTGTCGTTTGAAGAACCCGCTAGACTTAAAATGAAGTTTGTAACGTCGCTGTTTTTTTCGATTTCTTTACTTATCGATTCGAAAATTGCTAGTTCAGTATTAATTGCATGAAGTTGATCTTCTAAATTATTGTACTTCGCTGTAACAGATGTAATTGCCTGGTCAGGAGAAATTATTTTATTAGAACGTTTGAAGAATTCAATCGAGTTTTCGGAATTCGCTAATTCATTGTCAATATTTTGAATCGTCTTGTCGATGAAGTCAAGAATCTTGTTGGCAACTTCTGAATTTTTCTCAACGTCGTAATGGTTGAATTCAACTGCTATCGCATTAACTACATCAGCAGCTTTTTTGGCATTTTTTTCTTTTAACTTAATTTGAATAGTATGTGCTTCAGGATTTAAAATAGCCACATTAATGTCGTTAACTAATCGCTGTGTTACATCAGCCATATTGTTAATGGTAAAGAAGAATACGTCTTTGCTTAATTCTTTTTGCATTGAATTAATTTCAGCGAAATCTTCAACATTGATTTTTATGTTAGCTTCTTGAAGGTTGATCCATTTATTCGCATAATAGGTGTTCGAAACTTTTTTACCAGTTACAGGCGAAATATAATTTATGCTGATTGTATTCTTGTTTATGAAATCAATTAAAATAGCAGTGCCTAAAATGGAAGAATCCTTAATGGTGAAATCAACGCTAAAAGGCGATTGCTTATAGAGCTCATTAATTAATACTGCGCCTTTAGAGTAATAAGAAACTCTTAATGGTAAATTATTAATCGCACGAGCAACAATTATTTTCGATTTTATTAATTCAATGTCTCCTGCAATTTGATTCGAATTTTCCGAGTAAATTGTAGGTGTCGAATTTATACCCAATACATTTTGAGCTTGATCTTCATTAGCTATTTTTAAAATTAATGTCGACTCATAGGTAGGAGCAGTATATCGTAAAATCAAAAGTGCTGTTAATACTGATACTAGCATGAAAAGTGAAAACCATAGCAAGTTTTTCTTTGCTATGGTAACAAATAATTTAAAGTCAAAATCCTCGTTTATCGGGGATATTTTCTTTTTTGCCATTTTTTAGGTGTGCCTGACTAGATTAAAATCCGTTAGCAATATTGTATATCAATGCTAAACTTGTAATGATTCCTACAATAGGAGTGATTTGAGTCAGAACTTCCTGAGAATATCTTGGTACCGGTTCTACATAAATAATGTCATTTGCTTGAAGTAGCATATTGCTTTGCTTTACTCCATCAATTGTAGATAGGTTTATTAAAATAACTTTTGGGTTTCTTAAGTCTCCTCTAATTAATTTGATTTTTTTAGCTTTTCCTGTATTGGTAATACCTCCTGCTAAAGCTAATGCTTCAATCAACGTAGTGTTTTCATTGTCAAGGTTAACAACACGTCCCGCTCCTCCGGTTCCCGGAAATACTAGCACTCTACGATTAACTACTTTTAATAGAACAAATGGTTTGTTGTAAAACGTAGCGTATTGCGTTTCTAAAAGTTTTTCTGCTTCCCTTACCGTTAATCCACTCACTTTTGTCTTTCCAATGATTGGAAGTTTCATTAAACCATCAGGCTCAACTAAAAATTGCGAAGCGAAATTATTACCATTACTTACGGATACTCGGCTTGAAATTGATTCTGCCGATGTTGTCATGTCGACTAACTTAAATCCATCGTTCGTATAAACGCTAAATCCAATAATGTCGTTTGGCGCAATTTTGTATTCAATATTTCCAATTGTTTGGTCGGTTGAGTATTCAAATCCCTTTGGAACCCTAAACATGACACTGGTGTTGATGTTGCAGGAACTAAAGGCCATGGTAACGACCAACATCATTAGTAAACGTTTCATAATTTGAAAGTATATAGGTAGCTGTATTTGTTAATCGACAAAAGTAATTAAAAATTCATCGGTAGGAGTGGATTGCACCTATGATTTAAGTAAACGCTTGTAAAGCTCTTTGTGATCGTTTACCATGCGCATATACCCGAATTTACTTAGCGCAAATGAAGGTCCGTTTTGGCTAAGTTCGTTTCTTAGGATTTCGTTTTCAATGACTTCTAACATATTAGTTAGTAGCATTTCAGGCTCGTTAAGTTTCGAAAGTAGTGCTGTTTTATTTTCTATTACGATGTCTCTTATGCCTCCTACTTCGGTACTGACTATTGCTTTTCCCGCCGCTTGAGCTTCTATTAAACTCACTGGAGTCCCTTCGTTAATCGATGTTAATGCAATTATATCTAATCCCGCTACTGGTACATCAACGTCTTTTATCCAACTCGTAAACGTTAGTAAAGCTCCGTCTTCTTTCTTTTCTGGTGTGTTGTATTTAATGCCCGCAGCGGCTGTCATTTGTTCTACTTCAGCTCTAATTTCTCCGTCGCCTATTATAAAGGCATGTACTTTTTTATTCGTCCTTTTAATGACTTCCGCAAAGCTGTTGATGAAAAGTTGGTGGTTTTTAATGGGTACTAATCGGCCAATTATACCAATTGCAATCGTTTCATCGTCAATATTATAGGTTTTTCTGAAATGCTCTCTTTTTTCTGCTTGTCTTACCGTAAATCGCTCCAAATCAATGCCTAATGGCATAACGAAGGTTCTTTCAGCTTTGTCTATCTTGAATTTGCCAGAAAGGTCTTTCTTTTGTTCGTTGCTGATGGCAATAATTCCACTACTTCTTTTGGCTAAATAGCGCTCGATTTCTAGGAAAATTCTGGTCTTCAACGGACTAAAATATCCTTCAAATACATGTCCGTGGAAGGTGTGTAATACTACCGGGACATTATTGTTTATCGCCGCTAACCGACCTAAGGTTCCAGCTTTTGCCGCATGCGTTTGTACGATGTCTGGTTTAAACTCCTTTATTATCCTATCTATCTGTTTATATGCGGCCCTGTCGTCTTTGAAGTTGATCTCTCTACGCATATTGTCGATAAATACAGGTTCAATACCCATATCTCTTACTATGTATTCCGAACTTTCTTCGCTGTCGTCTTTCATGCCCGCTACTAGCATGGTTTCATATCCTTCTCCTAAATAGGCCGATAAATACCCCGCAATGAAAGTGGGACCTCCAAGATTTAATCTGTTTATGATTTGTAAAACGCGCGGCATACCTGTTGTCTCTTAAGATTCTTCCGTGATTTTATCACCCGAAATCTTGTCCGATTTTCCTGCGAACCTACTTTATTTATAGCATTATTAAAAGGATCAAAATCGCAGATATTCATTTTCACCTTTCTTTCATGGTGTAACTGTCTGAATAACAAATAAGTGTAAGTGATGTGCAAACATCTCATGAATTTCTCTTGATGCATTTACTACATTAATTACATTCAATTACCTTTGCCACCCTATGTATGCGCTCTTAGTCAAGGAAATCAACAGTTTTTTGAACTCGTTGATTGGTTATATTGTCATTGCGGTATTCTTGCTTACTATTGGATTGTTTCTTTGGATTTTCCCCGATGGAAACTTTAATATTTTGTCGGCAGGCTACGCTAATATCGATCCTTTATTCGTTATCACTCCTTGGGTGTATATGTTGCTCGTTCCCGCAGTAACTATGCGTTTGTTTTCGGAGGAGAAAAAAACAGGAACTATCGAGTTGTTGCTTACTCGCCCTTTAACCGAAATGCAAGTAGTGGTGGCAAAGTATCTTTCTGGTGTTTTGTTAGTGCTGTTTTCACTGATTCCTACGCTCGTTTATTATATAACTGTTTATAATATCAGTTTGCCAGTAGGTAATATCGATTCGGGTGCCGTTTGGGGATCTTATATCGGTTTGCTTTTCTTGGGTGCAGCGTTCGTAGCTATCGGATTATTCGCTTCGTCGTTGGCTGATAATCAGGTGGTAGCGTTTATCGTTGCTTTCTTTTTGTGTTTGTTATGTTACCGCGGATTTGAACTCGCTTCTTCGCTGCCCGATTCTCATTTCCTCAATAATATCTTATTTAATTTAGGCATTAATGCGCATTATTTAAGTATGAGCCGTGGTGTAATCGATACGCGTGACGTGATTTATTTCTTAAGTTTAATTATGGTCTTTTTATTCTCGACCCGTACAGTTCTTGAAAGCAGAAAATGGTAGGTATGGAGAAGAAGGTTAAAAAGTCGAATCTGCGCCGCCAGGCTATCGTCCAGCTTATTATGTTGCTGGGCATTATCGTGTTTATGAATGTGATCTCGGGATATTGGTTTACTCGTCTCGATCTCACGTCCGACAAACGTTTTACTCTCTCCGATGCCAGCAAAAAGTTGGTGAAGAATCTGAAGGATGTCGTTTTTGTGAAGGTGTACCTCGAGGGCGATTTCGCTCCGGGATTTATGCGCCTCCGCAATTCTACTATGGAAATGCTCGATGAGCTTCGTTCGTATTCAGGAGGGAAAATTGAGTATGAGTTTATCGATCCTTCTGCAGCTGCCGATGAGAAGGAGCGTAATAAGTTATATGCTCAGCTGTATCAAAAAGGTATTCAGCCTTCTACGCTCGAGGAGAGAACAAATGAGGGTCTTAATAGAAAGTATATTTTCCCTGGTGCTCTTGTAAGTTATAGTAATCAGGAGATCGCTGTTCAGTTGTTAAAAGATCAGCTGGGTGCCGCTCCAGAGGTGATGCTCAATAATTCGGTGCAAAATCTCGAGTACGAAATTTGTAATGCTATCAGAAAGGTAACGAATCCTTTGCGTCCGCTGATCGGATTTGTAAACGGACACGGTGAACTTTCGGAGGAACAAACGGGTGATATTATTCGCACCCTTCAGTCGTCGTACGACGTGAAAAGGGTGAAAATCGATAGTACGATCGGTATTTTAAATGAGTTCAAAGCTATTATCATCGCTAAACCGGATTCCGCAATTCCGAATAAGGATAAATTTATCATCGATCAGTTTATAATGAAAGGTGGAAAGGTTATCTGGCTCATCGATCCGATGCAGGTGACTATGGATAGCTTGGCGAAAACTGGTAATACCATGGCGCTGGCCCGCGATCTGAATATCGATGATATGCTCTTCCGTTATGGTGTTCGCGTGAATTACGATCTCGCTCAGGATATGATGTGTTCCATGATTCCTGTGGTGACCGGCTTCCTCGGAAATCAGCCGAAACAGGAGCTTAAACCTTGGTACTTCTTCCCGGTAATGACTCCCATTTCTACGCATCCAATCGTGAATAATCTGAATGCTATTAAGGGTGAGTTTACGAGTAGTATCGATTTGGTGGATGCTCCGGGAACTAAACAAACTGTGCTTTTATCTACTTCCCAATACAGCAAATTGTCGTCGGCGCCTGTCAGAGTAAGTCTAGGCATCATGGAGTTTAAACCTGATCCGAAAATGTTCCCGGTAAGCTATATCCCTGTGGCAGTATTGCTCGAAGGGACTTTCACGTCAGCATTTAAAAACCGTATCCTCTCGCAGGAGATGTTGAATAGTAAGGAATTGGGCTACCGCGATTCGAGCGTGAATAATCAAATGATCGTAATTAGCGATGGTGATATTATTCGCAATGATGTTACTAAAGGTAATCCAATGCCACTAGGCTACGATAAGTTTACACGTACTACATTCGGGAATAAATCGTTTATTCAGAATGCAGTCGATTATTTGTGCGACGATTCAGGATTAATGTCGGTGAGAAATAAGGTGATTAAATTACGTCTTATCGATCCTAATGTCCTCGAAAAAGATAATCAGTTAATGAAAGTGACGAATGCCGCTTTGCCGGTATTGCTTGTGGTGATCTTCGGATTGGTGAAGTCATTTATGAGAAGAAGAAAATACAAGAATTAACGATTGATTTACTATGAAAAATAAAATTTCGATCCTCATTTTTATATTATTAGCCGGTATTACCGGTTGGTTGTTTATGAATCGTAAATCGTCGACTATCACTGGCGACTTACGCGACTTTGCTGTTCAAGATACTTCATCAATCGATAAGATTTTTCTTGCCGACCGCGACGGACGCACTGCTTTGCTGACCCGTGCAGGCATCGATCAATGGATGGTAAACCAAAAATATCCTGCTCGTCAAGATGCTGTAAATAATCTCCTCGAAACGGTTAAGTTATTGGAAGTGAGGAGTCCCGTAGGGAAAAATCTCTACAACAATACCATGAAGTTAATGGCGGCTCGCTCGGTGAAAATCGAAATTTATCAGAAAGGTAAATTGGCTAAAACATATTATGTAGGACATCCTACCATGGATAACCTCGGTACTTTTATGTACCTCGAGCATTCAACGGTGCCTTATATTATGCATATCCCGGGATTCAACGGATTCCTTTCGACGCGCTATTTTGCCAATGAAAATGAATGGAGAGATCGTATCATTTTCCGTTTCGATCCGCGTACAATTGTTCATATCGACGTAAAAAATACTACTAAAGCTGATCGTAATTTCTCGGTAACACGTAATCCAGATTCAACTTTTGCGGTAGCCTTTACGCAGCCATTAAAGCAAGTTCCTAATATCGATATCATGAAAATGAGAAAGTATTTGGAAGTGTTTAGCAAGACCAATTTCGAGAGGGTAGAGGCGAACCTACGTACCGCACAAGCCGATTCAATTATGAAAACGGCTCCGTTCTCGGTGGTGTCGGTAACCGACGATCGTAATTACACTAAGACCATCCGTTTGTTCCGTAAGCCGATCACAGCATCTTCTCGAAATCAAGTGGATGAGAACACAGGAAAACCGTTGCCATTCGATATGGACCGCTTTTATACACGCATCGATGGCGATGAGGTATGGTATATTTGTCAGTATTTCCACTTCGATAGAGTGCTCATAAACCCGCTGAATTTGATGCCGGGTGGCAATTCTAAACCTACACAAGACCGATATTAAGCCGTTTTACCGCCATTTGTCTTAATTGTTGATAAACT
>JAHEYP010000036.1:0-16811 GCA_023251535.1 Bacteroidota bacterium
AATATTGTAATGGAATTTGGCATAGATGGAAAGCAACCCGGCACTTGGAATACGCTAACATCAAATGCAAACGCTGCAATCAGTATTAATGGAAAACAATACATATCAGATGATGCAAACATTATCATATCTCAATATGGTGTTGTTGGAGGAAAAGTAATCGGATCATTAGATGGTTCCTTCATCCGACAAGAAATAAATCAAACAACTGGACAAGTTACTACCTTCAATATTACCGTTACGAATTCGAGTTTCGAATTATTCAGAAACCCTGATTCGCAATAATCCCAATTTTTCTTCCTACTTCAAGCATGGCCATACAAGGTCATGCTTTTTTTATTGACTAAAATGCGCTTAATTCGCAGATAAATAGATCAATTCCTTCATGAAGAAATTCACGTTCGTCGCAGTAACAATATTGTTGTGTGTTTTATCAAGTAGCAATTCATTTGGAGGAATTGAAATCAGTGACAGTCTTTGCCAAGATTCCTCATCCGTAAAAAGTGATTCACTTAAACCCATTTGGAAAACGGAATATGATTTGGGAAACGGGAAAAAACTGGTATACGACAAACCTGGATTATTAGATTTCGGATTAAAAGTTCCTCGCGACATGTGGGGATTTTGCAAGTATTCTGTAAAAGGACAGAGTTGGCCCTATTTAGCCATTATTGCTTTTACCTCCGGAGTTCTGATTGAAAACGATCAAAATATCACGAATGAAACTCAGCGTTTTTGCGACGATATACATCTCGTAAGAAACAGTAGTTACAAAGATGTATTTGCCCCAAAGCTCAACGGACAAAAAGTAAGTATCATTAGTATTCCTCAAAACATTAACACTGTTTTTTACACATTAGGTCAAGGTTATCCTGCATTGTTACTTGGAGGAGGATTACTTTATTATGGAGCTCGTCATCATGACATGAGAGCTGTAAGTACCGCTAGTCAGTTAACAGAGGCTTTTATTGCAATGGGGATAGCTACGCAAGTAGTAAAACGAATTACAGGAAGAGAGACCCCAATACGATCAACACAAGACGGTGGAAAGTGGCAACCATTTCCTTCATTCAATGACTATCAAAAAAACACTCCTGTTTACGATGCATTTCCTTCAGGACATTTAGCAACTGTAATTTGTGCAGTAACTATCCTTGCAGAAAATTATCCCGAGAAAAAATGGATAAAGCCCATTGGATATACCTTAGCAAGCATGGTTGCATTTTCAATGGTAAACAACGGAGTTCATTGGGCAGGCGACTATCCTTTAGCAATTGGAATAGGATATGGCTTCGGAAAAGTGGTTTCAGCACGATGCAAAAAAGTAGTTCATACGAGCTACTAACGATTTAACAATTTATTTCTTTCTAAATTTTTACTTGGCAATTTTCTCTGATCTTCCGATAGCAAATCTAGCAACGAGCCAACCAATTACGCAACCTATACAGTTTGCTAAAAAATCGAC
Organism: Bacteroidota bacterium; assembly: GCA_023251535.1. Classification (GTDB taxonomy): domain Bacteria; phylum Bacteroidota; class Bacteroidia; order AKYH767-A; family OLB10; genus CAINEC01. Next base: position 1,466 of record JAHEYP010000036.1, read on the forward strand.
CCAGTCTCCTACTCTATCAGAGAGGAAGTATCCTTGATACAATTCGATTAACCCGCCATAACCTGCAGAGAATAATACTGAAAAAGAAAATTGATTTCTCGATAATCGACCGGGAGTTTTTTTGAATCCTAATGTCAAGAGAAAAACGAGAATAGCATAAATAATAAAATGCGCGACTTTATCCGGAGTAAATAAATCGAATAGATCCGGAATATAAATCGCAGGAGGAGTAATACTGCTTAGTACGAATATAATAATGGCCCAACTAATGCCGGGCCAATTATTCTTTATAAACATCGTTTAGATTTTAAGCTCCAATCAATGAACCGTATGCAGCAGCATCTAACAAATCAGCAACTTGAGATGCATCAGCAATTTTAACTTTCACCATCCAGCCGTCGCCATAAGGATCAGAGTTTACTAATTCAGGCTCACCTTCTAACTTTGAGTTTAACTCAAGTACTTCGCCTGTTAAAGGCATAAACAAGTCAGAAACTGTTTTTACAGCCTCAACTGTACCGAAAACTGCTTCTTTCTCAACAGTATCGCCTACTGTTTCGATTTCAACATAAACGATATCACCTAATTCACTTTGAGCGAAGTCAGTAATTCCGATTGTTGCTACATCACCTTCTACACGAACCCATTCGTGATCTTTGGTGTACTTTAATTCTGCTGGTATATTCATTGTGTTCCGATTTACGGTGTTTTCAATTTCAGATGACAAATTTAATATATTATTGCGATAATGAGAACCTGATTTCCACTCCTGTATTAATATTTGAAGTAGGATATGAAGTAGAAATTACCGGCGTATTGATAGTCTGCTCATAGAACAAACGAACGTTTAATCGCTCACTTACAGCATAATCCGCAGCCCCTTTTATAGAGTACACATTTAACCCTGCTGTAGGTTGATTCACGCCCTCTAATAATCTTCTGATTATCGTCACATTTCTTCTCGCGCTAAAGTCGGCAGTCAAGTTAAGAGAGTTTCCTGATGTTCTAGCCTTCTTTCCTCCCAATCCAAATGGAAGGTTGAATTTAGGCAAGCGATATCCAAATCCGAAAGTAATTTCATTTCCTTTCACCTCAGTAACCTGCACTCCTGCAAATGTCAACGATACGTTACGATCGCGTTTGAATTCGACTCTTGTTTGGATATTATTTTTCCAAGTAACATCGACTCCAATTAACGGAGCAAATTGTTCTGAGATCGAAATTTGTCCGAATTCACGAGCAGGAATAAAGTTTCCGCTTTGATCTCTTGCAATTTGATACCTCGACTCAACATAGTTGAGATTACGATTGAACGTATTAATACTGTATGTAGAACGATAACTATGTGTCAAACTTACAGTATTGAAGAGCTGCTTAAATAACGGAAGTTTACTTAATCCATCATAAGTTATTCTCCAGTTAGGTAATGGCATTTTAGTAAACGGATTCAACTTTATTGAACTTGCCGACTTACCAGTGTAAGCAGATAGGAACGCCATCGTTAATACTTCTTGCTGTGTTCCAGTATATCCATCGTTATATATCACTCCGAATGTATCGGCAGCTGCAAAGCCTATTGAATTAGGATTATCGGCAGCTAAACGTTCTGAAATAATCTTTCTATTCTTCGAGAACTCATCAAACACCGAACTTGCATAAGTGTCTTTATCATCTTTTACAAAAGCTGTGTTAAGAGAAATTGTAGAGATACTAAAGTTACCTGTTTCAGTTACGCTTTGCGATTCAAATTGAGAACCATTCCAACGGAAGTATTCAGAATTATTTTTCGTAAACTGACGTGTTACATTCAATTCGATTTTCATTCCATCGAATGGCTCTATCGTACTTCTTCCCGAGAAGTTTTGATTGTACGTTCGTGCAAATGATGAATTCAAACTAGTATCTGTAGTAAGCCAATTATCACGTACCGCTTTCTCACGTACATCTTTCTGACTACCGAAGGCAAATCCTAATCCCGGAGAGTTATTGTCTAAATCCTGACCAAATGCTTGTGAGTAATTCATATAACCAGGCAATACAGTTCCATTCGTTTCACTGTAAGTAAATCCGATTGTTTTCACTCCCATCAACATCTTTCCAACAAATCGAACACCATCCGGAATAGCATTCGGTTGTTTCACTTTAGGAACAACAGGTTTCTTACCACCAGTTGTATCGCTAGCCGCTTTTGATGGTTCCGGCTTCGGAGCATTTTTCACTCTTGGCTGACGAGCAGGTTTCGGTGAGTTTATTCGTTTTAAGAATGGAATCTTATTATACAAAGTAGTTAATGTAAAATTACCATTCACTTGTTTTGTATTCGAGTTCTGAATTGTATTTCCGGTTCGAGGATCAATTCCAAATGCTCCTGTTGCAGAATCTTGCAGGAATTGTCCTGCTTGCCAGTTATAATTGAATCCGTATTTCACATTCACCGAAATCCAATCGGTTAATGGGAATTTATTCAATGGCACTTGATAACTTACATTACCTGCATGTGTGTATTGCTTATTTCTTCCTAAGAAATAGTTCTTACCGAAAATATTACTCTTGATAGAGTCGCGTTCTTCTTGATTATCAATCTTACCTTCTGGCTCATCAATAATTCCGTAGTTATTAGCGTTAAAATCGATTTTGATTGATTTAGTTAGGTCATATTTCAAATCATACACGCGACGCATATCGAAGTTCTTATTGAAGAATGTATCGCGAACAATATCTGAGTACCCGGTATTATTGCGATATAACTTCTCTCCATAAATACGTTGAACATCCATACGGAAATTCAAGCTTGTAGGAATTAGATTAATATTTACATCCTTAATTAATTTCAAATACTTCGATTTCATTCCCGCTGATTTTGCAAGTGGTGCAAAATATTTAGGTGTAGTATTGAAGTTATAACCAAGTGCTCCTTTATGCGTTTTAGTTACATCATATTCAATATTGATATCGCGATGGAAAATTTCATCATATCCATAAGTGAAGTTGAAGTTCTCGACATCATAGATATGCGCTTTTGCATTTCCAACACGATTTTTCTTCACATTAGTAAAGTTGATACTCTTATTTCGCGTATAATCTTGTGATCTCTTTTTAAGTTCTTTTTTATCTGCTTTCGTTTGAGCATTTGCTAATGCATCATCAAATGGCACGTCTTGATCTAAAGGATCATATTGAGGATTGCTAACTACAGTTCCGTAGTTAACATACATTGGAATATCTAATGCAGCCTTTTCAGGAAGGAATTTTCCGAGATATAATGATGATGTAACGTTGAATGATGTTTCATCACTTCTTCTTCTCTCACTTACTTTCTGTTCAATACTTCCGAAGCCAATCGACTTATGCGTTCCTGTAACTGCTACGTTACCTACGTCGGCTAACTTGGTTGTAACACGACCTGTAGCAGCCCAACCTCCTTTCTTATCGAAGTCGGTTAAGCGTAACTCATTCACCCAAATCTCTCCGCATTTCGTTGCTCCATCATCACTACCTGGATTCAACGGATCACGTTTAGGATTACGAATACCTATCATGATTGTACGAACACTACTAAGCGACGGATTTCCTTTAATGGCGATATGATTCTTGCCATCTTCATCAGTAGTTGAATACAGGTTGGTAATATTTACTGACCCACCAGAATTTTCAATGGCTGTATTTCTTGCCAATTTCAAATTCACAAATTTATCAAGATCCAACTCGAGATTATTTGACTCAGGCCAAATCGAATATGCATCTGTTGATCCCCACTTCGTAATCTTTAAAGGAACTTCATATTCATAATAGTTTTCTGTGAAGTCGTTACCCACACGAACGAATACGGATAAATCGTTATCCTTTAAATCGTCGGCCACTCCTGATGACTCTGCATGAATAAACATCTTCACTTTCTTGTATGATCTAAGATCAAGATCAAGATTTTTAAATGCTGCGCGCGCATCGCCATCTTCAAGATCACATACTTTCAACGACAATGATTGCTCATTTAATCTTTGCAAAGTTGTTGATCCGATATTTGTTTCTTGCTCAATTCCCGGAGGGATAACATAAGGAACAGGAGTTCTATTTCCGTTTTCTTCAATACTTACAGCAGCAATATCAAATGTTCCTGAGTTTGGATCACCAGGAATAATTTCACCTGCTGTATGCAAGTCGTATGCATACTTCCTCCACTCACCACGTAAAAATTCCAATTTAGCAAAACGTAATGTCATCGGTTCACTGAAACCTGTCATGTACGTCCTAATAAAGCTGATTGTATTGAAGCCTTCAATATCTCCGTACTTTGTAATATTCGGATTAGTTTGAATATCGCGAATAGGAATTTTGAATTGATACCATGTTACCGTAGTTGTTGACCCATTAGGCAAAGCAACATTACGAGTGATTTTATCTACGATAAAATTTCTTCCAACATCTAAGTCGCCTTGATGAATCGGAACATGATATTCATAGAATTGCTCCGATGCTTCTTGGTTGAAATCTTTATTTACATCTTCTACATCAGGAATTGTTGTTGCAGATGTTGAATATGATTCAGTGCTTTGATTTTCTGTTGGAGAGTTTCCGTCAGGATTACTATATTCTTTGTAACGATCGAGAATACTCTTCTGCGAATTATCGAAATCTGTACCGCGATAGTAGTGGTAGTTATCGGATGAAGGATCTGTTAAAGCAGACTGATACGCTACTGGCGATACTTGACTTGATAATTGAGAAAGATAATCTTGGAACACCGCTTGTTCTAATCCGTTTCTAACTCCGTCTAAACCGACATCTTGGTATTGACGTGCATCGGGATTATTATCGAATGCATAAATAATCGGAGGTTGTGTTTTCGGAGTGAATCCCCAAACTGTTTTATTCGCTAAGGAAGTATCTCCTGTTGCAGGCAATCCGTTTTCATATTCCAGCTTACCATCTTTCAAGATATCCTCACTAATATTACCTAAATCGAAATAAAGTTCTCCACCGTTTACATTTTGACTATTACTGTTGAATGGATCCATCATCCAAAACTGAATGAATTCAATATTCGCAGCATCAAAATCTGTCGACTCAATTCGGCGCATAACTCCTCCCCAACGTGAAGCAGGATTATTTAATTTACCATCAGCTGCTACCCCTGCTGAATATGGCGTTGGTAATACGTCGTAGTTATAAGGACCTCTTTCTTCTGGATAGAACGACATGTTCATCACAGGAAGAATTACTGTTTGTCCTTGCGGTGCTTCTTTATTTGGGAAGATTTCCTTCTCGGGAATTTGACGCACTAAATTATTTGAGATATCATTTGACGTGATATGCGATGGAGTTACTCCCGATTGATTTCGGTAGAACAATGGATCGATGATATACCACGAGAACTTCGCACGATTATATCCATATGCACGTGAAATTGAATCAATCTTTGCTTCAGTAAAGCGACTTTGCGGTGTTGACGCTAACGTCCATGCACCTACGTTCGATTTTAAATCGATAGTTGTTTGACTGCCTTCAAAATCGTCGATATATGCTGTACCGTTTTTACCAATCGCTTTACTATTACCTGGAATCAAATTCGCAAACTCTCCGCTAACAGTGATGTTCGAAGGTGCTTTCGTTGAGATTCCTGGAAGCTTATCGATCATCTTCGTTAACCAACGAGATTCTTTTTTCCATGTTCCGTCAACGCCCCACATTGTGTTTGCTATCGGTTCATCACCGAAGTTTACCTTCTGTGTAATCGGACGTTCATTGAGACGCATGATTGTACCACCTAACACGAAATCTTTATTCACCACATAATCAAATCGTGATCCGAATAATGTCTTCGATTGAATGCTAAAAAGTGAGTTACTCTCGAGTGAAATGTTGATCGCCGTTCCAGAGTTCAAAATACTTTGGTTGATGATCTTTACACGTCCTAAATTATAATCAACGGTATAATCGACATTCTCGGTTAACGGAATTCCTCCCGCTGTTACTTTTACAGATCCCTCCGGAATATTCATTTGATTCAAAGGAATATCTGATCCGAATTTACTTGAGTAACTTCCTTTTAAGCTGAACTTGTTTTTCTCAGGTTGTTGTAATGCCACAGTTTTTGTTGAGTCATACAAAACGTCGTATGCATAAACATCAGCATTTGTTTGACTCGCAAATTGGCTTCTCAAATAACCACTGAATGGTTCACGCACAGGGAAGATAATTCGTCCGCTGTTACTGTTAATGGTTACCCCTTCAATGAAATCGTATTCACCATCGGGACGAGGATCATTATTGCTATTCAATTTATCGAGGCTGAAGAAACGGTTCAAAGGACGAGCATAAACATTAGGCTCATTTGTTCCTACAGGAAGATAGTTGATTCTATTTCCGATTGTATCAACGTAGTAAAGGACATCCAATTTGAAATCCTTTTTATCGATTTGAAATCCACCTAATGCATAGATGTTTTTCATCATCAAATCCCATGTCGGAAGTTTAGTATTCGTAACACGAGCTTTCAATAATTTCATCACTAACACCTTTGGAGGCTCTACTCCAGATGTTGTAAGCTCTCCCACACGATACACTTTGTTACCAACAGTGTACTCATATGCAACTCCTAAAACTTCATTGCTGTTTAATGATTGATTGAGGGATACATAACCTAAGCGAGCATTGAAAGTATATTCATTCGGATTCAACTTACGTGCATTCTGAACAACTTCATAATCGCGCGATGAACTTAAACTTGGAACTGACGACATAGTATTTTGCACTGATCCAACATCTCGCAATGAAGGATAGTTCGTCAATAAGTTTGCGTATAAACTGTTTGCTGAATCTGAAGGATATGGATCGTTAAAAGGAGCAGCACTGTTGATTAAGCCGGGATCTGAAACATTGTAAAAGTTCGATTCACCTAAATCCATCAAACCTAAAATGGTTCTAGTATTATCCGTAGAATTGTTTTTATTGGTTACCCAAACTTCAATACGAGTAATGTTAACGGTAGAGTTGATGAAAGGAAGATCCTTTAAAGCTTTATCGTAGTTATCTTTGAAGTAATTTCCGATGAAGTAATGTTTATTCGCTTCATACTGATCAGCAGAGATATCGAACTTAGTTGTTGTTGCTCCACCTTTCACTTCAATATTTGATGCTTTACCTTTTTGCTGAGATAGGATAGACGTCACCGTTAGTCGACCAAACTTCAATTGCGTTTTTAATCCGAATAAACTTTGACTACCTTGAATCAACTGACTATTGAGTGGCAATGCAACGTTACCTGCTTCAATCTTCTGAATGATTTCGTCTTCGTAACCTGTGTACTCTAACTTGATTTGATTCTCGAAATCAAAACTGGCTTCTGTATTATAGTTGGTAGTGATCTTTAATTTCTCTCCGATATTACCAATCACATTCATTTGGATTTTCTCTTTGAAGTCGAATGTGGTATTCTTACGTTGACGTTCAGGCAATGTAGGATTATCATATTTACTTACGTTCAGTCCGAAACTTAATGAAGCAGATCCTTGAGGACGAATATCGATTGTGTTTCCTCCGAAAATTCTATTGAAGGCTTCACCTCCTACATACAGACGAGGAGAGAATCCTGATTTACGTTGTGTTAAACTTTCTTCGTTTGCTTTTTTCTTCCAGTAATCTTTAGTGCTATTCTTGAATTGCGATTCTTTAAACTCTTCAAAAGTCATGTAACTAGGACTTCTAAAAAATTGATTTCCCATTTTTTCATTGATATCATACTGACGCTCATCAGGATCATACTCAATGGTAGTTTTAATATTCGAAGGAGTATTCAAATACAAAGGGCTCTCTGGATTTTGAGAGCTATATGGATCAGCATAACGATCTTTGAATGGATAGGGAAGATTTACATTCCCGGGCGCGTTGGTAGTCGGAGTATCTAGAGGGGCAACAAGTTTAGGGAACTCTGCATGCAGCTTCCCCGGACTATTGGCCCATACGAGCGTGAACAACGATAATACACCTAGCGTAAGGAGAGAATATGAGCGGAAATTTTTCAACTTGGTCTAAGAAGGTCGGTTAATCAGGTAATAAGGGGTCTAAAATAGCACAAATGAGTCAATAGAGAGCTATCGAAATGGCCTTCGATCCCCCTATTTTTCACTTTTTTTTCAATATCGATTTACAGATAGCTCAAAGCCACTTTAATCAGATCTTCCACTCTGGCTTCTGCTCCTGCACTTTTCTGAGCCAGCATTAATGCTTTTTCAGCGCTAACTCGGGCAAAACCCAATGTTAACAAAGCACTTAACGCTTCTTCGCGGGCTGTATTGTGTACACCCGGAATAGAAGTTGCCGATGTTGTTTGACCTTTATTGATTTTATCTTGTAAATCGAGCACTATTCTTTGTGCCGTTTTAGTACCTATTCCTTTTACTTTTTGGAGTGTTACCGCATCTCCTTTAGAGATAACAGAACGTAACTGATCGGGCGTTAAAGACGACTGAATGATTCGAGCTGTAGTTGCTCCTACTCCATTGACATTCAACAACTCACGAAACATATAACGCTCGTCTTCATCACAAAATCCGAACAGCAAATGTGCATCTTCACGCACTACTTGATGTGCATAAAGCTTCACATTTGTGGCTTCTTTTATTGCCGAGAATGTATAGAGAGAGATTTGTAAATGATAGCCAACTCCTCCACAATCTACCGTTACATGGGTAGGAGTAAGTGCGGCGATTTTGCCATTAAAATAATCGTACATATTTGCAAAAATAAAGATGTTTCTCGAATGACGATGTTTTTGACAATTAAATGATTAACAGATAAAAATCAACTACCATTTAATCATTTCATTTGCGTTATTTGCTCACATGAATTTTGTCCGATTTTTTGCTTTTTGCCTTTTGAGCTTTTCCGCTCAAGCGCAGAATCTTTTAGGTAATCCGGGATTCGAATTATACAGCCAATGCCCTGTAAATCAAAGTCAAATAACGTATTGCCAGCAATGGGATTCGGCTATTGGCACAGCCGACTTTTATACTTGCGGATATTATGCACCTAGCACTATCGGGCCTTACGGCATACCCGCTTCGGGAGCAGGTTGTATCGGATTAGTCTCTTTTCCTCCCTATATACTTTCACCTACCAGCTGGTATGGGGAGGCGATAAAAACAAATTTGCCAAAAACATTAATTCCTGGTGAGAAATATGAGTTGAAAATTGATGCGATGATTAATCCAATGGGCGGACCAGGACCGGCAATCGACTGCTATAGTTTGGGATTACTTTTTATCAAAAAAAGCAATAACATTTCCTTTCCCGTCTTTGGCTGTAGTGATGCTAATCCACAGATCAGAATTGGAATCAATGAATTACAGTCTGGCAATTATCAAACATTTACACGTTCGTTTACTGCCGACAGCTGTTACGACCAACTGATTATTGGGCTTTTTTGCAATGCAAACACACTTTCAAACCCGTGCCTTCAAATTGCGGAATCTGACTATATCGACATCGATAATGTTTCAATGATTCAAACGCAAAATGCTCCCGTAGTGAGTTATGGATTCGAGGGTTCCGACTTAAAAATTTGCGCTGGCGACTGCATCAGCTTTAGCGATACAGGAAGTGCTCCAAGTTACGCTTGGGAATGGTCATTTGTTGGAACTAACCAAGTTATTGGGAATCAAAAAACCGAGACTGCCATATGCTATCCAAACTCTGGAATATTTGACGTACAACTTATTACAACTGGAGAATGCTACAGCGATACGATTTTAAAGAAGGAATATATCAACGTTGCCGAATTGCCAACAGTGACAATTATCACAGACACAAGCGCGTATTGCACTGGTGAATACAAAACACTTTTGGCCCAGAGCAATGAAGATGTGATTTGGGAAAACGGACAAACAGGTAGTATTCGTTCTGTCACTAAAGAAGGAATTTATATTGTGACAGCTTCGAATCAATGTGGTAATGCGGTTGACAGCATCGACGTTAAATATGAAAAATGCGATTGCTATGTTTATTTACCAAACAGCTTTAGTCCGAACGACGATCAAACGAACGATTTTTATTCTATATATTATGAGTGCGTAATTGAAAACGCATCGCTAATTATTGTTAATCGTTGGGGAGAAATTATTTTTCAAGGAGATAATCCAGATCAAAAATGGGATGGAAAATTCAAGGGTAATGATTGCGAAGAAGGAATTTATGCTGTTCTATTAAAATACAAGGGTTACAGCAATGGATTATTGAAACAATATTCAATAAAACAAGCTATAACCCTTGTACGATAAAATTAAATTATGCGTTAACCGATTCCGGCTTTACATCATTATTTGGAACACGAGATTGAGCATCAACAACTGCAATTGTTACCATGTTTACAATTTCACGAACTGAAGACCCCAACTGAAGGATATGCACAGGCTTTTTCATTCCTAAAAGAACTGGTCCGATAGCTTCAGCAGCACCCACAGTTTGCAATAGTTTATAAGCGATATTTCCAGAATCAAGGTTAGGGAATATTAATGTATTTACGCCACCTTCAGCTAAATCGCTGAAAGGGAAATTATCTTTAAGCAAATGTTGATTAAATGCGAAGTTCGCTTGAATCTCACCATCAACAATTAAGTCAGGGTACTTAGCGTGTAGAATCTCAACAGCTTTTCTCATTTTTATTGCGCTTTCGGTATTTGAAGAACCGAAATTTGAATAAGAAAGTAATCCGATGCGAGGCACAATATTAAACTGACGAACAGCCTCGGCTGTTAGCAATGTAATTTCTACTAATTCCTCAACTGTAGGATTAATATTAATAGTAGTATCGGCAAAGAAAACAGGACCATCTTTAGTAATCATGATGTACATACCTGCCACTTTAGAAGTTGCGCTTTTGGTACCGATCACGCGTAGTGCGGGCTTAATTGTCTCAGTATAATTACGAGTAAGTCCGCTAATCATCGCGTCAGCTTGTCCCGTTTCAACCATCATTGCTCCATAGTAATTACGCTCTTGCATAATCTTGCGCGACTCATATAAAGTAAATCCTCTGCGCTTACGCTTTTCAAAGAAGATCTCCGAGAAATCGTGTAACATATCGGCTTCTTCACGAGGGTCGATAATTGCGATATCGTTTAATCGAAGATTATGTTCTTTAATAAGCGCTTCAATTTTCGTCTTATTTCCGAGTAGGATAGGCTTAGCAATTCCCTCTTCACTAACAATTTGCGCGGCTTTTAAAATCTTATAAGTATCCGCCTCCGCGAAAACGATACGTTTAGGATTTTGCTTAGCCTTGCTTGTGATAACTCGAATAAGTTTATTGTCGAGACCAAGACGTTTTTTCAACTCACTTTCGTAGGCTGTCCAGTTCGTAATTGGTTTCAAGGCAACACCCGAATCGATTGCAGCTTTAGCAACGGCAGGAGAAATAGTATGAATTAAACGGGGATCAAGAGGTTTTGGAATAATATACTCCTTGCCAAACGAAATATTTCTCTTGTTATAAGCCAAATTTACAATCTCAGGAACAGGCTCTTTTGCCAATTGAGCAATTGCATAAACAGCAGCCAATTTCATAGCTTCATTTATCTGCGTAGCTCTAACATCGAGTGCTCCTCTGAAAATGAAAGGGAAACCAATTACATTATTCACCTGATTAGGATAATCGGAGCGGCCTGTAGCCATAATCACATCAGCGCGAGCTGCCAATGCATCCTCATACTTTATCTCAGGATCAGGATTCGCCATAGCAAAAACGATAGGATCGGCAGCCATTGTTTTTAAGTCTTCACCTTTCAGAATATTCCCTTTCGAAAGACCGACAAAGACATCGGCACCAACCATTGCCTCTTCGAGTGTATTGATATCGCGTTTAGTAGCGAAACGAATCTTGTGGATATCGAGATTATCACGGTCAGTACGAATTACTCCGTGACTATCAAGCATGACGATATTCTCGAGTTTTGCTCCCAAGGAAACAAACAAAGTAGTACAAGAAATAGCCGAAGCACCTGCACCATTTACAACGATTTTTACGTTTTCGATTTTCTTGCCGGCGATTTCCAACGCATTGATCAGAGCGGCTCCCGAAATAATGGCAGTACCATGCTGATCATCGTGCATGATTGGAATTTTCAACTCAGCCTTCAGACGTTTTTCGATCTCAAAGCACTCAGGAGCTTTAATATCCTCGAGGTTAATTCCACCGAAAGTTGGAGAAATAGCCTTCACCGTTTTCACGAAATCATCTACGTTAGTTTGATCGATTTCTATATCGAACACGTCGATATCAGCAAAGATTTTAAATAACAATCCTTTACCTTCCATTACAGGCTTTGAAGCCATAGGACCAATATTTCCGAGACCTAAAACGGCTGTACCGTTCGAAATTACAGCTACAAGATTACCTTTTGCGGTATACTTATAAATGTCATCAGGGTTCTTTTCAATTTCAAGGCAAGGAGCAGCAACACCAGGAGAATAAGCTAAAGCTAAGTCGCGTTGCGTGCTGTATGGTTTACTAGGGATAACTTCTATTTTCCCCGGGCGGCCGGCTTCGTGGTAATCGAGGGCCTCTTGATTAAAATCTGGCATAACTTCTACACATTTACTATTAAGGATTACGAAGATACAAAATCGCTAAGAAGAAATTTTAGCAATACTCAGAACAAACTATGATCTTAATTAGAAATTCAAACAAAAAAAGGCCGACGGTGAGGTCGGCCTTTCAACAAATATTTTAATGTATTATCTATGAGCAACAACTAGTTTGTAGCTGTTTTTCACTTTGTTATTGCTTACATAAGAAGCGAAATAAACACCTGATTTAAGATCAGAAGTATTTACAACTAAACTTCCGTTTTTACCTGTAACATCCATTGTTTTAACTAATGAACCAAGCATATTGTAAACTAACAGTTTATCGCCGTTGTTATCATTCTGTAAATTATATGCAAATACTGTGAACTGATCAGCAGGATTGCGCAATGGGCGCGACATACCAAAAGACTCAGCATTTTCATTTAATCCTACTGTACAGAATGCGAAATTCAATGTTAATGCAACGCTATCTGAAGGATTGTCGAGATCATAAAAATTATACTTTATAGTAGCAGTTCCACAGTTACCGTTTGGAAGCACATCAGCCTTGAAAGACGTGTTTTGAGCTCCCGCGTTTAATACTGTATTGTAAGAAGTGGCAGCAGTTCCCGGAGGGTTGCAATAAATACCAAAACAGAATAATTCATCCATTCCTGCAGGCAGGTTGATGATCGTTCTTTCAACTTGAACATTAATAGGACTTGCGCTGTTATTTTGAATTTTAGCGAATGACTCAAGTGTGGTTTGGTTACCCGGGTCAGACACAGTTAATACGTAGTTAGAAGCCGACAGACTTTGAGCCTGAGCAGCACCAAAAAACGCAAGAAACATAGATACTAAGAGTAATTGTTTTTTCATCTAAGGCAATATAAAGTTGTTTGGAATAGTAAAAATAGTAATAAACCTGTTCTAACACAAACATAAAATCAAAAAAATCGGAGGAATTATCTGAATACAATTTCGAAAACCTACTTTCATTGCCTTAAACACAGAAAATGAATTAGTTACAAATATTTCCCAAACTTTAAACTTCGAAAAATCCACCCTTGCACTTTTCGAAGATTTTTTCATTTTTTTACCAGCGGAAGCTCTTTTAGCACAACAAGCAGCCGGCGGGAAATTATACTTGCCGAATGAAGGAATTTAAGTATTTTTAACGACCCTAATTTCCTGGAAGATGGTAACTAGTCCCAAAGAACATTCGCTGTTCATTGGTCAAGTAACCCAATAGAAAAACGGAACCACCCGTTTCATCATGATAAATTCAGGTAAGTCACAAATTAAGGTACAACTATTGATATGCACTTGCCTGTATGACAAATGTGAAGCATTTGCATTAAAACTATTTAGCCCTTTCACAAATAAAACTCAAACAATTACCAATGAAAAAATTAGCGTTAGCAGTTGCATTATTAATCGGAAGCACAACTTTGTTTGCTCAAACAGGAACTAAATCAGATGTACCTGCAGCAAACATCAAATCACTCGACGGAAAAGCGTTTAACACGGCAACAATCAGTAATGACGGAAAGCCATTCATCATTGATTTTTGGGCAACATGGTGCAAGCCTTGTGTATCTGAATTAAATGCAATCAGCGATGACTATTCAGACTGGACAGAAGAAACAGGAGTTAAAGTTTATGCTGTTTCAATTGATGATAGCAGAACAATGAATTCTGTTGCTCCTTTTGTTGCAGGAAAAGGTTGGGATTATACAATCTTACTTGACCCTAACGGCGATTTCAAACGTGCGATGGGAGTAAATGTTATTCCGCATACTTTCTTATTCGACGGTAAAGGCAAATTAGTAAGCCAACACAACAATTATTCACCCGGCGACGAAGACCGTCTTTACGAAGAAATCAAAAAGCTGACAGGAAAATAATTTCCCGTTAAGCAATCAAATACAATCAGGGAACTCAGACAATTAAGTTCCCTGATTTATTTTAACAAAAAAGACCTTCTAACCTTTATGAATAAATCTACCTTAAAATACTTATTGTTTAGTGCAGCCATTACATGTTTTGCGAATACTGCAAAAGGTCAGCAAGCACCAAACATGTCGAATATTTCCGGCAACTTCGAAGTCAACTCTCAATATTATATTAAAGACAGTTTAATTGATGCTCCTGAAGTTCCCGAGAAAGTTCTAAGCAACGGATTCATGAATTTGAATTTTGATTACGGAAATTTCAAAGCAGGAATTCGTTATGAAAGTTACTTGAATGTACTTCAAGGATTCGATCCTAATTACAAAGGAAGCGGCATCACTTATCGTTATGCTAGCTTTACTAATGACGGCATAACAATTACTGCCGGAAATTTCTACGATCAATTTGGTAGCGGACTAATCTTCAGAAGTTATGAAGAACGTGCGTTAGGAGTTGACAACGCAATGGACGGACTTCATGTAAGATACACTCCTGTAAAAGGAATTACATTGAAAGGTTTTATTGCTGAGCAAAGAAATTATTTTGCAAAAGGTCCTGGAATCGTAAGAGGCTTTGATGGCGACTTACAATTGAACGATTTTATTCCTGGATGGGAAGCTAAAAAACTTCGTATAGGCCTAGGCGGTAGTTTCGTGAGTAAGTATCAGAAAGACGATAGCCCTTCACGTATTTTGCCTGAAAACGTAGGTGCTTATGCAGGAAGAACAACTATTGCATACGGCAGCGTTTCTTTCGATGCAGAATATGCTTACAAAATAAACGATCCTTCAATTGTAAATAAATTTATTTACAAAAACGGAGAAGCGTTATT
>JAHEYP010000036.1:16911-29711 GCA_023251535.1 Bacteroidota bacterium
GAAGACAAGAAAAACTGGGCAATGGCGTTAGTAGAATACAGTTATGCACCACATTGGACAATTGCTGTATTCGACGAATGGAATTATGGAAACAAAGATGAACACCACCGTTTCCATTATTATAATGCAAGCTTAGCCTATAACAAAGGAGCAACTAGAATCAGTTTAGCTTATGCGCGTCAGAGAGCAGGGTTATTATGTGTTGGCGGCGTATGCCGATTTGTTCCTGCGAGCAACGGATTTAACGTAACAATTACAAGCAGATTTTAAAAGAACATAAAGCGAAAATGAAAAATATATTCTCAAAATTAGTGTTAGCAACAGGCATAGCTTTAATGCTTGGAAGTATTGGTTGCGATAAAGTAGAAGGACCTTACGGAGTAAAAAGCTCAACGGGCGGAACAGATACTACCGATACAATAGTTAGAAAAGTATTGCTTGAAGATTTCACAGGACATACCTGCCAAGCTTGTCCGGCTTCACATGCTGAAGCTCAACGACTAAAAGATATTTATGGCGATCGCCTTATTATAATGGGCGTTCATGCAGGATTCTTTGCAAAACCACAACCATCGTATAATCCTCCGTTCCCTGCTGATTTCAGAACGCAAGTAGCAACGGATATCGCCACCGACTTTAATGTTATCAATTTACCTTTTCCTAAAGGAATGGTAAACAGATTATATGATACGGGAACAGGAGTTCAAAAGATTCTCGAATATGCTGACTGGGAAGTAAACGTAGATACTATGTTACAACGTGGAGCTGATGCCGGATTAAAAATCAGCAATAGCTTCTCAACAAGCGACAGCATGATGACGTCGAC
Source organism: Bacteroidota bacterium (assembly GCA_023251535.1). Classification (GTDB taxonomy): domain Bacteria; phylum Bacteroidota; class Bacteroidia; order AKYH767-A; family OLB10; genus CAINEC01. Next base: position 17,738 of record JAHEYP010000036.1, read on the forward strand.
GGTGAATGTAACGATGGTAAACAACTACAGCAACCAATTAAACTTAGCTGTATACTTCGTAGAAGACAGTATTGTTAGTCCGCAGAAAGATGGAACCAATAATATTATGAACTACGTACACCGCCACATGCTACGCGGAACCTTTAACGGAACATACGGAGAAAGTGTAGGAACTGGATTAACAACAGGACAAGAAGTAACAAAAACATATTCCACTAAATTAACACCGACAGATGCAGTAGTTAATCAAGTATATGTATATGCACTTTTATTCGACAATGTAACTAAACAAATAGTACAAGTAGAAGAAAAGAAGCTGATACCGTAAAATATTTCGCAATTTCAGGAAGCCCCGTTCATATTTTGAGCGGGGTTTTTTATTTCTATATATTAACAAAATGCTGTTAATAGCTAACCGTTTGCAAACGGATAAAATATTAAATGTGATGATATATTTGTCCTGTTCAAATACGCTTTTCATTTCTAATTTTATACATAAACACTATGCAACAGAGACAACTAATAGGCCATGCGCCTTAAGACTTAAGAAAACCTACTTCATTAGCCGGGAGGTTAATAAAGAAAAGCAGTCGCGGCTCAACAGCGAACAAAATCATACTTCATAAAACCCCTTTTCTAAAACTCAATTTAAAATGAAAAAAATCATAGCATTAACCCTATTAATTGCTTGTGCATTAACAAGTTTCAGTAAAGCGGAAAGCCCGGTTATCACAAAAGAATCGCATTTCCGCCCAATTAAAGTTTCCTTCCTAATTGCCTCTCGCAAGCAGAACTGCGAAGCAGGAATTGGAATTTGCAAATTAACAATTGAATCAGACATCGGCGTTCGCAACACCGGATTAATGGTAAGCGCAACACCGTCTTATTCAAGAACACAATTATTATTAGATATCCAGAAAGGAGAAATGGGAGCTGAAGCACAATCGGCAATGAGAGGCATCACGTCCTTCCCAATTGAAGACAATTTCGTTATTCCTTATGACGTAGCTAAAGGATTCGGCGCTTCTTCAGATGTAACTGTATTGATGGGAAAATACTCCATCAAAGAAACTGCTACTTCATATACAATTATACTTAACTGCAGATAATCCATCCTATGAAGACGAAATTATTATTACTAATACTTCTAATAGTTGGAAGTATAGGAATGGGAAATGCAAATGGAGAAACTGCAGTTAAAATGAGACCTCCGGTGAAATTTTTAGTTAAGTTCTTAAAAAGCAGAACAGGTTGCGTTGAACCAAGAGGTATTTGTGGTGAATTAATATTATACGCAACAAAGAATTCAGACCCAAATCTTACAACTTGCGATATTACCTATGAATTCAACACATTAACGATTCAAGTTTCAAAATCAAACATCTCAGAAACTGCAAGAAAATCTTTAGTTGGATTTACATCATTGCCAATTGATGCTGACTTTACTTTTTCAAATGAATCATCACGCGCATTGGGCTCTTTGAACCCAATTACAATAAAAGTCGGAGATTACCCGATTCGCGAAACAATCGATGGATATATACTCACATTCCCTTGCAAATAATCTCAAACCAAAACAGGGGTCATTCGGCCCCTGTTTTTAAATCTCTTCATATGACAAAAAAAAATCTCCTTATCGCAATCTTAGGGATAATTTCTCTTTCATCTTGTTCTGATATAATTTTTAGAATGGAAGGAAGAAGGCCGCTTCATCTTGAAACAGCAAAAAAAATAAACTCAACTTTGGAGAAATTCAATTTACCTAAGGAGAACTTACTTTTTACACACACTCATGTTGAAGAAACTAATACTGAAAAAATTTTCTACAACGCACCTGATATATATATTGCTGATTCCAATGGTTTTCAAAAAATATATCATGAAAAAAATCCGACTTGTCTTGGCCCCGTTGAAAACTACTTAAGAAATCTGTGTGCTAATTATCCAGAATGGATTGACAGTTCAACTACAGACCATATTCTCGAGAATCAACTTTACAAAAGAGACAGTACCGCTTTTAAAATCAATAAATCAGAAAAGACAAGAGTTTATATAGCTTGGAAGGTTACCGATCACAGTTTATTAAAGGAAAAACTTCAATGGGATGCCACAATAAAAAATTTAAAGGATTGTCAATTTGAAATTTACTGGGTAAACGTGGATGTTCTTGCAAAAAATTTAGGATACAAAAGAAGAAAAAGAGTGAAACTTGAAGTTCCAATGTGGAAAATGATAAGAGAAGCTAAACATAATAAACAGGCTAATCACTAAATTTCGATTTCCCAAAAAAGATCTTTCTCAGGCCTAAATCATTTTAGGCCTTGTTTGTTTCCATAATTGCTCAAAGCAACGTACCTTTGCGCGGCAAATAAGTACCCCTAATCAGGGGGGACAAACAAAACATTATGGCAAAAGATCGTTTCCAGGGACATGATTACTATCTTATGGATGAGCTTCTTACAGAAGAGCACCGTTTAATCCGCGATTCAGTTAGAGAGTGGATTAAGAGAGATGTATCCCCTATTATTGAAGATTATGCACAACGTGCTGAATTCCCGACTCAAATCATTAAAGGCTTAGCAGAAGTTGGCGCTTTTGGTCCTTATATCCCTGCCGAGTACGGTGGTGGCGGATTAGACCAAATTTCTTACGGTTTAATTATGCAAGAGGTTGAGCGTGGCGATTCAGGTGTTCGTTCAACAGCATCGGTACAGAGCTCTTTGGTGATGTATCCGATTTATACCTATGGAACTGAAGAACAACGTAAAAAATACCTTCCTAAATTAGCTACAGGTGAAATGATGGGTTGTTTCGGATTAACGGAACCAGATCATGGATCTAATCCTTCAGGAATGACTACGCATTTTAAAGATGCAGGTGATCATGTGATCTTGAATGGCGCTAAAATGTGGATTTCGAATGCTCCATTTGCTGATATCGCTGTTGTTTGGGCGAAAGATGAGAATGGCGACATCCGCGGATTAGTTGTTGAACGCGGAATGGAAGGCTTCAGTACTCCTGAGACGCACAATAAATGGTCGTTAAGAGCAAGTGCTACTGGTGAATTGGTTTTCGATAACGTTAAAGTTCCGAAAGCAAATATTTTCCCTACTATCAAAGGCCTTAAAGGTCCGTTAGGATGCTTAAATTCAGCTCGTTACGGAATCGCTTGGGGTGCTATTGGAGCAGCAATGGATTGCTACGACACTGCTTTAAGATATTCTCAAGAAAGACAACAATTTGGTCGCCCGATCGGTGGATTCCAATTGCAGCAAAAGAAGTTAGCTGAAATGATTACAGAAATCACTAAGGCTCAGCTTTTAACATGGAGACTTGGTGTTCTTAAAAACGAAAATCGCGCTACTCCGGCTCAAATTTCGATGGCTAAACGCAATAATGTGAATATGGCATTACAAATTGCACGTGAAGCTCGTCAGATGCTTGGCGGAATGGGAATTACAGGTGAATACCCAATTATGCGTCACATGATGAACTTAGAAAGTGTGGTAACATACGAAGGAACTCACGATATCCATTTACTAATTACGGGTATGGATGTAACTGGATTCAACGCCTTTACATAAGAGATCTTCCCTCAATAAAAAAACCCTCGCTAATAACGAGGGTTTTTTATTTACTATCAGAATGAATAATTGGCCTCCCAGGCATTAAATAATTCATTCAGGAATAGATTCTCTTTAGGAGTAATTTTTTTGTCGGCAATGGCCAACTTCACAGCAAAATCGAGGAAGTGATTGCGCTCCTCAGCAGTTGAGTCAAGGTAAAAATCGTTCATCGCATTATTGAAATGAATTGCGTACTCATCTTGGGGCAAAGCCGCCAAAACTTCCATCTCATCATCGAGATTGGCCTTATGAGAAAAATTCTCAATTAGGTATTGTTGGATGATTTTATCCTCTTTCGCATTAAAAATACCATCAACGGCCGATAAAATCATCAGCATTCGATATCCTGCCACCGCTTTTTTCTTTCTCTCGGTACTCATATTATTATTGTTTAGTGTAGCTAAGATAATTAAAAGTATCTGATTATAAGTATTTTTCAACTGAAAAATCTTACAAAGTGACTGAAGTGAAACATTTTGCACCCGAAAAGAGTTTAAAAATCGGTTAGAAACAAAAAAAGGGCGAGTAATTCATAAATTTTTTTTATGTTTGCCCCACTCAAAAAGGTCGTGTGGCCGAGCGGTTAGGCAGAGGTCTGCAAAACCTTGTACAGCGGTTCAAATCCGCTCGCGACCTCCACATAAACATCCTGTCCCGTTAATTCGAGACAGGATGTTTTGTTTTAGGTTGATTTCTGACATATTCTCCCCTATGCTATTTTACAAATATGCCTTGATCATTATCATAGTTGAAGCCTTTTCGTTTCAATAGCTTCGTGGCATGAATATTTTGACGGGTAATAAAAACGACAAATGGATCATTGCGCTCATCTGCATTCTTGCTGCTGCTCGTGTTTTCTTCTATTCAGCATCATTTCCCTTCTTCACGAATCTCGACGAACAAGCGCATTTAGACCTTGTAATCAAATATAGTTCAGGACATTACCCGCAATCTTTCGAGAAATTGTCGACCGAAACTGCTTATTATATTCCTCGTTATGAGTCGCCGGAGTATTTCAATGTAGCTGCGGACCAACCTGGCGGCAAATTTCAAGCCCCGTCATGGACAAAGCCAGAGTCGTTGATGCAGCGGTATTACCAAGAAGGAACTGCCTATTGGAGCAATAATTACGTCAACCATGAATCATCACAAGCTCCACTTTATTACTTCTTAGCCGGAATATGGATGAATATCGGGCAACTCCTTGGTATAACAGGCGGATATTTATTGTATTGGATACGATTCTTGAATATTCTTTTCATTGTATCACTTGTTGTAATAGCAAGTGAAATAGCGAAAGAACTTTTTCCTGAAGATGCATTCTTATCAATTGCAGTACCAGCACTTGTTGCCTTCATACCACAAGACAGTTATTATACAATTGAAAATGATGTATTGTCGCCGGTATTCTTCGGGATCACATTTCTATTCCTCATAAAATATTTTAATAGTCAGTTACGATCGAAACCATTAGCTATCGCCACAGGAATTAGTCTCGCAGCAACTATGCTGGTAAAGACAACTAATTTACCACTGTTGCCTGTTGTGCTGATATCAATTCTAGTAATCGCCATAAAATCTCGAAAGGTAAATCGAGAAATTCTATTATCACTATCAATAATTTTTGCTTGCGCAATTATTCCAATGATTTTATGGTGCACAAGAAACTATCAAACCTTTGGTGACCTAACAGGATCTATAGAAAAAATAAAAATACTCGGTTGGACTACCAAAGCAATATCAGATTGGTATCCCCATCCTATTTTTAGCATTTCAGGAATGAAAGAATTTTTATCGGGTTTGATTGCTACATTTTGGAGAGGAGAGTTGATATGGAATAAATCAATGATCTCAAATCATGCATTAGATTTATTTTTTATCATCAGCAGTATTATATTCCTATCGGCTGCTGTGATTGTAAAGAATGATAATGGATCATCAAAAAATAAAATCATCAATCGAATTGCAATTATATGCATTCTAGCAATGATAGCGTACATGGGAATTTTATCAATAAGCTTCGACTTTGGCAACTGCGAAAATCCATCACGAGCACATCCTTATTTTGTTTCGGGGAGATTAATAACAAGTGTATTAATTCCATTTTCTGTATTATACTTACAAGGAATGAAAATTCTCTTGCGACCTCTCAAAAATAACATTTACAAACTTTTAGTTTTAGCAATTGTAATTGCTTGGATATGCACTTCCGAATTCAATATTCACGAATCTGTTTTCAAAAGTCCATACAACTACTTTCATTTAAACTAATTTAATTAGAAGCTAATAAGTGCATCATCAAATAAATTGTCATTTTATTTATGATACAAAAAAGGGAACGACTTAAAATGTAAATCGTTCCCTTTGAAAATCAAAACAGAAAATTACTATTTAGAAACAACCACTTTGATTTGTTCAATTCGATCGTTCATATACAATTGCAGTAAATAAATTCCAGCAGATAAATTGTCAACATTAATTTTTGTACTATTTAATCCTTGTGATGTAACTCTACTTTCTGAATAGACAACTTGTCCAACTGCATCACGAAGTACTACATCAGCATTTCTACCATATTCAGATCCAAATTCCACTGTAAGTTCAGCGCTAACCGGATTAGGATAAGCAACCATTGAGTAATTTGAGATATCTCCTAAACGTGAACAATTAGTTGAAACTACTGCTAACACACGTACCGATGAAGTACCACAAGCATTCACTGCTTTAACAGTAACAATTCCATTTGCAGAAGGCACTAAACTATAGGTCATATTAATAACCTTAGTGCCTTGACCTGTATTTATAACACTAGTTCCAGGAACAGTCCATTGATATAATGATGCACCAGTAACCGTAGCAATGCTATAATTCTGAACACTGCCAGCACAAACTGCAGTAGGTCCACTTATTACTCCCGGAATTCCGGTAACAGCTTTCACATTAAGACTACGAGATAATCCGATGCCGCATCCATTTCGAGCAGCAACCGCGATGTTTCCAGATACAAATAATGGACTAAACTCAACAACAATAGAATACCCGTTCGCAGGTCCGATAATTGATGCACCTGAAGGCAATGTCCAATCATAGCTATTTGCACCTAATACTTGCGCTACACTATAAACAACACCCGTTTGTCCACATACACCATCAGCAGGGCCAGTAATTATTGCAGGAGCAGGTAAAATATTTTGTACAACACTTCGAGTACGAGGAGAACTTGAGCCACAAATATTTGATGCTGCAACAGAAATTACTCCGCCGGAAAATCCAGAATTATATTCTACTGTAATTATATTGCTTGTAGCATTTCCAATAATTGAAGCACCGGTTGGTAAAGTCCACAGGTACGATGTTGCACGATTTACAGGAGCAACAGAATATACTGCAATATCTCCCGGACAAACTTTTGCAGCACCTGAAATTGAAGGAGGTGTTACCGGAGCCACGGAATTTATATCGATCATAGTACATGAAGTAATAGTTCCGCAAGCAGTTATTGCGTTCACACACATTTCACCTTTAATTCCGATGGCATTTAATGTGGTGCCACTCCAAGAAGCTACGATTGATGAAGTTCCTTGTCCGCTTACCAATTGCATGTCGGCAGGAATAGTCCATTGATACACTGCACCTGGTATCGAATTCACACTATATGTCGATGCACCTGAAATCGATGGATAACATTTAGTAAGGAAATTACTACTAATAGGGTTAAGTGTAACTGAAGAAGTTTCAATTATAGTTGCTGTTGCAAAATGATTACAGCCAGTGCCATCAACAACAGTTACAGTATAATTTCCGGCTATTTTCTGATACACCGCATCAGAAGTTTCACCGCTACTCCACTGGTAAGTATATGGTAGTTGACCTCCGCTAACTGAAGTAGAAATACTACCATCATGTCCTCCCGCACAAGAAACATCAGTTACTTGTGTAGATATAATCAAATCAGAGACACAAGGTTTAAGAGAGATGTCATCGAGTCCATAATTCAAGCCAAAGGTTGAACTATTCGTTTGTACAATTGAAATTGATGATGCTGACATTCCTGTAATCACCACTGAGAACTTCCTCCATAATCCTGTTAGAGATGATCCTGGAAGAGTCATTACTGTAGTTGACCCAACTCGCACTTCAAGATTTGGACGGAAAATATTACTTACAAATTTATCGAGCGATCCTGCTACCCAGAAAGTAAACGTATAATTCTGAGCACTTGAAATCGTAACATTTTCTTGCCAAACTGCAGCAGGAACCATATTACTTCCGTTGATCACCATGAATTTATTTGCAGTTGGCGATGTTGTTGAATTTGCACTTATATTATTAGAGCACTTCAATGCTGCATTTGTCGTGATACAATATGTAGAAGGGATACATGTGCATGATGGAATTAGTGGTGTTGTAAATCCTGCACTTCCACTTTCAAAACCACCATTTACAATCATTTCTGCACCCGAATGATAGCATGGGCCACAACCACAATTTTGAACCACAATAGTATTTGTAACAGTACTAACACAACCATCAGGGCTAGTGTAAGTATAGGTTATAGTATAAGTGCCTGCTGTAGTTGGATAAAAATAATTTCCACTAACACCAGTTCCTGTAAACACTCCTGATCCACCGGCTGACAACACATTTGTCATTACGTTATTTACTAAAACAAAAATATTTGTTTGATCTAAATAGAATGGCGTGCTATATGCACAAATCGGCAACCAAGAAATTAACCATTGAGGCTGCATTGCAGGAACAACATTCACACATACAGTATCAGTATCGCAACAACAATTTGAGTTAGGGAAACAGCAGATAACTACATAGCAAGTATTATGCTGAGGAGTAATGTTTAATTCTGGTCCGTTACCTACTTGTTGCAATCCTTCAACACCAACTTCATACCATGTAGGAATTCCGGTACAACCCGTCACATTCAATACTGATGATGATCCTGCGCAAATTGTGCGGTCAGGACCAGCATCTACCTGACAAGTATGATCACATCCTCCACATATAACAACATTTATTGTTTTGGTAACAGTACTTGTACAACCATACTGATCTGTCCAAGTGTATGTAATAACATGTGGACCAACAGTTGTTGGATGGAAATAATTTCCAATTACTCCAGGGCCACTGAAATATCCTGAGCCGATCTGGTAAATTACCATCATCATTGTATTATTAATATCAACAAAGATGTTCGCAGGATCGAGGTATAATGAGTCGCCATTTAAACAAATATCATCGTAGAATGCTTGCCATTGCAACACAGGAATAGGTTGAATATTTACACATACAGTATCAGTATCGCAACAACAATTTGAGTTAGGGAAACAGCAGATAACTACATAGCAAGTATTATGCTGAGGAGTGATGTTTAATTCTGGTCCATTGCCAACTTGTTGCAATCCTTCAACACCAACTTCATACCATGTAGGTATTCCGGTGCAACCCGTCACGTTCAATACTGTTGATGATCCTGCGCAAATAGTTCTATCTGGACCGGCATCAATTTGACAAGTATGACTACAACCGCAAGTAATTACTGTAATTGTAGTCGTAACAAATCCTGTACAACCATTTGGCAAAGTATAGTAATACGTTATTACATATGAACCTGGTCCTGGCGGAATGAAATTATTACCTACAACTCCAGGTCCACTAAAGTACCCAACTCCGCCTGCAGCGTTAACCGACATGAGTACATTACCAACATACACTTGAATGTTAGCAGTATCTAAATAAATCGATTGAACGCTATCACAGATTTGCATTGTGCCATTGTTCCATTGTAAATACGGCAATGGCAATACAGTAATGCATACTGTATCTGTATCGCAACAGCACGCTGTTCCTTGGAAACAACAAGTTACTATATAACAAATGTCGTGCAATGGATTCACGTCGATAATTTCTCCGTCACCAACTGGAATTGGACCTTCTTGCGTAAGTGCAAACCAATGAGGAATGCCAGAACAACCGGTTGCGGTTAATGTAACAATTGCTCCTTGACAAATGATAGTATCGTTTCCGGCTGAAACTTGACAAGTGGTATCACAACATGAAATAACATTAATTGTAGTATTTACACTTGCGGAACATCCATTCGGGCCGGTCCATGTATAAGTAACTACCCAAGATCCGACTCCCGGAGGAGTGAATATATTTCCGCTAACACCTACTCCACTAAATACTCCCGAACCTCCTGCTGTATTAACAGGTACAGGAACATTATTTACAACAACAAAAATATTTGCAGTGTCGAGTAAAACAGGAGAAGCGTTATTACAGATAGAAGTATAATTGGCATTCCAGATTAATGTTGGAGTTGGCAATACAGTTATACAAATAGTATCGGTATCGCAACAACATGTTGAATTCGGATAGCAACAAATTAACACATAACAAGTGCTTACTTGTGGGAATACATCAATATTCGGATTAGTATTAAATGGAACTAATCCTTGAGGGCCCATTGTATACCATGTTGCGTTTCCGTTACAACCTGATGCATGAAGCATTACAAATTCACCTTGACAGATTGTGGTATCATTACCTGCAAATGCATGACAAGTAGTATCACAACAACTTATCACATTGATAGTAGTATTTACACTTGCGGAACATCCATTCGGGCCAGTCCATGTATACGTTACAACCCAAGATCCGACTCCCGGAGGAGTAAAAATATTTCCGGTAACACCTACTCCACTAAATACTCCCGAACCACCAGCTGCATTAACTGGGACAGGAACATTATTTACAACAACAAAAATATTTGCTGTGTCGAGTAAAACAGGAGAAGCATTATTACAGATAGAAGTATAATTCGCATACCAGATTAATGTTGGAGTTGGCAATACAGTTATACAAATAGTATCGGTATCACAACAACATGTTGAATTCGGATAACAACAAATTAGCACATAACAAGTGCTGGTTTGTGGGAACACATCAATATTCGGATTAGTATTAAACGGAACTAATCCTTGAGGGCCCATTGTATACCATGTCGCATTTCCGTTACAACCTGAAGCGTGAAGCATTACAAATTCACCTTGACAGATTGTAGTGTCGTTACCTGCAAATGCATGACAAGTAGTATCACAACAACTTATCACATTGATAGTAGTATTTACACTTGCGGAACATCCATTCGGGTCGGTCCATGTATAAGTAACTACCCAAGATCCGACTCCCGGAGGAGTGAATATATTTCCGCTAACACCTACTCCACTAAATACTCCTGAACCTCCTGCTGCATTAACTGGGACAGGAACATTATTTACAACAACAAAAATATTTGCTGTGTCGAGTAAAACAGGAGAAGCATTATTACAGATAGAAGTATAATTCGCATTCCAGATTAACGCTGGAGTTGGCAATACAGTGATACAAATAGTATCTGTATCACAACAACAAGCATTAACACCACAACAAGTAATAACATAACAAGTGCTAACTTGAGGGAATACATCAATATTCGGATTAGTATTAAATGGAACGAGATTATTTCCAACTATAATATTCCATACTGGAGTTCCAGTACAACCCGTTGCATGCAAGGTTACAAATCCACCTTGGCAAATTGTTGTATCGGCACCAGCATCAACATGAGGAACTGAAGAATGTATACAAGCATTGTCGAATGCTGAAACTTCTCCAACTGCATTTGTATAATCAACAGTAAACAACACATTGGTTACGTTTGAAATTACATTTGTCCAGTCAGTGATACTTGTACCAGGAACAGGATTCCAAACTCCGGCTCCTGAAATAGGCGCAGGATTACATTCCGCTATAGGAGCACAAATTTGATGCCATCCATTAGTTTCATTTGCAGTAACAGTAGAAGTAAATTTAAATCCGAGTGTTCCACTCATTATTGCAAAAGAAGGATTGATATTAGGAGAACCTGCAACTCCATCGTTAATTAATTTATAATCGAAACAGAATTGACCACAGCACCATTTACCAAACAAACCATTTCCTGCAGCTAATAAAGAAGGGCCTTGCAAATCGGATGCTTGAACGAAATAATCGGATGGACCCGCTTGAGAATTATTATTGCTCAACAATACGTTTACATTAGGCGCTTGACTATAAGGCTGCCATCCATTTAAATCGACATTATTAAAATTAATGCATGTATCAAGACAAGTTGTTAAATCAGGTCCTGGGCAGCAATCAGTAAAATTAATTTTCAATGTGTCAGTCGAATCAGAACATCCGAATGCATTATAGGCAATTAATCTAAACTTTCCACCCGGAGGATAAACAGTTAAGTTCTGTGATGCACTGTAAAAGTTCCACACTCCTCCGATAAGTGTTTCCCAATT
>JAHEYP010000063.1 GCA_023251535.1 Bacteroidota bacterium
ATCTCATCAAATACATCTTACCCCAACCTTTTTTGAAGTAGGCGTCGAGTGCGGTTTCTTTCTTTTCGATTTCGGAGCCGTTGATGCCAGTGTAAACGCGATAGAGATAAACTCCGTTTGCTAACTGATCACCAAACTCGTCTTTACCATCCCATGCATATTCAGAAATATTTCGTCCGATATGTATATCGCCAATTTCTTGTCGCGTTATTTCCCGAACAATTTTTCCTGTTACTGTCATGATGCGAATGCGGAAATCATCAGGAATTTCACTACCAGTTAATACAAACACAAATCGTGTTGAAGTACTAAAAGGATTCGGATAATTCACAACTTCCGTAATTGAACTTTTGTTCACCACTTCGAATTGTATTTTATAATCAAGTGCTCCGCTCAAATTTCCCGACTCATCCTTAGCTTGAACTGCGAGTTCATAAACACCATCTTTAGTTAAAAACGGATTATAGTCGATACGGAAGCTGTTTTTTGGAAGTGAAGCAGGAACCCATTTCAACAGATCCGACATCGTGGTAGTGCCGGAAACAGGCTCAAAATGTAAATATGATACAACTCCATCAGGATCTGTTAATGACACTCTAAAATTACCTGTATCGTTTAATGCTATGAATTTATTTTCATCGAGCAATTGCATAGTTACATTCGGTCGAGCTGAAACAATGTCGCCATTTAATATATGCGTTCCGTCGAAAGTAACATCCAACAAAGGATTAGTAATATCTCTTGTTACGTGGAAACGAACATTCGCTAAGTTATTAAAGTGATACTGCTCCGGCTGATCATTACGCGGATTTGCTTCAACCCATAACACATTATCACCTAAGAAATCTCTTGTACTGAATGATATTCCAGTCATCACAGTATCGCCAGCTGCCAATGGTCTATTCAAACGTACAGTAGCTAAATCACGACGCACATTATTTTGATCGAATAAATAGTAGTCAACTAACAATGTATCCATATCAACACTACTGATATTTTCAAATGCCATATTGAAAGTTACATTTTCTCCTTCCTGAACTGTATCACTTACGAATGAATAATACTTCGTATTTAATGTTCCTTCAGGCACTGGAGCATAATACACTTGCCATTTCACTAACTGTGGTGGCGTACGATTTATTAAATCTTCGGTGTACATCTTCAATTTCAAATACGGATATTGCGCTGCATCAATCGAGTTAATTGCAAAATCTTTTTGACTTTGTGTAATACCATTCATCAATAAAATTTCTTGGCCTGTAGTATTTACGCCATAGACACTTAACAATACCGAGTCAGGAGTGAATCCAGTTTCAGTGGAAGCAAAATCCCAATGCACGCTTGTCCAGCTGGTAGAAGGACCAATTTTTGTTGAAGCATAAAATCCTTTATCCCAATCACGCTGTAATGAATAATCTATACGTAAGTCTTCGGTAGGATAAACTCCTTTTCTGAAAATTACTGAAGAAGGATCTCCTTTCTTCATAAACAACATGTACTTATCAGCATTTGTAAGTGTTGCATATTGAGGAACGCCAATATTTGCAAATCCTGCCTTTAAATCAGCCAATGTATCAAACCCTACTCCGAATACTGTCCAACTTAATAAATAATCACCATCAGGGATTTTGTTAGTTATCATGCTAATTAAGCTATCGCGCTGCGATTGATCGGCTGAATTAAACAGGAAGAATTTATCAGGCCTAGGACGATTACATCCTTGAAATGTACTACAATTAAAATAATTGTAGTTGCCATAATAACGAATACACGAATCGGTTTGCCAAGGATGTTCGAAGTCGACAGAATCTAGAACAGCCACTGCAATTTGAGGAATAAAAGCACAGCCACCATAATCCATATTTGATCCATTGATTTCATATGAAGGACGCGTTTGCACATGTGTCATTGTAAGTGCGAACTGCGACGAAACATATTCAAAATAACGGGAAGCATCATGACGAACCATATTCGTTAAATCATCCTTACTAAATTGGGGATAATCGGCTTGCGACCAACCAGTAATTCCCGGCTTATACATAAATGAACTCTGCTTCCATTGAAAATCATTAGAAATAGAAGTATCAGGATTCATAATTGAATCGTTAGCAACTCTCCAATAATACACTTCACTGTCGGCAAGTGCAATATTAGGTGTCCAACTAACAACTCCAAATGCATTCGCTACTACTCCTGAAATTTTCGAAGGACTCGAAAACGCTGCAGAGGTATCAAGTTCAAATCGGTAGTCTTTTGGCGCCGCAAATAAATTCGCAGTGGTCGCTTTTAACGTAACTGTTGAAGTTGGTATGATTGCATATTCCTGTGGATAAACTGGATTAATATCGGTAGATGTTATTTGCAATGTTGTTGTAGCGACGTTATTACTCGACTCATTCAACTCAGAAACATCATTGTAATTATCGACTGTTACTTGGAAAGTATTCAACCCTGCTCCATCTTTAAAATCAACAGGCATTTTCACTTCAAATGTATCTCGGTAAGTAACGTAAGGCACTTGAATTATAGTGTCATGCTTTGTTATCCCATCAGGCATTGTACGACTAAACAAAATACTCATCGACTGATTTGTATTTTCACCTAGATTTGTCACAGCAATTTTCACTTTAAAGGTATCTACTTCTGTAGTAACCACAGAAGGCTCAAATGAAATACTTGAATTATCTACTGAATAGTCTGGCAATTCAAATTGATTCATTTTTATTGCAGGATCACCATGTAATGTCATACTCATACAAACATTCTTATACCCAGCATTCGATGACATTACATTCGAAATAGTACTCTTCATACTCTCAGCAACGCCTTTACCATAAGAGGTACGGAACATTTGTTGATGCAATTCCGATGAGTATGTATCGAGTTCTTCAATAATTCCCTTATCTGGTACAGCAATAAATCCGATAGCTGCTTTATCTGGAGTTAAAACAAATCTCTCATTTAATAATTTTTGAGTGGTAAAAATGTCACCAACAAAACAGCTCTGAGCAAGCACAACAGGATATCTTCCTTTGTTGCTATAATTTTCGGGAGCGTCAGTACTATTGTCGAATGAGGTTCCAGCAGCATGTCCGTAGAAAGTCATCATGGTACAACCCGAATCAATTAACGCTTGCAAGTATTCACTTTGATTAATTTGTATCGGTGCATTCGAGTTTTTCAAAAAGGTATATACATTTCCTCCAAACAATGTATCTTCAATTAACTCTGCATAAGTTTGTAATTTTGCAGATAGAATATCTTGTTCATCTTGATTAGATCCTCCGCCAAAGTGCAATACGTTTTTCATCCATAGTGCAGGAGGTTGTAGCTGATTATTTTCAAATTCTATTAACTTATTTAAATAGGCCGTTACATCTGCATCTGATTGTGCGGCTACACGACCGGTTGCTAATTCGGGTTTAAATTCAGTTGTATTCAAATGTGCAGTAAAGAGCTGATCGGAAGCAGGCTCGCCCCAAGTAGGAACTAAATTCAAGCCATAACCTGCCCCTGATTTACTATCTGTAATCATTACTCCTTTTCCTAGTAACAATAAGTACTTTGGAGGAGCAACGGCCATATCGATTAATTGATCGGCGAACGATCGAATTGCTTGCGGATGTTTTCTAATTCCCCATGCATATTGATCGTATAACTCATTCACATCTGCCAATAGCGGAGTGTATCCTTTGGTTGCACGATACGTTGCATAATCTTTAGCACTTGTCCATATTGCTTTATTAGAAACAATAAGGAAATCGGCATTCATTCCTTGCTCCAAGAAATTATTAAATCGTGCATACTTTGCAGGATCAGGATCGCGATTCACAGGTTCTATCGTAATATTTCCGTTGAATGCAAAGGCTTGATTATTGTCGATGATATAAATTTTTTGCTCGTCGGTATAAGCCGGAATTACCGCACTAAAATTACCACCACTATTTATAACCGAAATAATTCTAATCGTATCACTGCCCACAACATATACTTTCGGGTTTGTCAATCCTGTATTTGAAAAATTTAATGTTGCTTTTGATCCTTGTGCACTTAAATATAATTCTTGAGGAAATGTTTCTCCCGTAAAATCGGTTGCTCTATCGTATTCAAATCGAATGTATCCGGTATTGATATAATTTTCATTTATCGGATTAGTAACATCATCATCAGGCACTAAATTTACAACTACTTGTCCGTTTACTGGAGCATTATTTACAGCGATTGTTTGCTTATTTAAATCATATCCATAAAACAGATAATTCCCTATTGTTGTTCCATTGGCAGTAACAGTATAAGGATGAGATAGTGCATTGGCTCCCATCATGGCAATACTGACCTGTGGTGGATTAACTCCAACATTTAGCTTATTTGCATTAAAAGTAAATGTATTTAATCCGCCATATGCCATTTTTCCAAAATACCATCCTTCGCCCATCATATAACTATTGTCGGCGATTTTATTTCCATCACGAAAAGCAATATTATACTCTGCGTCAGAAGATCGTGTGTCTTTGCTTCTTAAATATGGGACTGTTGTATATTGACCAAAATTTTGATCATTTTCAACAATCATCCTTTTGTTTGTAATGGCCGATAGATTATAACTTAAAAAATATGCTGCAGTATCATTAAACAAACTTTGATACGGATTCGCCTGAGAAGTTGCTGCATCATAAACCTGTGTGTCAAATGTTCCGTCATTTTTTTCTCCGAAAAATTCTATATAGTCACCTGTATTAAAAATTCCATTTTGATCAACATCAACTACATTTATAAATTGTTCTTTACCGTCGTGGAAAATTTGATATCTATCCGGACTAAACCATGAATTAACAGGAATTCCATAGTTCTGCAAATCGCTATATGTTACTCTAAAAATACCTTTCTTCCAGATATTCATTCTGAAATATTGCTGATTAGAATAATTTTGTCCGCTTACAAATGAAATCCATTCATTGTTGTATACTTGCGCATTCACATTGCACAATGCCATTAACATTAAAACAGATAAGAGGTAAAATTTACGCATGATAAAAGTTTTTAATTACAGTCCCGAAACTGTTAACTTTATTTAGTTGCTGCCTTACGCATTATATTCAACTTTAACGAGAACACATTTGAGTACAACGTACCCGCACTTCCCGTAAAGTTTGTTAATGCATAATCAATAGTTACATTTTTAATTTTCACTCCTGCTCCAATACTTGGTTGCGCAGTTGTTGAAGTTGATTGATCAATATTCTTTACCGACTGGATATTACCCACACCTGCACGTAAAAACAGGAATTCATCATATCCGATTTCCATTCCTACTTTCGGATCTACGCTTACTACATCAGACTTTATAGGCACATTTCTTTTTCCGTCGAATGTCAAATCGAGGTCCACCGAAGGTGTAATCGTTAATTTTTTTGTGATGTTTGTTTTATAGCTTCCACCTAAAATCAATTTCGGCAGTGTAACTTCTAATCCGTTTTCAGGAATTTCATTTCCTGTTTGTGTAAATACATCTTGCAGGTTTTCGGTATTGTATGTCCAAGCATTGAAAGTTGAAGTAATATCTTTTCCCATTGCTCCAAACTTCCATTTCCCTGTTTCATATTGAGCGCCGAAGTCTAATCCGAAGCCCCATGCTTTTGCGAAATCACCAACTTTACGATGTACGATTTTCACATTACCTCCAATGCTTAATCCTTTTATTTTCATCGCTTGAGCATATGAAAGTAAGAACGCATAGTCGGCAGATGAGAACGTTTTTAATCGATCGTAATCGATGTTGCCATCTTTGTCGATCAAATCGGTTGAATCGATAATATCGTCAATAGCAAATCGAATCACCGAAACTCCTACTGCTCTTGTAGCATCTATAGGTGCAGCGAATGAACCGTAATCGTATTTTCCAATCCCCCCGAAATATTCGTTGTGCATGGCGGCCAATTGGATATTGCCTTTTACTTTTAAAAGTCCTGCGGGATTCCAAAATCCTGCGGTAGCATCATCTACTATTGCCGATTGTGCTCCCGCCATTCCGAGTGCTTTGGCTCCTACCCCTATCGAAAGGAATTCATTACTGTATTTTTCCTGTGCGAAAAGTGATCCCGGGACGATAGCCGCGGCGATAAGCGAAAGAAGAATTTTTTTAACTTGCATAGGTTTGTTGGTCATTTAGATAACTCACAACGAATAGTAGGCGGAAATAGTATTGTTTTGTCCGAAACTCTTATACTGTGTGAGAGACACAAAGGTTATAATAGTTTCAAAGTTAAAGAACACAAAAAGAATATCTTGTAAACAATTTATCGTTCGATAAATATACCTTTGCAGCATGATTAAACACTTACCCAACTTGATGACCCTTATGAACCTGTTTTGCGGGTGCTTGGCGATCATCAGTTTGTTTAATGGCCATTTCGATAATGCATTGCTTTTGGTGGTTATTGCCGGCATCCTCGATTTCTTCGACGGATTCGTTGCTAGGCTAGTAAAAGCCAACTCTGATTTGGGCAAACAGCTTGATTCTCTAGCAGATATGGTAACTTTTGGGGTAGTTCCGGGCTTCACTTTATTCTTCGTTTTTAATCGTACAATGTTCTCTTTGAACGAAATGAATAGTCCCGTGGCATCCTTTTTGCCTTACCTAATGTTTGTGGTTACCTTATTTTCTTGCCTCCGTTTGGCGAAATTTAATATCGACCCCCGCCAGGCTTCTTATTTTATCGGCTTAAACACTCCATCCAATACTTTCTTGGTTATGTCATTGCCGCTAATCCTGAATCATGATGAATTCGGGCTAGGACCTATCATTTCAAATCCAGCTTTTTTAATTGCTTTTGCAGCCGTTTCATCGTATTTGCTAGTCGCCGAAATTCCATTTTTGTCGTTCAAAATCAAGTCGTTAACATGGAAAGACGCTAAACCTCAATTATTATTATTAATAGGTGCTGTGTTATTTTTATTGACATTAAGGTATGCTGCCCTTCCAATAATTATCGTCTATTACTTAATTTTGTCGTTAATATATCCCCCGCATAAAAATCCAACCCCATGAAATTCATCGCTCATATCAACGTAATGCCTCAAAAAGCTCTTTTAGATCCTCAAGGAAGAGCAGTATCTGCAGGAATGAAAAACATGAATCTGCACGAAATCGGCAATGTTCGTATCGGAAAGAGAATTTCATTAGAGGTTGAGGCAGCTTCAAAGGATGTTGCATCTGAAAAAGTTGACCAAGCTT
>JAHEYP010000037.1 GCA_023251535.1 Bacteroidota bacterium
ATAGGATCAATTGTTACCGATAAACATAAAGTGTCGCCAAGCGAAGCTGAAGGATCAGTAGCTAAAATAAACGAAGTATTAAAGCTATTGATATTGATGTTCGTTAATTGTGCTGCAGTATATACTACTTGATTTCCACTAACAGAAGTTGGTGTTACATAAGAACTAACAAATGTTGTTAATGGATCTAATGTTAAGGTGATCGTAGCAGTAGGAGGTAAGCATGACAAAAGTTTATTCGACACTTGTAACCAAAATCCTGTGTTTCCTGCATTGCGGAACCCTTGTCCGTAGATATTGCCAGTGTAGTCGTAAGTATTTGAACATGTAATACCGAAATCATTTCCAGTTGAAGGGAAGGTGTTTACAGTATATTGCGAGGTGTTAGGACAACTTACATTCACTTGATTGATGAAATAAGGTTTTACTTGATAAGTGGTCACAGCAGGAACACTCAAAATATAATTCCCCACCGAATCACATCCAGTAAAAGCAACAAGGTCGTTACCTACATAAGCACCAACATAACTTTGAATGGTAGTATCGCCTGAGTTGTAAACGCAATCGTTATTAGCATCGGCATAAAGTTTACCCGAAATTTCTTCACATTGTCCGATGAGAACAGCGTTGTCAATCATTGTGTCTGTGGCACCATTTGGACCGGTAGCAATAAATTGAACAGAATATACGCCCGGTAAAGTGTATGTATGGAATACCGATGCAAAGAAATAACTCCATTGGCTATAAATAGGCGACAAAAACGTTGTATCTGTTCCGTCACCGAAGTTTAGTGTAAGTTCTACTGAATCACCATTGGCGTATCCTGAAGCATTGCCATAAATGTCGAGTTCAATCGAATCAGGCACAAGGCAATGTGGCGTGAATGAACTATCGCCAGCAACTTGTATTTGAATTTGCTGTTGGGCATTCGCCTTATTTGTCCCTAGAACAAATAAAAAGGTAATAATTGAAAACAGGGTAGAGATTTTTTTCATCTTTTTGGTTTTGGTTAATCAAAAGTGGTAAAAATATCGCTAACTAATATCGCAAAATAAACAAAATATTACGCATACAAAAACGTTGAAAGTGGTTTATTTGCCTGTAATACCTTCAAATTAATTAAAATATCTTACGCGTCCAGCGATTTTTTCGTATTCATTTTTGAGTGAATTTTGATAGTTTTTGATTTTTTTTCGCCCTAATATTGCATACTCAAAACCAAAATGTAATGAAGAATTTAATTGTTGTATTGACATCTTTTATGATGTTGATAGTATTAGAGGGCAAATCCCAGTCTTTTTTGTCGGTGAATCATTATGGCAGCACCGCAAATGATATGGGTCGAGGAATCTGTACGGATGCTTCGGGAAACGTGTACATGGTAGGTGAATATAACGACTCAATTACTTTCGGTACAACTGTACTTCGAAGTTCAAATTATAAAAGTGCATTTTTAGTGAAGTATAATGCTTCTGGAACAGTTCTCTGGGCAAAGCGATTTACGGGTACAAACTCAGGTATCACAGCAGCGAAAGTGCGTTGCGACAATGCGGGGAATATTTATGTTGTTGGTACTTTTTATGGTATTGCTAAGTATGATACGGTTTCAACAACCATCGGAGTTTCGGGTGGATCTACCGATATTTTTATCTCTAAAATCAATGCCTCTAACGGAGCTTTGCTTTGGTTAAAATCGTTTGGAAGTACTAACGGAAATGATCTTGTGAATTCAATCGCTGTTGATGGGTCGAATAACCTTTACCTCACAGGACAATTTTCAGCAACTTGTTCATTCGGAAACGGAATTACATTGACGAGTGTAAATAACCCTTTAATGGGTCCTTCGCTCGATTGTTATACAGTAAAATTCAATGCTTCAGGTATTGCGCAGTGGGCCAAAAGCGGAGGAAGTTATTCCGATGATATGGGGTACTCGGTTGCAGTAGATGCTGCAGGTAATTCATATGTAAGTGGTAATTTCCTAAATACAGCAACGTTTAGTGGATATAGTTTAACGAGTTCAGGTTCGGTAGATATTTTCGTTGTCGGCTATGATCCTTTAGGGAATATGCAATTGCTAATGAAAGCCGGTAGTTCAGATTATGAAGGTTCATATGGTATTACACTCGATGGTCAGGGATATTTTTATATTACAGGTTTACATGATGGCCCTACTGTTTTTGATACTATCACTGCCGTGCCGAATGGATCTTATGATATGTATTTAGCGAAGTACAGTGTAACAGGTCACATTCAATGGGTGAACTCTACTATAAGTGATCAGTGGGAAAGTGGTACCGCAGTTGTGGTCGATTCAAAAGGAAATCCTTATGTGACAGGAAATGTTTATCACGGTGGTACTAGTATGTTCGCCGAAACTAATATTGTTGGATACGGATATTATGATCCTTTTGTTGTGAAGTATAATCCCAAAGGCGAATTTCAATGGGCCAATCACGGTGGTAGTTACGACTACGATGAGCCTCTTGATATGGCAGTAGCCGATTCAGGTAAATTGTATATTTCGGGATACTATTCTTCTAGTGCTATATTCGGAAATAATACGTTTAATACCACAGGAGGTAATGATGTGCTATTATTAAAACTTCGCACCGATTTAACAACAAGTCCGATAACTGGCTCTGTTTTCTGCGCGGGACAACCAATCAATATTCCTTTTAAGTCGAACATTCCATTAAATGCTGGCAATGTATTTACTGCTCAAGTTAGCGATGCTAACGGACGATTTACGAATGCAACAAATATCGGTTCGTTAACATCAAGTTTAACAACTGGAATCATAACCGCTATCATTCCTGATAATATGCCAGAAGGAAATGCTTATCGTTTCCGTATTATCTCGTCTGATTCAGCTCGTTTGGGAGAAGACAATGGAGCAAATATTACCATTCATGCATTACCCGCTGCCATCATTTCGTCGAATGGAATTTCCATTTGTGGTAATGATAGTTTAGCTTTAATATCAACACCAATAGCAGGGAATACGTATAAATGGTATAATGGCGGGACATTAATTTCTGGAGCTGTTTCATCA
This sequence comes from Bacteroidota bacterium, assembly GCA_023251535.1. GTDB lineage: Bacteria > Bacteroidota > Bacteroidia > AKYH767-A > OLB10 > CAINEC01. Next base: position 3,056 of record JAHEYP010000037.1, read on the forward strand.
ACATATTATGCAAAAGCAACAGGTACATATAACGCTGTTGTTACCAATGCATCGGGATGTAGTCGCACATCAAATACAATATCGGTTGTAAAAACATTTAATGTCCCGGCAACACCAGGAACTATTTCAGGAGTTGCTCGTCCTTGCCCTGGAGATACGGGCGTAACATATTCAATCGTTCCCGTTGCTTATGCTACCAAATATGCATGGACAGTTCCGCCGGGAGCAACCATCACATCAAGCGATACTACTTACACTATCAAAGTAAATTACTCAACAGGATTTACGAATAGCACTATCACCGTTAAAGCAATCAACGCATGTGGAAGTAGCGCTGCAAAAACAAAATCTATTTACCGAAATATTCCTGGTATTCCTTCAGTGATATCAGGTCCTTCAACCGGTGTTTGTAGTGGAAGTACGCAGGTTTACAGTGTAGGGGCGGTTAATTACGCAACAACATATTTGTGGACAATCCCTGCAGGAATTACTATAAATTCAGGACAAGGAACAACATCAATTACATTAACATTCCCGGCAGGATATACATCAGGTACAATTTCTGTTAAGGCAGGAAATTCATGTGGTTTCGGTACAGCAAGATCGCTTACAATAAAATCAATACCGCCGACTCCAGCTTCGATTACTGGACCATCAACAGTGTGCGCACAACAACAAGGAGTATCGTTTAAAGCAGCAGCATCTGCAGGAGCTACAGCTTATACATGGATCGTTCCTTCGGGATCAACAATTACTTATGGACAAGGAACGGATTCTATTGTCATGAAATTCGGAGCTGTAGGAGGAAATGTGAAAGTAAAAGCAGTAAATGTTTGCGGAACAAGTACTGCAAAATCGAAAGCAGTAATTATGAATTGCAGAGAAGATGGAACAAGTGCAATGAATGATATGTCGGTGTTGATATATCCGAATCCTAGTGCAAACACATTTACAATTAATCCCGCATTTAACGACAACGGCACCTATGCATTAACTATACATGATGTATTAGGAAGAACAGTTGCTTCGTTCGATAAAGTTGAAATCGGTAAGGAATTTACTTTTGGAAGTGAATTCAACGACGGAGTTTATTTTGTAGAAATACTAAAAGATGAATATCGACAAATTGTCAGAATTATAAAAAGCCATTAAAAGAAAAGAGCAGTAAGTGATTACTGCTCTTTTCTTTATTTGATAATTTTTCGAGAGCTTGTTCCTAATTGGTTCGTTAATCTTAGAAGATAAATTCCTCTCTGTAATTCACTTAAATCGAGAGTTGTATTATGATCATTTATGTTTTTCGTATAAACTTCCTTTCCGGTTGCATCATAGATGAATAGTTTATTATCGCCTGAAGTAATTTCCGTCAAACTTAAATTAACTGTTCCGCTTTGAATAGGATTAGGATATATTGAAATAAAATTTTCAGGTAACTGTTCGTTGATTCCTGTGCTGATTAATGTCCACGAATAATTCACTAAAGTATTTCTTCTACTAGAACATACATCAGTAATTACTTGGAACGACAAACTTGTTCCGTTGATCGTATAATTGTAATGACCTGTATCGCTGCACATAGAGCCGACCATGATATCGAAAATATTCATTTGTCCGCCAGAAGCCGTAAACTTGCTCATAACAGTATATGCTCCTCCCGACGTTGAATAAAACAAAGTATCGTTCCAGAATTTAAAGTATAAATTCGGACTAGGAGGATGAGTGCCAAACCAAACAGCATTTTGAAGGTTTTGAGAATTTGCCGCGAACGAAGAGGCGATAATTAGAATAGAGAGTAACAGTTTTTTCATATTCAACTTTGATTAACGAAATATAAAATTAGTTGAAATTGAATGAGAATCTATGCAATTATGTCAGTTGTTGCTAAACGAGAAATTAATCAGCACCAAGAGGGATATTAGCGATCCGAAATGTTGTGGAATTAGATGTTGTAACTTCTTTCGTTTGGATTTTTGATTAGCAATTATATCAACAAATTGATATTGCAACAATTACTTGAATATTATTTTAACGAAATTTGGAAAGTTTATTGCGGATAAAAATGCAAACTGAAAGTTAATTAATTCAAGCATGAATAGAAAAGTTTTGCCGATTATAATTTTAATATTTTGTTCTCTTGGGGTGCAAGCTCAAAAGATCTATTCTGTTAAATACGAGAATCAAGCAGATGTGAAAGTTTACGTAGTGAAGTACGAGAACCAATGTGATTTAAAAGTTTATAAAGTGAAATATGAAAACCAAGCCGGGAAAAACGACGGTAAATGGTATTTTGTGAATTACGAGAATCAAGCCGACAAAAAAATCTATTTTGTTGACTACGAAAATCAAGCAGATATTAAAATATTCTTTGTTGAATATGAGAACCAAGCAGGGTGGAGAAACAAAAAATTAATGCCTAAGATGTTTTAAGTTAGGCAATAATTTTTCGAATTACATTGGCGTCCATTGGTTTTGAGATGAAATCAATTACGATGGGATATGATTTCGATGTTTCGATATCACTTGGATCAAGTGAAGATGTCAGAATATAAATAGGAATAGCAAGACTGTCGAGATTGTTTTTGATGTATAGGTCAAGAAACTCAAATCCCGACATTTCCGGCATATTTATATCAAGGAATATAACATCGGGTAACGAATCTTTATCATTTATGCTTTGATCAATTAAACACTCTAATGCCTCTTCAGGGTTTAAAAAATCTTGGACATGAATATCTGGCGATATTCTTTCGCTAATAATACTCTTGTTTAAGAAGTTGTTGATAGGGTCGTCGTCAATCAGTAGTATTTTGCTCATATATTTCATCGTTTAAAGTAATAGTGAATGAGGTGCCAATATCGGGGGTGCTGGCAACACTTATAGTGCCTCCTAAGGTTTCTATTTGTTCTTTAATTAAATGCAATCCTATTCCTGTTCCTGTAGCAACATTTTTGTGGAAACGTTTGTATAGTCCGAATACTTTATGTCCGTGTTTATCAAGATCAATTCCGATGCCATTGTCGGTAAATGTAATTATGAGATTATTCTCTTTTCGGTGTGATCGAATATGTATTTTACATTCCCTTTTATCACTCCGATATTTTATAGAGTTTGAAATGAGATTATAAAAAATACTGTGAATAAATGAATGTATTGAATGTATTGACTGTACTTCGTTAAAATCGGTGATGATTTCAGCATTCGACTCAGCGATTTCTTCTTTGAGGTCTTTGGCTGCTTCGTTGAATACAGTTTCGAGATCAATTGCTACGCTAGATCTATTTACTTCTTCGCGAATTGATAATATTGAATTAAGGTCACGAAGTATCTCATCGATGCGCTGTGAGGACTCTTGTATATGATTAATAATAGTTTGATTGTATGCATCGGTATTTTCTTTAAAACACTTAGATAATCCGATGAGGTTTGCAATCGGTGCCCTTAGATTATGCGAAACAATATAACTGTATTGCATTAATTGAGCATAGTTCCTTTGAAGCTTATTGTTTGCAATCCTAACTTCTTCTTCACTTCTTTTAGCCGCTTTTTCTGATTCTCGAATAGAGGTAATATCTAACCCATATCCAAGCATCATTTCCATTTTATTCCCTTTTATTACAGGGAAATATTTTCTAAGTATAACTACCTCATTCCCGCTTTTATTTATGTGAATATCTTCGAATGTATTTGAAATTCCACTAGCGGCAACTTCATTAAACATTTTCTTTCTGCGATCGGCAAATTTTGATTCGATGTTTTTGTAAGATGCATAGTCGTAATCATCTTTTCCTATCATGAATTCGCGAAGTTTCTCATCTGAAATCGCTGTAGGATTAATGAATAAGTACTTCCTATTGCTGTCAAGTACGGCAATGTCAGTAGGTAGGTTATTTAGAATGGCTTCGTAGAAATCTTTTTGCTTAATTATTTCTAATTTAATTCGAGTCGATTCAGTAATTTCTCTGAATTGAATACATATCCCAATAATCTTATTTTGAACCTTATCGATAGCAGGGAAGTAGGTAATGCTGAATATCCTTCCGCTATTTTTTCCTTCTTTAATTTCGAAGTCAATTTTAATTACTTCAGAATTAGTTAGGCATTTTGTACTGTTGTAAATGAAGTTGTTTTGATACTCTTTCGGTATGTATTGGAAGATTTGCGTCCAAGCGTTAATTTGTTTTATGTCGAACTGTCCAAGTAATTCTGTCGCTTTCTGATTGTAATAAATTAAATCAAAGCTTTTGTTGATCAAGAGTATTGAATCTTCTGAACTGTTTAAGATAGAATTTAAATCGACCGATTTTTGCTTTAACTTTTCATGAAAAATTTCTTGCTGCGTAATGTTTAACGCATACACATTTACATACTTGTTTTCTTTGTTCGGCGCAATAGTTAAAAAGAAAAATTCCTTATTGATTTTTATTTTGATTGATCTTGTTACTCCATCGAATATGCTTGCTTTGACAATTGCTTTTATGTCTTTGTTGTGGATAATATTGTTGGTTTTCCCAATCTTCCTGGTGAAATCAATAGCCGGGGAATTGGCGAAAAGAATTTTGCCTGCAATGTTTAAGCGGAAAACCGGATTAGGATTGTCGAGAGAGAATTTCGCAAACTCTTCTTTTTCCTTCTCGAGCTTTTTTAAGATTGTAACATCCTTGATGTAAAGTAAGTATTCTCCGTCGTCGATGAAGTTAATCTTTCCTTCAATAATTAATTCTTTGTGTCTATCACGGAAGCGATATTGGATCGATTTGCTTTTTCGTGTATTTTTAATTTCCGATAAATCGTCCTTTAAGTTTATCGCATTGCTGTTGTCAACTGCTGCAAAAATGTTAATGCCGGGCTGTATATTATATCTATTCAATATGCCCAAGTCTCCATCTTGAATTACAGAAGTAACAATACCTTCGTCGTTCAATGTGAATACACTTCCTTCAATGAGTTTTATGAATTCATATTTTGAGACCTTGTCACTAATATGGTCTAATCGCTTTGAAGAATCAGCCTTTTCATTGAACTCAGAATTTATAAATTCAAAGCTGCACAAGAAGTTTAGTTCTTGATGTTGGTCTTCGTATTTCTGCAGTTTTAGATTTACATAATCCTCATTCTGATGAGTGCTGAATAATCCTATGTTTTTAATTAATTGTAGATTCCGAAATTCAAGTGTGAGATCTTTTTTGTTAAGAGGAAAAATATTGGGTAATCCGGTTATGAAGTCCACTAAACCCAAATTATCTAGATTGTTGCAATCAGCCGGAAGAAAATGGAGTATATTTTCCTTTAGACCAATGATCGTTCCATTTTGATTTATTATGCAGTTCAAGGTCGGTCCGTTTTATTATAGCCTATGATGAAAATTAAAGCTTTTAAATAATAACGAAAGATAAATAAAATTGTTCAGTCGAAAATAAAAATTCATGGCAATAAAGATGATTTTTTTCATGTTTGGTTCTCCTCAATCAATTTGTCGTATTTCAACATTTATGTGCTAATTCCCGACAAATCACTGTCATTTACCGAGGTTGCTTACAATAAATAGGATTTATTGACCTAAACTTAATAATTTGGTCACATTAATTCAACCCAAACCAATTAATCCTAAGTACTGATGAAATTTAATTCAACTTCATTTATTTTAGCTATCTTGTTGTTAGTCAGCGGGGTATCTCATTCACAACAATGGGGCGACTATACGCTTTATTCTCTTCAAAATTCTAGTAATGCCTATTTGATCGATACAAATAGTAATGTTGTAAAAACTTGGACATTCGCCTCAACGGCCAAAACTGGGTATTCGACTTATATGTTGCCTGGCGGATCATTAATTCGTACGGTGGCTCGTACTGGTAATTCATTTACCGGGGGACCAATTTGCGGCGAGGTGCAAAAAGTGGATTATAGTGGTGCTGTTATATGGGATTACGTGTACTCAACTACCAACTATTGTACTCACCACGATATTTGTCCGATGCCAAATGGCAATGTGCTTTTGATAGCATATGAGAGGAAAACTGCAACAGAAGTTACTGCAGCCGGTTGCTCTCAAAGCATTGAAATGTGGCCCGATAAAATTGTAGAAGTTCAACCTACGGGTGCTACCACAGGAACCGTTGTTTGGGAATGGCATGCTTGGGATCACTTGGTTCAAAATGTTAATCCTACTAAAGCTAACTATCAGACTTCAATTAGCGACCACCCTGAATTGTTAAATATCAATTACAATACCCAGAAAGATTGGATGCATATGAATGGTGTCGATTATAACCCTATTCTCGACCAAATTTCTTTTAGTTCTCATAATTTGAGCGAATGGTTTATTATTGATCATAGTACCACAACTGCTGAGGCGGCTTCTCATTCAGGAGGAAATTCGGGTAAAGGTGGAGATTTATTATTCCGTTGGGGACATCCCACAAACTACAGCACAACTGGTACTTCCATTTTAAATGTTACCCATGATGCGCATTGGATTCCCGAAGGAATTCCCAATGCTGGATATTTAGTTGGTTTTAACAATAAAGGGGTTTCAAATAGTCAGTCGGCTGTTGATCAAATCATACCTCCCCGAGTAGGCTATAATTACACGAAAGTTGCGGGATCCGCCTATGCTCCATCTACTTACACTTTACGTCATGCTTGCAGCGGATATAGCAGTAACATGGGCAACTCACAGCAGTTACCGAATGGTAATATGTTGGTATGTATGGCAACTTTAGGATTGATTTATGAAACAAATCCTGCAGGAACTACCATTTGGTCGAAATCGTTAACGGGTGCTTGTCCGCAAGCTTTCCGATACGATACTTGTTATGTGAATAATCCAGCTCCTTCTATTCCCGTTATCTCCCAAAACGGGACTCAGTTAGAGTCGACCGTTGATGCAACTTACCAATGGTATTTCAATGGCGATTTATTGCCGGGAGAGACAAATCAGACTATCACTCCGACTCAAAGTGGTATTTATTTGGTGCGCACTACCAATACTACGAGCTGCTCCTACAGCTATTCGAAAGGTTTTAGCTTTACTATTACCGGTTTGTCGCAAGTTGAGCAGGCGTATGCAAACATTGGGGTCTATCCGAATCCTTCCAAAGGACTTATTCACATTAGCGGTGCAGAAAAACTTGAATCAGGCTACACCATTATGATGGCTGATGCCTTAGGAAAAGTTATCTTCGCAGGTAATAATGCAGATTTAATAGATGCTTCATCATTTGGTAATGGCATTTATTATGTGAGTATCCAAGCAAAAGGTGAGAAAGCCATTACCAAGAAAGTTGTATTGATTAAATAAACTAAAAATGAAGAAAGTACTTATAGCGTCGCTGTTAATATTGGTTACAGTGGCATCTTATGCAAAAAAAGTGAAGTTTTCGGTCGACATGACCGGACAAACAATAAATACGACTGGTATTCATGTGGCAGGAGATTTTCAAACAATTGCGGGCTTTGCCGGTGGAGATTGGAATTCTGCATCCACAACATTGACACAAGAAGTAGCCGATACAAACATCTATAGCATAATTGTAGATATTCCCGCTTTTACGAAATACGAGTATAAATACGTTAACGGTGATCAGTTTTACGAGGCTGAATTCGTGCCGCAAGAGTCGAGAGTAGGTTATAATTTCAACGATAACCGTTGGTTATATGTTGATTCGTTGGCAGATGATACAACCGATATTGGAGCAATTATGTTTGCCATGAATGCACCTGCAGGAAAAATCCTTGTTCGTTATTTGGTAGATATGCAATTTCAATCTTCTGTAAATGGAAGTGGAATTCACCTCGCCGGCGACTTCCAAGGTTGGGATCCATCTAAAACAATTCTGTATAGTTTCGGAAGTAATATTTATGAAATCATCAGTTATCACGATGCAGGAACTGTCGAGTATAAATTTTATAACGGTAACACTGGAGCTGCATCAGAAACTATTACAGGAGCTTGTGCTTCAGGAAACGGAAATAGAACATTGCAAGTAAGTGCCGATATTGTGCTGGATGCAGTTTGCTACAATGGTTGCGCTGCTTGCATTACAGCAGGCTTAAACGAATTGAATAGTCATGCAGGATTTTCAATGTATCCGAATCCCGCGATTAACGAAAGCTCAATTTCATTCGAAAAATCTTCCGGCAGTAAAGTTGTGTCAGTATATGATATGAATGGTAGAATTGTGAGTGAAGTGCTCTCTGAAAATGAAAGTAAAATTGTATTGCCATTGACTTCATTAAGCCAAGGAATTTACATGGTAACAGTAAAGTTCAATGAAACAAATGAAGTTCAACAATCTAAATTGATTATCGAATAATTCCGCAATGGGAAAACTAATAAAAATTGCCGCGGCGTTTGTCGCGGTTTTTCTGTTAAAACCGACCGTTACATCAGCACAAACAAATTTCTATGATGTAAATACTATTCAGCAAATTGAGTTGTTTTTCAGTCAGCCCGACTGGGATTATGAACTCGATACAGCCAAAGCCGGCAGCGATAGTTATATTATGGCTTCGTTGGTGAAAATTAACGGAGTCGATTATGATAGTGTAGGAGTGAAGTACAAAGGGAATAGCTCTTATAATTCATCTAGTGTTAAAAATCCACTTCATTTATCGCTTAACGAATTCAAAGGACAGAATTATCAAGGCTATAAAGATGTTAAACTGAGTAATTGTTATTCTGATCCTTCTATGATCAGAGAAGTTTTGGCGTACTCGGTATTGAGTAATTATATGGATTGCTCGAAATCAAATTTCGCTAAAGTATTTATCAATGGAGTATATGTTGGATTATATTCCAATGATGAAAATGTTGGGTCGAAATTTCTAACTGATAGGTTTTATTCATCGGCGAATACATTCTTTAAATGTAATCCCATCGTAACTCCCGGCCCTACTACCAAATGCAATCTAAAATACATTGTTGGTGCTGATAGTTCATCTTACCTGAATTTCTATGAGTTGAAGTCGAATTATGGATGGGATGAATTAGTTCGGTTATGCGATACCGTTACGAACTATCCTTCCTCCTTGGAATCGGCAATGGACATCGATAGAGTGTTATGGATGTTAGCTTTTAATAATGTGTTGATCAATCTCGATAGTTATACAGGAGCCTTTGCTCAGAATTATTATTTGTACCGCGATAACAACAGTCGTTTTGTACCGATTGTTTGGGACTTAAACATGGCCTTCGGGGGATTTCCTTTCGTTGGTAGTGGTAATACGAGTTTAGGTTCATTAACTGTTGCTAACATGCAACAATTACCATTAACCATTCACAATACTGATCCGTATTGGCCATTGATAAACGATATCAATAACAATGCTCAATGGAAGAGAATGTATGTGGCGCATATGAGAACCATATTAAATGAGTTTTTCGTTTCGAATACCTACCAAACGTTAGCAACACAATACCAAACCTTGATTGATGCGGCGGTACAATTAGATACCAATAAGGCATTTACTTATACGCAATTCCAGAATTCATTAAATACAAATACCACTGTTGGGAGCTATCAGGTTCCGGGTATTGTTACATTGATGAGTGCACGTGCAACATACCTGCAATCAACAGCCGAGTTTACTGCCTCAGCACCTAGTATTTCGGGAGTTACATTTTCACCTTCATCACCATCGGTTGGTGATTCGGTGTGGATTACGGCTACCATCAGCAACGCAACGAATGTACTTACAGGGCATAGAGCAGATCAGGTATTTAAGTTTGCCAAAGAATCGATGTATGATGATGGATTACATCATGACGGAGCAGCGGGTGACGGCGTTTACGGAATCGGAATAATTGTAACGTCTCCATATCTCCAATACTATGTATATGCCGAGAATGCAAATGCTGCTATGTTCTCTCCTGAACGTGCAGAACATGAGTTCTATACAATGAATGCGAATGTTCAAGTAATAGGATTTCAGCAATTAGCCATTAATGAATTTATGGCAAAGAATGACGGAACAGTAACAGATCAAGATGGTGAATACGAAGACTGGTTAGAGATTTATAATAATACATCATCATCGATTAATCTCGGTAATGTTTATTTGTCGAACAATATAAACGACTTGTTGAAATGGAGATTTCCGAATACAACCAGCATTGCTGCTAACAGTGTGCTTGCTGTTTGGATGGATCAAGATACTACTCAAATAGGACTGCACGCAAACTTCAAATTATCAGCTTCGGGCGATGCAATTTACATCTTCAACGCAGCAGGCGGCATAATAGATAGTTTAACATTCGGGCCACAAAGTTCTGATATCTCTATGTTCCGTTGTCCCGATGGTACAGGTCCATTCGCCTATACATTAAGCTCAACATATAACCAAAAGAACTGTGCAACTGGAATCGGTGAGCAAGTAAATGAAGCTATATTTTCAATGTATCCGAATCCCGCATCAGATCAATTAAACATTGCATCGCAAAAACAAATCACTAGTGTTCAAGTAATCGATATACATGGGGCAAGAGTATTAACATCATTAATAAGTCCTGCGAATTCGTTAACATTACAATTAAATCAGTTAAGCAACGGAATGTATCAAGTTGTACTTAATAATGGTGAAATGATCGGAAAATTGGTTGTCAACAAATAGAAACACATAAATCCTGCTAAATGAAAAGAATCTATTTTTTGTCGTTCGTAATAATGACAATGTTGTTAAGTAGTTGTGAAAAGCCTGCCGGTCAAGGTGGAGAGGCTACCATTAAAGGAAAGGTTTGGGTAGAAGATTGGGATAAGAACTTTAATTTGTTGCAATATGAATTTGCAGGTGCCGATGAAGATGTTTACATCATTTATGGCGATGATGTAAATTATGGAGATAAGATTTCTGCTAACAATAACGGTGAATTTGAGTTTAAATATTTACGAAAAGGTAAATACAAAATATACGTTTACAGCGATCAAAAACAATCAACTTCAACACCTGCAGCGCAAGTTGCTGTTGTAGTTGAAGCAGAAATTACAAGTAAGAAGCAAACATTAGATATCGGCACTATTACAGTTAAAAAATAAATGATGAGAAAAGTTGTCGTTGTGATGTTTATCGCTTTTGCGCTTTCTTCGAGTGTAAATGCTCAAAGCAAAAAGACATTATCGAAGTATGGTGTGAAGGCTGTTGTTGAAACTGTTACCGAAGATGGTCAAACGGTGAACGACAGTAAGAAAATCTTGAATAAAGACGGTGAAGTTGTTGAAGAAGTGAATTATGACAAGTCAGGAGCAGTAAAAGATATCACTAAATACACCTTCGATAAGAATGGAAATTGTGTTGAAGAGGCAGTAATAAAGGACAGTAAAATCACCGAACGAAAAACTACTAAGTATGATGTTAACGGTGAGAAAATAGAAGAAGTTCTTTATGATGATAATAAAATTGTAAAGCGTCACCAGTATTTTTACAATGCTAAGGGATTGAAAATCGAGAAGCGTACGCTTGATTCTTCTGGAAAAGTGATTAGTTCACATAAGTTTATCTATCAATAATGTTCGTTTATTCAGCTCCGGAATCACTCGATTTGTTCGACCCTATTTCTCTTGAAGAGATGGGGAAGGCTGAATTAATGGATCGCACCGATCTGAAGTATATGTTCAGGTTAGATCAATTAGATTTTTTCATGAGCAGTGTTGCTGAATATTATAGAGTGCTTGAAATAAACGGAAAGAGATTGTTTCGTTATGAAACTGTTTATTACGATACAGAATTGAATAAGCTCTATCGTAATCACCATAACGGAATAATGAATCGATTTAAAGTTCGTCATAGAACTTATGTCGATAGTAACTTAGGTTTCCTGGAAGTTAAAGTGAAAAACAATAAGGGGCGCACGGTTAAAGAGAGGATTAAATGTTCGCGTCCCGAGTCCTTGAATGACGAGAATGCTTCGTCGTTTATATGTTCTTTAGTTGTAATTGACCCCGGTGAATTACATGAAAAAATCGATATCAATTACGACAGAATTACTTTAGTCAGTAAAACGAATGCCGAACGAGTGACGATCGACTTGAATCTTACTTTCATTGCTGATGGTAAAGAAAATATGGTTGACGATTTAGTCATTGCAGAACTTAAACGTGATGCTAAAATGGAGTCGCCTTTTTTGAAGTTAATGCGCGACAATAATGTGAAAATCGGCTCCATGAGTAAATATTGCATGGGGATGGCAGTACTTGAGTTAGATCCAAAGAAAAATAACTTTAAAGAAGGTTTAATGAAAATATTTAAACTGGTTAAAAAATAAAATTAAAAAAAATGATAAACACTATTTTGCTCGATAATGTAAACGCGGAGGGGATAGATACTATTGCTAAGGTAGCGTCGAAATTCGGTATTCGATTGCTCATTGACTTAATTTCTTCTTTTGTATTGATCCGATTTATTTATTTTCGTTACTATCGAAATAAAGATTTGTTGTTCACTTATTTCGTGTTCAATATTGTGATTTTTACAATCTCCTTTTTGTTGAATAGAGTAGAGATCTCTATGGGGGCTGCCTTCGGATTATTTGCTGTATTTAGTATGTTGCGATACAAAACTGAAGAGATCAGTATTAAAGACATGACCTATCTCTTCCTTACAATTGCTATTGGGATTGTATCAGCTGTGACTAAGTTGAAAGGTGTTGAAGATACATATGAGTATATGTTTTTAACTGGAATTATTGCTTCAATGATCTTTGTAACATTATTGCTTGAAAGTAATATGTTGATGAAGCAAGAAGCCTTTAAAACCATATACTACGAAAAAATTGAATTGATTCGTCCTGATAGAAATGAAGAGTTCTTAGCTGATTTAAGAGAAAGAACAGGGATTAATATTCACAGAGCTTATGTTCAGAAAATTGATTTCTTGCGTGATTCTGCTCAAGTGAAAATCTATTATTACGAAAGTTGATTTTTGTAGTGGTTTATGAAAATTAAGTCGTTAATTTTTCTTGTTTGTTTTCTGATTGTAGGTGTAACTGCATTCGGGCAAGTGAATGATGCTCAAATGTGGCTGTCGGTATCTGGACAAAATCGCTTTACCAAAAATCTAACGGCAGTAATAAATCCTGAATTTAGAATAGGCGAAAATATTGGGGAACTCAACCGGTTCAGTACTGATATTGGTCTTGATTATAAAATCAACAAACACTTCAAAGGAGGATTGTACTACCGATTTATTTCGAATCGATTATTGGATAATACTTATGAAGTTAAAAATCGATTTTACGTTGATTTAAGTGCTAAGATAAAGCCTGGAAAGTTTATATTGAATTACAGAGCGCGCTATCAAAATCAATATCAAGATGGAGGCGGAGGAATTGATTGGAATACACCTAAAAGTTACTTGCGTAATAAAATCTCAGTTACCTATGATATGTCCAAACGTTGGTCGCCGGCGATAAGCTATGAGCTATGGACAAACCTAAATGATAAGATCAATGATAATTATAGACTAGGGGTGTCACTTGACTATGAATGGAATAAAAAGACCAATTTGAATTTATCGTACTTGTATAATAAAGAGATTAACTTGAATAATCCGTGGACGCTCTATGTGATTATGTTAGGGTTTGAATACACTTTTTAATTTTTTTTTGGCAATATATTTCGGGTAAAAGGCAGTCAATAAACTGTGAACTGATTAAATTGTCAGGTGAATAGATTTTGTGAAATATTAGAGAGGTGTCAAACAGTAGTGCGCATGAAAATCTAGCTTACTTTTGTTGAAGTTAAAGTTACCGTTAAGTTATGATATTATTAATTAACGCTGTGTTTGAGCAGCTCAAGAAGAATATTTTATTCCTTATTAAATTACTCTTAATTCCGGGATTAATCTTGTTTGTTACATTCAAGATTGGGAAGTCTAATGGAATTGAAGTCAGTGATTTAACTCGAGATACTGCGGCAGTACTTCATGGAGGACCATGGATAGGGGTGATTTCGATGTTGGGCTTATTTCTTTGGTCAGCAGCCGCTACAATAGCTTTAGTATCAGCTTCAGTACTTAAAAAAGGAGGAAAGTCGAAGGAACTCCGCAAAGTTTTGTTTTTTGGAGGATGCTTGTCGCTATTCCTCGGCTTCGATGATGCATTTGAGATGCATGAAGTAGTATTTGAAAACCTGTTTCCTTTCGCCGAAAAACTCTTTTATCTAGTGTATATCGGATCTATTTTAGGGTATATGATCTTCTTAAAAGATGCATTACTTAAAACCGACTTCGTGTTTTGGTTAGGGGCGATGGGAATGTTTTTCGCTTCTATGGTGCTAGATAATGTAGATCCATTCATTTCACACATGGTCTATTATGAAGATTGCTTTAAGTTTTCGGGGATTTTCCTTTGGGCTGTATTTTATATCAGGACGGGCTATCACGCCCTAACCGGAGCTATAAAATAAGTCGATTACAGAGTGAAAACATTAAAAATTGAAGGCCTTTTTGTTGCCTTCAATTGGATGTTATTAACAAAGGATTTGGGGTATTTTGGGAATTTCTTCATTTTGGTTCATTCGATTTTCATTTATTTATATGAACTTTGGCTCATTACAAATCGTAATACTACCCAATTCTTAAAATTATGAAAAACCTTTTAGCAGCATTAGTATTTGTTTTTGGTGGCACACTTGTTGTAAATGCACAGGACACGAAGCCTAATCCAAATGCACCTGAAATCGTCTTCGAACAAGAAATACATGATTTCGGAACAATTGATTATGCAGGCGACGGAACATATGCCTTCAAATTCACCAATACAGGAAAAGAACCACTACTAATTACAGATTGTAAAGGAAGTTGTGGATGTACAGTTCCTAAGTGGTCGAAAGAACCAGTAACCAAAGGTCAATCGGGATATATCAATGTAAGCTACGATACTAAACGTCAAGGTCCATTTACAAAAACGGTAACAGTTACTTCAAATGCCGGTGCCGGAATGACTAAAGTGTTGACAATTAAAGGAGTAGTGAAATCTCAGGAACAAACCGACGATCAAACACCAATCAAAAAGCCAGCGGGCATGTCACCATTAGAAAACCCCGTTAAATAACAACATAAACAATTAAACTTCAATAATAAACAAATGAAAAAATCCATCCTTCTGGTAGCTTGCACCTTATTCATGGCGGTAGCAGCTAACGCACAATCAACTGACAAAGCTGCTCCTGCTGCTGTTGCACCGGTTGAAAACAAAAATGCTGCTGAAATGACTTTCGATGCATTAGAATACAACTTCAATACTATTAAGCAAGGTGAGTCAGTAACACG
Source organism: Bacteroidota bacterium (assembly GCA_023251535.1). Taxonomy (GTDB): domain Bacteria; phylum Bacteroidota; class Bacteroidia; order AKYH767-A; family OLB10; genus CAINEC01. Next base: position 18,321 of record JAHEYP010000037.1, read on the forward strand.
TGAGTTCGTGTTCACTAACACAGGTAAAGAAGATTTAATTATTACAAATGCTACAGGATCATGTGGTTGCACAGTTCCTGTATGGCCAAAAGAACCAACTAAAAAAGGTGCTAAAGGAACTATCAAAGTTACTTTCAACTCTGCTGGTAAAATGGGAATGCAAGACAAAACGGTTACTATCACTTCAAATGCAAAAAATACTCCAGTAGTATTGCACTTGAAAGGAACTGTTGAAGCTCCGGCTCCAGTTGCAACGCCTGCAGTTGATGCACCTAAGAACTAATTAAAAATATTGCAGTAAATTTGTAGTCCCGGCAAAAAACCGGGACTACTTATTTTAACACCATGCCAAAAATTTCAGACAAAGGGCTTAACATGCCCCCATCGCCCATTCGAAAACTGGTTCCTTACGCAGAAGCTGCTAAGAAGAGAGGAATTCAGATATATCATTTAAATATTGGTCAGCCCGACATTCACACGCCAGAAGTGATGATGAATGCTATTCGCAATATTGATTTGAAAGTAGTGGAGTACAGTCATTCAGCAGGTATCGAATCATACCGTAAAAAGCTTGCAGGTTATTACCAAAAGAATAATATCAATGTCGATTTTTCTGATATCATTATTACTACTGGAGGATCTGAAGCGATTGAAATCGGCATGATGGCATGCTTAAATCCGGGAGACGAAATCATCGTCCCTGAACCGTATTACGCAAATTACAACGGCTTTTCAACGCAAGCAAGTGTAATCGTAAAACCAATTGCATCTACAATTGAATCGGGATTTGCATTACCTCCGATTTCTGAATTCGAAAAAGCAATTACTCCTCGTACAAAAGCTATTCTTATTTGCAATCCTAGTAATCCTACAGGATATTTATACAGCAAAGAAGAATTAATGGTATTAAAAGAATTGGTTATTAAACATGACCTCTTCTTATTCGCCGATGAAGTTTATCGCGAATTCTGCTACGACGGAAAAGAATATTTTTCTGTAATGCACCTCGAAGGATTAGAACAAAACGTAGTGCTGATGGATAGTATTTCTAAGCGCTATAGTGCATGCGGTGCGCGCATCGGTGCAATCGTTTCTAAAAACAAAGAAGTGATGGCTGCAGCCTTGAAATTTGCGCAAGCGCGATTGAGTCCACCTACATTCGGACAAATCGCTGCCGAAGCTGCAATTGATACACCTGATAGTTACTTTGAAGAAGTAATTAAAGAATATGTTGGTCGCCGCGACTTAGTAGTAAGTGCTTTGAATAAAATGGACGGAGTATTTTGTCCGAAGCCGAGTGGAGCATTTTACTGCATGGCACAATTGCCTGTCGACGATGCCGATCGTTTCTGCCAATGGTTATTAGAAGAATTCTCATTTGAAGGACAAACAGTAATGTTAGCGCCTGCTACAGGATTTTATTCGAAGCCTGAATTAGGACGTCATCAAGTAAGAATTGCATACGTTTTAAAGCCTGAGTCGCTTACGAATGCCATGAAATGTTTAGAAGAAGCATTAAAAGTATATCCGGGTAGAACAGTAATCGCAAAAGAATCTGCGACAGCTTGATCCTGATATGATTATAGGAAAGCGGTTGCTAAATATCCGGCAACCGCTTTTTTTATGCTTGTTAAGAACCTATTGTTAATATTTTAATTGGTAGGGTGTCAATGCCCTTTGCCGATACGGATAGATTTGTGAAATATAGAACCATTGAGAATAGTCATGATTGTTATTGAGCCGGAAATGATTGGGTGGGGGGTGTTAGCTGTATTAGGCCTGGCTTTATTGTTTCAGCTATATTATATTCTAGTAGAGTTTTCAGGAGTTGGTTTCGGTAAAGATGCTGAAGTGCAAAGTGCTGTAAATGAGCCTGTATCGGTAATTATATGTGCTCGCAATGAACTGAAGAATTTACGTGCTTTTTTACCATCGGTACTCGATCAAGACTATCCCGAATATCAGATAGTAGTAGTGAACGATTGTAGCTGGGATGAGTCGGCTAAGTATCTCGAAGAAATGGAAGATGCTTATCCTCTGTTGAAAGTTATTACAATAAAAGAGCAAGAAAAATACCAGCATGGTAAAAAATTCGCCTTAACTTTAGGGATTAAGGGGGCAAAATATGAAAAGCTCCTATTTACCGATGCCGATTGTAAGCCTTTAGGAAATCAATGGATCAAGACAATGGTTCAACGATTACAAGGCGATAAAGAATTAGTAGTAGGCTATGGAGCTTACTTAAAAGAAAAAGGATTGCTAAATCGTTGGATCAGATTTGACACTGCGCAAAATGCACTGTTATATCTAACGAGAGCGAAAAGAGGTAAAGCATATATGGGCGTAGGAAGAAATCTAGCCTATGTAAAGAGTTTGTTCTTTAAAAATAAAGGATTTGCGAATCATTATCACTTAATGTCGGGTGATGATGATTTGTTTGTAAACGAAACGGCCAACAAGAAGAATGTAGCAGTAGAACTATCACCTGAATCGTTTACCTATTCAAAACCTAAAACGTCGTTTTCGCACTGGATTTATCAGAAGAAGCGACATATGAGTACCGGGAAATATTATAAAGGTCGCGACCGTAGATTGATTGGTTGGTTCTTTATTTCCCAAAGTTTATTCTGGATTACAGTAATTGCATCCCTGATATTGAAACTTAATTGGCAGATTGTCGTAGCAATGGTATCAACCAGGTTAATAGTACAAATGATTGTTTACTGGAGAGGATTCAAAAAGCTAGGTGAAACCGACCTACTTATACTGACACCCTTCTTCGATCTAATGGTAGCCTTCATTTATCCATTATTAGCCATATCGAACATCTTCATAAAGACCAAATCATGGAAGTAATGGCTGCCACAACCAACACCCTTACTATGGAAAATCCTAAAACTCAACTTAAGGTAGTAGAAGAAGAGATTCAACATCTCTCCGATAAAGCTGTCAAGGATTACAAACTTGTACGCAGAGCGGTAGAAGAAGGCGATCAAAAAGCCTACGCCGAGTTGATGGCAAGATATAAAGACTCGATCTATTATATGTTGCTTAAGATGGTAAACAACAGAGATGATGCTGAGGATTTGACCATCGAAGCATTCGGAAAAGCATTCAGAAATATTAAGCAATACACACCCGACTATGCATTTAGTACATGGTTGTTTAAAATTGCTACTAATAACTGTATCGACTTCATTCGTAAAAAACGTAAGATGTTATTAAGCATCGATCGTGGTTTCGAGAATGAAGAAGGACAAGACATGACATTAGAAGTTCGTTCCGATGGACCGAGTCCTGATGATGTGATGATGAAAAAGCAAAAAGTTCTCATGATGAAAGATGTGGTAGAGAAATTAAAGCCACGTTACCGTCGTCTCGTAGAATTAAGATACTATCAAGAATTATCATACGAAGAAATTTCAGAAGAGCTAAACCTTCCATTAGGAACGGTAAAAGCCCAACTGTTCAGAGCAAGAGAGTTTCTGTATCAGATTATGAAAAACTCGGAGTATGTATCACATTAAAAAAAAGCCTCGCAATTGCGGGGCTTTTTTTTAATGTGAGGTTATGGGGTTTACGGTTTCGCCCCTTCGGGGTTGAAGGCTTGCCCCAATGGGGTTCGGCGAAGCAGGTTATGGCTGGCGCACAGAGGGAGCCAAGATTGGTGAGATCAGTGGTAGAAGTATTCATTCAGTAAAGAATAATCGGGTGTAGCTCTTTATTAGCAGCTATTGAACTACTTTTGCGGCATGGATCAACAACCCGAATCAACTGAAATGCTGAAAACGTACTTTCCTTCATTAACCGAAGGTCAGTTGCAGCAATATGATAAGTTGGTGACATTATTTATTGAGTGGAATGAAAAGGTGAATTTGATCTCAAGAAAAGACATCGATCATCTAATTAGTCGACATATATTACATTCGCTGGCAATTGTTAAAGCCATTCGATTTGATCCGGGTGCTAGAGTCATGGATATTGGAACGGGAGGAGGATTTCCCGGTATTCCTTTAGCCATTTACTACCCCGAAGTGAAATTCACCCTTATCGACTCAATAGAGAAGAAAATTAAAGTAGTAAAAGACTTAGTTGAGCAACTAGGACTTCAAAACGTTACTGTCATCCGTGGCAGAGCCGAAGAACAAGCCATCCAAGTAGATTACGTGGTAAGTAGGGCAGTGGCTCCGATGAACGACTTGGTGATGTGGGCCATGAAGCAATGCATCTCCGGACAAAAAGGAAGCTTGCCAAACGGATGGGTAGTACTAAAAGGCGGCGATTTGAAAGAAGAACTGTTCGATTTCAGGAAAATTGTCGAATTAAATCCGATCCGAGAATATTTCAAAGACGAGTTTTTCGACACCAAACAAGTGGTTTATTTGCCGCGCCAAGTGCTTTAAATCGAAAATAAAATTAAAATAAATCAAAAATAAGTTATAAGTAATTGATATACAGTGGTTATTTGGTTTCAGGAATCTTTCATGAAAATTACTCAGGTTATTTTGAACGAAATAGATTTTTATTATCTTTGCCCTCCCTTATCGAATAATATTAAAAAACAGTCATGAAAAGGACATTTCAACCCTCGTTACGTAAGCGCAGAAATAAACATGGATTTAAGAAGCGTATGAGCTCGGCTAACGGCCGCAGGGTATTAGCTGCACGTCGTAAAAAAGGTCGTAAAAAATTGACAGTATCTGACGAACGTTCTTGGAGAAAATAATCTCCAGAAATTAACATATACTACTACGGGCATCTTGATAATCAGGATGCCCGTAGTTATTTTATTAACAGTTAGGGTTTTTATGGTCTTTTTTTGGCCACTTTTATGTAGTTTTGCCAAACTCTAATTTATAGCATGAAGCTACCGGTTACATTCGTTAATTCGTTGAAAACCAGGTGGCTATTTTTGTGCCCGTTCGTATCAAAACCTATCTCCCATGCCACGCGACAATTCGATTAAATCCGTTCTAATTATTGGAAGTGGTCCGATTATCATCGGACAAGCCTGTGAATTTGATTATTCAGGTAGCCAAGCTGCCCGTTCTTTGAAAGAAGAAGGCATCGAAGTGATTCTGATTAATTCGAATCCAGCCACCATTATGACCGATAAAGTGACTGCAGATCACATTTATCTTCAGCCGCTTACGAAAAAATCGATAGCTGCTATTTTAGAAAAACACAAAGTGGATGCAGTACTTCCTACGATGGGAGGACAAACAGCATTGAATTTAGCCATCGATTGTCAGAAAGCCGGATTATGGGATAAATATGGAGTCCGCATTATTGGTGTTGATATTGAAGCTATCAAAACCACAGAAGACCGCGAGCGTTTCCGCCTTCGAATGTTAGAATTAGGAGCAGGTGTTTGTAAAGGACGAACAGCAACATCTTACCTTGAAGGAAAAGAAATTGCTCAAGAAATAGGATTCCCATTAGTTATTCGTCCGTCGTTTACATTAGGCGGAACAGGTGGAGGATTTGTGCACACACAAGAAGAATTTGACAATGCCCTAAATTTCGGATTACATGCATCACCAATTCACGAAGTATTGGTAGAGCAAAGTATCATGGGTTGGAAAGAATATGAATTAGAATTATTGCGTGATAGCAACAGCAATGTCATTATCATCTGTTCGATTGAAAACTTCGATCCAATGGGGATCCATACGGGTGATTCTATCACAGTTGCTCCGGCAATGACATTAAGTGATCGTTGTTATCAGCAGATGCGTGATTTGGCGATCAAGTGCATGAACGGCATCGGACAATTTGCAGGAGGATGTAATATTCAATTCTCGGTAAATCCCGATAACGAAGATGAGATCATCGTAATTGAAATCAATCCCCGTGTATCACGTTCATCGGCCTTAGCATCGAAAGCAACTGGATATCCAATTGCGAAAATCGCTGCCAAGTTAGCTATCGGGTATAACCTCGACGAATTACAAAATCAAATTACGAAGAGTACATCAGCATTCTTCGAGCCAACTATCGATTATGTAATTGTAAAAGTGCCGCGTTGGAACTTCGATAAATTTAAAGGTGCCGATCGTCATTTAGGACTACAAATGAAATCGGTAGGGGAAGCGATGGGAATTGGAAGAAGTTTCCAAGAAGCATTGCAGAAAGCTTGTCAGAGTCTCGAGATAAAACGCAACGGACTTGGCGCCGACGGAAAAGAATTAACGAACCAAGAACAAATCCTCGATAGCTTAAAGAATCCGGGATGGAATCGACTATTCCATATCTACGATGCCTTTAAGATGGGAATACCTTTTAACACCATTCGTAAATTAACCAAGATAGATCCTTGGTTCTTGAATCAGATAGAAGAGTTAGTAGAATTAGAAAGAGAAATCGAGAAATACACACTCGATACCATTCCTTACGACTTAATGCTTGAAGCCAAGCAAAAAGGATATGCCGATCGCCAGGTGGCTCACTTACTAAGATGTTTAGAAAGTAAAGTACATGCGAAACGCAAGGAAATGAATATCCATCGCGTGTATAAACTAGTGGATACATGTGCGGCAGAATTCGAAGCTAAAACTCCGTATTACTATTCAACTTTCGAGACAGAAAACGAATCGAAGACCAGTGATAAAAAGAAAATTATCATTCTAGGTTCGGGACCAAATCGAATTGGACAAGGAATTGAATTCGATTACAGCTGTGTTCACGGAGTATTAGCGGCAAAGCAATGTGGATATGAGACCATCATGATTAATTGTAATCCTGAAACAGTTTCTACCGACTTCGACATAGCCGATAAATTATACTTCGAACCTGTGTTCTGGGAGCATATTTACGACATCATCCAGCATGAAAAGCCGGAAGGAGTAATTGTGCAATTAGGAGGACAAACAGCATTGAAATTAGCTGAGAAACTCGATAAATACGGAATCAATATTATCGGAACCAGCTTTGCATCGCTCGACTTAGCAGAAGACAGAGGAAGTTTCTCTACACTATTAAAAGATCTTAATATTCCTTATCCAAAGTTTGGTGTAATTGAAGATGCCGATGAAGCGGTAGTAGTATCAAGAACATTAGGATTTCCGCTCTTAGTTCGACCTAGTTATGTATTAGGCGGACAGAGTATGAAAATTGTAATCAACGAGCAAGAATTAGAGACACACGTAGTAAACTTATTGAAAGACATTCCGGGAAACAAAGTGTTAGTAGATCACTTCCTCGAAAAAGCAATAGAAGCAGAAGCGGATGCGATTTGTGATGGAGAAGATGTGTACATCATCGGTATTATGGAGCATATCGAGCCTGCTGGAATTCACTCGGGCGATAGTAATGCCGTATTGCCTCCATTCGATTTAAGTGACAACGTAATTAAGCAAATAGAAGACTATACAACATCCATTGCGAAAGCAATGAAAGTAAAAGGGTTGATCAATATTCAGTTCGCCATTAAAGACGAAGTTGTATACGTAATTGAAGCGAATCCGAGAGCATCGAGAACAGTTCCGTTCATAGCAAAAGCATACGACGAACCGTATGTGAACTATGCAACCAAGGTGATGTTAGGGGCGATGAAAGTGAAAGACATTAAATTCAATCCGAAGAAAGAAGGATATGCAATTAAAGTCCCTGTATTCTCATTCGAGAAATTCAGAGATGTAAACAAAGAACTTGGTCCTGAGATGAAATCAACAGGAGAAGCGATTTACTTCATCGAAGATTTAGAAGATGAATTCTTCCAGAAAGTATACTCGGAGCGAAATCTTTATTTATCACGATAATCATTCAATAAAACGCTGAGATAATCGATATTACATCAGTAAATAACCAACGATGTCAGATTTTATTCTAGTCATATTAGCCATCTTTATTGTCTTCGGAGTATTCCGTCGCTATTTATTTTTCTTAGTGATGAATGCCGTTTCGAAGAAGCTTTTCAATGATATGAACCGCATGCAGCAAGGGCGCCAGCAGTACAAGGCGCCCGGCTATCAAGAAGGGAAGATTCATGTGACGGATACTGGTAAAAAAGGCACGGGCAAGATAAGCGACGACGAAGGCGAGTACGTCGATTATGAAGAAGTGAAGTAGGAGGTCAAGAGGTAGTTTCTGTCGTAAGAATTTTTGCAATTTTTTTTCGCAAATCGGGTAAAATTTGCTCTACAACTGCCCAAACTGCCCATAAGTCTACTCCTAAATAATCATGAATAAGTTTGTCTCTTAATCCGGCAATTTTTTTCCATTCAACCTCTGGGTATTTTGCTCTAAAGTCAGGGTTTAAGTTTTTTGTCGCTTCCCCAATAATTTCAAAATTTCGAATAACAGCATCTTGAATCATACTATTCTGAAGGAAAGTGTCGATCGAAATCCCTTTAGTATACTCATTGATTTTGTCAATGCAATTAAGGATATGCTCAAGAAAAAGAACAGGGTTTTTTATCATTAAACAATTCGAATCAAGTCTTTTTGAATGTAGCCTAGTAGTTTAGGGTTGATAGATTTTAAAGTGATAAGATCAACCTTAACTCCAAGTTTTTCAGATAATTCCTGTTCGATCCCAATTAAATTCAGCAAATCAATAGTAGTTTGGAAGTCAATAATAATATCCAAATCACTTTCATGTTTTTGCTCATTCCTAGAATAAGACCCAAAGATGCCAACCAATGATGGGTTGTGCTTCCCTGTAATTGCCTTAATTAAATTGATTTGATTGTCAGAAATCATAATTCAAATTTACATAAAAAAGTGGCAAAATAATGAGCCATTAACTCAAATTTAATCTCATTTAATTTGAAGAGGAACATGTATTACGAAACTTTTGGCGCTTAAGAATAGAAAATTGGCAGAATTTTTCCAGTTTACCAATATTTACCTCGATTTTTAACTCTTCCACAACTTGAGATAGCAAAATTCAGTGTATTTTCGGGATCGATATAAGACATCCTATGAATTCATCGATCTTCAAAAAGATTCAACCGCATCTGATTGCCGTTTTAGTATTTCTCGTTATTTCTGTCGTTTACTTTTCCCCGGTATTGTCGGGAAGTTCATTAGAGCAACATGACGTGGCTCAATGGATAGGTATGAGCAAAGAAATTGTAGACTTTAAAGCTAAAACGGGAGAGGAAGCATTGTGGACTAATTCCATGTTCAGTGGAATGCCCGCTTATCAGATTTCTGTTACGTACAGTCATAATCTGGTGAAATACGTTAACAATTTCTTGTGGCTATGGCTTCCGTCGCCTGCAAATATTTTGTTTTTGAGTTTGATAGGTTTTTACCTATTAGCCATCAGCTTCAAAGCCGACTATCGATTAGCAATTGCACTGGCTATCGCCTACGCATTCTGCTCATTCAACTTTGTCAGTATAATGGCTGGACACAATACGAAAGTGCATGCTATAGCATTGATGCCAATGGTATTGGCAGGAGTGATGTTGGCCTTTAGGGGAAGAATATTGTGGGGTGCAGCTTTAACGGCTCTAGCTTTATCGTTGCAGATTTATGCAAACCACTTACAGATTACCTATTACCTCGCAATGTCGATCGGCTTACTAGCCATCTTCGAAGGTGTGAATGCAGTGATGCAAAAAAGAATTGGTGATTATTTAAAATCTGGAGTAGCATTAGGATTTGCAGCGGTATTAGCGGTATTGCCGAATATCACGAATCTGTGGGCGACATCTGAATACGGACAATATTCAACACGTGGTCCTTCGGAATTAACAGAAAAGAAAATTAGTACTGGTCTCGATAAAGACTATGCATTAGGATGGAGTTACGGCAAACTAGAAACCTTAACGCTATTGATGTCGGATTTCAACGGAGGTGCATCACAATACGACTTAGGAGAAAAATCGGCGACATACGAAGCACTAAAAAGCAATACCAACGAATCGACTGCTAAATCTTTCGTTAAGACGGCACCGTTATATTGGGGAGATCAACCAATGACATCAGGTCCAGTTTACAACGGAGCAATTCCTGTATTCCTATTCGTGTTAGCATTGTTATTGCTGAACGGATACATGCGTTGGTGGATCATTGCAGTGGCAGCACTTTCGATCATGCTATCGTGGGGACGACATTTCTTACCATTAACCGACTTCTTCTTCGACCATGTGCCTGCGTACAATAAATTTAGGTCGGTATCGATGACCTTAGTGTTGGTATCGATGATGATACCGCTAGCGGGATTGTTGGGAGTATTGAATTTTACAGATGAT
>JAHEYP010000064.1 GCA_023251535.1 Bacteroidota bacterium
TTCCTTCAGCTTCTGTTGCGTTTGCCTCGAATTTCGTAAACGGACATATTCTTATTTCTGCAAAAAATCAATGTGGGACGAGTGTAGCGAAGTCGGTTTATGTGAGTTCGGCGAAACCAAGTACGCCGGGTGTGATCTCCGGACAAAATACTGGTTTATGTAACGGTGCAAATGCAAGCTTTACTATTTCTGCAGTTGCAAATGCAACATCATATAATTGGAGTGTTCCTGCTGGTGTCACTATTAATTCAGGACAAGGCACTACTTCCATTAATGCTACATTCCCTTCGTTATTTAATAGAGATACCATTAAAGTAAACGCAATAAATTCATGCGCTACAAGTGCGTATAGAACATTTGTTGTGTCAGGAAAGCCGAAACAACCTGCAAGTATATCAGGAGCTATTTCAGTTTGTGCAAATCAAATGCAAGTGCCTTATTCAACATCAAGTGTTTTGGGTGCCACATCTTATTTGTGGACACTTCCTGCGGGAGCAGCCATTAGCTCCGGACAAAATACAAATTCAATACATGCGAATTTCGCAACCACCGCTGGGAATGTCGCGGTAAAAGCAAAAAATGCTTGCGGTACATCAGCTGCATTTAATTTGGCAGTAGCGATGCCTTGTAGAGTAGGGGAGAGTGAAGAAGCAGATATTGCAATATCTCCGAATCCTTTCTCTGAAGCAACAAACATTCATTTATCTGGCTGGAACAATGGTGCACATTTAGACGTATTCGATATAACGGGAAAAGTTTTGATTTCTAAAGAAGTTGAAAGTTCAGAGGCGGAATTGACTATAGGAGTAGGTTTTGATCCCGGAATTTATTTAATAAGAATTGCGGATACGGAAAATCAAAAAGTGATTAGAATCGTGAAGGGACAAGAAGTTAAATAAATAAAATTTTTACTCTCCCAAAAATTTCAAGTTTCGTACTACTAACTTAAGATCATTCCAAACTTTAAAATCTTTTGCATAAAGTGCGTTGAGGCGTTCTCTCGTGCTGTCGTGCGAATCTGTTTTTATCATCATCGCTGGCGATAAAACTCCTTTCTTTAATCCTTTGAAAATCTTGTCTTCATCACTTTGCTTACCTACCCAACTTTTTGCTCCGAATAGTACTTTGAAGATGTTTTGAATAAATCCGCCTTTGCTTTTTGCAATGAATATTACAATCGGTGATGTAACTAATAACATAAAACTCATACCGATGTCGAATAGGCGTTTGTTTCGTTTGTTAACGGGGTTGTTGATATTCGCGACATCAACAAAATAAAAATCACCATTTTCATTGATGGAGTTGCTTCCGATAATAAATAAACTCTCTGGAGGAGCTATTTTGTATTCTATATTCGAACTGTCGATGGTTCCCATCATCGCAATAATTGCAGACGATGAAAGATTCTTTCCGCAGAAAATAACTTCGTTGATTTCATATACCGAGATCAAGTCAGCAAAGGTTGATGTGTCGCCTAAATGAAAGTTCTGCATAGAAGCATCGCCTTTCAAATTGTTATCGTCACTTACAAATCCAACAAAACTATTGTTGTTGCCACCCATCATCAACATCGATAATATGCGTTTGCTTTCTTCGGCATCACCAACTATCATCAATCGCTTTTTAATGGCGTCTGCTAAACGATATTTCCTTAATCCTGATGCATGTAATAACAATCGTATTGCGGCAACTGAGAAGCTCGCCCATGCGGTTCCGAATAATATCAATGCGCGTGAAAAGCGTAAATCTTCAGGTAGTAAAGCATACCCCACAAGAATTACAATGGTTCCAATTAGTAATCCGCGGATCATCGCAGGAATTCTCACTGGTAAGTCATATCCTCCGTTTAAATAGCTGCTCACTATCCATACACCTATGTAAATCGGTACTACTACTTGCATGAAAAAAGGAGGGTAGTGCGCAACGTTAACATTGATCGACCAATAGTCTTTTATGGCCATCATTCCTAAATAGATCACTAGTGCATCTACTAACGGTAGCCATATCCGTTCTATTATTCGTTTGGTAATGGCTAATCCCGCACGCAGCCAAATTGCCATGTTAATGAGGAACGAAAACAAGGCTGCTCCTCCCGGTGCAAAATGTTTCTTTGCAAATATGACCATCGCTTTGTAAAATACGATTACGTAGTTTACGCTGCTTTTCTTGGTGCTTTCGCCTTTGTAGTGAATGATCTTTGTATCGGCGAAGTAATAGTTCTTATATCCGCCTTTCGTTATTCTATAGCTTAAGTCTATGTCTTCACCATACATAAAATAGTCTTCGTCGAGAAGTCCGACTTTGTCGAGTGCAGTCTTTCGCATCAACATGAACGCTCCCGATAATACTTCTATTTCATGCGTTTCGTTTTTGTCGAGATATCCTAAATGATATTTCCCGAAAACTTTCGACTTAGGAAACAACGATGATAATCCGAATATTTTATAAAATGCTACGGCAGGTGTTGGTAGTCCTCGTTTCGATTCAGGTAAGAAATTTCCTTTCCCATCAATCATATATACACCTAATCCTCCTGCATCTTCATGTGCATCCATGAATCCACAAACTTTTCTGAATGTTTCTTCTTCAACTACAGTATCGGGATTCAACAGCAAAACATATTCTCCTTTCGAGATGCGCATTGCTTGATTGTTGGCTTTCGAAAATCCAGTATTGTCTTTGTTGGCAATGAGTTTTACTTCAGGAAAAAGTTCCTGCACCATTTCAACAGATCCGTCTTTAGAGTTGTTGTCTACTACGAAAACTTCAGCCTCAAGGCCTTTGCACGCTTTTTGTACCGACTGCAAACATTGTTGCAGAAAGTACTTCACGTTGTAGTTAACAATAATGACGGAGAGCTTCAATGGCTTATTCGTTGTGGTTATTTTACGAGTTGATTGTCGTATGGTACGCGATTTACAATCGATCGTCCAAGAGTCACTTCATCGGCATATTCTAGTTCGCCTCCAATAGCTACTCCTCGTGCTAATGTGCTAACAGGTACGTTTAACGGCTTAATCTTTTTGAAGAGATAAAACAGTGTGGTGTCGCCTTCCATGGTGGTACTTAATGCCACCATGATTTCGGTAACCGACTGCGATGCTGCTTTTTCTACTAAACTGTCGATGTTTAATTGAGAAGGACCAATACCGTCCATCGGACTAATCAATCCGCCTAAAACGTGATATAGCCCTTTAAATTGTCCGGTGTTTTCAATGGCGATTACGTCACGGACATCTTCCACCACACAAACAATACTACGATCTCTTCGTGAATCACTGCAGATGCTGCAAATGTCTTCTGAAGCGATATTGTGGCAATTTTTGCAATAGCGTAGCTCTTTTCGCAAGCGAATAATGGTTTCCCCCATACGTTCTACGTTGTCGGGTTGCATTTTGAGCAGGTGTAAAACCATGCGTAAAGCACTCTTTTGTCCGATGCCGGGTAATTGCGCAAAGGCTTGAACGGTATCCTCGAGGAGTTTTGAAGGGAGATTCACAGTGATTTGGTTAACGGTCAAATTTACGAATCATTAGATGTTCAAAAAATAGTTTGTCGAGAAAGATTCTCCACAATTGCAATGTTTATTTTGGCATCTGTAAATTAAGCTCATGTCATCATCTATCACGTTAACCATCATCGTATTATATTTCCTGTTGCTGCTGGCCATCTCTTGGTATACAGCCCGAAATGCAGGAAATTTCAGCTTTTTCTTGGGGAATAAATCGTCGCCTTGGTACATTGTGGCCTTCGGAATGATCGGAACTTCACTTTCGGGAGTAACCTTCGTTTCGGTCCCTGGAACGGTCGAAACCGCGGGATTCACCTACCTGATGGTGGTACTAGGTTACTTTTTTGGCTATCTGGCGGTGGCATATATCTTGCTGCCACTTTACTATAAACTTCAATTAACATCGATCTATAGCTACCTTCAAAATCGCTTCGGACAAACATCCTATAAAACAGGAGCCTTGCTGTTTATTGTTTCGAGAACAGTAGGGGCAACGGCGCGATTGTATTTAGTGATTCGCGTGTTGCAGTATTTTATGCTTGATGATGCTAACATCCCTTTTTGGATGACTGCTGTATTTATTTTAATATTAATTGTGGCGTATACGTTTAAAGGTGGTGTAAAAACCATTGTTTGGACAGACACTTTGCAAACAACTTTTATGCTTGGAGGATTGATTGCTTGCGTAATTTATGTTCTGAATAATTTGCATATCGATTTTGGAACGGCATGGCAACAACTCGAATTAAAAGGCTATGCGAAGTTGGTAAATACGGATGTGAAAAGTCCTGCTTATTTTCTGAAGCACTTAATTGGTGGAGCGTTTATTGCTGTTACGATGACGGGACTAGATCAAGAGATGATGCAAAAAAATATCTCTGTAAAAACATTGAAGGATTCGCAAAAAAATATTGTTACACTTAGCTTGATATTAATATTTGTTAACTTCTTATTCTTGTTTTTAGGAGGAGTTTTATACCTCTATGCACAAATAAACGGATATGATTTAAAAGGCGATGATTTGTTTCCTACATTGGCAATGAAACATTTTCCTCCTATCATGGGACTCATTTTCGTAATTGCATTGATATCGGCTTTATTCCCAAGTGCCGATGGAGCCATTACTGCATTAACTGCCTCTTATTGTCTCGATATTTTGGGGATTCAACGTAATAAAGCATTAAGTGATCAGCAACAAACTTCGATTCGACGTAAAGTGCATTTAAGTTTTGCAGTTGTGTTTTTGATTAGCGTAATGATTTTTAACTGGATTGATAATCGATCGGTAATCGACCTGATATTAAAACTTGCAGGATACACCTACGGACCATTATTAGGGCTCTTCGCATTCGGAGTATTTACCAAGCATCAACTCAACGAAAAATTGGTGCCAGTAGTTTGTTTATTGTCGCCGTTTATTACCTATCTCATTGCAGAGAATTCAGTGGCTTTATTAGGCGGATATAAATTCGGATATGAATTACTATTGCTTAACGGAATGATTACTTGGCTTGGACTGTATTTGGTGAGAAATTCGAGCGGAAAGCAGTTAGTGTAAGCTGTTGCTGTAAAGTTTCAAGAGAGAAATTAAATGATTAATTAAGTAGATTTATCTTGTATGTAAGCTAGTAATTTTTACTTTTGATAAGGATTTGTAGTTTTAAAATTATATCATGAGAAAAATTAAACTATTCAGTATTGCTTGTTTTTTGTTAGCTTTTCTGGCTAACACCGCGTATTCCCAATGCGGAATTCACCCGAAATTTGATATTGAGCAAAACGGAGGTGTTACAGTTGCTTTTAACACTTCGCAAACGGTATTAGATCCAAATTGGAAAATCACGAAGTATAAATGGCTGGTGAATGATGTAGCGAAAGATTCAGGCAGTATTTTGTCGCCTGTTCCTTATGCTTATTTTTTACCGACAGGATTTAGTAAAGTAGATTTAGTTTTATGGGGTACTGATACTACAACTAATGATTCATGTTCTGCCCAATATGGAAACGTTTTTCATAGTACTGGATCAACTTTGTATCCCGAAATGACAGTGTCATGCACAGGGCTAAATGCCAATATCATCACACATTTTTGGGGAGATGCAATGGCAAATGTTAATGTTACTGTGGATTGGGGCGACGGTACAATGCCTGATCAAGGCTTTAACGGAGGGTTTAATCATACGTATTTTACAGCCGGCGATTACGTGATTAATGTAACGATGTCTGATCAATCTGGGAATTTAGCTTATGACTCAAGAAAAGTACATGTCAATAATGGGATGGATAATTATATTCTATCCGGTATGATGAGTAATACCGGTTGTACCTCAGTAGTTGGGGGGAATATGAATTTGTATCCTGCAGGAGGGATAACAGGTAATAACTTCGAACTATTATCAAGTGCTCAAGGTGTAGCCTTTGGCAATTTTGCTATGGGATCATCTTTTAATGTCCCAATAGCAGGTCTTGTGCCTGGGCAATATGTTTTAAGAACAATGGTGGCGGAGGTTAATAGTATATATCCAATTATTCAATATTCTTCAATAACAAAAACGGCCTGCGGTATTGAAATGGATACAATTCATGGTATTGTTTTTAATGATATAGACGCCGATGGAATTCAAGATACAAATGAGGTCGGGATACCTAATATTTCAATTTCAAACGCTGCAAATGGTGTCAATGCAAATTATTTTGCTGTAACAGATTCTTTGGGTTTATTCTCATTGGTTATTCCGCGAACATTGGTGTATGTACAACTTCAGTATAATAGCAGCTTATATGCGATTACTTATCCTTATAATAACAATTACACCATCAATAATCAATCAGGTGGTGGTGCTCCATTCTTACATTTTGGTTTAAGTCAATTGAATGTAACTGTCAATGGTAATGTATTTTATGACTTGAATAATAATTCAATATTCAATCCGAATGCTGATTTATATCCTAAAACTGCGCGCGTTGTTGCTCAAAGTACAACATCAGGATATAGTGCATCTGCAAATGTAAATTCATACGGCAATTATGCACTGCAATTGCCTTCGGGAAGCTATAAATTGACTGTTAGTGATCCAATTGTTGATTCGTTGGTAAGTAATCCCGATAGTATTATGCTTAGTTCATCTTCAGGTATATATTCAAATAAAAACTTTTATCTGAATACACCTGTTAATACCGATTTTGATGTTTGGATGATGGCGCCAAATCCACGTCCCGGTTTCCCTGCTTCTGTTATTGTTCATCTTCGTCAAACAGGAATCGATTCAAGTTGGGCAAATGTAATTTTGCAATATGATCCGTCGATTACCATTGATTCTATGTTGCCTACAAATGGAATAATAAATTCTTCTTCTCATACTGTTCAATGGGCTACAGCTAAAGTCGAAATCGGCGGACAACATAGTTATCGACTCTACTATACTCCGGCAACAAC
>JAHEYP010000065.1 GCA_023251535.1 Bacteroidota bacterium
GTTGAACGAAAGTGTCGCAATATTCTTTCCGCTAACTGCTAAATCATATTGTCCTGCAACAGGTATTTGGTCGTTTGCATTTATAGCAATTCCTCCCGGCAATACTCGATGCATCGGAATCAAATCAATTTTACTTTCTGCAATGGTGAGATGAAATGTTTCTTCTCCTCCCGGTTCTGCTGCTTCTACTTCAATTGATGCATCTCCGCCAATCACACTCATCATTGCCGGTGAATGCATGCTGTAGAGCGCAATCTTATATAACATCGGTACAACGATTGCATGTCGCGCTAAATTGCTAAAGCCCGGAGTTAACGGAACAGCAAACAAAAATACTTTGCCTTTGTCTTTGCTGTATTCTGACAAGAAAGATGCACCGCTTTGCAGCGAAATTAATACTTGTCGCGAACTCTTTGTATTTCCTGTAAACACGAAATGTTTAGATGTTACAGGATAGTCAACATTGGATGCTGATCGTTGATTTTTTTCGAATATATCACTGAAGATCGGATTCTTTAAATCGATGTTTTCTACTTTGTCGTTTGCCGCTTCAATTCCCGTAAAAGTCTCTCCTCCTACTTGCTGCAAAAACTGATTGTATCCCGATAAATCAGCCGATGAATCAGGGAACCAAATGAGACTTCCGCCTTTCCCTAAATATTTCATTAGCTCAGCCGATAATCCCGACGATAAAGCTGGCAACTCATTTAGTATTACTAAGTCTTGTTTTTGTAATGATGAATAATCAACTTGATTTACGGGCACTTGATTGAATTTAAAAAACGGATCTTGTCCGAAGAGTGCTTTTAAATATGGCCCTCCATTATGTCCGTCGAGACTCAATACATTCAACTCTTGCTTCACTTCAAACGATAAATAATATTTATCATCGAAAGTGATTGGCTGATCAACAATCGAAACTTCTAACTTTTGCCATCCAGGAACTGTTACAGTAAAGCTCATCGCTGTTGTAACCGACTTCCCTGCAGGAACGGAAACTGTTGCTACTGCTCGTTGCGATCCGTTAATACTCAACTTCACAGGAATATTATCGAGATCTTCTTCTCCACCGTTCGACACTACAACATTTAATTCGGATGGTTTATTCAACAAAACAACAGGACTATTCAAACTGCAAGTGTCGATGAATGCATTTGCTGTTGCTTGCACTGGCAATGAAACAATATTCAAGTTCATCAACGAATCAGATTTCACTTGATCTAAATCGGATGTCGACGATTGAAAGTCGGATATTAAAAAGAAATCCTTTGCATCATATTGCTGCTGACTAAATGCTTCTTTCTGACGTTCGATGACTGCCGACAAATTTCTGCTGATAGGAGAAATTTTTACGCGACTTAATTCATCTAAGAATTCATCTTTCGTAATCAATCGTTGGTGTACCGATTGAAAATCGTTCGTCAATAATTGAAATCGAGTTGTAGGGGGATAAGCACTTACAATTTCTGTTGCTTTCTTCTTAGCTACTTCCAATAATGAACCATCTTTCGTCACTCCCTCCATACTGAAAGAATTGTCAACGAAAACGGAAACATTTTTTTGAGCCGACTGAACTCCCGCCTTTCCTATCGGGATGATAGGTTGAGCGAATGCAAAAACCAAAAACATAACGGCTAATAAACGACAAGCAAGAACTAATAAATGCTTTAGTTTACTGACACGCGTAGTTTCTTCTTTTAGTTCCTGTAAGAACCGAACGTTGGTAAAAACAACTTTTTTAAATCTCCTGAAATTGAAGAGATGGATAATAACGGGAATAGCTAAAAGAGAAAGTGCGTATAGAAAGTTGGGGGTTAAGAAGCGTATCACCGAGGTTTTATATTGCTGATTGCGAAAGTAAGCAATAAAAGCAGCATTTAAAAAGCCTAGGCAGCTTAGTTTAAGTGGAACTTCTGTGGGCATTCATGTAAAGTACACCTTTTACAGCTCAAGGGATTTCATACAGGCTTTTAATTATCAAGCCTTTACCCTAAAGCCTTATTAACAAGATCATGCTGAATTCTATTTCAAATGATAACATGACAAAGCCCTCTTCTACCGTTACCTTAGAGAAAACACCTTGTATATGGCCAGAGCTTCTTCTATTAAAAACAAAGACAGGAAAATTTTTGTACTCGACACATCCGCCATTTTATTCGATCATAAGGCGATGTTTAACTTCAAGGAACACGATGTAGCTATCCCGATTACAGTTTTGGAGGAGATCGATCGTTTTAAGAAAGGGAATGATGTAATCAATTTTGAGGCGAGAGAGTTTATCCGCGGCCTCGACAAATTATCGGGCGACTACTCACTCAACGACTGGATACCGCTCAACGGACCGACCAAAGGGAAGTTCAAGGTCTTGATGAATGAAAAGAGTAACAAGATCGATGCGAATGAAATCTTTGGAGAGCGTAAAGCCGACCACCAAATTTTGAATGCGGCATTATCGGTGCAAGCGGATCACCCGGGACGTAAAGTTGTTTTGATATCGAAAGACATCAACCTTCGATTAAAAGCTAAGTCGCTCGACTTAAGTGCGGAGGATTACCTCACTGGAAAAGTAAAGGACATCAACGAACTTTACACCGGGAAATCGACGGTCGATAATATCACGAAGAAAACAATCGACAAACTTTATTCCGACGGATGGTGTAACTGGAAAGATGTTTCAAAAACCAGACCTATCAACAACCATTACTTTATTCTGAAGAGCAAGACAGAAGGCAGCTCCGCCCTCGCCTATTTCAATCCAGAGACAGAGCGAATAGAAAGAGTAACGAAAGATGCATCGGCAGGAATAAGACCACGCAATGCCGAACAAGCCTTCGCCATGCATGCTGTTTTGAATTCCAATGTGCAGTTAGTTACCATTATGGGTGTGGCGGGCACCGGAAAAACATTGCTGGCCTTAGCATCGGCGATGGAACAAAAAAGTAAATACCGACAAATATTTTTGGCTCGCCCAATAGTTCCTCTGAGCAATAAAGATATCGGGTTTCTTCCCGGCGATATCAAATCGAAGATCAATCCCTATATGGAACCACTATGGGATAATTTGAAATTCATACAAAGTCAGTACAAAGAAACCGACAAAGAATTCCAGAAGATCAACGATATGGTAGAAAACGAAAAGCTACATATCACTCCGCTGGCATATATTAGAGGAAGAAGCTTGAGCAATATCTGTTTTATTATTGACGAAGCGCAGAACCTTACACCACACGAAGTAAAAACCATTATTACCAGAGCGGGCGAAGGGACAAAAATTATTTTCACCGGTGATATCTTCCAAATCGATACGCCTTACCTCGATTCACACAGCAACGGGCTAAGCACCTTGATCGACAAAATGAAAGATCAACGAGTATATGCACATATCAACCTCGAAAAAGGCGAACGAAGTGAATTAGCAAATTTGGCGGGATTGTTATTGTAGATTCGAATCCATAAAAAAAATGGCTGTTTTATCATTATAAAACAGCCATTTTTCATTTTAATCCCTATTCGCCTTATTAATAAATTGTCAGAATTATAAACATTTACTTGCATTTTGATAAAATGTAAGTATATTTGATTTGGGGAAAAGTTTAGTTTGAATCATTTGTTCTTTTATTTTAACCCTTAAATTTTAACCTTATGAAAACACAAAACACGTTTTCAACAGAGCTAAACAGCTCCGAAATGACAGTCGCTAATAGTAAATTGGGGGGGGGGTATTTACCTCAACCTAGCATCTCTTAAAAGAAAGCCAAAGCGACGACGAACACCTTTAAATCTTCTAACTTCTATGGCAATTACGATTGGAATATTTGTTACAACATCGACTTCGGCTCAGTTTACAAATGCAGTAATTGCCGATAATGTTTATTCTCTATCTACGACACCAACCATCGTTAATAATGACATTTTAGATGATGGCAACGATACATATAGAGTTACAGCCTTTTCAGACGCTGTAGGGCCTCGTTCAGGAATTATGTGGGAATGCAATTTTGCAGGAAATTATTATTCTGGTGATCTTCCACTAAATTATTATAGCATTTACACTGGTGCAACAGTAAACTATATTGATGTAAGTATCGCCAAAGATGTTAACAATCCAGACATACATGCGTTAGCTGTTTTCTCTGTTAATTCTATATATGGAAACCAATGGCTGTTGGAAGATTTCATTTGGAATGGCACAGCATTTATCTCAAATCCTTCAATTCCTCAGTGGAGCATAGCTTACGGAAACTTTGGAACCACCATACATATTGATGCCAATACTAATGGTGAGTTTATTGTGGTGTATGATGATGCTGGAGGGAATTTGTATCACATTACAGGAAATTTAGCGGGTGGTGTGAATTTGCTTTCTTTGTATTCAGATCAAGTAAATTCAACTTTTCCTGATGTAACACTATCACATGACATCTTTGGTAATAGCTATGTTTATGAATCTGCAATTATTTCTGGAAAATTAACAATAAATGAAGATCAATTTTCAGCAGTATCAACATCATCATTTTCATTTTTTTCCCAAATAAATAATTTTGGGGTAATAGTTAACAGACCAAGAATATCAAGTCCGAATTCATTCGGCGGATCCTATGAATATGAGGTGGTATATGAAGCTACTAACAATGCGCGTACCTATTATGAAATTAGAGGATACAACAATGCTGCAGCATTTGGGTTCAGGTATAATATAGGGTCATTCGTACCTGGAGGAAATACAACTTCGGTTCCTAATCATCATCCTGTTGTGTCTTACGACCAATATAACAACGTAAATGTGGGATGGGTATTAGACAATTCTACCGGAGCAATTTCAGGAGCGTTTCAATCACATTATCCAATTGTAGTTCCTTGCGACAACACAGGAACACCAACTGTTTCTACATACTGGGAAACACCACGAGCAGGAGCCAATTTCGGCAACTATTTTAGCATACCTTACTTAGCGCTGTCGGGTAGACATTCTTTAACATATGATTCGACTTTTGTTTCGACTTATAGCCTTACAAATGCAGATTTTTTAACAAAGAGAGCAATCATAAATAGCGCAAGTAGCTTAAAAGTTGCAGATGTAAAAAATACATCTACAAATAACTTGCAGGTATTTATCCAAACTGCCGATCCTTTAAGTAAATACAAAACTACTATTTGGAATACTGAAGGTCGAGAGGTATCTAGTCGTAATTTAAACTTAAGTGAAATAGAAAATTTCATCAAATCAAATTTAGATGAATTGCCCATCGGCATCTATTTCACCCGTTTAATTAACGACAAAAACCAAACTGTTTTCGCAGGAAAAATAAGCAATTAATAATGTTAATCACAGGCTACTGTAATTTTACGGTAGCCTGAAAATTTTTACAACTATGAAACGCTCTATATTAGCAATAATTGTTGCTGTTATATATATGCCAATTTTCTCTAACGCTCAAATATTTGAAATCATTAAAGACAAAGCGATTGGAACTGTTGGTCATGAATTCTTCCCATCATTAATAGCAATAAACGATCATGAGTTGATTATGGCTTGTCGTACGGATTGTGATATTGATGGTGATAAAACAGATCCTATATGCGATGACATAACCCAACCAATAAGATCAGATATCTGGTTGGTTAAAATGGATACTGCTCTTAATATTATTTGGGATAAAAGTATCGGAGGTGCGTATACCGAATCTGAGTCTAAGCTGACTTTCGATTCCATTAGCGGGCACATTTTTATTGCGAGCACATCCATTTCAGATTCTTCATGCGACAAATCATCCAATAGTTTTGGAAATATCTCAGATTTTTGGGTTGTTGAATTGGATACTGCCGGCAATATTTTAAGTGATCATCGATATGGTGGATTAGATGAAGAAGCATGGCCAACTTTAGTATTTCTTCCGAATCGAAAGCGCTTTATCTGTGGATATAGTAAATCATCTATCGGAGGAGACAAAACATCTGCAAACCACAGTATACAAAGCGACTTTTGGGTAATCAAAACCGATTCGATTGGTCAAATGATTTGGGATAAATCATATGGAGGAACAGGAGTTGAAAATGGATTATCAGGAGACCACTTAAATTCTCCAAATACAATTCATTATGACCCATACAATAAGGGATTTACAATCATAGGAATGACAAATAGTCCACAAAATGGAGACATATCTTTTCCACCTATACCGACATTTCCAAATTCGCCAAATTTATGGATTGCAAAATTCGACTCATCCGGCAATAAAATATGGGACAAAAGATATGTAGGCTTAATGGATAGCTATATAACCTCACTACCATTGGACTCTGGAAAATTTTTGATTGCCACTCACGGAATATCAGGTTTCGACATGACAGATAGCAACAAAATAGCAGGAAAACCAAATATTTGGATAGTCAAAATTGATTCAACTGGGAACAAAATTTGGGATCGTTTTTATGGCGGAAGCGGTGGAATTGTGAATGGGATTGGAGGAACCGATAGATGGCCTTCTCAAATAGAAAAGTCAATTGATGGAGGGTATTTAATTGCCGCGACAACTAATAATGACATTGGCTATGATATAGAAGAGCCAACATATGGAGGATTAGATTATTGGTTATTTAAAATTGATGAAAACGGAAATACACTTTGGGACAAACGTTTTGGTGGTACAAAAAACGATGTTTGTGCTGGTTTTTTACAAATGCCAGATTCCTCATTATATATTTATGGATATTCTGATGCCGGTGGTGTAACAAGCATGAAAACAGATTCAGGTCACTTCTACCACGACATATGGATTGTCCATTTCAAATACCAAGATACCACCACTGTAACTTCTGTAAATTCCAATTTCGAGTTTGAGCAGGGGATTAAACTTTTCCCTAATCCTGCTACCAACTTCTGTACGGTGCAATCGAGTAAAGAGCGCATTAATAGTGTAATGGT
>JAHEYP010000038.1 GCA_023251535.1 Bacteroidota bacterium
CTTTAGCGCCTTCAGGACTTCCCGTGAATATCCACGCCTTATATCCAGCGTAATGCTTCTTAAATCGATCGCCAATTGATTTGTAGAGTGCTTCTAAATCTTCCGGTTGTAATTTCTCTCCGTAAGGAGGATTAATAATTACCACTCCATTTCCTTGTGGTCGCTCGAAATTATTGAAGTCGCCAACCGATAGTTGTACCATATCTTCAACTCCTGCATTTCTTACGTTTTCTTCAGCTTTCTCTATTACAAAACGATTTATTTCATTGCCGTAAATGCGAACGGGATTGTCGTTAATTCGTTCGATTTGCTTTTCGCGAATGGTCTTGTATAAAGCTTCGTCGAAGTCGGGCCATTTTTCAAATGCAAATTGCTTGCGGAATGCTCCAGGAGGAATATTAGCCGCCATCAGCGCAGCTTCAATAGGAATAGTTCCTGATCCACACATGAAGTCAACAAGTGGCTTATGTGGCTCCCAACCGCTTAACATGATGATGCCCGCTGCAAGGACTTCACTCAATGGCGCTTTGTCTACTTCCGCACGGTATCCACGACGATGTAACGAAGCTCCGCTACTATTTAATAGAATGGTACAACGATCGCGATTGATGAAAACCATTACCTCTAAATCGGGATTTTCTTTTTCTACATCGGGACGCTTACCTCCGTTTTTACGGAATGAATCGGCAATAGCATCTTTTACTTTTAATGCAGGATATAAATTAGTGTCGAATAGTTCTGAATTCAATGTGCAACGAACAGCGAAGGTTTGCGAAACTTTCATGAATTCTGTCCAGTCGATTTCAGCAACTTGATTATACAAATCATCGCCATCTTTAATATTAAAAGCGGTAAGACTTATCATCACACGCAATGCTAATCGGCTGCAAAAATTAACTTTATACATAAAGCCTTTGTCGCCAACGCATGAAACGGCGCGAGTATGAATTTCAACATCTCGTCCGCCTAACTGACGAAGCTCTGATGCTAATAATTCTTCTAAACCGGCATAGGTTGAAACTACTATACGTAAATCTGTTTTCAGTAACATGTGAATGAATGGTATTGATAACGATGAATAGGGGCGAAGTTCATCGTTGATATTGATTGTAATAAATTGTGGGGGAAACAAAAAAGCTGTCCCTAGGGACAGCTTTGTAATTAT
The DNA here is from genome assembly GCA_023251535.1 of Bacteroidota bacterium. GTDB lineage: Bacteria > Bacteroidota > Bacteroidia > AKYH767-A > OLB10 > CAINEC01. The sequence goes on from JAHEYP010000038.1 coordinate 1,166, forward strand.
TCTTTATCAAGTATTCCACCATCTACTAGGATCCTTCCGCAATGCTCGCAAACAATTACTTTTTTGCGTTGGCGGATATCAAGCTGACGTTGAGGCGGGATTTTGTTGAAGCAACCTCCGCAAGCATCACGACTTACAGATACTACTGCTAAACCGTTTCTTGCGTTTCCGCGGATACGGTGGTAGGCAGTTAATAAACGAGCTTCGATAACTTCAGATGCTTTGTTTGATTCTGTTGTTAATTCTTGCTCTTCTTTTTCAGTTTCAGCAACAATTGAATCTAACTCCGCTTTCTTGTTTACTAAGTCTTGTGAACGCTCTTCTAAAGCTTTCTCTGACGCTTCTACAATTTGTTTCTTCGCTGCTAACTCGGCAGTATGTTCTTTAATACGCTTCTCGCAAAGTTGCATTTCTAACTGCTGGTATTCCATCTCTTTGTTTAAAGAGTCGAATTCGCGGTTGTTCTTTACACTCGCTTGTTGCGTTTGATATTTCTTAATCAAAGCCTGAGCATCCTTAATCGTTTGCTTACGGTTCTTGATTTGATCTTCTAATTCTTTTGCTTCTTCCGTATAGTTGGTTACGCGAGTTTGCAATCCTGCAATCTCATCTTCCAAATCGATTACTTCCATAGGTAACTCCCCACGGGTAATGCGGATGCGGTCGATCTGACTGTCGATCAGCTGTAACTGATAAAGTGCACGAAGCTTATCTTCGATCGTATTGTCTCCCTTTTCTATATGGCGAACAACCGGAGTCGGTTTCTTTGGGGCTTCTGCTACTGCCGTCTCTTCTTTCTTGGTCTTTTTGGTAGCCATGATCAGATATAGTTAATTGGATTGGTGTTAATTTCCGTCAAATGGACCGCAAAGGTAGGAAATTTTTCCCTAAGCCAATCGCCTAATAACTCAATTGTATGTTGCTCACTTTCAAAGTGTCCGATGTCGGCGATGATTATTTTGCCGTCAGCATCGAAAAATTGATGGTATTTAAAGTCGCCAGTTATGAAAATATCGGCCCCCGCAGCTATGGCATTTCCTAACAAAAAGCTCCCGGCTCCACCACAAACAGCTACCTTTTTTATGGTTTTCCCAAAATGGGAAGTGTGTCGGATGCATTCAGTTTCCATGCTGATTTTCAGTGATTTGAGGAAATTCTCTGCCGGCATAGCTGTTTCTAGTTCTCCAATCATGCCCGCCCCAGTATACTGGTTGTTGTTTTCGAGTCGCTGAATGTCGTAGGCTACTTCTTCGTACGGATGGGCTGCTTTTAAGGCGGCCATTACTTTGTTTTTTAGGCGGCTTTCGAGAATCACTTCGATGCGACTTTCTGGCTCATAATGCCTAATATTTTTTTCTCCGATATGCGGATTTGCCCCATTTCCGGCTTTAAATGTGCCCGTTCCTTCTGTTTTGAAGCTGCATTCGCTGTAGTTTCCGATATGTCCGGCCCCCGCTGCAAACAATGCCTCGGTTACTTTTTCGGCTTCAGAATGCGGGACGTAGGTGCCTAATTTTAAAATGCTGCTCGACATCTCACTCAAAATACGGACGTTTTTTAGTCCTAGTTTCTCGGCAATCTTCGCATTAACGCCATGCATCACATTGTCGAGGTTGGTATGAATGGCATAAATAGCGATATCGTTTTTGATCGCCTTAATAATCACTCTTTCGATATAATTCTTCCCCGTAATTTTTTTCAATCCGCTGAAAACAATAGGATGATGCGCAACTACCAAATTGCACTTTTTGCTGATAGCTTCGTCAATAATTGCCTCTATGCTATCGAGACAAATCACCGCTCCAGTGATATCCATATCAGGATTTCCGGTGATGAGTCCCGCGTTATCGTACGATTCTTGTAAATCGGGTGGTGCCAGCGTCTCCAACGCGGCAATGATGGCTGATAATTTCATAGTGATATTCGATCCCTGCAAATGTAATCACTGTATCTTGTCAAAATCGTCTATTTTTGAGGCAATGCGATTATTATTTTATCCCCTGGCGCTGATTTATGCCATTATCACCTCCTTGAGAAACTTATTTTTCTATGTGGGGTTGCTCCGTGAACGTAGTTTTCCTCTGCCTATCATCGGCGTGGGTAATTTATCTACCGGAGGTACGGGCAAATCGCCGCATGTGATTTACCTAGCTTCCTTGCTGAAGGATGAAAGAAAGGTGGCGGTGTTGAGTCGCGGCTACGGACGAAGAAGCAAAGGCTATAGAGAAGTGAAAGTAGCAGATAGCGTAGGACTAACGGGCGATGAACCGCTTCAATATAAAACCTTGTTTCCCGAATTGACAGTTGCGGTTTGTGAGAAGAGAGTCGACGGGATTGAAATGTTGTTGAAAGAAAATCATCCCGACCTCATACTCCTCGACGATTCCTTTCAGCATCGATATGTGAAGCCAGGATTGAATTTGATGATTACCGATTATAATGATCTTTTTTACAACGATCATGTGCTTCCTGCAGGGAATTTACGAGAGGCGAGAGGAGGAGTGAAGCGAGCAGATGCGGTGATCGTAAGTAAAACGAATCCCTTGTCCAACCTTCAAGAATTTGAAAAGATAGATCGTAAAATCAGAAGTTACGGAGTGCACGAAGTATTCTTTTCGTATATGCGTTACCGTGAGTATGTGGAGAGTGGAAATAGCGAAAGAATGGCTTTGTCGGAATTGAAAAACAAAAAGGTGATGGTAGTAGCGGGGATAGCGAACCCTCAGCCGTTAATCGACTTTTTGCAAATGCATTCCGAAGAAGTAGTGATAGAGAAATATGGCGATCACCATGCATTTACAGCGGGAGATCTTACTGCACTAACTAGGAAATTTGATATGTTTGCAGCCGCCCGAAAAGAAGGCGCCGTAATTATTACCACCCGCAAAGACTATATGCGACTCAATTCAGCCGAATTAGCGCATTTATTAAAGCGATTGCCGGTGATGATACTTGATATTGAAATTTGTTTTCATACATTCGGACAACAAAAGTTCGATCATTATATTCTTAACTATGTTAAAAAAAATTCAGGAATCCGTTGATTACATTTTAGGTAAAACAGGATTCACACCCGAAGCAGGAATTGTTTTAGGCTCGGGTTTAGGCGGACTCGTAAAAGAAGTTCAAGTAGAGCACGCACTTTCGTACAGTGAAATTCCGGGTTTCCCAGTATCAACCGTTGCAGGACATGGCAGCAAAATGTTGCTCGGAACATTAAACGGCGTTAAAGTAGCCGTGATGCAAGGACGCTTCCATTTTTACGAGGGGTATTCCATGCAAGACGTAGCTTTCCCTATTCGTGTAATGAAATATATGGGCGTAAAGCGACTGTATTTATCGAATGCCAGCGGAGGAGTGAATCCGAAATTTGAAGTTGGTGATTTGATGATCATCGACGATCATATTAATTTGATGGGAAGTAATCCATTGATCGGTCCGAACGATGAAAAACTAGGACCACGTTTCCCTGACATGAGTGCACCTTATGATGCAGCAATGATATCGAAAGCAAAAAGCATTGCAGCAGCTCACGGAATAAAATGTCACGTAGGCGTTTATGCTGCGGTAACGGGACCAACATACGAAACACGCGCTGAATATAAATACATTCGTACAATAGGTGCTGATTGCGTAGGGATGTCGACAATTCCTGAAGTTATAGTTGCTCGTCACATGGACTTACCCGTATTCGCGATCTCAATCATTACCGATATGGGTGGCACCGACGAAGTGCAAGTGATTACGCACGAAGAAGTACTGAAAGTAGCGAATGCAGCAGAAGAAAAAATGACTGCACTTATCAAAGAATTGATTGTAGAATAACAGTTGAGGAATCTCTAAAAAACCCGGATACTTCTTTGTGTTAATTTTTCAAAATCCTCCTATACGCACTGTATACTCTGGTTTTGAAAAATTTCCGCGCCTCGACTGCAAGGTTTTTAGAGGTTTCTTTTACATTATGTAGAGAATAAAAACGCTATCGATTGAAAAATCCTCAGTAAACTCAGAGAAAAATTATTTTGAGACTACTGAGGATTTTTTTGTAATTTTATGGATGCAATGGCTGAATGATTGAGTGAATGAATGGCGAATGACTGAATGCTTGCGAGATTTCGGAAAGGATGAGGTCAATAGTCAATTTAAAAATAGTCTGATTCATCGAGCTGAAATTAAGAAATCATTGCGTTCGCAAAAAAGAAATTTCGCTGTGTGAATTTCGATAGAAAGAGAATAATAATTGAATTAAACCACTGCGCTCGCAGCGTTTAAATTGAAACGCTATTAGAATTTGTATTTCATTTAGTGACGATAAAGTAAAATTATAATTGAAAAGACACCATCCCAAACTATGAAAAAAATCTACTTTTTACTTCTGCTATGCATCAACGTTATAAAAGTAAATGCACAGATATATGAAACTGATCATATCTCTATGCATTCAAACTGGTTTGATTCAGCTGTAGTTGCAGAGCCTGCATATGGAATTAAGTACAACGGGATTTGGGGATATGCGGCTGGTGGACATGAATACGCATTGGTAGGATCAACGGCAGGAGTGTATTTTGTGGATGTAACAAATCCAACAGCTCCAGTTACGGCTGACTTTGTAGCGGGACATCGCGATCAATGTATTTGGAGAGAAATTAAAACCTATTCGCATTATGCCTATTTGATCAGCGATGATGCATCTCCGAATAGTTTTCAAATTGTCGATTTGCAATATCTTCCTGATTCGGTGCATGTAGTAGCTGATTACAATACACTGTTTGAAAGAGGACATACCATCTTCATTGATGGAAATAAAATGTATATCGGTATTGCTCGAGGCGGAATGTTTACGAGCACAGCATCGATGGCAGTTTTTAGTCTAGCAAATCCTGAGGTGCCGGTATTCCTACGAAGTATAAACAATGATTATCCTTCGCTATTAACTTACAATCAAGTGCACGATATGTTCGTGAAAAATGATACCGTTTATGCAAGCTGTGCATACGACGGGCTTTTTATATTCAAATACGATTCGGTGCTGAATCATTTTAACCTTTTATCATCGTTAACTACTTATCCCGATCAAGGATATAATCACAGTTCAGCCTTAACCGACGATTCGCAAACATTGGTGTTTATGGATGAAGTCCCTGCCGGAAAAGCAGTGAAAGTAGTCGACGTAAGTGATTTGCAAAACATGGTAGTGACATCAACCTTCAAAAGCAATGTTGGTCCTACGCCGCACAATCCCTTTATAGTGGGCAATACCTGCTATATAGCGTATTATCTCGACGGCTTGCAAGTGTATGACGTTAGCGACCCCTATCTACCTGTACGCATCGGCTATTTCGATACACACTACCAAGAACCATTAGGAGGACCATATCCTTCTTTGGCATACCAAGGTGCATGGGGAGCCTATCCCTATTTGCCGAGTGGGAATGTTTTGGTGTCTGACATGCAAAACGGATTATATGTATTAGATGTAACAACGATGACGGGATTATCTCACCCAACAACTGAAAATCAAACCGTAGTGTTTCCTAATCCCGCACAAGCTGGAGAAATTATTCGCATTAAATCAACCAAATTCAAAAACCAAGAAGTAGTAATTTCAATCATTGATGCTCTTGGAAAAGTAGTCTCCAAATCAACCACCACATTCAATGAGTTTTTAGATCTCAACACATCCAAATTAGCCTCCGGGGTTTATACCCTGCAGATGGTTGGTGGTGGGGATCATGTGGAGAGGAGGGTGGTTATAACCACCCTCTAGATGGTAAATTACCCCGATGGGGTATGACCTCCAAACATTAACATTTTTATAATACTCCTTCCCGCCCTGTAGGGGCGGTTTATCATCTAATAACAGATTGGAGATATAAGGTATTGCGCCCCGATGGGGCGAGTCGTTGTGATTAGGGTTAGGACATGACAATCGGATTCGCTCTTTAGTCTAGAAATAATGTTAACCAAAGACCTGATAGTTTTCATCGCCCTGTAGGGGCGAAATACAGTATCTAAAAGACATACGTAATCTCTATCGCCCTGTAGGGGCGTAATAAAGGAAGATTTTTGTCAATCTCAAATTTCATCTATATTCAGAATAACTAAAGCGTTATTTTTCGTCATCAAAATCAAACAAATATTTATCATCATATTCAATTTCATTCTCTTTTAAAAAGCCTACATATTCAGCTTTGAAACTCTTTTTACTATGATGTTCTTTTTGATTTAGAATATATTTTCTCACAATATGACTTTCATTTTCCCTTAGTGAAAAAGTCGCAAAGCCAATTTGCCAACTAAAGTGATTCGTAGGGAAGAATTTTTTATTGATAAATTTGGTTGATTCAGATTTGACAACTCTCATTAAGTCAGAAGGTGATTTGTCGGGTGACATTCTGACTAAGATATGAGTATGGTCAGGATTGCAATATATCGCTATAACTAAGCATTTTTCATGCTTCACGATATTGCAAATGTAGGGCTCGATTCCCTCCTTTATCGAGTCAGAAATGAGCCTTCTCCTGCGCTTAACAGCTAAAACAAAATGCAACAAAATCTTCGAATAAGTATTCGCCATAGTCATGAAATTTACTCCACAATATTAAAAACACCATTATTTAAAATAAAATAATAATATTAACACATCGGGTGTTTTCGCGACAAAGTTCCTTTTTGAGAAATGGATAAGAACCTCAATTTTTAAAAGGTTTCTTCTTTCAAAATAGCTAAGTTTTTCGCTCTGTACGAAAGGGAGCAAAAAGCTTTTACTTCTTCAATTCCTCACCAATTACTAAGTCGGCGGGGGCGAGGGAATATTGATCTATATCGAGAGCTTTGATCCATTCAACACGATCGTGGTCGATGAGATGAATAGTGGTGTCGCTGGAGAAACACTTGAACGACTGCATTTCGAGAATTATATTTTCTCCTTGATAGGTGTATTCAATAAAGGGAGTGAGCGACGAAATGCTGATGTTTAACTCTTCTCTTATTTCACGAACTAGCGCATGCTTCGCTTCTTCGTTTTTTTCAATTTTCCCTCCGGGGAATTCCCATAATCCTGCCAATGATATGCCCTGTTTTTTGCGGGCTATCAGAAACTCATCTTCATTTCTGTAAATGATGGCGGCAACAACGCGTATCGTTTTCAAGAGGGAGGATTTGAAATCTAAATATACTCAAAAAAATGGGATTCATGAAATTGCGATATGCCTAAAAACAAAAAGAGACCGTCGGGCGACGATCTCTTTTTATGCAAACAGTAATTAAGGTTTATATAAACTAAAATTATTTCGTTTTAACGATGCGAGTTACATTTTTGAATGCTCCTTGCTCAACAGTAACGAAGTAAACTCCGTTGTTTAATGACTCACCGAATTTAGCGATACCGTTGTTTCCATCGTAGTTGAATTGATCAACTAAACGTCCTTGAACATCAGCAACAGTAACAGAAGCAGGGATGCTAGTGTCGATGTTACGTAAGTACATGTTGAACGCGTCGTTAGATGGGTTAGGGAAGATTTGAGCTTCAGAAGTTGTTCCGTCAGCACGTAATGCATTGCTTAATGTTGTTGAAGCAGCACGAGGATTTCCTGTGATTCCGATTTGGCAAAGATCGCCATAGCAATAAGGAGTTCCGTCGATGATTCCACGAACACGTACATTGTAGAATTTATTTGCTTGTAACGCAGGTGTTACATTAGCAAGGTTGCACCAACGTGAAGTTGATTGGTATGTCCAAGTAATGTTTGGTTGCGTAGTTTCTTCAAATTGGAATTCATAAACTGGAGCAGTCAAATAAGTAAGGATGATTCCAGACTTAATGCTATCGTTCATTGTAAGTGCGTAGTTGTTGCAATAAGCAGGTAATAATTCTGTTTCACGTACTGAACGGATAACTGTTCCTGCAGATGTAAATGTACAAGCGTTGTTTAATCCTACAGTTAAGTAAACTGTTAATGTATCAAGGATTGGTCCGCCACCGCTACCGTCCATTAAAATGCTCGTGTTTTGTGTTGTTGATCCAGTTGACCATGAGTAGCTGCTAAATCCAGCATCTGCTCCTAATGTTACCCAACCTGGTTGACAAACTGTTAAAGGAGTGATTCCAGTTACAGCTGGTTGGTATCCGCTATCATAAACATTGATATCAGTTGTAGCTGTTCCAGAGAATGAACATCCGCCTAATGCATTTGTAATAGTTAATGCATAAGTACCTGATTGGTTAACTGTAATTTTAGGAGTTGTTTCTCCTGTGCTCCATAGGTAGCTAGAATAGTTTTTTCTTCCTTTCGCAACTAAATCAACCGATTGTCCCGGACATAAATTAGATGGTCCATTAACAAAAATAGATGGGTTTGGATGCTTAACTACGATATAAGGTAGTAGAGCAGTAGACACTGTACGAGTAACTCCGTTAGCGTTTAATCCCGTAACACGAACTCTGTAGTAACCTGAATACACTGGAGTAATTGATTGCGTTGTTGCTCCTGTGCTCCATAAGTAAGTTAATGGTCCTGTTAATCCTGAAGCATTTGCAGTGATTTGATCACCTTCACAGATAACGGGTCCCGCCGGCGAAATCGATACACTTGCATTTTGTGCGTTGGAGTTTACAGAAAGAACTGCCAAGAAAAGTACCATACAGCACTTCCAAGCCAAATTTGTAAATGTGTTTTTCATGTTTATTATTTAAGTTTTAGGTTTTGCTATTTATAGAAAAACAAACTTACGGCTTTGTTTTTAAACTTTCTAATTTTTGTAGTCTTTCGATGTTAATTTTATCAACTAATCTAATGTTAATGAAAGTAAACGTTACTTTTTATTAATCTTGTACTATGGTTCACTGCATCTTTGCAGGCCATTGTTACGTTAGAATAGGCGAAAGTGAGACTTCTGAAATTTATATTATGCGTTATTTTATGTTGCCCGATAGTGGTGTCGGCGCAGCGTTATAATTATTCTAACTATAACATATCCAACGGATTACAAAATAATCAGGTGAATAAAATCCTGCAAGATCGTGTTGGTCGTCTCTGGGTAGCCACTATGAGCGGGGTGGTGAAATTCGACGGAAAAACGTTCGTCCCTTTTGAATCCGGCAATCTTTTAAGCTCAAACCCAGTAAAAACTGTTTACGAGGATAAGAAAGGAAATATCTGGTTTGGTACTATTCGCAAGGGTTTGGTGAAGTATTCGGGCACCGGATTTAGTTATTATACTTCTAACGAAGGCCTCCTTAGCGATATCGTAAATGCCGTTTGTGAGGATGCTTCAGGGAACCTGTGGATTGGAACTTCAGAGGGATTAAGTCGTTTTGACGGAAAACAATTTTACCATTATACTTCGTCTAAAGGCTTGATTAACAATACTGTATTCGACCTTCACCTCGATGCTAAAGGTCGTATGTGGATTGCTACTATTGGCGGCGTAAGCATGTTCGATGGTAAGACTTTCAAAAACTATACTACTGATAATGGCTTGGTTAGCAATATTGTATACTGCATTCGCGAGAATAAAGACGGTGAAATGAGTTTCGGAACTTATGAGGGCGTTAGCGTCTTCAACGGAGTTACTTTTAGAAATTATACACTCGAAGATGGTCTCCCGAACGAAAGGGTGGAGGATTTGATGTATGATATCCAAGGTAACTTGTGGATGGGGACATACGGCGGCGGACTAGCGAAGCTTTCAAATAAAATACTTACTCCCATCAGCTTAAAAGAGGGCGTAAATAATAATATCATCAAGTCGATTGTTGAAGATCGTGAGGGAAACTATTGGTTAGGGACATGGAATGGTCTTTATAAATACAATGGAGATCGTTTCATTACTTATAATCTCGAAGATGGTCTCTCAAATAATAATATCCTTTCCGTTTACGCCGATCCGTTGAACCGAATTTGGTTCGGAACATTAGCAGGAGGAGTGAATGTTTTAGAGGGGAATTCATTCAAAAATATCAATACTACCGATGGATTAAAAAGCAATACCATTTGGAGTATTTATCAGGATAAAGCAGGCTATTATTGGCTAGGAACTACGAATGGTCCCGCACGCTATAATTCGAATACAGGAACAATCGATTATCCTTATTCCGCCTTACAGAATCTGATCATCTATGCTTTATTGCAAGATGAAAAAGGACGAATGTATTTTGGTACCGATAAAGGTATCTTCCGCTACGACGGAAATTCCTTCAAACAAATATCTAACGGTGAGGGATTAACGAACGATAAAGTGCGTGTGCTTTTTGAGGATGCGCAGCATAAAATTTGGGTAGGGACATTAAAAGGTATCTATTATCTCGAAGGCGATAAAGCCATCAGTTTTGATGAAGCCTATAAACTTCCTAAGGCTCCAATTACCTCTGTCATCAGCGATAATTTTGGGAATATTTTAATCAGTACTTACGACTTCGGAGTGATTCGCTATAACTCACGATTGCAAGCGAATCCCGTTCAATTGATCAATAAAAAAACAGGACTTACCAACGAACGTATTCTCTTCAATTTCCTCGATTCACGTAATAAGTTATGGGTAGGAACGCCGGTCGGAGTCGATTGCATCGATTGGTCGAATTACATCGAACAAGGATCGCTAAAAATTTCACACTACGATAAAAGTAACGGTTATTTAGGAGTAGAAAGTAATGCTGCTTGTGAAGATACTTCGGGCAATATTTGGTTCGCTACCGTAAATGGAGCGATACGTTACAATCCCCAGGCGGGAGTCGCTGCACAAGAGTTGCCATTGGTGTCTATATCCAATATCCAGCTTTTTTTAGAGAATGTAAATTGGAAGAAAAATAAAATTCGTGTTGATTCTCACTCGGGATTACCGATCGATTTAGTCCTTCCTTACAATAATAATCACCTGAGCTTTATCTGCAGTGGAATTTACCTCACTGCTCCAGATGAAGTTTTATACCGATTTAAACTTGAAGGCTTCGAAGAGAATTGGTCGCCGCCAGGCAAGCTAAATATTGCAGGATATTCGAATGTCCCTCCTGGTTCGTACGTGTTTAAAGTGCAGGCAACGGCGAACGGACGTGATTGGAGTACTCCAGTTACATACGCTTTCGAAATTCGTCCTCCGATCTGGAAAACTCCCTTCTTTTATCTCTTGTATATTGTCGTAGGAGCAGGGTCAATTATTATGGCTTACCGAATTCGCACCGGTTCATTACGTCGCAGTCAGGATATTCTTCGTAAAAAAGTAGAAGCTCGTACGCGTGAACTTCAAGAGAAGAATATTGAATTGGCGAAGCTATCGTTGGTGGCCTCTGAAACTGATAATGCCGTAATGATTTTCGATGAACACCAAGAGTTAGAATGGGTGAACTCTGGATACACGAAACTCACTGGATATAATATCGACGAAGTCAAGAAAATTTACGGAAGTTCGTTACGCGCATTGACTACCAATCAGCTGGTACTAGAACATCTCGATGAATGCATTCGCGACCGACAATCGTTTATTTATGAGTCGGAGATTGAGCATAAAGACGGGAATCTGAAATGGGCATCGTCGACATTAACGCCGATTCTCAACGACAAAGGGCAACTTAAGAATATCGTTGTAATTGATACCGATATTACCTTACGTAAGGCGATGGAAGAGCAGATCAAAGCAGCGCTAGAAGAAAAAGGAGTACTGTTACGCGAGATCCATCACCGAGTAAAGAACAATTTGCAAATCATCATTAGTCTCTTTAACCTTCAAACTAGCTATGTAACCGATAGCAATGCCTACAAAGCATTGAAAGAAGGGCAAGACAGGATTAAGAGTATGGCCTTGATTCACGAGCGGTTCTACCAAACGGATGGGCTTTCTAAAATCGACTTCGACGACTATATCAGAAGGCTTGCCGACAACCTTTTCAGGTCGTTTAAGGTGAGTAAAGAGAAGGTAGGTTTGAAAATACATGCAGAGCGAATATCTTTGGATATAGATACTGCGGTGCCTTGTGGCTTAATTATCAACGAAATTGTATCCAATTCGTTAAAACATGCGTTTAAAGACGGAGGTTCCGGTGAGATTGCTGTAGAATTGATACAAGTGAACGAAGAAAAGTACCGCCTGACGATCTCCGACGACGGATTAGGATTTCAGGAAGGATTTAAACTAGAAACCTCGGATTCATTGGGAGTCCAGTTAATACAAGCCCTTACCGACCAGTTGGAAGGAACGATGGAATTAATAACTTCACCGGGCAAAGGAGTGAAATACATCATTGAATTCAGACGAATTACTCAATAGAGAAACATGAATAAAACCCGCATTTTAGTTGTAGAAGACGAAAGTATCGTAGCCAAGGACATCCAGAAAACACTGGAGAAGTTAGGCTATGAAGTTCCTGCAACAGCATCTTCAGCCGCATCAGCTTACGAAAAGTTAGAACAGATCGAACCCGATTTGGTATTCCTCGATATTAAATTGAAAGGAGAAGAAGATGGTATTCACATTGCTGGACATATCAAGGAAAAATACAATATCCCTGTTATCTTCCTTACTTCATACGTCGACCAAGAAACGCTCGATCGTGCAAAAGTGACCGAGCCTTACGGATATATCGTAAAACCATTCAACGAATCGGATTTGAAAACGACTGTTGAAATGGCACTGTTTAAGTTCAGCCGCGACCGCGAAGTGAGAGCTTCTGAGCAACGCTTAGCGAATGCATTAGGAAAAGTAGAAGAAGCAATTATTGTGACTGATACCGAAGGACGCATTACTTACTTAAATGAAAAAGCAGGAAATCTTTTGGGATACGGAGTAGCATCAGCTATCGGTCTCGATGTGTTTCAATTAATGGCGATTGAAATGGAAGGTGGCAACGGATTGCGTAAAGAGCAATTGTACGAAGCCATGAAGAAAGACGAGGCTATTGAACTCGAAGAATGTTTTGTGATTGTAAAACGCGATAATAGCAGCGTAGCATCATCGTTCTCTGCATCATCGGTACACGACGAGAAAAATCAATATTTAGGAGCAGCATTAGTGATTGGTGATAAGCAAGCAGGAGCAGAGCGTCCAGTGGCGAATGCCGAATTACAAATGAGTTTCCTCGATAACCAAGTAATCCAGAATTCATTCTTCGTGAAGAAAGGATCGATGTTGGTGAAAGTATACCTCGATAATATCCAGTGGATCCAAGCGATGGATAACTACGTTATTATTCAGACCACAGCCGATCAATTCGTGATTCACTCAACGATGAAAGACATCGAGAATAAATTACCTACATCACGATTCCTTCGCGTACACCGTTCATACATTATCCCGATCGAAAAAATCAATGTCCTCGACGAGAATACCGTTCTCATTGGCGACAAAACTATCCCAATAGGAAAGTCATACAAAGAAGCCTTTATGGCGAGATTGAATTTCTTATAGAAACATGAGTCAGTCTCAAAACAATGTTGAGACTGACGAGAATCGCTTAAACGAGAAATCGATCTATAATCTCCCTGATTATAAAGAGGCTGCCGCGAAATTTTGAGAAGGCATCATGTTTTGTAATAGAAATTATTCGTTTAATGTGTTATGGTGAATTTACTTGAAGCTATAATTTTTTTCTGACAAACTATTTTAACATAATATAAACCTGCGCTCGCATTAATTGAAGCGAAACTTGTTTGGCCAAATTCGCTATGGATTTCATAAGAATTGACAACCTTTCCTTGCGCATCAAACACTAAGAGTTTTGCATCTTTTTCTTTCGGAATATTTCGCCAACTGATAAACGCAAATTCATTAGAAGGATTTGGATTGACCACTAAATTGGGAGAGAAAATATTAGTTATATTGATATTTTCTAAATTTGACTTGTTGCGATTAACTCCAGGATTAAATTCTAGTTCGTCGCATTCGCCATAAAAGAAACACAAAATATTGGCGGCGAATTCAGACGCCCTACCATAACTAGTCGATTTAATATTCCGTAAGGATTCTAATTCATCACTCGATAAATTCGCAAGCGTTCTTCCTTGAGATGAAATGGTTACCCGGAAAAGGTAGTAGTTTTTTAAATTATTTAATTCAAGTAATTGAAAATCGGAAAGTTTGAATAAATTAGAAATAGAATCCAAACAGTAAAATAAATTTTCATTTTGTCCTTGCGAATATAATAGACACGCTTTGCTATACCAGTCTTCTAAATCTAAACGTTGGTTGAAATAATTCAATAAGGTGTCATCGTAAAAAGCCGAGTCTGACAGGGCATTATTAATTAAATAATTCAATTTTTGTGACATTGCATTTCCTATACTTGCGATTGAGCTTTCTAAAATATCTTTGCTGCTTGAATTTTCCCAATTAGTTTCAATTATATCAGTTAAAATTGAAGGCATAGGATTTGGAGAACCAAATTTTAGAAAATCAATGAACTCGCGACTGCGCGTAGAAGAAATATTTGCTAAATATATTTCAAGTGCTATAGCTTGAGGTATATTTGAATTTATAGACACTTCTTTTAATACATCAGTTGATAAATTGGGTGATTGAAGGAGTAAATCAGCTCTTATATCCCACACTTCTTGTGGCCAAGTCATTTCTACCTGAGATACTAGTAAAGAAGTATTCCCTCCATCAATAAGTTGATTGTAGTTGTACAATGCACTTATATATGCATTTTTCAGGCTACTGTAAGATGTTATTAAATTCCCTAAATCACTATTTGTCAATAAATTACTATTATTGTAAATGAGACTTGGACATGTATTAACATTGGTAAGTGAATTTTTAGAAATGTTTCCACTTAAGAAAATTGGCTCTTGGCAAGTTTCATTTGAATTATTGTAATAGACTGTAATGGGATCAACTCTGTTTACAAAATCTAAAGTTCCTGATAATTGCGAATAACAGTTTCCGTCGCTAAATCCGGGCAATGGCGAACCTTGACTTATACAGATACCATCAAATAAGCTCGGAAAAGAAACGTCCTCCCCTACAAAGAAATTATATTTATTAATAGTATTCGACATTTCATTGCACAAAAACTGAAGTCCTTCAATATTTCCATTTTTATTTATACCTGTGGCGCTAATACCTCCATAAAGGTTTCCCAAAAACTTGTTTTTGTATATTACATTGTTAGCTACACCGGACCCATTTAAGCTTATTCCAATTTTTAAATTTGTTAATGAATTTATTGCGGGAATAAATTTATTTTCTTCAATTTTATAGCCCGAAGAGCTCATCATTTTTATTCCAAATTGTGTTCCATTATTTGGATTTCCATTGTTTGAATTATTGCCAATAGTAAATTCGTTTAATAATAATGAAGGGAAATGGATATTCTTAATTTTTACACTAAAAGTGTTTTCATTGTATATTCCTGCTATAGATGAAAATGTATTTAAATTTGAGCCAGCACCTGCTGCAGATAATCCATAATTGAAACCTGAAAATGAAGAGGAATTCAGATTTCCTGTAGGGCATGGAAATCCAATTTGAGGGGTGACATTACAAGTGCTTACTATTCTAAATCCTGCATCAAGTGAAATGATGCCTGAATTACTATTCAATGCAAACGACTTATTCGACTGAATATTACTAAAATGGCAATTCGAGAAGTTAATGCCTTCTACATCCCAAAGTGATACGTGAGAATAAAACCCTTGTTTTTTGCCAATACAATTATCGTCAACTATAAAATCCGTGTTTAAAAAGTAACTTTTATTTGCAGTCGATATATTTGAATTTGGTAAGTGGTTATGATAACTCATAAAAGCTACTGATCGTCTATTGTTGTGAAACGTGCTATTTTCAACTTGTAATACACCTCCGCTCGAGTTGTAATTTGAGCCATCCCATAGTGATGTTGCCTCTTTTGAATTTTCTATTATTGAGTTAGTGATTTTAACATAACCTTGATGAAGGGGTGCGCTTGAAGGAAATTGATTTTGGTTTATATTGCCGCCAATAAATATTCCTTTCCAAAGCGCACCACATTCATTTGTAATTTTAGCGTGATCAATTATTAATTTGGCATTTGGCTCAACTACTATCATCGTATTTGCAGCCATATAAACATTTGAATTAATTGTTAATGTATTGCCAGATTTAACTTTGACATTTACTTCAATAACTTTGTCATTAGTCCATATTACATTTGAATTGATATTAATAAATCCTTCCACAATTTCATTATTAGGCAACATATCTGTTTCAAAAATGCCTCTTCCGTAAGTAGATGCTACTAACTTATTAGAGCAAGGATTGATTTTTAATTCAGTCACACGAACATTCGGTATATCGCCATATCTATCCCAGCAATTCATTGAATTGTCCTTGTAAAACACACCTGCGTCAGTTCCTATATAAACACGATCATTTGTCCCTTCTTGATAAACAATAGCATTAACAGGTAAATTTGCCAAATTCTGATTCGGGTCTTGATTTATCCATGAAAAAAATCCCGTACTTTGATTATAGACTCCTTTATATACCTTAATTGAAGGGTCATACCCAGTAAAGGTTAGCCATACAACATTTTCGTCAGTAGGGCTTATTGCTAGACCAGTAATTACTGGAGTGGTAATCCCCCATCCTGAAAGTGAAGTTGTGGGAAGATTCGTTACTTCACTGAATTTATTAATGTTATTATTTCCATTATTACCACCGGTCGTAGAAATAAAGAATCTTGGTTGAACACCTGTACCATCGCCATAGTCTACTCCTCCCGTCACTACATAAATTCTATTTTCATCAGTTTTAGATATTCCGAATTCAGTAATTTGCCTTTGCCACCAATCATACCCGGATGGTGTACTTATGTTTATGCCAGATTTATATAAATCAGATTGCTGAGTCCATAGTGAATTTCGAGTAGTTGATGTTCCAATTAAATTTTCTTTTCGTTCCCATAATTCGCTAAATCCAACAAGCATTTTTCCTGAAAGAGGGTGTATAAATGTGTGAAACGTTTTTGTAAGTCCTCCAAGATATGTTGACCCAATTGGGTCATATGGCCGATAATAAGTATATTCATTTATTCCTTTTCTTTGTCCTAAAGATAATCCTATTTTAGTTTTATAGGTATATAAGTCTGAATTGTAATCTGACGAATAGAACAACTCTTCTGGTTCTTCAATTAGTAAATTTGCACCATAACCATCTCCAGTCCTTATGTGAATCCAATCATAATTTGAACCATTTGATAACCTAATGTTTTCTCCAAGATCTTGCATTCCTAATAAAACCACATTATTATCTTTATGACTTTGGTCAAAAGTCAATGTAAGTCCATTTGCTAAACCATTGTTTAGATTTAACCATGAGTTTATTGAAGTTGGCGCACTTGAGCAAAAGCTCACCCCACCATCAGTTCCTGCAAATAATTTTGGTGCTAATGGAGTATTTGGCTCAAAAGCTAGTGTTCTTATGTCAGCATGCAAACCTATTATGTTGTACCCTGAATTTTGATTAAAATTAGTTCCATTTGATGTCCCTCTAATTGTTGTATGTCCGTAATATATCGCATTTTCATTAATGGGGCTTACACATATTGACATCATTGATATATCGATATTCTCAGAAACATTCAGTTGGTATCCTCCAGTAATTGGAGTGAAGTTTTTTCTATAGTCAAGTTGTTGCCAATTTGTTCCATTAAAAACAAATATATAAGCATGTCTTCCTGATGAGAATAAATTACTAGAACCTATTATATAGGCATATAATTTATCTGAATTTGCTGGACTTACCGCAATATTTATTTTTAGTATTGAAAAATCTGAGTTTAAATTGCCCAAGTCTAAACCAGTTAATGGTCCTGTAATACTATTCCAATTGACTCCATTGTCAATTGATTTATATATGTCTTTACCACTGACGTAAATAACATTTGGATCACTTGGTTTAAATTCAAGTCCCTTAATTTCTAGTGAGTTAATTAATGATGGAGAAAGTATTTTTGTCCATGATGTTGGTGATGATGGATTTATTGAGTTTGCATTGTATGTAACATACAAACCGTCTGTGGTTGCTGCAAAAAGTTGATTAGAATTGTTGGGGTTAGAAGCTATTCTATTTATAACTCCGCCATATTGTAATGAATTCATTAATCCAGTATTGATTGAATTCCACGTAACGCCGTCATCTAAGGACCTATAAATACCTATTGTATTAATTGGGTTTACGTTTCCCCAGTTCGGGTTTGAAAATGTAGATGTAAATCCAATATCGCCAAGACCTGTAGCAATATAAATATTGTTACTATATGTCTTGCTTACTGCTATATCACTAACATTTGTAAATGGTAATTGTAAATCGGTATTTAAATTTACCCAAGCATACTGTCCGTTGTGATTTTCCCAGCGCCACAATCCACCATAATTTGAAGCGGCATAAATTCTATTGTTTGAAATTCCATCATAATTTGGGTCGAAATAAATTTTATTAATCATCCCCGTACCACATCCAATATCATTAGTTGCAGTACCTGAAAGTGATATGTTTGTCCAGTGTTTATTTGTAGTATTTGAAGAGCAATATATTTTATTTATGTTATAATTCATTGAATATTCGTACATAGCTTTAGCAGCGATCGAAAAATTTCCATGTGGATATAATCTTTCACCCCAAACATTCATATTTCTAATAAAATCTTTGTCAGTACCTGATATTAATTGTGTAGTGTCGTTTAGTCTAACTGAATTCTCCTCATAATGCTTCTTCATGTAATCAGTAAAATTTATTGGAATTTGACTATTTCCAGATTGATTCTTTAAGATCATAAGTAGAAAAATATAGCAGATCAGTAGTTTATTTTTCTTCATCATTTGACAGTTGATTTTTTAATATAAAACGTGTTTCAATAGTTGCTAAATAAATAATTAAAAAATAAGTATAAAAACATAAAAAAATGATTTAACCTTAGTCATAATAATGACTTTCGATGTTTAAAGTAAGGGAAATGTGATGTAGGTTAAAGCTGTTTTTATAATAAAAAATAAGAGTTTAGAATACATTAAACTTGCCCGTTATTTTTTTGTTATCATAATAAAGGATGTAAAAATAAATCCCAGGTTTTATAAATGAAATTAATTGGGCTTGATTTGGCTGGATTTTAGATTTTGAATAAATTAATTTGCCTGAGATATCTGTAAGTTCAACGATAACTTCACTAAATTTGCCGAAAATATAAAAATCTTTAGTGCTATTTATGAATTCGAATTTCAAATCGTTAAAATCCTTTATGTCGCTAAATCCAACGATGCTAGCTTGACAATTGCCCCAAATCGAATTGTTGTTTGAATCTCTAACACAAGTTAAGTCATTTAGGAAACCGGATGCAGCAAATCCAGGCACACCTAGGCCGTAAATTCCTCCTAATCCTTCAATGTAAAAATAGGTTCCGGAGCTTCCTGGTATATTCATAAAGAATGTTTTTCTATCTCCAATTGAGGGGTAATTTATGACACGTACACTATCAATAATTGTTGGGGAAGGAAATGATCCGAAATAATTCTGCAATGAGTCGCCATCAACGGCATTAAAATCGTATAATAAAAATTCTGAATTACTATTGTTGAAATCATAGATGTAAACTTTTTGTGAAATTGTGTCTTCTCTCAGGATGTTAAATATTACTGTATTGCTGTCACTAATTAAGTAAGGCGGACAATAAAATCCTGAAGCAGATAAACTAAATATGTTGTGGGCATAGATGTTTCGGTATGTATTTATTCCGATTATAGTATCATTAGTTTCAAATAAAGACACCCCACTAAAATAATTGCAGATCGAACTGACATCACCTTGAAACTGCTCCCATTTGTATTTATTTCCTAATAAATGGTGGTATGCCTGTCCTATTGCATCAGTAGTTATTAACGTATAGAATAACATAAAAGCGAGAAGTTTCTTTGTAGATATCATATTTGTTGAAATTATTAGTTCTATATATAGATACTTGTTGGTGAAGTTGTAAAAAGACTATGTACTTTATTTAGCATGAAAGTTGAAATTTTCACTAACATTAAGGTTATTTTAATTATTGAAATTATTCTGTTCTCGTCTATATTGTTATTTGAGATTCCCTTAGCACCAGCGTTTAATCGTAATATAATGGAAATTTATTATGAAATCAATATAAGTAAGAAGAATGCTTAAAACATCTTGTTTAAGTTTTGATTTTTTTATGTACACTTCCTCAAACAAGATAGTGAATTATTAGGGTATAAAATTAATAACTTAGTTGTGACTTCAAATATCGATTTGAAGAAGAATTATGTTTTAAATTCGTGTTTTATTTTGTAGAATAGTCTTTACTTTTAGTTATTTGTCATCAAATGTATAAATAAAATTATTACAAACTGATAAATTCGTATGATTTTTATCGCTTATTGCTTATCCTTTATCCTTGTTTCTATGGTTCTACTGTTCTACGGTTTATTGTTCCTATTTGCAATTCGGCAGAACATTGAGCTTGTCGAAATGAGTCGAGATGAAGTAAAGTAAAATAAAGTAAAGTAAAGTCGAAGCGAACTCTGCTCTACGATGTAAAACATTTTTCAGTAAATTTTGTGCGTTTCGCTTTAGAAGTACTTTAATCTTGACTTGTTTTCGATTGAAGTAGCGACATTTGTCAATTCCGATTAAAGATTCTATTATTAAGTGAACTTGCTTTAATACACAATAAATTTCCCAGTCTTTAACTTTCCTTTGTTATGAATAGAATATAAATATATTCCTGGAGCCATTGCTAAAAGTGATTGTCTTTCATTAGCTTTTAATTTTGAATTAGAAAACTCTAACTTTCCAGTTACATCAAATATATCAACTGATAAATTATTATAATTACCAGCTACAAAAAAAATCATTTCCGAGTTTAGATAGTTAAATTCAATCCCATTTAAAGGGTCAATTTCATTTAAAAATACATTTGTTAAACAATTTCCGTATATAGAATTATTCATTGAATCTTTTATGCAATATAATAGAGCAGACCCATTACACCAATCAAATGACAAATCAACTCCTAATATAGAGCCTATTCCTTCTATGTAATATAGCCCACAAGTAGCTGTTGCTTCATGCAAATAAAAAAACTTTCTGTACCCCAGTCCTGAAACTACTTGAAATCGAACGCTGTCAACAACATAGTAATTATTAAAAGAATCGAATGGATTAAATAAAGTATCGCCATCTGTTAAACTAAAATCGTATAAAGTTTTTTCATTATTATTTAAAAAATCATAAATGTAAACTTTTCTTGAAATAGTATCTTCACGCACAAAAGAATGAATAATGTACTGTCCGCCTGTTACATAGTATGGTGGACACCAAGCAAAGGGCAACTGATTATATGTAGCAGATACGGTATCACCCATCATTACTTTGTAATTTATTCCAAAGTAATTGGTATCATTGCCTTCATATATTAATTGGCCTTGTGTTAGCCCACATAATGTTGCAGCGCCTCCTTGAAACTGCTCCCATTTGTATTTATTTCCTAACAAAGGGTGGTATGCCTGAGCCATTACATAAGTTGATGTAAATTGGTTTAATAGTGCAAGTGCGAAAATTATTTTTAGTGATTTCATGTACGTTTGTTTTGCAGAATATTAATATTTCAGTATACTATAAACCTTCCTGAATTAGTTTTTCCATTGTAGTGAATTGCGTATAAATAAATCCCAGGTTTTATAAAGGAAATCGATTTTGCTTCATGCGGCTTAACTTTTGGATTTGAATAAATTAATTTTCCTGATACATCTATAAGTTCAACAGCAACACCACTTTTAATTTCACCGGAAACATAAAAATCTTTAGTGCTATATAAATAGTGAAAATTCATTGGAGTATAACTGTCATTATTATCAAGTCCGACAAAGCTAGACATGCAATTACCCCATATTGAGTTGTTATTCGAATCCCTAACGCATGTCAATTCATTCCAAAATCCAATTCCAGAAAAGCCATTGTCAGTCAAACCAAAATGCCCCCCAATACCTTCTATATAAAAAAAACCAAGATAAACACCAGGAGGGTTAGCGAAAACGGTTCTTCGTAACCCAAGTCCCTGATAATTGATCGAGCGAACACTGTCAACAACTAATATTGACGAAGATGACCCATAATAATTTTGTAATGTATCTCCATCTGATACATTGAAGTCATATAATAAGTACTCCGCATTAACGCTATAAATAAATACCTTTCTTAACAATGTATCCTCCCTTAGTAAAGATTTCAACGATTGAATAGAATCATTTACAATATAAGGTGGGCAAAAAGTAATTCCACTACCTGATCCCATTATTGGTTCTTTCAATATTGTTTTATAAGAAACAGTTGAAATTATTGTGTCAATTCCTTCAATCAATAAGCCACCAGAAGTTAATCCGCAAAAAGAGGCTTCATGGTAAAACTCCTCCCATTTGTATTTATTTCCTAATAAAGGATGATAGGCTTGCCCATTTACATTTGTAAATATCACCAAGTTTAAAATGAAAACTGCGAGCAACACTTTTAATATGGACATTTGGGCTACAAATTAATTGTTCGTTTTCAATTACCAGATCTCTAATAATTGAGATGCTTTTCTGAGTTCGATTTTTTTAAGTAATTACAATTAAAAACCAACCCATTATTAACTACTATTCAAATTAAGTTAATGTCAAATATATAAATAAAAGGTCTTTGATTCTATCGCCATTATTGATATATGTCATATATTGAAAGTTGTTATAGCTTTTGTGACATTACTATTACTCTTTTCATTGCTTCCATATTTTGGTTTGTCAACAACTTAAATCGCCCAAGATTTGTGGGTGGATAGTCATTGGCATAAAACAAAAAAAGGCGCTTACAAGCGCCTTTTTTTGTTTCTATAAGAAATCGGTGTTTGGGGTTTGATGTTTACGGTTTACGCGAAGCGGATTAGACTTGGCTTCGCCAAATTCAAAATCCAAAATTCAAAATCCAAAATTTTTATTCTTCTTCTTCGCTCATATTGTGAAACACATTCTGCACGTCTTCGTCTTCTTCAATTTTTTCGATCATCTTCATTACTTCTGCACGTTGTTCAGGAGTAACATCTGCATAGGTTGCAGGGATACGATCTAACTCAGCACTGATGATGGTGATTCCTTTTTCTTCGAGTGCTTTTTGCATCGGACCGAAGTCAGAGAATGAAGTGTAAACCGCTACTTCGTTTTCATGCGATTCAAATTCATCGGCTCCGAAATCGATTAACTCTAATTCTAAATCTTCGAGTGTTCTCGTTCCTTTTTCGATCGTGAAAATTCCTTTGCGGTTGAAGATAAAATCAAGTGATCCTTGCTTTCCAAGTGATCCTTCTCCGCGGTTAAAGTACATGCGGATATTCGCAACTGTACGTGTATTGTTGTCGGTTGCCGTTTCAACTAATACAGCTACTCCATAAGGTCCGTAGCCTTCAAAGATTACTTCGTCCATTGCCTTCGCATCTTTCGCAGCAGCACGGTGAATAGCTGCTTCAACACGATCTTTCGGCATGTTCATCGACTTTGCATTCTGCATTACCATCCTTAATCGTGGATTGGCATCAGGGTTTGTACCGCCTAACTTAACGGCGATTGCAATTTCTTTTCCGATACGCGTAAATGCTCTTGCATTTTTAGCATTGTTCGCGAATATTTTATGTTTACGTTTTTCGAAGGCACGTCCCATAGTATTCTTTATTTATTCCTGTTGTAACAATATTAATTGGTCACTATTATACGTTGAAGCGGAAGTGCATTAGATCTCCGTCTTGTACGATGTATTCTTTCCCTTCAATGGCTAATTTACCTGCATCTCTGCAAGCAGATTCTGATCCGAAGGTAATGAAGTCGTTGTAGTGTATTACTTCGGCTCTGATGAATCCTTTTTCGAAGTCGGTATGAATTACTCCCGCAGCTTGAGGTGCTGTCATTCCTTCGTGGATGGTCCATGCACGCACTTCTTTCACTCCTGCAGTAAAGTAAGTTTGAAGTTTTAAAAGTTTGTATGCTTGTTTAATCAACTTAGCAACTCCTGATTCTGATAATCCTAAATCACTTAAAAACGCTTCGCGATCTTCGAAGCTTTCTAGTTGTGCAATGTCGGCTTCAATGGCTGCAGCGATAATTAATATTTCTGCATTTTCACTCTTTGTTGCTTCTCTTACTGCATCTACATGCTTGTTTCCGCTTACAACCGATCCTTCGTCAACATTACAAACATACATTACCGGCTTCGAGGTGAGTAGCCATAAATCGCTAACCATTTTCCACTCGTCTTCCGTTAATTCTGCCGATCGTGCCGACAATCCTTTTTCGAGGTGTGCCTTCAGCGTTTGGTAGATTTCGTATGTTTTTTTTGCTTCTTTATCGGTGCCAACTTTCGCAGCTTTCTCAACACCTTTCATCTTTTTTTCGATGGTGTCGAGGTCTTTGAGTTGTAATTCGAAGTCGATTGTTTCTTTGTCGCGCACCGGATTTACTTGTCCGTCAACATGCACCACATTCGGGTCGTCGAAGCAACGCAATACGTGCAAAATTGCATCGCATTCGCGGATGTTTCCTAAGAATTGATTTCCCAATCCTTCGCCTTTGCTGGCACCTCTAACTAACCCTGCAATATCTACAATCTCAACAGTTGTTGGTAACACTCGCTGAGGATTGACTAATTTTTCCAGTGCATTTAATCTTTCATCCGGTACTGTAATAACTCCTACATTCGGTTCTATTGTACAGAATGGAAAGTTGGCCGCCTGTGCTTTCGCATTCGAAAGGCAGTTGAATAATGTCGACTTCCCGACATTCGGCAATCCAACGATCCCGCATTTTAATCCCATGTCTTTATTTTTCGAGAGCGCAAAAATAGGCTAAAAACTGCAATCTGCGAGGGGTTAATTTGCTTTTTCTGGGTCAAAATGAGCCAAAATGGCATCCGATTTTGCTAATTTTGGGCGATGGACTTAAGTTTTTGGGAAAAAGACAGCTTCTTCAGCGAAATTGATTTGCTGGTGGTGGGTAGCGGAATAGTGGGCTTAAATACCGCTCGCGCCGCCAAAGAGCGGATGCCGCATTGGCGAATCTTGGTCATCGACCGCGGATTTCTCCCTTATGGTGCCAGTACCCGAAATGCGGGATTTGCTTGCTTTGGGAGCTTGAGCGAATTGCTCGACGATTTAACGAGAATGTCGGAGCAGGAGGTTTTGGACTTAGTTCGCCGCCGCCGTGACGGATTATCGCGCTTGCGTAGTTTATTGGGTGATGAAAATATCGGATTTGAACCGCTAGGTGGTTACGAATTGTTCACTGAAAGTGAAGAGCCTATTTTTGATAAATGTGTGGAGGCATTGCCGTATTTTAATGCGGAGGTAGAGAAGATGTCGGGCGAGAAAAAAATATATAATGTCGCGGATGATCATTTGCCTGGCTTCGGATTTAAAGGCGTGCATCATCTGATTTTAAATCGTGGTGAAGGACAAATTCACACAGGCATGATGATGGATCGTTTGTTGCATTTAGTACGATCGATGGGAGTGATGGTGTTGAATGGAATTGGCATTAAACATCTCTCTGAAAATGCTAATGCCGTTCAGTTAGAAACGACTGAAGGATTTTCGTTTTCTGCTGCGAGAGTAGTGGCAGCTACCAACGGATTTGCTCGAGAACTGATGCCCGATTTAGCTGTTGATCCGGGACGAGCGCAAGTACTCGTTACAAAGCCGATCAATAATCTAAAAGTGAAAGGTACTTTCCATTACGATAAAGGCTATTATTATTTCAGAAATATTGGTGATAGAATTTTATTCGGTGGAGGAAGAAATCTCGATTTTGAAGGAGAGAAAACAACAGAATTTGCCTTAACCGATTTAGTGCAAAACCGACTGGAATATCTGCTGAAAACCACTATCATTCCCGATACTCATTTTGAAATTGAACAACGCTGGAGCGGGATCATGGGATTGGGTGATGTGAAGACAACAATTGTGAAAAGTTTATCGTCACGCATCTTTTGCGCTGTGCGGATGGGAGGAATGGGAGTAGCTATTGGTTCTCTAGTAGGAGAAGAAGCCGCAGAGATGATTGTAAAATCGAACGATTAAGCCTCGTAATATTTTACTCCGTGCTCTCGTAAAAATTCTTTGATAATATCAACGTGAATGCACTGTCCTACGTGGAGGAATGGAGTATTCGTGACTTTCTTTGAAATTGGTCCGTTAGGAATTTCAAAGTTCTCGAGATCGAATCCTAAGTGCAAATGTTTAGTAGAGCTTTGCATTCCGTAAACTGCACCATCGGCATCGAATAATGGTCCGCCGCTTTGCCCGCGTAATCCCGGAGTGCTCATCTCGATACCCGCAATTTTTCCGTACTGCGAAATTAGTCGCGTAACAATACCATCGATAGGAAACGAAGGAGAACGGTGATTACCTTCCTTGGTCCATTCCATATCATCGCTATGATAATTGTAAGTGAAATTGGTGAACTCAGGGAAAGGGAATCCGAGGCGACAAAGCGATTTTCCCGGTTTGATATCATGTCCGTCCGATAAAAATCGTGCGTGATTCTGATAGAAAATCTGATTAAATCCTTTGAAGCGAATGATAGCTAAATCGTAGAGTGAGTGAATATGACAATCGAACCCGGTAATCTTATCGAAACAACCAATAAAGCTATGCTTCATTTGAATGATGGTCTCCTTCTGAAAGTTAAACTGAAATTCAACTTCCTTCAAGTGATTGTCATAAAATTCGTCGCGTTTAAGACGGAAGCGCGCTTGCGTGAAGAGTAAGTACTGCTGGTTGATTTTATCGGCATTCAGCAACTGCTCAGCCACGTGACGGCAAGTAATAGCGATTCCTTCGTCGTTAACAAAGAACAAGGTAGCAGCGCCCGGCCACACTTTATTCGAAGCATAGCTTCTCATAATGGTGTGAATGGGACGAGTAAAACGACCTACATCTTCAATGGCTCTTACAAACATACTTTGGACAGATGGAAA
>JAHEYP010000039.1 GCA_023251535.1 Bacteroidota bacterium
TCTATGATATCAAAGAAGCGAAAAAAGAAAAATCAAGTCAACCAGATTTTTCAAAACTGCGTCCCGCATTATTTTGGGATACAAAATTTGAGTTGATTGATTGGAATAAACATAAAAACGCGGTAATTAAGAGAGTATTTGAGAGAGGAAATAATTTAGAAAAAAAAGTTATTACTAAGTTCTACGGACAAAAGGTTGTCGATGATGTCCTTAACTCTTTTACAAAATGAACCTGCACTATACTACAGTTTCGCCATTGCTACTAAACATACTACAGGACTTAATGTCAAGAAAAGAACTATCAAAGTTTAGATTAGTTGGTGGCACTGCATTAAGTTTATATTGCGGACATAGATTATCAGTTGACATAGACCTGTTCACAGATCAAGAATACGCTACGGTAGATTTTAAAGCAATCGACAAATATTTGCGAAAAAAATATCCGTACGTTGATACAGTTGAATTGCAAACTATTGGATCAGGTAAGTCGTACTACATAGGCGAAAACGCAAATAACTGTATAAAACTTGATTTGTACTATACAGATACTTTTATTGAAGATGTTGTTTTAATAGACTCAATTCGCTTAGCAAGCATTGGCGAAATTATAGCCATGAAATTAGACGTTATTTCAAGGACAGGTAGAAAAAAAGATTTCTGGGACATAAAAGAAATAATGAAATCATACTCCATACAAGAAATGATATTGTTTCATAAAAAGCGCCACCCATACACTCACAATCTTAAAGAACTCAAAGAAAAACTAACAGACTTTTCAAGCGCCGACAACGACTTCGATCCAATATGTTTACGAGGAAATCATTGGGAAATAATTAAATTAGACATGATTGATTTGTCAAACGAAATAATTATTGATTAAAGAAAAATACTTTTATCACAATAAAAGAATCATCTTGAACCCTGCATCGTGAATCCTGTATCTTGCATCTTTCTATTTAACCGCAAAGGACGCTGGGAAGGCGCAAGGATCGCGGAGGCGGCGAAGCCGAGAATTGAAGAGAACTTTTGAGCTAAACGTTGAGATTGCTTCGCAATTTTTTATCCCATTGTATTCTTAAATTTATTGGTGTTCGAAATAATCTTGAATCATTTGTCTTGTGTCCTTCATCGACTCATTTTGAAACAAGATTTCCTTGCTTAAAGCAGATTTCGTTGTGCCCCACATTCAGTCATTCAATCACTCATTCCTTCAGTCATTCTTTTCTTGAATCCTGCATCCTTTCTTTTTGAAACGGTATTTTTTGGCTTTAAAGATTTCGTTCAGATCATCTTGAATCATTCATCATGCATTTCTTTAATATCGTCTATCGTAATATTTTTACTCTATCTCCCGAATTACCTCAATATTTCCTCTTTTCCCAAAAAATTGTTATATTTGATTAACCGTAATTTCTTGCTCAAGTGATTTATAACAAAAAGCAATCTAATATTTATTCAAAAAACTAAGAATAATGGCTTTATCAAATGTAGAAGTTAGTCCTGCCTCAGAGCGGCTTATTGGCAATGCATCAAATAATGAGAGTGCAAATTTTTACTCTTATTTCGGAGGACTTTTAATGAGCGTTATTGTATTTGTTTTTTCAAGTTCTTCAAAGGCTCAAAGTCCTCCTGCTATTCAGTGGCAAAATACTATAAGTGCTAATGGCATGGATTACCTGCGTATCAATTTACCCACTGCAGATGGTGGATATATATGTGGAGGAACTACCGATTCAAATATCGGTGGAGACAAAACTGAGAACTCAATGGGAGGAACAGATTATTGGGTGGTAAAACTGAACTCTTCCGGAGCAATTGTTTGGCAACAAACTATTGGTGGTAGTGGTGATGATGCATTATACAATATTGTGCCTACAAATGATGGCGGATATTTATGCGCGGGAAATTCCTTTTCCGGAATTAGCGGTGATAAAACAGATTCAAGTCGTGGGAATGCCGACTATTGGATTGTCAAATTAGATTCACTCGGCCAATTACAATGGCAAAAAACAATTGGAGGAAATGCATATGACGTGCTCTATATGGCTAAACATACTCTCGACGGAGGTTATATTTTAGGAGGTAATTCGACTTCCGACATAAGTGGCGATAAAACAGAATATTGTCGTGGCGGTTTTGATATGTGGTTGGTAAAAACCGATTCAATCGGCAATATTCAA
Organism: Bacteroidota bacterium; assembly: GCA_023251535.1. Lineage (GTDB taxonomy): Bacteria > Bacteroidota > Bacteroidia > AKYH767-A > OLB10 > CAINEC01. The sequence goes on from JAHEYP010000039.1 coordinate 2,181, forward strand.
TGGCAAAAAACTATTGGAGGATATTCTTCCGATGAGATGATGTCGATAGCGCAAACAGCTGATTCAGGCTATATTTTCGGCGGATATTCACAGTCAAATATCGGCGGAGAAAAAACTGATAATTGTAGAGGTGTTACCGACTTTTGGATAATAAAGACTAATACTACAGGCGGAATACAATGGCAAAGAACTTTAGGGGGTACCGGCACCGACCAATTATGGTCGATTGATCAAACAGATGATCATGGTTATATCTGTGCAGGAGGATCGAACTCTGATAGTAGTGGTGAAAAATTACAGAATAGCAAAGGATATTATGATTATTGGATCGTTAAATTAGATTCTTTAGGAGCTATTTCTTGGCAAAAAACGATTGGTGGAAGCGATTGGGATATTCTACAATCGATAGAACAAACAAATGATGGGGGATATATTTGCGGGGGATATTCGGCTTCAGATATAACCGGCGACAAAACAACTGCCTGTAGAGGGGTTAACGATTATTGGGTATTGAAGTTAACCGCGAACGGAAATATTGTATGGCAAAAGACTATAGGAGGAAATGCAAATGATTATTTCAGTTCCGGACATATCTCAAATGACGGCGGCTATGTTTTAGGAGGATATTCAGGCTCAGGAATCAGCGGCGACAAACTCGAAAGCTCTATTGGATTTGATTTTTGGGTGGTTAAACTGGGTTCGATTTATACAGGACTTTCTAATATATCGCCATCAACACAAAATGAACTACATATTTATCCGAATCCTGCCACCAATAATTTCTCAATAAAACTTGATGGACAATTAAATTCAAACATAGAGTTCATGGTCCAGTTAGAAAATTCTATTGGGCAAACTGTTTACTCTAGTAATTATTTCCCCGGAACACTCACTTCAACTGTTATCCCCACATCATCATTGCACGGAATATACTTCGTCAAATTGTTAGATCGAAAGGGAAAAGTTTTAGCATGTAATAAAGTGATTATTGATTAACACTGATGTGATTAAAAATATTCAATCATTCCTTCGAAAATCTACACCAGAATCTTGAACCCTGAATCTTGCATCAATTCTAATTTACTGTCTACGTTATCTAAAAATATATGAAGCTCAAATTTATTCTACCTGTATTAGCTCTAATTATTATTTCAACCGGAAATTTATTTGCTCAGAAAAATCTTCAGTGGGGAAAAAAGATAGATCCAAAACAAAAATGCGGACTTTATCGCACTTATGATGATTTGAAGAATGATAAAATTGAAGAGATTGGCACCATCACCAATACTCAATTAAAATGGTTCATGGTAGGTCAGAAATTTTATATGTTTAAAGGAGCGGATTTCATCGGCTATCGCGATGATTACGGTAACCGTGTTAAAATCATTAATGGAATAGGATATATCATTTTATCATACGGAAAAATCAATTTATATTCGAAGTTCTACGGATACAACACAAAAGATGATCTAGGAAATGTAGAGCGGAATCCAGTAGGTTATGAAAACGCAGAAATGTTTTATTCATTCACAGAATTTGATGAGCCAATAAAATTAAAAGGCTGGGATAGCAAACATAATGTCAAAATAGCCGACTTGTTTTTCAAAGACAATGAAACAGTAAAAAATGCCTATATAAACGACGAAAGCGATGATTATGACTATTCAGTAAAAAATGCATTCTCTGATAATTTTGAAAGATTAATTCATTACGTAGATATCTATAATGGGTTGGTGAAATAGAGAATCTCTATATAGGTACGCTGTTTTTTTTAAACGCCCCATAGAGGCAGGTGGGAACTCTTTGCTTTTTTATTTAAACGTCCAATAAGGATAAACTGGAGACTCCCCACAGGACTATGCTTGGCGCGGAGACCCCCATAGGGGTAAACGCTAGGAGGCGGCGAAGCCGAGAATGTAAGTGCGCGGAGCATTGCTATGCAATTTAAGCACCCATTTGACTACTATATTTAGGGATGTTCAAATCATCTTGAAACCTGTACCCTGCATCTTGAATCTATCTTCTTTCCAAATAAAAACAAGATCCCATTAGCTATAGAATTTTTAATCAAATAATAATTACTTTCATCCCATGAAATCACACCACTACGCTACCACAGTTCAATGGACTGGCAATAAAGGTACAGGCACTGATAATGCTGCGAACTATGAACGTAGTCATGTCATTAAAATTGAAAACAAACCAGATCTTTTAGGTTCGTCGGATGCAGCATTTAGAGGAGATATCACTAAACATAATCCCGAGGATTTACTTGTTTCTTCTTTGTCGGTTTGTCATATGCTTTGGTATTTGCATATCTGCGCCGATGCAGGAGTAATTGTTGTCGACTATGAAGATCATGCAAAAGGTACAATGGTAGAATTACCTGGTGGCGGCGGACATTTCACTGAAGTAACATTACATCCAATAGTTACCGTTAAAGATTCATCAATGATCGAGAAAGCAAATGAACTGCATCATAAAGCACATGAGAAATGTTTCATTGCGAACTCGGTTAATTTTCCGGTGAAGCAGTTGCCGACGGCGAGAGTATAGGGAAAGGGATTTTGGATTTTGAATTTTGAATTTTGGATTTTGGATTAATTAGAACACGGATTCGCTCCGACGGTGCAAGCACGTCGAAGCTAAAAGGATACCCCGAGGGGGTAATGGATTAACGAGGATTTTTAAAAAGACGAACGATGCAAGGCGCAAGATGAAAGATACAAGGCGAAATGAACATCCCTAAATATGGTTGACCGTTTTAGTTATAAATTATCGGGCAAACAGGAGCCTTCTGGTCTTTGTGGGGTTATTTTTTTGATTCATTCAATGACAGAAATACAGAATAAAACATTTTCCTTCTTCCAACGCGCTACAGCCGCGCGATGGCGCAGGCTTTTTCCTGCAGTGGGAGAATTTAGCCGCTGTAAATTTTTTAGCGGGAACGATTTCAACTCCAACGGAAAGAAACAAACTCACCCTGAATCGTCTCCTGCGTCTACGCTTCATGTCTCAAACAGTGTTTCTTTCTATCGTTGTCGTTCTCACCGTTCTTTCCGCAAAAATTTAAGGCGGACGTTCCGCTTCGAATAGAGATTCGGATATACCGTTCGGCAATAATATTGTAGCAAGAAAAAGATGAAATTAGGGTCGTATTAGATAACGAAGTTACCAAGAATAATCAATTTCAATTGAAGGTGGAAATCATATCAGAATTGAATTTCAATTAATTTGGTCAACCTATGTTAGGGACGTACACATCATCTTGTATCATGAATCTTTTATCATACATCTTTTTATCTTGAAATGAGATCCAGTGGGTTAAGATAAATTTCGTTGTGCCCATCATTCAGTCATTCATTCAGTCATTGATCCAGTCATTCTCCTCCTGCACCCCCCTGTCACCAATTCCTCCTATATTTGTGCATGTCTCAAGTTATTATTCGGAAATATTCGGTAGAAGATAAACCTCATTGCCTCGAAACTTTCAAAAGCAATGTGCCTGATTTTTTTACGGTAGAGGAGATTAATGATTTCGAAAATTTTCTTGATCAGTTTGAAATCAGAAATGAATCGCGCGAACCTTTGGCGCGAACACTTTTTTATGTGGTGGAGTCAGATGGTAAAATTGTTGGCTGCGGTGGATTTGGTGATAAAGAGAATAATAAAATTATATCACTTGCTTGGGCACATATTCATCGCGATTATCATAAACACGGATTCGGGAAATTACTTCTTGAATACAGATTGGAAAAAATTAAATCTCTTTTCCCGAATCAGACTGTGTTTATAGATACTACTCAACACTCCACTCCTTTCTACGAAAAATACGGATTCATCACTCAAAAAATAACGAAAGACTTTTACGCTCCGGGCCTCGATAGATACGATTTAACATTATCAACTAATAATTCAGTGAAATGAAATACATTATCATAATCATTTGTCTGTTTTTATCGATATCGACGTTTGCACAAAGCGATTTAGAATACTTGAATAAAAATGCGATACAAATCAGCAACCCTAAAAAGTTAAACGACTCCATTTATAATTTGCTATCGGGTTACAAAACGATTATGTTTGGTGAAATGCACGGAACGAATGAATCTGCACCGTTTGTTTATGGCTTAGCAACGTTATGCGCAAAGCATGGCGATAGTATTTTAGTCGGATTAGAAATCCCATCGCGATCGATGAATGCATTCAAAGAACAAAATACAGATGGCAGTATTTTCCAGAGTGATTTCTTTGCTCACCCACCCTACCAAAGCGGGAAAGAGTCGATGGCCTGGGCACAACTGATTTCGAAACTTAAAGACAATTCGCATGTAAAATTATTTTTCTTCGACATCAATGCTGATGATCCTTCTACAAATCGCGATAGTTTGATGTATGAAAATATTAAAACCGAACATTTAAAATTCCCGAACTTTAAGGTTATTACATTCAGTGGTAATTACCACAATCGTTTAAATACTCCTAATAACCTTTATGATTATTTTAAACGTGATACCGAATGCAGCTTATCGAAAAACATTTGCACCCTCAACATGGCATACAAAGAAGGAAGTGCGAATGCAAATTTCAAAAACGGATTAGAAATAAAACAACTTGGAAGTTATCCCTCGATTTATAATTCGCAACCCAATCTCGAAAAATATTTTCTACTCTTCTCTAATAATGCAGAATATCAATACAACGGATTTTACTTTGTAAAGACGATTACACCTGCCTCGATGACTGGGCATTAAAAAAACGAGATTTTATGGGCCGCAGATTTTTATGGTTTTTATGATTAATTGACTTTGAATTGAAGTCAAATGGATTTTTTTTAGGACTCCTCTGTGTGTCTCTGTGCATACTCTGCGGTCTCAGTGTTTAAAATAGATTTTAATTTACCACTAAGACCACAAAGTTTTTTCACGGAGTTCACAGTGAAAATAGCTAACGCATAGATTATAGAGCCCCATATGGGTAAACGAAGGAGATTGCTACGCAATTTTATCTCCTAATGGTTTCAATAATTAATCCGTGATCGAAATAATCTTGAATCATTTGTCTTGTGTCCTTCATCGACTCATTTTGAAACTAGATTTCATTGCTCAAAACAGATCTCGTTGTGCCCATCATTCAGTCATTCAATCACTCATTCCTTCAGTCATTCCTTCAGTCATTCTTTTCCTGCATCCTTAATCTTGAATCTTTGATTCCTTCCTATCCAAATTAACACTAATTTTGCCGCTCAACCCTACCCCATGAAGAAAGTCTTAATCATCGATGATGAAGAGAAGTTAAGGTCGTTGCTTACCCGAATAATCAGCTTGGAGGGCTTTGAGGTTTTGCAGGCCGGTGATGTGAAAAGCGGATTGAAAAAACTCGATCTTCATGATGTGGATGTAGTGCTTTGTGATGTAAAACTCCCCGACGGCAATGGCGTTGAGGTGGTGAAGCAAATAAAATCGAATTACCCGCTCACCGAAATTATCTTACTCACTGCCTACGGAAATATTCCAGATGGCGTGATGGCGATTAAAAATGGTGCTTTCGATTATATCACTAAGGGCGATGATAATAACAAGATCATTCCTCTACTCTATCGCGCATTCGAAAAAGCTGAACTTGCAAAGCGTGTTCGTGTTTTAGAGAAACAACTAGCCGATAAACATTCGTTCGATAAAATCATCGGCACGTCAGCACTTATTTTACAAGCTGTGGAGATGGCTCGTAAAGTTGCTCCTACCGATACTACTGTATTGCTTACCGGTGAGACGGGAACAGGAAAGGAAGTCTTTGCGCAAGCGATTCACCAAGAGAGTAGCCGCAATAAAAATAATTTCGTTGCTATCAATTGCTCTGCGTTCAGTAAGGATCTGCTCGAGAGCGAAATGTTCGGACATAAAGCTGGTGCTTTTACAGGAGCAGTGAAAGATCAAAAGGGATTGTTTGAAGAAGCAAACCACGGAACGATATTCTTAGATGAAATCGGTGAGATGGCCATCGACTTACAAGCGAAACTACTGAGAGTAATAGAGACCGGTGAATTCTTAAAAGTTGGTGAGAGTAAACCTACAAAAGTTAATGTGAGAATCATCGCTGCTACTAACCGCGATCTTGAAAAAGAAATTGAAGCGGGACATTTTCGTCAGGATTTATTCTACCGCATTTCCGTTTTTCAAATTCAATTGCCTTCGCTTCGCGAACGTGTAAGCGATATCGAGATGTTAGCATTGCATTTTCTAAGAGTGTTCTCAGAGAAAACAAACAAGCAAGTAAATACAATTTCGAAAGAATGTATAGAAGCGCTTAAACTTCATCACTGGAACGGAAATATTCGTGAACTGAAAAATGTTATCGAACGCAGCGTACTACTTTCATCATCGAAAGAAATTTGCATCGACTCTCTTCCAACAGAATTTAAACATAAATCAGATAGCAAAGGCAGTAAACATCTTTCTGCTTTCGACTTAGCAAGTGCCGAGAAAATACATATCCAGAAAGTCTTGAACTACACCGGCGGCAACAAAACAAAAGCAGCCGAATTGTTGAACATCGCACTTACCACTTTGTATCGAAAAATTGAAGAATACAAGATAGGTTAAACCCTATCAAAATGATAGTCTCGACCCTTTCAAAATGAAAGGGTTTTTTGTTTTTATGCGGTGTCCATTTTTCATTTATCCGCTTATTTACCAGCACTTTACGGCGCTTTTCCCAATTATGGAATACCATTTGAAATCCCTTTGGCATACCAAACGGTTTCAACATGAAAAACAAGGCAAATTCTGGCAATGTGTACGATCAAATGCAACGCTTCGCCAACATCACCAAACAGCTGATCATCATCGGTAATATTCATCGTGCGAAGCATTGTCTTCAAATTGCTGAAGACATTTTCAACAGCGGCAACAACGAGATTAAAAATGTAGTGACCAATGTGTATTTGTTTTCTGTGAGCAGCTTCATGGAGTTACATCATTGCAGTATTAAAAATCTTTTTCCTGCCACTTTGCAAAAAGAATATTACAAACAAGTAAATACTTCAGGATTATGAGTACTGCACTAATGATACTATTAGGCATCGCCTTCTTTGCCTTATTCTTTAAATCAATTAACAGCTTCGAAAAAATATAAAACGATGATCGCATTATTGATAGTTGCTCTAGTTGTGTTTTGCTATATGAGTTATGTGCTATTAAAGCCCGAGAAATTCTAATCGCAAAACAGCTTCGAACACTTTAAACCTACTCCCATGAATACAGAATTACAAGGTATACTGTTGATGTTTCTCTTGGTAATAGCACTAGGAATTCCTCTTGGTCGCTATATCGGTAAGATCTTCAACTACGAACCTACCTTCCTCGATAAATTGTTCAATCCAATCGACAATATATTTTTCCGCTTTAGTGGCATCGATCCTCGTAAAGAGATGAATTGGAAACAACATCTCATTGCATTACTTACCATCAACTTAGTATGGTTTGTATTTGCAATGCTTGCACTCACTAATATGTCGTGGTTACCATTGAATCCCGATGGCATTCCTTCGATGAGTGCAGATCTTGCTTTCAACACATCGGTAAGCTTCATCACCAATACTAATTTGCAACACTACTCTGGCGAATCGGGGATGTCGTACTTCGGACAATTAATCTTGATGTTATGGCAATTCATCAGCGCAGGAACAGGAATCGCTATTTGTGCTGTTCTGTTTATGGCGATGAAAGAAAAAACTTCTCAAACACTCGGGAACTTTTACTCTTTCTTCGTTCGCAGTTGCACACGCATCTTATTCCCCATTGCATTAGTTGTAGCAGCATTACTCGTATTCAATGGCATGCCTATGACATTCGAGGGTAAAGATGCAATACAGAGCCTTCAGGGCGATAGCATGCAAGTAAGCAGAGGGCCAGTAGCTGCATTTGTCGCCATTAAACATTTAGGTACTAACGGAGGCGGATTCTTCGGCGCTAACTCAGCACATCCCTTTGAAAATCCATCGTACCTCACTAACGTGATTGAAATGGTAACGCAAATGCTCATTCCAATAGCAATGATCTTCGCATTAGGTTATGCGATTAATCGCAGAAAAATGTCGTGGATGATTTTTGGTGTGATGAGCATAGGATTTCTTCTACTCGCAGTACCAACTGTATTGCAAGAGATGAAAGGTAGTCCCGAGATAAACAAACTAGGGATAACACAACCAATGGGAAGCATGGAAGGCAAAGAAGTTCGCTTCGGCGCTGCTGCTTCGGGATATTGGAGTATAGCCACCACCGTTATATCAACAGGAAGTGTGAATGCAATGCACGACAGCTTCACTCCACTTAGCGGGATGAATCAAATGCTCGCAATGATGATTAACTCATTCTATGGCGGATGCGGAGTAGGGATGTTAAACTTTTACATCTTCATCATCCTCGCAGTATTCATCAGCGGATTGATGGTTGGCAGAACACCTGAATTACTAGGAAAAAAAGTAGAAGCCAAAGAGATGAAAATCGCCATGATCATCGCCCTACTACATCCATTAATGATACTAGCAGGAACAGCAATTGCAGCATCAATGCCGGCATACACAGCATCTACCTTAAGCAACACAGGATTCCATGGATTTAGTCAGATGCTCTATGAATTCACATCATCGAGTGCAAACAATGGTAGTGGCTTTGAAGGCTTAGGAGATAATACAGCATTCTGGAATATCTCCTGTGGAATAGTGATGTTGTTAGGAAGATTCCTCCCAATCATCGGACCTATTGCCATCGCAGGAATACTCGCAGGAAAGAAATACATCCCTGAGAGTAACGGTACACTCAAAACAGACAATTCAACTTTCGGACTTATGGTATTTGCTGTAATCGCAATTATTGCAGCATTATCCTTCTTCCCTGCTCTTACACTCGGACCGATAGCAGAATACTTCACAACGCTTTAAAATTAAAAGGATGTCAACGAACACCTCATTATTTCAAAAAGATTTAATGCGCGAAGCATTAAAACAATCAATTGTAAAATTAGATCCCAGAAAGCTAGTTCGCAATCCTGTAATGTTTACAGTTGAAATCGGTACAGCAATTATGTTTATCGTTTGTATCGGCATATTACAAGGCGACCGTAGCGAAGGAACATTTGCATATAACTTCACAGTATTTATCGTTCTCCTTCTCACCTTACTCTTTGCCAACTTCGCAGAAGCTATTGCAGAAGCAAGAGGAAAAGCGCAAGCCAACAGCTTAAGAAAAACAAGAGAAGAAACTCCTGCTAAATGGATTAATCCGATGGGCGAAATGTATGTTGATGAATTAACCATCGTACCCTCATCACAACTGAAAAAAGGAGATAAGTTTTTATGCGAAGCAGGCGATATTATTCCTACTGATGGTGAAATCATAGAAGGCATTGCAACCATCGATGAAAGTGCGATCACAGGAGAAAGTGCTCCAGTGATCAGAGAGTCGGGTGGCGACAAAAGTTCTGTTACAGGAGGAACGAAAGTTTTGTCCGACAGAATCGTTGTGCAAGTAACATCAGAACCAGGTGAAAGCTTCCTTGATAAAATGATTGCTTTGGTGGAAGGCGCCAGCCGACAAAAAACTCCGAATGAAATTGCATTAACAATTTTATTAGCGGGATTTACTTTAGTGTTCATCATCGTAACTATCACGCTAAAACCATTTGCCGATTTCGCAAACACTCCTATCACCATTGCTGCATTGATATCACTCTTTGTTTGTTTAATTCCTACAACAATCGGAGGATTACTATCAGCGATCGGTATAGCCGGCATGGACAGAGCATTACGTGCCAACGTAATTACTAAGAGCGGGAAAGCAGTAGAAACAGCTGGCGATATTGATGTATTACTACTCGACAAAACAGGAACTATTACAATAGGAAACAGAAAAGCAACAGCCTTTTATCCCTCTAACGGAATCGATAAAAATCATTTTACAAAATGTGTTGTGCTCAGCTCTATGAGTGATGATACACCAGAAGGAAAATCGATCATCGAACTCGCGGGAATAAATCCTTCAAGTTATAAAATCGACAATCCTCGTTTCATCAAATTCACTGCTGAAACAAGATGTTCGGGTATCGATTTCGAGCAAACACAAATTAGGAAAGGAGCAACAGATGCCATTCGACGTTTATCGGAAGCAGCTGGAAATATTTTCCCATTAGATACACAAGAGGCCGTAAAAACAATTTCTAGCAATGGCGGAACACCATTGGTAGTATCAGAAAACAATCAAGTGTTAGGTGTTATCGAATTGCAAGATATTATCAAGCCCGGTATTCAAGAACGCTTCGAACGTTTACGCAAGATGGGAATCAAAACGGTAATGGTTACTGGCGACAATCCTTTAACAGCGAAGTTCATTGCTGAGAAAGCAGGCGTTGACGACTTCATCGCTGAAGCCAAGCCTGAAGATAAAATGAACTACATCAAAAAAGAACAATCAGAAGGAAGATTGGTAGCGATGATGGGAGACGGAACAAACGATGCTCCTGCCCTTGCGCAAGCAGATGTAGGCGTTGCCATGAACAGCGGAACACAAGCAGCTAAAGAAGCTGGTAATATGGTAGACTTAGATAATGATCCTACAAAATTAATCGAGATTGTAGAAATCGGTAAACAATTGCTGATGACAAGAGGGACACTCACTACCTTCAGTATTGCTAATGATGTTGCAAAATACTTCGCAATTATTCCTGCATTGTTCATTGTAGCAATTCCTGCATTACAACACTTGAACATTATGCATCTGCATAGTCCTGAAAGCGCGATACTATCAGCAGTAATCTTCAACGCCATCATCATCCCAATGCTAATTCCTCTAGCGCTTAAAGGTGTTACCTATAAACCTATTGGAGCAAGTGCATTGCTTCGTCGCAATTTATTGATTTATGGATTAGGAGGAATCTTAGTTCCATTCATCGGAATCAAAGCTATCGATTTAATTATCTCTCTCTTCATTTAACAATACATCATGAAAACGAATATAATCCCCGCAATAAGACTCACGCTCGTTAGTGTGCTTTTCTTCTCTGGCATATACACCTTAATCGTTTTAGGTATAGCACAACTAGCACCTAACAAAGGAAAAGGAGACATCGTGATGCAGAATGGGAAAACCTATTACACAAACATCGGACAATCGTTTACCCAAGATCAATATTTCTATTCGAGACCATCTGCAGTGAACTATAACGCAGCAGGATCGGGCGGAAGTAATAAGAGCATTGGCAATGAAGTTTACTTAGGCGAAGTTACAGCGCGCATCGACTCATTTTTAGTGCATAATCCAGATGTAAAAAAATCAGACATCCCTTCCGATTTGATGACAGCCTCTGGCAGCGGATTAGATCCGAATATATCTATTGAAGCAGCGAAGATTCAAATAAAGAGAATTGCCAACATTCGCAAAATGAGAGAAGAAACAGTAAGCCAACTGATCGATCAGCAAGTAGAAAAACCGATGATGGGAATGTTCGGTACGAAAAAAATAAATGTCCTTAAATTGAATTTAGCTCTCGATCAACTTAACAAAAACTTAAAATAAAAATTAACCTATACTATCAATGAAAAAATTAAAAATTCCATTTGCAGCTTTGCTCATTTGCAGTTTGCTATTTGTGAGCATTAACGATGCTTATTCGCAACAAAAAGGAGAGCCCTTTGAAGGAATTGATGCTTCATGGCAAAACGGGAACGACCGTCGTGATTCATCAGTATTTAACAAAATGCCATTCTTTACTCCCAGTATATTAGTAGACGTAAACTATACACATTCATTCAACGATCCGAACGATAATACTGTTGTGGGTTCAACAGCATTAGCAAGAAACAATGAAGTTCAACTTTCAGCCTTACATTTTGGAGGTGATCTAAATTACAATAATGCAAGAGCACGCTTCATGACACAGTTCGGCACACGATCGATAGTAGTTCCGCGTAATGATTTAAGTCCGTATAAAGGACAATACCAACTTGCAAATGTTTATCGCTATCTCAGTGAAGCGTATGCCGGTTATCACTTCAATAAATTGAACGGAATCAATATTGATGCAGGTATGTTTATGTCATACATCGGATTGAACTCTTACTATCAACCTGAAAATTGGGAATACCAAGCATCGTTCACCTCTGATAATACTCCTTGGTTTTTTAATGGAGTACGTTTTCAAGTTCATCTAAACAAAAATTGGAAAGTAGAACCATGGATCATTAATGGCTGGCAGAGTTATGGTAAGTTTAACAGTATGCCGGGCATTGGTGGTAACATCACCTACATGAGTAGCAACAGCAATGTAAAAGCACTTACCAATAACTATGTAGGGCATGATGCAGGAGGAATAAAGGATCGCAAGAGATTTCACTCTGACAATAGTTTATTAGTTCGCTATTACAATAAACCACAAGGAAAAGGAATTAACAGAATGGCTTTATCATTAACAGCCGATTTCGGATATGAGAAAGGTGGTGGCGTAAATGGATTTAAAGATGGAAATGCAACAGAAGGACCAGCGCAATATTTTATGAGTGTGATGTTCTATAATCGCGTGTGGTTTGCAAAAAATAAAATGGCATGGACATTCGGTGGTGGATACATGAAAAATCCTGGCCGCTATTTAGTATTATATCCAACAGGGCAAGCTAGTCCGTTGCCAAATCCTAACAACCCCACTCAAACAGAAGGAGCCTTTCCGTTTAGTGCCAATCCAGGTGATCAATTTGAAGGATGGGATGCTTCAAGCAACATCGACTTCATGCCGAATCAAAGTTTAACATTCAGAATTGAATTCGTACATCGTGAGTCGAGTGTTCCATACTTTGCCGGTGAAGGAGGAGTAACATCACAAACAGGATATTCAACAACGCCGCTTGATCCCAATTGGCGTCCCGATTTAGTAAAATCAGAAAGCCGAATTATCGGAGCATTATTATTCAGACTATAAAAAACTAGTAAATTCCACTGTTGAATGATAGCGGAATTTACTTTTTACATCTCATCATGGACGATAAAGATAAAACCGTAAAACATTTCCTTGACTTGATAAAAAAATCGAGGCGAGGAAAATTTAAAATTTACATTGGCATGAGTGCCGGTGTGGGGAAGTCGTATCGTATGCTGCAAGAAGCACATTCATTGCAAAAAAATGGCATTGATGTTAAGATCGGATTTATAGAAACACATAATAGAAAAGAGACACACGATTTACTTCAAGGATTATCGATTATTCCGCGTCGCACACTATTTTACAAAGGCAAGCAACTTGAAGAAATGGATGTTCAAGCGGTGATAAATTTACGTCCCGAGGTAGTAATAGTAGATGAACTTGCGCACACCAATATTGAAGGAAGTAAGAATGAAAAACGCTGGCAAGATGTATCAGAAATATTAGAAGCCGGAATCAACGTAATCTCTGCAGTAAACATTCAGCATATTGAAAGCTTGAATGAAGAAATCAAAGAGATCACAGGTATTGAAGTAAAAGAAAGAATTCCCGATAGTGTTTTATCGCTGGCTGATGAAGTAGTGAATATCGATTTAACGGCCGACGAGTTAATAACGAGACTGAAAGAAGGAAAAATCTACAAAGAAGATAAAATTGAAACAGCCTTAAAGAACTTCTTCAAGAGTGAGCATATTCTTCAGTTACGAGAGTTAGCGCTAAAAGAAGTAGCCTCACAAGTAGAGCGAAAAGTAGAATCGGAAGTTACAAAACCGAACAGTATAAAACACGAGCGATTCTTAGCCTGCATCAGCAGCAATGAAAAAACAGCCAAGACTGTGATACGCAAGACATCCAGATTGGCAAACTACTATCATAGCAAGTGGTATGTATTGTATGTTCAGACCCCTGATGAGCGGGCTGATAAAATCCAGCTCGACAAACAGCGACATCTGATTAATAACTTTAAATTAGCGACCGAATTAGGTGCTGAGATTATTAAAGTAGAAAGTGCATCGATAGCGAAGGCCATAATGGAGCAAGCGGGAGAACGAAACATCACAACGATATGCGTTGGGAAGCCACATTTAAATCTGTTTAAGGTTATTGTAGCTACCAATGTGTTTAATGAACTACTAAAGAAACTCACCACCAATAATATTGACTTAGTTATTTTATCATGAAAATAAAAACTAAAATTACGCTGGGGGTAGGATTACTATTTCTGTTGATCATCATATTAAGTGCGGTAGGAGCAGGATTCATCAGTGCATTAAAAGCAGATACTGATAATATTTTAGTAGCGAACTACAACTCACTAGAATATTCGCGCGTGATGTTAAATTCCCTCGAGGCTCCTACACCAGAAAATTTAAAAATCTTTGAAGACAACTTAAAGAAGCAATCATCGAATTTAACCGAAATTGGAGAAGGAGATATAACAGATGAAATAACCAATCACTTCAATGAATTCAAGCAAAACAACAACGACAGCAATAAAATAAACCTATTGAGGAAGGGGATTTACAAAATCATGAACCTCAACATGCAAGCTATTCAGCGAAAAAGTATCGTTGCCAAAGCCACTGCCGACAAAGCAGTATTTTGGATTGCGATAACAGGAGCGCTATGCTTTCTGATAGCTTTTACCCTATTAATCAATCTCCCGAGCAGCATTGCTAATCCTATAAAAGAATTAACAGCTTCGATAAAAAATATCGCAGCCAAAAAATACTCTGAAAGAGTACATTTCGAAAGTCACAGTGAATATGGTGAGTTGGCTCGCTCGTTCAATGTGATGGCTGAAAAGTTAGAAGAATACAACAATAGCAATTTAGCTCATTTGATGAAAGAGAAAAAGCGTATTGAAACATTGATAAACAATATGCATGATCCTGTTATCGGGCTTGATGAAAATCTGAAAGTAATTTTTGCCAATGAAGAAGCGATAAAGATTACTGGCATTAGTCACAAAGACTTCATTGGAAATCACTGTAAGGACTTAGCGCAAAAAAATGATTTGATGCGAACGTTAGTACAAGAAATTCTCGAAGCGAAAAACAATATTGCTGGGAAAAATAATCCGCTAAAGATCTATTCCGACAACAAAGAAGGATATTTTGAAAAAACGATATTACAAATCTCAGCTACACCTACTGGAGAGCAAGAAAAACAAATTATCGGACATGTAATACTTCTTAAAAACATAACAGAATACAAAGAATTAGATTTTGCGAAAACCAATTTCATTGCAACTGTATCGCATGAATTCAAGACTCCTATATCGTCGATAAAAATGAGTTTACAACTCTTAGAAAACGAGAAAATAGGAAAGTTGAATGAAGAGCAAGTAAACCTATTAGACAGTATAAAAGAAGATGCGAATCGGTTATTAAAGATCACGGGAGAACTACTAAATATCACACAAGTAGAGAGTGGTAATATTCAACTCTCGATTATTCCTACCGATCCGAAAGAGATTGTATTATATGCAATCAATGCTACTAAGACTCAAGCTGAGCAGAAACAAATAAAGTTAGAAATCAACTGCGAAGAATCGGTACCGAAAGTACACGCGGACAATGAAAAAACAGCGTGGGTATTAACCAATTTAATTTCGAATGCCATTCGATATAGCTATGACAATGCAACAGTAAAAGTAAATCTGTATACGAAAGACAACAAAGTAAATATTGAAGTATGTGATTCGGGGCAAGGGATAGCACCACAATACAAAGACAAAATATTCGAACGCTATTTCAGAGTGCCGGGCACTAAAAAAGAAGGAACGGGATTAGGTCTATCGATCAGCAAAGAATTTATTGAAGCGCAAGGAGGAAATATAGAAGTAAACAGTGATTTCGGGAAAGGGAGTGTTTTTTCGATAACGCTTAATGTAGCATGAGGGAATTTGAATTTTGAATTTTGTAGCCCATTGGATACTTCATTGCTAACGAAACCTTCTTGAACCTTTTCATTTTCACGCTAAGACCAGAAGGCTCCTGTTTGCCCGATAATTTATAACTAAAACGGTCAACCATATTTAGGGATGTTCAATGTTCATTTCATCCTTCATCCTTAACCATTCATCATCCTTCCTTCAAACTCCACTCATTCTATTTGAAAAAAGGGCCCCTTCTTCATTAATAGTTGAAACATGAATCGACTTATAATCAGATAAGTGTAAACATCTTAAAAACTTAATGAGGAATGTGATATTAATCACAAACAATTTACCTGCTTTTATTCATATTTGCGTAATCCTTAGAATTATTGGAAATGTACAATAATTCAGGCAAATGCTTTTCCTTGATCCAAACGAAATTAAGTCTATCAACTAATGCTTTCAAAGTGTCGGTTGTAGCAAGTGAGTTAAATATCGATATGCGGCAGATGATTAACTAAAAGTGGGGAAGCTGCAGAAACAATTTATAAAATACATTCATTAAATGAACAAATGTGCAGGTTGCATCGTATTTAAAAAATGCTTTGCATCTACATTAGCTAAACAAGACCTCTTGGAATTTGAGAAGGAAATCAAAGTGTTTCATCTCAAAAAAGGCGATGTGGTTTTTTTAGAAAATAAACCTGCAAATAAAATTTTTGCCCTTTTATCCGGCACCGTAAAACTTGAGCATAACTATAATTTGAGTAACCCGATGATTATTCGTATTCTTCATCAATGCGAATTCTTTGGATTAGAATCGATGTTAAGCAATCGTAATTATTTGCATTCAGCGGTAGCAATGGGAGAAGGTGTATGTTGCTCAATTCCAAAATCTGCTTTAGGAAAATTTTTACTTATCAATAAAGATTTTTGCTCTATGCTACTTAACATGATGCAAGATGAGCAAGAACGTTTATACAAGTACTCTGTCACAATGATCTCGGGAACTTCACAGGCGAAATTAGCTCTAGCATTATGTTCAATTATTGATCGTGAAGAAAAGTTAAGCGCTACAAAAGAGGAAATAGCAATCATGACCGGCTTGACAAGAGAGACTGTTTCACGATTACTCAGCAAAATGAATACAGAGGGAATAATTGAAACCAAACAAAGAGAAATTAAAATTATAAATAAGTTAGGGTTAACAAAACTAATAGAGTCATAATAATACAATATTAGTTGGGGGGGGGGCTTAACATTGCAAAAAGCAAATCTTTTTTAAATGCGAAACAACTTTATAAAGCGCAGCATCATTGGGGGGTATCTGGTAATAGTGACAATTATAATTGTCGCTGCCGGAGTTATATATTATAGCGCTGCTAAAGTAAATAACGACATCAACGGCTATACACAACGATTATTAAAGAAGGACTTTCTACTTGATCGTTTCAGAAATACTTCCAACAATATTCAAGCAGCCACCGTCCAATTACTCTATCTGGAAGGTGTTAAGAATGATAGTTTTAGTATTTCTAAAATTAATGAGATGGTGCATGAAAATAGCAGCCGTCTTGATTCATTGTCGATTTTGTCTGTCGGCACCAATGAAAAAGCCCTTCTACAACAGCTCCGTTCTGCCAGGGATGCTTACAATAATTCGAGAGCGGAATTATACAATATTGCTTCGAAAGATCCTGCTGCTTCTTTGCAATACTACTTTCAATCAGAGATTCCTGCTTTCATCGCCTATCAAAAATCTTTCAATCAAATCGAGACAGGATATTTTGCCGAAAACCATAGGCAAGGAAGTGAAATCTCAAATTATGTTGCGTCTTCTATACGTGTAATAAATTTGCTGTTAATCCTAGTAGTGATCATCATATTTGCGATCGGTCGAATTCTTTGGTTAACATATAAGCAAGCAATAGATGCACAAAAAATAGCTGAAACACGAGAGTTACAATTCGAAAAACTTTTGGAGGCTTCTCCGGATGCATTGATAGCTGCCAATAAATCAGGTAAAATAATTTACGTCAACAAACAAGCATGTAATCTTTTCCAATATACACAAGCAGAGCTACTAAACGGAGCAATTGAAATGTTGATGCCCGATCGTTTTGCACACAAACACACTTCTCATCGTAATCGCTACAACGATCAACCGGTGAATCGTGCGATGGGCAAATTAGATATGCCATTGTTTGGAAAGAAAAAGGATGGCACCGAATTTCCCATTGAAATTTCTCTCAATAGTTTTGAGACTGAAGAGGAACAAGTTGTTTTAAGTACTATTCGCGATATAAGCGACAAAAAGAAATATGAAGAAAAACTTCAACGTAGTGAATCTTTTACTCGAGGCATCTTAGATTCATTGAGTTCGCATATTGTGGTAATTGATCGTGAGGGAACAATCATTACAGTAAATGAAGCTTGGAACAGTTTTGCTGAAAGCAACCGAGATCCGTTGAATAATAGTAATAGCGGTATAGGATCAAATTATTTTGATGTATGCAAAAAAGCTGCTGCTACCGGCGACGAGGATGCACAAAAGACACTTGAAGGATTACAAGACGTCTTAAACAATAAAAAAAGTGTATTCTATCTCGAATATCCTTGCCATTCGATAGCCGAACAGCGATGGTTTGCTCTACGAGCAGTTCGATTTAACAGCGAAACTCCGATGATTGTAATATCTCATCAGAATATTACACAGCGCGTATTAGCGGTTAACGAAACGAAAAAACTTGCAAATCAAATTATCGAGATCAGTTCATCCGTTCCCGGTGCAGTATATCAATTTCAAATGCGTCCCGACGGTTCGTTTGCATTCCCATATATTAGCAAGGGATTCGAAGATCTTACTGGAGTGCATCCCGATAAAATTTACCATGATGCATCATTAGCATTTGCTACGGTAATTTCTGAAGATGTTTTTGATATGATGAATTCCATTTATCATTCAGCGAATACTATGACTCCATGGTTATTTGTATTCCGCATCGTTCATCCTGCCGACAAAAAAGTAAAATGGATACGAGGAAACTCAATACCAAGTAAAGCCGACGATGGAAGTGTAGTATGGAATGGAACAATGATTGACATTAGTGATGTTAAGATCATCGAAGAGCAATTGATAAGAAACAACAGAGAGCTCAAAAAAACCAATGAAGAACTCGACCGGTTTGTTTACAGTACATCACATGATTTACGATCGCCGTTAACTTCTGTTTTAGGATTAGCTGATATTATTGCAGAAGAATCGACAGAGGAAAATACACTTACTCATATCGAAATGATTCGCAATCGAATTATTCGACTTGATGCATACATCCGAAACATATTAAGTTATTCAAAAAATAATCGCACTGAAGTATCAATCGCAAAATTAAACATTGAGCAGATCATTCATGACAGTATCGACTATTTAAAAAACGCCAGAGAACATAGCGACATTCAATTTACTGTTGACATAAAAAGCACTCATCCACTTCATTCGGATGCAGCACGACTAACAACAATAATAGAAAATGTGATTGGCAATTCCTTAAAATATCACAAAAAAAATGTTGAAGGGAGATATGTAAAAGTGATGGGAGAAATCAATAAGAACATTTGTGTTCTTAGCATAGAAGACAATGGAATTGGCATCGACCCAATACATCAAAAAAGAATCTTCGATATGTTTTATCGGATAACCGGAAATGTTCCTGGAGCAGGAATTGGACTTTATTTAGCTAAAGAAATGGTTGAAAAGTTAGATGGCGAAATTAGTGTAACCTCAATACCGGGAGAAAAAACAACATTCACAATTAAATTTAAAAATCACAATCCGTGAGCGAAAATATACAATACAAATTCGATAAAGTTATGGTGATTGACGATACACCGGAAGACCTCTATATTACTTCCTATGTAATCGAAAAAACAAATTATAGCAAAGAAATTCTAAAATTCGATCTCGCCACAGAAGCTTTAGAATATTTACAAGCGAACATCCATAACACTTCCCTCCTACCGCAAGTGATTTTTGTCGACATATTTATGCCACTCATGACCGGATTCGAGTTTTTAGATGAGTATGAAAAACTTCCAAGTTATTATACATCAAATTGCACGGTATATGTGATTTCCTCATCTTTCGACGAAAGAGATATTAATCGCGCACGAAATAATAAAAACGTAAAAGCATACATTGAAAAACCTTTGAGGAAAGAGTTCTTGTAGGGGCGGGGGTGAAATTGAATTTTGAATTTTGAATTTTGAATTTGAAATGAAAAAATTTCAGAACACATCTGTGGTTCTCTGTGCGAAAGCTGTGTAGTCTGTGTTAAGTAAGATCAATTTTAATAAAAGTGTACACAAAGTTTTATAACGGAGGTCACAGAGAAAATAGCTAACGCATAGGTTATAGAGCCCCATTGGATAAACGCAAAGATTGTCACCCAATTTTTTCTCACATTGATTTCATTAATTAATCCAGCATCGAAATCATCTTGAATCCTGTGACATGAATCTTTCTCCTTGAATCTTTGATCCTTTCAATTTTCAACAAGATTTCTTTGATTAAAACAGATCTCGTTGAAACCCACATTCAGTCATTCAATTATTCATCCCTTCAGTCATTCTTTTCCTGCATCGAGAATCTAGCATCAAACATCCTTTCCATCTGAAACGATATTTAATTGGCTATCCTACATTTCGTTTTGTGCCACACTCAGTAATTCAATCACTATACCCTTGAACAGGGGCGGGGCATTAGCACATTAGCAGACTAGCACATTAGCACATTACATTAGTATCCCCGCAATCGTTGCCGATAAATAACTCGCCATAGTTCCTGCGTAAAGGGCCTTTAGACCGAGTTTGGCGAGTTCATTTCTTCTTGACGGAGCTAGTTCTCCAATTCCGCCGATCTGCATTCCTACGCTCGCAAAATTGGCAAAGCCGCAAATCGCGATTGATACAATCAATAATCCTTTTTCAGTAACAATCGGAATTGCTTTTTGTGATAAGCTTTGGAAAGCTACGAATTCGTTAACAGAAAGTTTTTGTCCTAAAAGTGTTGCTACACTTTGTACATCTTGAGCAGGTACTCCCATCGACCATGCTAATGGCGTGAATGCTTTTCCGAAGATCCAGTTAAGACTTAAATTTAAATCAGGACTAAACCAATGTCCCATATGTAACAACATCCAATCTAACATTGCGATCAATGAAATAAATCCGATCAACATCGCGATTACGTTCATTGAAATTTTAAATCCGTCGCTTGCTCCATGTGAAATAGCATCGATTACATTTACGTAATTACTTTTCACTTCGAGTTTCACTTCTCCCATGGTTTGACTTTGTTCGGTCTCGGGATATAAAATTTTAGCAATCACCAATGCTCCGGGTGCTGCCATCAAACTTGCTGCAATTAATTTTGGTGCAAGGTCTAATCCTGCTTGCGCGCCCATATTCACATACACTACCAAGATTCCTCCTGCGATACAAGCCATACTTCCGCTCATACTCGCTAACAATTCGCTCTTAGTCATATCTTTCAAATACGGACGAATCATTACTTGCGCTTCAATTTGTCCTACGAATGCACTAGCAACATTACTCAACGCTTCTGCACCACTCACACGCATAATGAAATTCATCGCTTTAGCTACAATTGCAACGATACGTTGCATCACACCGAAGTGATATAAGATAGCTACCAATACACAAACCAAAATAATAGTTGAAGTGATATTGAAAGCGAAAACGAATCCTCCACTATAAAACGATCCGAGGGTTCCATTAAATTGCTGCACTGCTACGCCACCATAAACGAATTCGGCTCCTTTACGTGCGAATTGTTCTATCTTCTCCATCCCATGTCCGAGATTTTGAAAGAATGCCGTTACAGGAGGAATTTTCAAAACTAGAATCGCGATAACAAATTGCAAAGCGATACCGCTAAAAACTAAGCGAAGGTTAATTGCTTTACGATTATTCGATAATAAGTAAGTTAATCCGAGGATAACTACTATACCAATGAGTCCGGTAAATCTTTCCATAGTGTTGAATTATTGCAGAATCTATTTCGCCCATGCGATCATCTGCGGCAATAACATTCCGTAATATTAGTAAAAGATTTACAAACGGGGAATAAAATAAAAAAAATGAAGGCTGATTTTCGATTATTTCTCCTCTAAAAAACTCAAATGAGGCCTAAATCTTTACACGCTTTTTCGGCAGCGATCTGCTCAGCTTTTTTCTTGACGAAATCGATACCAGTAGCAGCCTCTTTATCATCGATAATGAGTCGCACTTTTATCTGGCGTGTTTTCTGATCTTCTTCGATAGTTTCAAAAACGATAGAATGTTTTTCTTTTTGTCCCCAGTTGAGGATCATACTCTTGAAATTCTTTTCTGTTGATTCAATTTCATTCAAATCGACATGGATACGAATGATACGATGCAAAATAAATTTCTGTGTAACAGCATATCCTTTATCGAGATAAATAGCACCGATGAGCGCTTCGAAAGCATCGCCATACATAGAGCGATAAGAGCCAGGAGAAGCATCTTTTTGCAAGAGTTCATCGACACCAATTTTCACTGCTAAGTTTTTTAAATTCTCGCGACTAACAATTCGGCTACGCATCTCCGTTAGGAAGCCTTCGTCGCGAAGTGGAAACTTTTTGAAGAGTAAATCGGCCACCACTGCACCGAGCACGGCATCACCGAGATATTCGAGACGTTCGTTGCTTAATCGGATGCCGCCTTCGGCTTCGAGAGAAAGTGAGCGATGACTAAACGCTAATTTATAAACAGAAATATTTTCGGGATAGAATCCCAGCAGATACCGCAGCGAGCGAATCAGTTTTTTTTCCTGCGCATCGGCTGAAAACAGAAGCCTAAACAGGGTTTTTAGAGACAAGTCGCTAAGCTGTAAACTTTTTAATAACTATAGAAGCATTGTGACCACCAAATCCGAAAGTATTACACAAAGCAGCGCGAACGGTACGTTGTTGCGGCTTCATAAAAGTGAAATTCAATCTTGGATCAAAAGCGGGATCATCGGTAAAGTGATTAATTGTTGGAGGAATTAAATCATTTACAACTGCTAAAACAGTAGCTACTGACTCGATAGCACCGGCAGCACCCAAAAGGTGACCAGTCATCGATTTAGTAGAACTGATATTGAGGTTGTAAGCGCTTTCACCGAACAATTTCAGAATCGCTTTTACTTCACTAGGATCACCTACAGGAGTAGATGTTCCATGTACATTAATATAATCGATGTCTTCAGGATTTAAACCTGAATCCTTCAACGCATTTCTCATTACATTGAAAGCACCAAGGCCCTCAGGGTGAGTAGCAGTTAAGTGATAAGCATCGGCACTCATTCCGCCACCTGCAATCTCTGCTAAAATTTTCGCTCCTCTAGCTTTAGCGTGCTCATACTCTTCGAGGATGATACAAGCAGAACCTTCACCTAAAACGAAACCATCGCGATCGAGGTCGAACGGACGAGAAGCAGTTTCAGGAGAATCATTTCTTTCAGAAAGAGCGTGCATCGCATTAAATCCACCGATACCGGCTTCATTCACTGCTGCCTCGCTACCACCTGCAAGAATAACATCGGCCTGACCTAAGCGAATATAATTGAAAGCATCAATTAAAGCATTAGTCGACGATGCACAAGCAGAAACTGTAGTGTAGTTAGGACCACGGAAACCATATCTCATAGAGATATGACCAGAGGCGATATCCGCAATCATCTTAGGGATGAAAAACGGATTAAAACGAGGAGTGCCATCGCCTTTAGCAAAGCCGATAACCTCATCGAGGAAAGTTCTTAAACCGCCGATTCCTGAACCCCAGATTACTCCGATACGATCAGGATCAAGACCTGCATTTAAAAGCCCGGCATCTTGAACTGCTTCCTCAGAGCTAGCGATTGCCAACTGAGAGAAACGATCAAGTTTCCGGGCCTCTTTTCGGTCAAGATATTTACCCGGGTCAAAATCTTTGACCTCGCAGGCAAATCGCGTTTTGAATTTGGATGCGTCAAACAATGTGATCGGTGCAGCACCGCTGACACCGTTCACCAATCCTTGCCAATAATCGGCAACGTTATTCCCAAGCGGCGTAATCGCCCCCAGGCCGGTGATAACCACGCGTTTTAGCTCCATTCCGCGTACTAGGCTGTTTAGTTAATTAATTACTAGATTACTTAACGTTAGCTGAAATGTAGTCAACTGCCTGTCCGACAGTCGCAATTTTCTCAGCCTGATCATCAGGAATAGCAATGTTGAATTCTTTTTCGAATTCCATGATCAATTCAACTGTATCAAGTGAATCAGCACCAAGATCATTAGTAAAGCTTGACTCGTTGGTGATTTCATTTTCGTCAACTCCTAATTTGTCAACGATAATCGCTTTTACGCGTGCTGCAATGTCTGACATTGTAGTGGATATTTGGTTTAGATAGGGGGCAAAAGTAAAAAAAAATGGATAGGAAAGGTCAAAATCTTAACATGTAATTGATGATAATTTCATTAACAAATGCCCCATTTAGAGGGTAATAGACTGACAACCAAACCATAAACATTTTTCAAATGCCGATTAAAATCAGGTATTAATTTGGTCGAAATGGCCTAAAAACAAAAAAAGAGGCTCAAATTGAGCCTCTTTTTAATTCAGAAAAGGGAATGGCAAGTGGTATTTCTGCCTAATATTTTCTAAAAGGGATTACTTTTTGTCAGATTTAGGAGCCGCTTTCATTTCATCGTTACCCGATTTTCTGTGCTCTTTATGACGTTTATCTGGTGTTCCGTCTTTTTTAAGGTGGCGATTATTAGCGTAGCGTTTATCCGGTGTTCCATCTTTTTTCATTTGATGACCTTCAGCAGGAGCTGCCGCAGGTTTTGCCTCAGTTGCAGGTTTAGCAGCCGACTTTTCCTTAACAGGAGCAGGTTTAGCTGTTGTTGTTGCAGGACGTGCAGCAGGTTTAGCGGCTGTTCCGTTTTGAGCTTGAAGCGATCCAAAGCCCATAGCGGCAATGGCAATCGCTAAAAAGATTTTTTTCATGTTTTTGTTGCGTTTATGCAGGTGCTAAGGTGTGGTGATAATGATGAGGGGAGTATGAATTATTGAATGGGTAATTTCTTCATTCATAATTGGTTCATGAAGATGGGTTTTGGATTGGCTGGCGCGATTTGATTGGCCGCTGATTGTGCTGATTTTACAGATTTACGCTGATTTTTCGTCGATTACGTAGTAAGGTTATTTATGTTTTAGTCTACGACTATGGGCGAAGCCCGGATATTTCGACGAATACTTATCTCTCATTGGTTCTTTATTACAAACGAGTTCAAAAAAATCCTACACCTGTATTTTCGTCCTTTGAAAAGATACATTTTACACTAATTCAGATTTCGTTCTGTTACACATTCATGCAC
>JAHEYP010000066.1 GCA_023251535.1 Bacteroidota bacterium
CTTTTTAGTTACTGAAGCATCGTACTGCTCATCACCCATGCGAAGAATAAATCCTCCGATAAGATCTTTGTTTACAGTCTCGACTAATTCAATATTTGTTCCTTTTGTTTTGCTGATAATCGCAAGCACTTGTTCTCGAGTTGCAGCATCTAAAGGAGAGGCAGTTGTAACATAAGCAACTTTTACTCCGATCGACTCTTTGTAAATATTGATATACTCCTGAGCAATGTTCATTAAATAGAACTCACGACCTTTTCGGGTCATTAAGTCCAAAAATGACATCGTTAACGTATCTACTTTATTTCCGAATACCGCTTTAATCACCGCATCTTTTTTATCAGTGCTGACAATCGGATTTTTCATCAATAAAGCAAGATCACGATTTGCGGTACATGCTGATGAAATCAACTGCATGTCTGCAAAAACTTTATCGGTTATATTTCGCTCGGCGGCCAATCCTAATAAGGATTTAGCGTATCGACGAGCTACTTTTGAATCTGCCATATTAATTGAGGTTTAAAGTTCGATAATCAATTTCAGAATTATCTCACTTCAGGAAACTTCTTAAAACTTCGAAGACGAGGCGTGGAGGTTTTTCAAAACCGGAGTTTACCGATTGTAAATGAGGATTTTGAAAATTCGACACAACGAAGTATGCGGTGTTTTTAGCAGTTTCCTTTTATCATTAGTTCAATTTTACGTCTTTTAATAGATCATTCACCAACGCTTTTTGTTTATCATCGCCGGCTAATTGCTGACGGATAACTTTCTCTGCGATGTCGATTGATAAAGTAGCCACTTGATTTTTTAATTCAGTGATAGCAGCTAGCTTTTCATTTTGAATTGTTTCACGAGCAATAGTGACAATGCGATCACCTTCTACTTGTGCCTTTGTACGGGCTTCGTTTACGATAGCATCTTTTGTTTCGCGAGCATCTTTCAGCATTTTGTCACGCTCGTTGCGTGCTTCCTGCAAAATACGCTCATTCTCCGCTTTCATATTTGCCACTTCTTCTTTCGCTTTCTTCGCTGAATTCAACGCATCGTTAATAGAAGTTTCACGTTCTTTCAAAGATGTGAGAATTGGGCCCCACGCAAATTTGCGCAAGATGAAAACAACGATCAAGAAGGATATTGTCATCCAGAAAACGAGACCAAAGTCGGGTTTTACGAGTTCCATTTTATTCTGATTATTTTTTTGTTCTTAATTAGGATACTTTGATACTTCTTTAAATAAACCGGCGCTGTGCCAATCGCCTTCGCGCCGGTTTAAATTCGTTTTAACAATCGAACTAATTACTTAGTAAGGATTGCTAATAAGCCGATTACCATCGCGAAGAAGGCAGCACCTTCAACGAGTGCAGCAGCAAGAATCATGTTTGCACGGATATCGCCTGATGCTTCAGGTTGACGAGCAATTGATTCTAATGCAGAACCACCAATACGACCGATACCAAGACCAGCAGCAAGAGCAGCAATACCTGCACCAATAGCAGCAAGACCGTATCCGAATCCTAATCCGTCTACGCCTGTTGTTTGTAATAAGATGTTAGCTAACATGTTTTATTGTATTATAAGATTAAAGAAATATTCTTAGTTCGAGAAATCAATAAAAACTTCGGAGAAAATTCCTCCGTGGTTTTTTATGGTTTCATTTAGTGGTGATCGTCGTGGT
This sequence comes from Bacteroidota bacterium, assembly GCA_023251535.1. Taxonomy (GTDB): domain Bacteria; phylum Bacteroidota; class Bacteroidia; order AKYH767-A; family OLB10; genus CAINEC01. Next base: position 1,676 of record JAHEYP010000066.1, read on the forward strand.
GATGCTCTTCAACAGCCGCTCCGATATAAACTGATGATAATAATGTGAATACATAAGCTTGAAGGAATGCTACTAATAATTCAAGCATTGCCATAAACACTGTAAACACTAACGATAGTGGAGATACTCCTAATCCACCGCCTGTTCCATATAAACTCTCTTGTCCGAAGATAAAGATCAAACAGAAGAATGATAATGCAATAATGTGTCCCGCCGCTATGTTGGCGAAAAGTCGGATCATCAATACGAATGGTCTTAAGAACATACCTAAGATCTCAATCGGCGTTAATAATACCAATACTCCTTTAGGAACTCCGGGCATTGCGAAAATATGTTGCCAGTAGTATTTGTTACCGCTAACAACAGTAATGATGAACGTTAATACTGCTAATACTAAAGCAACCGAAATATTTCCAGTTACGTTAGCTCCACCCGGGAAGATAGGAATCAATCCTAATAAGTTATTAATCCAGATAAAGAAGAACAATGTTAATAGGTATGGAACATATTTCTCATACTTCTTCTCTCCAATACTCGCTTTAATTACATCATCACGCATAAAAATGATGATCGGCTCAACAGCATTTTGTAATCCTGTCGGAGCTAATCCTTTGCGCTTGTTCGTGTACATTTTAGCAACACTAGTAAACACTAATAAAAGAATTGCTATGGTAATAAAGATGCTGCAAACATTCTTAGTAATAGAGATGTCATAAGTAGCAGCAGAAATTTCTTCGTTAACAGTTGCAGTATGAGCATCTACTTCGCCCATTTCATTAACGGCTTCAATTTTACCTGCTTCGTTTAACAAATAGCCATCATATGCTTTATGCCCGTGTTCGAATCGAGCTGATGAAAACATTGTTAATCCGCGTTGCGCATTGTAAACAATCACCGGAAGCGGAATTGAGGTATGTCCCCATAAATGCCATCCATGACTATCGGCAATATGCTCCATGATGAGCTTACCTGCGTTTAATTTTTCTGATCCTGCCGCATGTTCTTCATGTGCAGGTTCTGCAGCTACATGCTCAGCACCTGCTTCAGCCGTTGTGGCTTCTACCGCATGAGATTGTACTGCAGATGTATCTTGCGCCTTGTTGGAAATTGAAAAAACCAACGTTAGGGTAAGAAACGTAATAATTGATATTAATGATAACTTGCTGACTTTCATATTAATGAGTGAGCTATAGGCTTAACCGGGGCGCAAAGTTAGTTAAAATGCACAAAAAAGGGAAATAAAGTTTCGGGAAATATCCGGGTTTTCAACATCCCTTGTTTAACTGATTGTTAATGACCCCGTTGAGTCATCATTTGCTAAGTAGTTCAGAATAAGCACTATTGAGTCCTTTTGAGTAGGAAATACAGAAAAAGGGGACAAAAAAAGAGGGCTAACCTATAAAGCCCTCTTTTAACTAACCAATTAACCTAACCTATGTATGATTTACTAACGCTACAAAGATGGGGGTGCAACTATGAACCACTCATGAATATTGGACTTAATTTTCGTTATAATTATGTTAAAAAGAATAGATACTCAAACCCTTATCTTCCGCAACTAGTAATTAGCTTTAACGTATAAGTTTTTTCACGTCCATTACCCCCCATTATGAATAAAATTAACAAACTTCTCGTAGCTAATAGAGGAGAAATCGCCATCAGAGCACTAAGGGCTGCTACCGAGTTGGGTATCCGCACCGTTGCTGTTTACACTTACGAGGATCGTTATTCACTCCACCGCTACAAGGCGGATGAATCGTACCAGATTGGTAGCGACACCGACCCTCTAAAGCCTTATCTCGATATTGAGGAAATTATTTTGGTGGCGAAGGCCAACAAGGTAAATGCTATTCATCCCGGGTACGGCTTCTTGTCGGAGAACGTCACTTTTGCTCGTCGATGTAGAGAAGAGGGGATCATTTTCATTGGACCATCGCCTGAGGTGATGGAACAGCTGGGTGATAAAGTAGCCTCTAAAAAGGTGGCTCGTACCGTTGGCGTTCCTGTAATCGAAGATAATTCTGTGGTGCTGTCTTCTTCGGCAGTAGCTTTAAGTGAAGCTACCCGCATCGGATTTCCCGTGATTTTTAAAGCTAGTGCAGGTGGTGGAGGAAGAGGTATGCGTGTGATCCGCGAAGCTGCCGACCTCGAAAAATCATTTAACGAAGCTCGTCGCGAGGCAGGAAATGCCTTTGGCGATGATACCATTTTCATCGAAAAATTTGTTGATGATCCTAAGCATATCGAAGTGCAGATTTTAGGTGATCAACATGGAAATATTGTGCATTTGTTCGAGCGTGATTGCTCGGTACAACGTCGTTTTCAGAAGGTAGTAGAAATAGCGCCTGCTCCTTCACTACGTCAAGATACGAAAGACAAACTTTACGATTATGCGTTGCGCATTGCTAAGCATGTAGGTTATAACAACGCCGGTACTGTTGAATTTTTAGTTGACGGCGATGAAAACATTTTCTTCATTGAAGTAAATCCTCGTGTGCAAGTGGAGCATACCGTTACTGAGCAAGTAACAGGCATCGACATTGTGCGTTCTCAAATTCTCATTGCCGACGGAGAGGCTTTACGCTCTCCGGGAATCGATATTCCGAATCAAGAAGATATTCAGTGCCGTGGATTCGCCATTCAATGTCGTATTACCACTGAAGATCCCGAGAATGATTTCAAACCTGATTACGGTACCTTGATTGCGTATCGTAACGCCGGCGGTTACGGAATACGTATCGACGAAGGTTCGTCGTACCAAGGGGTTAAAGTATCACCGTTCTTCGACTCGATGTTAGCGAAAGTAACTGCTCAAGGGCGAACGTTAGCAGGTGCCAGCAGAAGGATGTATCGTACCCTTCTCGAGTTCCGAATCCGCGGAGTAAAAACCAATATTCCTTTTCTCGAAAATGTAATTAATCACCCGGCATTTCAAGAGGGAAAAGCAACGGTTAAATTCATTGAAAAATATCCCGAACTTTTTGTGTTCAGGAAAAAGCAAGACAGCGGCACTAAGGTGTTGAAGTTCTTAGCCGATATACAGGTAAACGGTAATCCCGATGTGACTAAAACTGATCCTTCGCGACATTTCAGTCACCCGCGAATTCCCGGAGCAGGATTACACATTCCTCCACCGAAAGGATCGAAGGATTTACTAACCGAATTAGGTCCTGAGAAGTTTGCGCAATGGCTTAAAAACGAAAAGTCGGTGAAGTTTACCGATACTACTTTCCGCGATGCACATCAATCGCTCTTAGCAACCAGAGTCCGTACCATCGACATGATGAAAGTAGCGGCTGATTTTGCGGCTCGTCAACCTCAGCTCTTCAGTATGGAAGTGTGGGGAGGAGCGACTTTCGATGTTGCTTTACGTTTCTTGCATGAATGTCCTTGGAAGCGTTTAGACCAACTCCGCGAAGCCATTCCGAATATCTGCTTGCAGATGCTCATCAGAGGAAACAACGCAATAGGTTATGCTGCTTACCCTGATAATTTAGTAGAGAAATTTATTGAAGATAGCTGGAACAATGGCAAAGGAGTTGACATCTTCCGCATTTTCGATTCGTTAAACTGGACCAAAAGCATGGCAGTAAGCATCAATGCTGTTCGCGAGCGAACAGGAGGAATTGCCGAAGCGTGCATCAGTTATACAGGCGATATATTAGATCCGAAGAAAACAAAATACGATTTAAAATACTACCTCGATTTAGCGCGTGAATTAGAAGATATGGGAGCGCATGTACTTGGAATAAAAGACATGGCAGGACTATTAAAACCATACGCAGCGCAGCTATTGGTGAGTGAGTTAAAAAAAGTAATTGACATCCCGATTCATTTACATACACATGATACTGCATCGGTACAATGTGCGTCGTATTTAAAAGCAATTGAATCGGGAGTAGATGTTGTTGATGTATCGTTAGCATCGATGAGCGGATTAACATCACAACCGAACTTCAACAGTTTAGTGGAATCGTTAAGAAATACGCCGTATGAATCGACGCATGATGTTAAACATTTGAACGAACACTCGGACTATTGGGAGACGGTACGCGATTGGTATTATCCGTTTGAAAGCGGATTGATGGCAGGAACGGCAGAAGTATATAATCACGAGATCCCTGGAGGACAATATTCGAACTTAAAGCCACAAGCGATATCGTTAGGGCTAGGCGAAAAAATGCCGGAGATAAAACAAGCTTATGAAGATGTGAATCAGCTATTCGGAGATATAGTAAAAGTAACTCCGAGTTCGAAAGTAGTTGGCGACATGGCGCTATTCATGGTAAGTAATAACTTAACAAAAGAAGACGTGATGACACGAGGAGAAACATTGAGTTTTCCTGCATCTGTCAAGAGCTTCTTCAAAGGTGACCTAGGACAACCGCCGGGAGGATTTCCTGTAGAGTTACAAAAGATATTATTAAAAGACGAAGAGCCTTACACCGACTTACCGAACGCACATTTAAAGCCTGTTGACTTCGACAAAGAATTTGCCGACTTCAAACTTCGGTTTGGCGACGCCGTTAGTTTCAGAGATTTCTTAAGTTGGAAATTCTATCCGAAAGTATACGAAGAATACGACGGCTTCAGAAAGCAATATGGCGATGTAAGTCATATACCTACAACAGCCTTTTTCTTCGGCATGAAAAACAACGAAGAAATTTTGGTAGAGATAGGAAGAGGAAAAAATATTTTGATACGGTTACTCTACGTATCTGAAGCCGACGAAAACGGACATCGCAGTGTTTACTTCCGATTAAACGGACAAACACGATCGATAGATGTGATGGACAAGAAAGCGGTAGTTAAAAAGATCTCTCACAAGAAAGCCGCCGGAG